>JANXYK010000055.1 GCA_025350055.1 Gammaproteobacteria bacterium | reverse complement strand
TCGCCGGCATAGCTCAGTGGTAGAGCAGCGGTTTTGTAAACCGTTGGTCGGGAGTTCAAATCTCTCTGCCGGCACCAGTTCAACGCGCGGCGTAAGCATCCATCATCAGGCCAGTGCCGCCGCCGGAGATATGCGCAACGATCGCCGTGCGACGATGCACCTTGGTGACCTGACCGAGGTCGATGGCGAAGGCGAGTTCCACCTGCTGACCCTTGCGCAGGCCGAGCGAAGCGGTGCGGATGAACACACCGTTGGCACTGAGGTTGATCGCGCGGCACAGGCGACGTTTGCCGGCCGGCATCATGATGTACACCGTAGTACGTGCGCGATGCCGTGTGTGCAGACGACGTTCCATGGATCCTCTCTAATGCCCGGCCTGTGATGCCGGTCGCAATCACAGCGGTGTGCCCCAATTATGCCTAGACGGCCATGAATTCCAAGTGCTAGTCAACTTAATGAAGGAGTAGTTCTACTGCTACCGGGCAGTGATCAGAGAGTTTGAGACGCCACGCATCGGTGCCGGAATAAGTCAGGCGCTCGAAGGAGCCGGGCACGAGGCTGCGCTGCAGCGCGCCGCCGAGCAGGATGTAGTCGATGTAGCCGCGTTGCACTTGGCCGATGCCGTTCAGTAATCTTGAGCCCGCCACCAGCGGCGTCCTGACCGGCGATCACGTCGGCATCAAGCGTATGGGCATAGCGGGCGAGGGCGGCGACGCAGGTGGCGACCCTCCCCACAACGTCGCCGCGACTAGCAACAGACCCAGGACCAGCCAGAGGCGTTCATAGGGCGAGTTGCGGCGCCGGGAGTTACACGGGTCCATGATCGCAACTTAAGGTAAATCGGGCTGCAGGTCTTGCGGTTCATATGCCGTAAACAGCCGACCATCGGCTTCGCTCGCGCGAGCGGCTTGTGCCAACACGATGGCGACCTGCTCGAGCTGCAAGATCAGCTGCTTGCAATCACCAGCATTGGGACGGTGGGCCGGGCGTTTTCTGTCCCGATTGATCGACCGACAGCGTCGGGCAGTCGGTGTCGGCGGCCTGACCGCCAATGGCAGTGGCCGTGATCCTATAGCTGGTGGCCGTGGCCGCTGCGAAGGCAATGTTGTAGTTGCCTGAGGGGGTCGCACCGGTTCCTCCAACTATTGCCACGCCGAGACCGACGGGCGGAGCAGCCGCGATATTGGGGAGCGTCGTGACATAGCCGTTGGTCTGCAGAAAGTACTTCTCCTGAGCCGTCTGGATTTGCAGTAACACGCTCTTGGCATCGGTGCGGTTGGCGCGCATCGCGTAGCGCCGGTAGGACTGCGTGGCGATCGTCGCCAGAATCGCCACCACGGCAACCACCACCATCAATTCGATCAGCGAGAAGCCGGAGTGTCGCAACGCGCGGGCCCGCGCGCCGGCGCCCAGCGCTATCACAGGTGGTGAGCTGTTCATAGATAGTGCCTCAATGCGTGCCGGATATGCCCAAGCCTTCAATTGGCGTCGCCTTCACGCCAGTAGGTGCGGATCTTGTCGCCGACGTTACCACACATGTTGGTGACTTCCTGCGCGTAGGTGCATATCGGCTTCGGCGGTCCAGGCGGCGGCGTGCAGCCCACGCCCGTGCAGGTGCCCTGGGTCTGCATGAACAACACTGACATCGACGGCGCGATGCCGGACTGGGCCAGGTGCATGTAGCGGTCACTGACCGTGGTGTTGACCTGGGCGGTGTTGGAATCAAGATTGTTGGTCGGCGCAGCGTTGAACACGCTGACGGCGTACGCAATGTTCAGGCCCAGCCCCGGCGTGCACGGATCGCTGGAGCTGCTGGTATTGGGCGTGTAAGTCGGGAAATAGATCGTGCCGTTCAGCGTTACTGATGAGGACAGCACCTTCTCGCCGTCCCAACCGCCAGCCTGGTCGAGCAGCATCTTCCAACCGGGCGAGCCGGCCGGAATGACGGCCGCGACATTGGTCGTGACGTCCACCAGGTCGCCATCGTGAATGACCGGGTACGCGACGTATTGCGCCTGGGTCAGCGCGGTATAAGGCGAAGAGTCACGGACCGAATAAAAACGATCCTGCGCACTGGTATCGAGCGGATGTCCGCGATAGCCCGAGCCGATGGCGATGTTCAGGAACGGGCTGAGGCCCTTCTGCGCGACCGCGGCCACATCCGGCGCGGCGTAGAAGCGGCGCGTATCTATGACGGCGTGACTCGCGTCATCGTGGGTGCCCAAGGATGCGATGACGCCACCGGCCACCAGCGTGGCCGCCGGATTCCCGTTAGTAACATCAAAGCGCCACAGCTGACCGGCCATGTCGCCCACATACATGCGATCGACGTAGCCGTCACTGTTCAGGTCGATCACAGTCATGTTGGAAGGGATCGAGTGATCCATGCGCGTGAGCTTGAGCGTATCGGTCGTCGAGGCTCCCGGACCGGCGGACCACAGCAGTGCACCACTGAGCGCGTCAACCATGTACACGTGATTGCCGACACCGTCGGGCGAGTGGTAGGCCGCGACCTCTTCGGCCGGGTCATAGCCGCCGCCCATGATCAGCGCCAGCTTCTGTGCATTCTGCGTGGCGCCGCTGATGTTGACCTTGGTGAGCTGTGGCGTGGACCAGGCCTGGCCGATACCCGGCAGCTGCGTCGGGGTCAGTGTCCAGAGGAATTTCGGCGCATTCTTGTTGGTCACGTCGAGCGCATAGTAGTTGCTGCCCCCGCGCCCCTGGCCGAAGTAGATGATGACGCGATCGCCGGCTGCCGGATCGATGATGCCATCGTTATTGACGTCGAGCTTGAGCACCACCACGTCACCGTCGAGCATGTACTGCTTGGCCGATTGCGTGGCGTTGGAATACAGCGGCGCCATGTTCGCCAGCAGTTCCTGCGGAATGAAGGACCACAATTCCGTGCCGGTCCGCGCATCGATGGCGTGCAGCATGCCGTCGTTTTCATCGGCAAATACCGCGGCATTGGTGACGTCCGGTGACGAGGTTGTGCCACCGTACACCACGACGCCAGGCTGGCCGTGCATCGGGTCGCCCATCGCGAAGCGGTTTTCGTTGACGATGCCGTTGCCGTTGGCGTCCTTGACGTCTTCGCCACGCACGAAGTTGATGACGTTGTCGTGCTGTGCCGCGGTCGCCGCGGCGGCGAGGCCGATCACTGTATTGGTCAGCGCCGGATTGGTGGTCACGAACGAGTAGGCCGCGTTGGATGCAAGGGCCACGGGGCTGCCAGGATTGCTGCCTATGTAGGTGTAGACCGAGCGGCTAGGGGTGGTGCCCGGATCCCAGAACGGCAGCATGTTGGCGGCACCGCCCTTGTTGACGTTGGCGCCATCGGCAACGGCGGACCAGACGCTCTGGGCGCTGTTCTTGAAGAAGCCGTTGGCCGGGTTCACGGCGGGACTGCCGTTGGCGTCGACGATTGCGCCGTTCGCGTATTCATAGCGCTTCACATTGCCCGGCCAATGGTAGTTCAACGACGGTTGGAACACCGAGAAGTACAGATCATTGAGGTTGGCGGAGCGGTTGAAGGCGTTGACCGGCACGGTCGGTGCGTTGAAGGAGGTCGAATCCTGCAGGATGTTGCCGACGATGTTGGTCAACACTCCTTCGAGACTCGTGAGGTCGTTGGCCGTGTAGGCGCGGCCGCCGCCGGCGGTGGCCGCGCGGTTCAGCCAGCCAAACGCGGTCGCCAGCGCCGGATCGTCGCCGAAACCGATGGCGTACAACGACACGTTCTGTTGTCCCGGCAGGGAGCTCAGGTCGCCGTTGAACATGTACTTGGCCAACGGCTTCATGCACATGCCGGCTTGCGATCCCGGACCCCAACCGCCGGGAATCGGGATGCCGAGCGCATCGAGGCCGGTGTAGGGTGACTGCGTCGTATCGTCGCAGGCGCCGCCGAGGGTCGTTTCGTTGGGCAGGGCGGTGATCAGGGAGTCCGCCTGGTTGTCCTGGGTGGGCAGGCCGTCCGTGAGGTAGACGATGAAGTTCTTCTGGCAAGAGAACTTGATCGGACTCTGGTACTGGTTCGACGAGGCGGAGCCGCCGACGCGCGAGCTGGCCACGCTCTGGAAGGGCTGGGAACTGTTGCCGAAATTGACCTGGCCGCCACTGTAGTACAGGTAGGCTTCGTACAGGGTTTCGGACAGCGGCGTCCAGCCGTTGGCCGAATAGCTGTTGAGCGTCGTGACCAGATTGACGCGGTTGGTGGCCACCGGAGAGACCGGATACGCGACCATGCCGCCGGCGGCCGCGGCGTCGCCGTTGCCGCCGTTGTTGCTGTAGCGCATCAGACCGATGTTGACGTTCGAGACCGAGTTGATCAGGTTCGTGGCCGCCTGCTGCACCACCGAGATGCGCGTGCCGATCACCAGCGGCGGATTCGAGGTCTGATAGTTCAGGTAATTGCCGCTGTACAGGGTAAAGACCACGCCACTGCCACCCAGGCCGCCAGGCGGAGGCGCCCAGTAGGAAGTCGAGGCCGTGGTGGTCCACTCATTGGCCGCAGAATTGGTAGTGCCGATGTACTTGGACGGGAGCGTGCTCAGACCCAGCTGGTAGTCGTCCAGACAGGCCACCTCGAAGCGGCTGGCGCTGCTACCGAGCGAGGAATTCCACGCATAGTTTCCGCCCGAGAGCCGCCACTGGATGAAGGTGCCGGTGAAAAAGCCCGGCGAGCCGGTGGCACTCGATAGCGGTACGTTGGCGCTCTGGCACTTCTGGGCGGCTACGGTGACGGACTTGAGACCACCGCAACCGGAGGGCGGCGAGCTGCTATTGGCGAAATAGACCACCGATGTGCTGCAGCTGCCGGGGTAAGTCGTCGTCGCATCATAGGCCGCCTGGCTGGTCACCGACGAGCTCATGCTGCCGGAGGTGTCGAGGATGAACAGGATGTTGGGTGAGGCGGCCGCGGCGTTGGTGCCCAGGAAGATCTCACTGTCGTCGGCGATGGCCATCGCGCTCAGCAGCGCGCCGATCAGGCAGCCGGCCAGCTGGGGCAGACTAAAATGCTTGGCGGTGTTCATGGATGGATCCTCGAGAGAGTATTGACTCTTGCGATGCGATAGCTGTTGGCGTGATGGTGCACTAGTTGGCTGCGACCACGATGCGCGTGATATCCGGCGAGCCGGGCTTGTAATAAATCATCATGAAGTGTGAGCCGCTGTGCGCGACGCGCGCCAGTTCTGCAAAGGTGAGTGTTTTAGCGCCCAGCATCAGCGCCGTGGCCGGCGTGATGCGCAGCGCACTGCGGTTGCAGGTGCCGCAGTTTGAAAACACCACGGGGCCGGGCATCGAAGAGGGCAGCGATACGCCAGCGGTGTTCGCCTCGATACCCATCTCAATCGTTTGTGGCGGCGGGGCGCCGGCAATGAGCACTGGGGAGGTGCCGACAACCAGCCAAAGCGCAATCATTGGACGTAAGTTCATGGGTGCTCTCCGCAAGGCAATGGATGGTGTAGGGCCTGGCATCACGGCGGCCCGATCTGCGAAATGCCCTGAACGTTGACCGCACGGCCGCCGCGTACGGAAACGCCGGTACTCTGGATCTCGTAGTTGAAATAGGAAAACTTGCCGAACGAGTTGGCGCGCGGATTGGGGGGCGGCGACATCTTGGCGCCTGCGGCCAATGAGGTGGTGACCGTAGTCCAGGTGTCGGTGGTGGAATTGGGCACGGTTCCGGGCACGGTGACATCGGGTGCGCCAGGAACCAGCGCGGCGGTGGCGTAGGTCATGTCGATACCGCTTTCGGCCGCCTGGAAGGCGTTCTGTCGGTACTGCTCATTGCCGGCCATGATGAATTCCAGGCTTGCGGTATTCATGCCTGAAACCGCGAGCAGCGTCAGCACCAGCAGCATGATGAGTCCGATGACCAGGGCCGCACCTTGCTGGCGGCGCGACGCTGAACAAACATTGGCGATGGTTGTAGTCATGACTGTCAATTGCGGTAGGTATTGCGGATCTGGATGGTGCGGGATACCAGCAGGCGGCGGCAGTGTGCCCGCCCGCCCAAACCGGCGGCCGGATCGAGCTGCGGCAAGTAAGCCATCGTGGCATTGGCCGCTGTGTTCAGGTCATAGGTCACGCCATTGGCGGCAGCGCGATCCGCGTAGACGTAGGTGATGCCGTCGATGAATCCCGATTCAGGCGTGTCGGAGCGGACCATCAGCCAGACGCGCACCGCCACCACCTGGGTGCTCGGCACGGCCAGGATCGGATCATTCGGCGACACATAGCGTTGCGCCGTACCGGTGTTGGTTCCCGGATCGACGCCGAATTCCACCTGCATGTCCTCGACGCCAGCGACGATCTCCTGGTCCTGCCAGGTGATCGCGCCACCGATGCTGGTCAGCGCCTTGCGGTGCAGGGACGGCAGGCCATTCTGTTGTGCGGAGTTCTGACTCACGTAGTAGGCATCGACGATGACATTGTTGATCTGCTGCACTAGCGGCAGCACGACCGGGAGCGGGCAAACGCCAGTGCTGATCAGCGTGGCGGCGCTCTGCGTCGAACACAACTGCAGCGTCCCGTTCGCGCCGCCGGCGGGCAGCACCGACGCGTGACGCACGGTCAGCGTGTCGGCTGTGCCCACCGGTGCCGTCGTCCAGCCATTCAGGGTGTCGCAGCCAGGCTGCTTGCTGTTGTTGAGACTCAACTGATAGGTGTTGTTGTCGGCCTGCAGGAACGTTGTCACGTCAGCGGCGAAGTTATCGCCGCAGAGGTTGGCCGCCGCCGTGTTCGCGACTGCGGCCCATGGCAGACCCTGGCCAGTCGCCGCGCCAGAGATCGGTGGCGAGTTCTGCATCAGACCCCAGTAGTTGGCCATGCGCACGTCGGTCTCGATGACCGAAAGCGCGTAGCGCGCGGTTTCCTGCAAGCGTGACACGGTCTCGTTCTGGTTGTAGGAATTGCGGCTGCCCACATAGACCTGGCCAGCGCCCAGCACCAGCACCGCGCTGATCACCAGCGCCACCATCAGCTCGATCAAGCTGAGTCCGCGCTGCCGGCAGGCGACGTCGAAATTCTTGTGGGCTGGCGTGCTCATGTCTGCATGTTCAGGTTGTAGGACTGTGCCAGTACGGTCTGGTTAGCGGCCTGACCCTGTTCCAGCCAGTTGACAAAGATACTGTAGGTCGCTGGCTGACCCGCCGCGGCGGGCGGCGTCACCACGATCCGTCCAGTGCCGCTGGGCAGCGCGACGGCGATCTGTGCGGTCCATATAGCCAGATCGTTCGCGGCCAGCAGCGCCGGTGTGCAATTGCCCGAGCCGGGCCCTTCGCAGTTGTTGTTTGCGGCGCTACCTTGATAGGCCAGCACCGCGGTCTTGTTGGCGCGGATGCGATCGGCGACATCCTGCGCCAGATTCACGGCCTGCATGCGATAGATGGCATTGCCACCGGCGCGTAGCGTCATCACGAACAGTCCGGCGATGCCGAGCATGCCGACCGCCAATACCACCAGCGCCACCATGGCTTCGACCATGGAGAAACCGCGACCGCGCCGGGGCGCACAGCCAGTTCGAATTGCGTGAACTTTCAGCATGGCCTGGGTGCCTCGTTCAGGGGCAGCTCGTGCCGATTACGGTCTGCGCTGCCGTCACATCGGCCTGCACGTTGGACACGCGTGCGCGGCCCGTTGGCTGGATGATCAAGGCCCGGGCAGTCGAAGTTACGCCAACGGTGTTGGTTCCGGAGGCCGTGATGCCGCGTGCATCGCAGATCACCACGCGCGTCGTGGGCAGGAAGCCGCCACCACCTGGGCTGGCAAAGCCAGTGGGCGTGTAGCTGATGATGCGATTGCGATCGGCGATCACGGTCACGCTGGGATCCACCGTTGCGTGACGCTCAATCACCGGTTCGTCGGGGTCGTGCGACCAGTTGCCAATTGTGCTGTCCTGGAACACGAACCAGCCGGCAAAACTGGTGTAGCTGCAAGTGAGGGCCGCATCGGCGACGGTCGGATCCGCCGTACCACAAACCACGACATTGCCGTTCTGGCGCTTGACGGCCTCGGAGCGCGCCACCTGAATCGAGTGCAGCATGTCGTTGGCCGCCCCCGTCAGGCGATTGTTGCGGATGAAATCGCGCATGCTGGGAATCGCCAAGGCCACGATGATGCCGGCGACTGACAGTGCAATCATCAGTTCCAGTAAGGTGAAGCCGCGGGGGCGCTTGGTGTTCATGGGCGCCAGTATAGGTAGCGCCGCCAAGCTGGCCAGCAGACCCCGACTGGCGGTCGCTGACGGCTGACCAACGGCAGTAGCGGCGAGGATTAAGCGTGCTGCGCTGTGACGCAGTTCACAGTCTGATCTGGCGCAGCCTGGACCAGCGACCTGAAGGCCGCTGGTCCAGGATCGCGTTCAGTAAACCCGGAACAGCCGAAAGCCCGTGTCTTCAAACTGCAGGCGCGTGGCCTTCAGTCGGCGACGCTGCATGCGGCCGAGGGTGTTGAGGCGCGGATGACTGGCGGTGGTCACACCGGCATCGAGTGCCGGCATGGCCACTGCCCGATCAGCCGCGTAGCTCTTGTCGAGTTCGGGTCTGAAGTTCAGTTCGCTCATGCTAGTGCTCCTTTTGCCTGCAGCAGTGCGGACCAATATTAGTTCGTACTGCGAACGGTATAGTACTACATACTGTATGCACTGCAAGAGACAGGGCCGTGACAATTGGATGAATTTGTTCGTAATGTGAACTAATTCACGGCCGCATGGTCCAAGCTGAAATGTGCATGGCGCGCGCGCAGCGCGCCCGGTTGCGTATGGCAGCCGCGCGCTCGTGCGCCAGGAAGTGGCGGCCCGGCCGCCGGCGGGCCTTCAGCCCAGGTAGGCGCGGATCGCCGCGTCGAAGCGCGCGATGTCGACCAGGAAGGCGTCGTGGCCCTCGAGCGAGGGCAGGCGCTGGAAGTGCGTGTCGATGCCGCTCTGTTCCAGCGCCTCGGCGATCGCCGCCTGCTCATGGATCGGATACAGCATGTCGCTTTCCACGCCCAGCACCAGCGCGCTTTCCAGCTTACTGTCTTCGAGCGCCGCACGATACGAGCCGCCGTGTTCAGCCAGGTCGAAGCGATCCATCGCGAGCGAGAGATACAGGTAGCAGTTCGGGTCGAAGACGCGCGTGAAGCGCTCGGCCTGCGACTCGAGATATCCCTCGACGGCGAAGCGCGGTGCGAAGGGGCTCGCGCGTAGGGCATTGCCAGCAATCGGCTGACGGCCGAAGCGCTGGCGCCACTCGGTGGCCGAGCGATAGGTGATCGTGCCGAGCTTGCGCGCCAGGCGCATGCCGTTGCGCGGCGGATGCTCGGGCGCGTAGTTGCCGCCCTGCCAGTCCGGATCGCGCAGGATGGCCTCGCGCTGCACCGAGCGCAGCGCGATCGCAAACGGCGAAGCCGCCGCGGAACCTGAAATGCTGATCAGGCGGCGCGCGCCGTGCGGGAACAGCGCCGCGAAAGCCGTGACCACCGTGCCGCCGAGCGAAGCACCCATGACCACCGCGGCGCGCTCGACGCCCAGCGCGCGCATGGCTTCATAGCCGCCGCGCGCGATGTCTTCGACCGCGACCTCGGGGAAATTCAGTCGATAGCGCTCGCCCGTGGCCGGATCGATCGAGGCCGGGCCGGTCGAGCCAAAACAGCTGCCGAGCGAGTTGATGCACATCACGAAGTAACGGCGCGTGTCGATCGCGAGCTGCGGCCCGATCATGCGCTGCCACCAGCCCGGGCTCGGATCTGCTTTGGTGGCCGCTGCGTGCGCCGAAGGCGAGAGCCCGGTGAACAGCACGATGGCGTTGTCGCGCGCGGCGTTGAGCTGGCCCCAGCTTTCGTAGGCAATGCGCGCGCTGTGCAGCGTGCCACCGCGATACAGGTGAATTGGATCAGGCAGCGCGACGCTCGCCGTCGGCGCTAGCGTCGCACTCGTCGTGGCGGACACGGTCGTGGACCGCGGCGTCTCGATGGCGCGCGCCTCAGACTTCTGCGTCGGAGCCATCCGGGATGCCCTCGAACAGCGCGGTCGACAAGTAGCGCTCGCCGGTATCCGGCAGCATGGCCAGCAGCACGGCGCCAGCGCCGGCTTCGCGAGCCACCTTCACGGCAGCAGCGAAGGTGCCGCCGGAAGAGATACCGCAGAAAATGCCCTCCTGGCGTGCCAGCTGGCGCGAAGCCTCGATCGCTTCGACATCGGTCACGGTGACGACGCGATCGGGCACATTGCGATTGAGCACGGCCGGCACGAAATCGGGAGTCCAGCCCTGGATCTTGTGCGGGGCGAAGGGCTTGCCCGCGAGCAGCGAAGCGCCCTCGGGTTCGGTGGCGATCACACGCACATCCGGTCGCGCGAGGCGAATCACTTCGCCGGCGCCGGTCAGCGTGCCGCCGGTGCCCCAGCCAGTCACGAAGAAGTCGAGCCGCCTGCCGACGAAGTCCGAGAGGATTTCCGGGCCCGTGGTGCTGCGATGGTAGGCAGGGTTCGCCGGGTTCTCGAACTGGCGCGCCAGGAACCAGCCATTCTTCTGCGCGAGTTCGGCGGCCTTCTTTACCATGCCCGTACCGCGTTCGGCGGCCGGCGTCAGGAGCACCTTGGCGCCCAGCATGCGCATAATTTTGCGGCGCTCGACCGAGAAGGTCTCGACCATCACCGCCACGAAGGGGTAGCCCTTGGCCGCGCACACCATCGCAAGCGCAATGCCGGTATTGCCGGAAGTCGCCTCGACCACGGTCTGCCCGGGCTTGAGCTCGCCGCGCCGCTCGGCATCCTCGATGATGCCGATCGCCAGGCGATCCTTCACCGAGGAGAGCGGGTTGAAGAACTCGCATTTGACGTAGATCGTCGTGCCGGCGGGGGCCAGACGATTGATGCGCACAACGGGCGTGCGGCCGATGGTGCCAAGTATGCTGTCGTAGATCATTGCAGCACTCTAATCCTGCCGTTTCGGCCAAGCGATAAATAAAAGGCCATTCATTGATAACGCGTTGTTATAATTTTCAGCCGTGGCTTCGAATGTCAGAAGTGGGAGCCAGAACAGGTCGGCCAATGCCGGCAGTGAGCCGTAGCGATGAACTTTCACCAGTTGCAATACGCCGTGGCGATCGCGCGCCACGGACTTTCGGTGACCCAGGCCGCCTCGGCGCTGGGTACTTCGCAGCCCGCGATCAGCCGCGCGCTCAAGGCGCTCGAGCGCGAGCTCGGCTTCGACCTGTTCGTGCGCGAGGGCCGCGCGTTTTCGCGCATCACGCCACAGGGCGTGAAGGTGCTCGAATACGCCACGCGTGCGCTGGCCGAGATCGACAGCCTCAAGGCCGTCGCCGCCGACCTCAACCAGGACAGCCGCGGCACGCTCGCCATTGCCACTACGCACACACAGGCGCGCTATGTGCTGCCGCCGGTGGTGCAGGCCTTTCGTGAGCGCTATCCGGATGTGGAGCTGCACCTGCACCAGGGCACTTCAGAGCAGATCGCAGAAATGGTGGCGACCGATCGCGTTCAGCTCGCCATCGCCACGGGGTCCGATGGCCTGTTTCCGGGCCTCGTGCTGTTGCCCGTGTATCGCTGGCACCGGCAGGTGATCGTGCCGCGCCACCATCCGCTGGCCAGCGCCGGAAAATTGAGCCTGCAGGAACTGGCAAAATATCCGCTGGTCACCTATGTTTTCAGCTTCTCCGGCGCTTCCTCGCTCCATACGGTATTTGCGCGCGAAGGGCTGGTGCCCAAGGTGGCGCTCACCGCGCGTGATTCCGATGTCATCAAGACCTACGTGCGCCTGGGGTTGGGCGTCGGCATCGTTGCCAGCGTCGCGATCGAGCCGGCGCACGATTCCGATCTCACGGTGGTCGATGCCTCGCATCTGTTTCCGATCCACACCACCTGGGTGGGTTTCCGGCGCGGCACCCTGCTGCGCAATTTCGCCTACGACTTCATGCAGTTGTTCGGGCCGCATCTCACGCGCCGGCTGGTCGATCGGGCGATCGAGGCACGTGACGGTGAAGGGCAGAGCGAGCTGTTCCGCAAGATCTCGCTGCCTAGCCGCTAAAGGCTGCGATTTGAGCACCCTGCGGTGAGTGAGCCTGAAGAGGGCGCGCAGCGCCTGCAAAAACTCCTGGCGGCCGCGGGCCTGGGCTCGCGCCGCGAGATCGAGCAGTGGATCCGCGATGGCCGCATCAGCATTGAAGGCCGCGTGGCGCAGCTCGGCGATCGCGCGAGTTCACTCGATGAAATCAACCTCGATGGTCGGCCGCTGCGACTCGGTGCGCCCGCACGACGCCAGGTGCTGGTCTACCACAAGCCGCTGGGCGAGGTGACCACGCGCCGCGATCCCGCGGGCCGGCCCACCGTGTTCGACCGCCTGCCCGAGCCGGCGGCCGGTCGCTGGGTGGTCATCGGGCGGCTCGATGTGAATACCACCGGCCTGCTGCTGTTCACCAATGACGGCGCGCTGGCCCACAAGCTGATGCACCCTTCCGCGGAAATTGAACGCGAATACCTGGTGCGGGTGCACGGCCGCCCTGGGCCGGAGGTGATCCGGCGGGCCAGTGCCGGTGTGATGCTCGAGGACGGCCTGGCTCGCTTCGATGCCATTGAACCCGGGGGTTTCAGCGGCAGTCATAGCTGGTACCGGGTAACCCTGAAGGAAGGGCGCAACCGTGAGGTGCGGCGGCTTTGGGAGACCCTGGGTTTCGAGGTCAGCCGCTTGTCGCGGCTGCGTTACGGGCGGGTGACCCTACCCGAGGACCTGCGGGCGGGCGGCTGGCGCCTGCTGCCGGCCGCCGAGGCCGACCTGTTATAATAAGGTGTATGAAGACGCAAACTTTAGGATATGGAAGACCTTCTTCTTCGATCGCAGCGCTAATAGCAGCGATCATGATGCTATTTGCGTTGAACATGCCAGTAACTGCAAATGCCAGCGACCCGGGCCGGGTCACCACCAGCTTTGACGTCAAGTATGCCTCCGCCGTGCTGCATCAGGTGGCTCGTCTGTTCTCCGGCGGCTTCGACCGCAGCGCAGCAGACCAGGTGTCCCGTGACATCGATGCCCTCAAGGCCGATCAGCCCAAGGTCTGGCAGTTCACGGTGCAGTACCGGGGCAAGCCCCAGCCCCTCGAGATCCGCGCCCTGCTGGATGACCTGGGCATGATCGACCTGGATTTCGCGACCTCTTCCGAGTTGGCCCCGTCCGTGCGCAGCTCGGTCGACTCCTACCTGAACGGCCACGGGCACTGAAATAAAAGTCCGGTTGGCCCGGAATCTGCATTGACACCCCGCGGCCGCGAAATCAGAATACGCGGCTCGTTTTTTCTTGGGAGGGGTACCCAAGCGGCCAACGGGAGCAGACTGTAAATCTGCCGGCTTACGCCTTCGTAGGTTCGAATCCTACCCCCTCCACCATTGCGTGCAGTGGGTAGTGAACAGACGGGCAGAGAGTTTTCAAGGTCGGGTACGGCCATTGGCGGGTGTAGTTCAATGGTAGAACCTCAGCCTTCCAAGCTGATGACGTGGGTTCGATTCCCACTACCCGCTCCAGCTGGCGTGGACGGTTCGGTGCGGTGTGTGGCGCGGTGATTGGTACTGCGCCGTGCGAAGAGGATCTTGCCCACGTAGCTCAGTCGGTAGAGCACGTCCTTGGTAAGGACGAGGTCACCGGTTCGATTCCGGTCGTGGGCTCCAGTGTCGACCGGAAGAATTGCGAGAGAGTTTAAGAGTAGGAATTTTTTTAATGTACGCGATTCGCCTGCGGCGAAGCGCGTTAACTGTTGGGCGAAGCCCATGAACAAGGACTGGTAGCCATGTCAAAAGAAAAGTTTGAGCGTAATAAGCCGCACGTAAACGTAGGCACGATTGGCCACGTTG
>JANXYK010000011.1 GCA_025350055.1 Gammaproteobacteria bacterium | reverse complement strand
GGGCACCTCGCAGACGGATGCCACTAGTCGGTGAAGGACCACCGCCAAGTGTAGGACCGACCTCGTGCCCGCCCGGGCACATGCAGGATTGCCGCCTACAGTGCTATTGCCGGCGCTACAACAGACGCCGTAGGTCTTGCAGCCCGAAGCCGGTCAATGGCTGTGTGATGCCACGCGTCAGCGCCATCGCCTTGAAGGTCTCGCCCATCTCGCCGGGCATCAGCAGTTCGCGCGCCTGGGCCGAGAGTCGCGCGCGCTGCGCACCATCGGGCGCCTCGAGGAATTCCTGTTCGATGCCGCTGGACAGCAGGAAGGCCGCCTGCGTGCAATAGCCTGCCACTTCCAGATCGGCTGCGCTTGCGGCCTCGGCGATGCGCGTGAAGTCGACCCAGGCGCTGACATCCTGGAGGCCCGGATACAGGAAGGGATCATCGTGGGCGCGATGCCGGTAGTGGCAACGCAGCGTGCCGGCAGAGCGCTGCGGGTGATACAGCTCGCTGCGGCCGAGACCGTAATCGAACAACAGCAGCATTCCTTCATCGAGCAGCGCGGCGAGGCTCGCGATCCACGGGTCGATACGCGTACACAGCTCGCCCTGGAATCCGGGCGCGAAGCCCGCAGGTAGTTCGGCGGCCAGGCGCTCGAGTTCGCGCTGCAGTTCAGCCCTTGCCGGACGTTCGGCCCAGGCCAGCTTGCCGGCGGCGTCGAGGCGGACACCGCGTTCGAGGAAGCCTGCGTCCGTCGCGGCAAAGCACTGGAACGGCAGCGCATCGGCGACTTCATTCGCGAGCACCACGCCGCGCACGCCCTGCGCCGGCAAGGCATCAAGCCATTGCACGCGCGCCAGCAGCTCGGCGGGCAGAGTGGCCAGGCGTGCGCGCTGGCGCTCGCGCAGGTCGGCGCTCACTTCGAGTATGTAGTAGTGCCGTGGCAGCGCCTGCAGCTGCGAGAGCTTGCGCAGCAGCGTTTCGGCCAGTGCGCCGCTCCCGGCCCCGAGCTCGAGCAACGCAGAGCCTGCGCCCAGCAGCGGCGCGCACTGGCGCGCGATACAGTGGCCGAACAGCGGTGAGACTTCCGGCGCAGTGACGAAATCGCCGGCGGCGCCGAACTTGGCGGCGCCGGCGCTGTAGTAGCCCAGCCCTGGCGCATACAGGAGCTGCTGCAGGTAGTCATCGAAAGGCAGCCAGCCACCTCGCGCGCGCAGCAGCGCCTGCAGCGCCGCGCTGCTGCTCGCCAGCTGCGCGAGCTGCTCGTCCGTGGGTGCCGGCAAGCCGCTTGGCAGGCCCGCGGCAATTTTCGGGGCTGTGAATTCGGGTGGTACCGTCATAAGCTGCGCTGATGAGTGTACCGCCATCCGCCGCGCTCGCTGGCCAGACCGCACTGGTGACCGGTGGTGCGCGCCGCGTCGGCGCCGAGATCGTGCGCTGCCTGCACGCGGCCGGCGCCAATGTGGCCGTGCACTGTCATCACTCGCGCGCCGCGGCCGAAGCGCTGTGCGCCGAATTGTGTGCGCTGCGTGCCGGTTCGGCGGCACTGTTCCAGGCCGACCTGCTCGAGGTCGCCACACTGGGGCCACTCGCCGACGCCGTGAGCGCACGCTTCGGCGCCCTGCACCTGCTGGTCAACAACGCTTCCAGTTTCTATCCCACGCCTTTTGGCCGCGTGAGCGCGCAGGCCTGGACCGACCTCATGGGCACCAATCTGCAGGCGCCGCTGTTCCTCTCGCAGGCCGCGGCCCCGGCATTGCGGCGCACGCGCGGCGCCATCGTCAACATCATCGATATTCACGGCCTGCGCGCCCTGCCAGACTACATGGTCTATTCCACGGCCAAGGCCGCGCTGATGCATCTGACCCGCGCGCTGGCGCGTGAGCTCGCGCCCGAGATCCGCGTGAACGGCGTCGCGCCCGGCCCGGTGCTGTGGCCCGAGGCTGGCATGGAAGAAGAGCGCAAGCAGGACATCATCCTGCACACGCCGCTGGGCAACATCGGCACGCCGCTCGACGTAGCGCGCGCGGTGCGCTTCTTCGCGAGCGATGCGCCGTTCATCACCGGGCAGATCCTGGCCGTCGACGGCGGCCGGAGCCTGCGCTGGTAGCGCGGCGCGCTCGCTCGCGCACCGCCCGCTCAAGCCACTGCGTTGAGATCCAGCGCCACGCGCGTATGCACGTGCGGCGTCCGTGCGAGTTCCTGCCAGTGATCGGCGATGCGCCGGCCGCTTTGCGGATGGCGCAAGTCGGGGGCCAGCTCGGCCAGCGGTGCCAGCATGTAACTACGCCTCAGCAGGTCGGGTCGCGGCAGTTCGTAGCGCGCGGATTTTTCGATGCGCTCGCCATACAGCAGCAGATCGATGTCCATCGCGCGCGGGGCCCACTTGGCATCGTGGCGTGAACGGCCGCACAAGGCCTCGATCGCATGCAGTTCATCGAGCAGCGCGTCCACCTCGAGCGTGGTGGTGAAGCCGGCGACCGCGTTGTAGAAATCCGCGCCTTCGAAACCAAAGGCGGGATTGCGATAGAGCGCGGAAAAGCGTGCATCCGTGAAGCGCTCGCGCAGTGCGTGTGCCGCGCACGGCAGGCGCGCTTCAGGCTCGATGTTGCCGCCAATGGCGACAAACACGTGCGTCATGCGCGGCGGCGCTCGATCGCGACTCCGACGTCCTTCGAGTGCCGGATCGCGCCGGGCTTGTGGATGCGGATGCGGATCCACGCCAGCGCGAACTCTTCCAGCAGCAGGTCGGCGAGCTTCTGCGCCAGCGTCTCGAGCAAATGGAACTGCGAGGCGCCAACGTAAGCCAGCACCCGCTTGGCGACCGATTTGTAGTCCACGGTGTCGGCTACTGAATCGCTGCCTGCCGCCTTGGCGCAATCGCAGGGCAGCTCCAGGTCGAGCACCACGGTCTGCGGCACCTGCCGCTCCCATTCGATGAAACCGATGATGCACTGGCATTCCAGGCCAGTGAGGAAAATATGATCAGCCGCTGCTTCGCTCATGCACGCTCTCGTTGGTCGATACACTGTCGTTCATTGCCGGCTCGCAGCCGGCACCATCTGGCTTGCCGCCGAGGGCGGCCGCAATTCCGCCAGCGGCCAGCGCGCCCGCACGCCCAGCTCGAGCGTGCCACGCTCGCCGGCACGCAAGCGCAATAGTCCCGCCATCGCAATCATGGCGGCATTATCGGTGCAGAATTCGCTGCGCGGAAAAAATACCTGCCCGCCCTGTGCCGCGACCGCGCGGCGCAACCGCTCGCGCAGTTCGAGATTCGCGCCTACACCGCCGGCAACCACCAGAGTCTGGTGGCCGGTCTCGGCCAACGCACGCAGCGCCTTGGTGCACAACACATCGACGATGGCTTCCTGCACTCCGCGCGCGATATCGGCGCGGCGCTGTTCATCGAGCGGCTGTGCGCGCGTGGCGAGCAGCACTGCCGTCTTGAGTCCGGAGAAACTGAACTCGTACCCAGGTCGATCGAGCATCGGCCGCGGCAGGGGCACGGCGCCGGCGCGTCCGTGCTGCGCCAGCGCCGCGAGCTGCGGACCACCCGGATACGGGAGTCCGAGCAGCTTGGCGCTCTTGTCGAAAGCCTCGCCCGCAGCATCATCGCGCGTCTCGCCCAGCAGCCGGTAATCGCCCAGTGCCTGCGCCTCGATCAGCAGCGTGTGTCCGCCCGAGACCAGCAACGCCAGGTGCGGAAAGCCGGGCGCCGGCGTCTCGAGCAGCGGGGCCAGCAAGTGGCCTTCCAGATGATGGATGCCCAGCGCCGGCAATTGCCAACCATAGGCCAGCGCTCGAGCCAGCGCCGCGCCCGTGAGCAGTGCGCCGGTCAGGCCTGGCCCCGCCGTATAGGCGATGCCATCGAGTTGCGAACCACTGGTGCCGGCAGCGGCGAGGGCCTGCTGCACCAGTGGCAGCAAGCGCTTGACGTGATCGCGCGAGGCCAGCTCCGGCACTACGCCCCCGTAGAGCCGATGCAGGTCGATCTGGCTCCACAACTCATGGGCCAGCAGGCCCTGCGACTCATCGAGCACGGCGACCGCGCTCTCGTCACAGGAGGATTCAATCGCCAGTACTCTCATCTTGTGGGCAGCCGTAGCCTGCAGCCTGGTCCGGGGCGGCGCAGTATGACCGAAGCCGAGCGCCCGGCCCCAATCGGCAGCCGCCGCGGACCCTGCCCCGAGCGCCCGGACTGGCCCGAACAGCGGGACTTTGCCTTTTGGCGCCGCTGACCTTAGAATCGCGGCCCCTGCCTGTCTGGTCAGAACCAAACAGCTTTTCGAATCAAGAGGTTGAGTTCGATGCCGAGCGTGCGAATCCGCGAGAATGAATACTTTGACGCCGCCCTGCGCCGCTTCAAGCGCGCCTGCGAGAAGGCCGGTGTGCTCGCCGAACTGCGCCGGCGCGAGTTCTATGAGAAGCCCACGCAGGAGCGCAAGCGCAAGAAAGCCGCTGCGGTCAAGCGTCACATCAAGCGCGTCTCACGCGACTTCGTGCGCGCCGCGCGCTGAAGCGCGTGCCGCTCAAGGCGCAGATCCAGGAAGACATGAAGGCCGCAATGCGCGGCGGCGAGAAGTCGCGCCTGGCGACCATCCGCTTGGCTCTGGCGGCCATCAAACAGCGTGAAGTCGACGAGCGCATCGAGCTCGATGATGGGCAGGTGCTCAGCGTCCTCGACAAGATGGTCAAGCAGCGGCGTGAGTCGATCACGCAGTTCGAGGCCGGCGGTCGCGCTGATCTGGTCGCCATTGAAAACGCCGAACTCGCGGTGCTCTCAGCCTACCTGCCGGCGCAACTCTCGGATGCCGAACTCGATGCGATGATCAACGAGGCCATCGCCGCAAGCGGCGCCACCTCGATCAAGGACATGGGCAAGGTCATGGCCGCCATCAAGGCCAAGGCTGCCGGACGTGCCGACATGGGCGCGGTCGGTGCCCGCGTTAAGGCGCGCCTGTCGGCTTAAGCGCTGCGCGTCGCGCTGGCGGCGCTGGTCTACACTCGCGCCATGGCCGGCCGCATTCCCCAGACCTTCATCGATGAGCTGATCGCGCGCGCCGATATCGTCGAGATCGTCGGCAGCAGAGTGCCGCTGAAGAAAGCCGGCCGCGAGTACAAGGCCTGCTGCCCCTTCCACGACGAGAAGACCGCCTCGTTCTGGGTCAGCCCCGACAAGCAGTTCTATCACTGCTTCGGCTGCGGCGCGCACGGCACGGCGCTCGGCTTCCTGATGCAGTTCGAGCAGCTGCCGTTTCCGGAAGCGGTGGAAGAGCTGGCCGGCAGATTGGGCCTCGAGGTGCCGCATGAAGGGGGCAATGCCCCGGCACAACGCGGCCAGGAAGAACTCACCGATCTGCTCGGGCGCGTCGCGGGCTTCTACCAGGAGTGCCTGCAATCGAACCCGCGCGCCCGTGCGTACCTGCAGGGGCGCGGCCTCGAGGGCGCCACGCTCGAGCGCTTCCGCATCGGCTACGCGCCTGATGCCTGGAACGAAGTGCTGCGCCGCTTCGGCGCCACTGAAGCTGCCCGCAAGGCGTTGCAGTCCACGGGGCTGATCATCGAGCGCGAGACGCCGCGGCCCGGGAGCGAGCCGTTCTACGACCGCTTTCGCGATCGCATCATGTTTCCGATCCGCGATCCGCGCGGCCGTGTGCTGGGATTTGGTGGACGGGTACTGGATGGTGGCGAGCCCAAGTATCTCAACTCACCGGAGACCGAGCTGTTCCACAAGGGCCACGAGCTCTACGGCCTGCACGAGATCCGCCTCGCACGCACCAGCCTGCAGCGGTTGCTGTTCGTCGAGGGCTACATGGACGTGGTGCGCCTGCACCAGGCCGGCGTGGCCTACGCTGCGGCCACGCTCGGCACCGCGACCACGCCGGAACATCTGCGTCGCGCTTTCCGGCTGGTGAGCGAAGTCGTGTTCGCTTTCGACGGCGATCGCGCCGGACGCGCCGCGGCCTGGCGCGCGCTGCAGAATGCGCTGCCCGAAGCGCGCGAGGGTCGCGAGCTGCGCTTCCTGTTCCTGCCCGATGGCGAGGATCCGGATTCGCTGGTGGGTCGCGAAGGACGCGCGGCCTTCGAAGCGCGCCTGGCAACAGCGCTGCCACTCTCGGAATACCTGATCGCGCAGCTGCGCGATCAGGCCGATGTATCGCATGCCGATGGCCGTGCGCGTTTCGTGGCGCTGGCGCGCCCGCTGCTGGCGAAAGTGCCGCAAGGCGTGTACCTGGAATTGCTGCGTGGGCGGGTGGCCGAGGAGATTGGGCTGAACAGCGAGCGGCTGCGCGAATTGCTCGAGGACACCAGCGATCCTGGTTACGCCGCACCTGCGCACGATGCACGCGGCGGTGCCGACTCTCCGCGGGGCATGAATGCCGAGCGCGCCGCGCGGGCGCGACGCAGCGGCGGCAGCAGCGGTCGGCGCAGCATCCTGACGCAGGCCATACAGCTGCTGCTGCATTTTCCTGCGGTCGCCGCGACGCTCACGCCTGCGGCCTGCGCCACACTCGAAACGATCAGCGAACAGGAAATTGCCGGCATCGGCACCCTGCGTGAGTTACTGGCAGCGATGCGTGCGCACCCGGCACGCAGCACGGCGCAATGGCTGGAGGAATGGCGCGAACGGCCTGAAGCCAGGCGCCTGGGCGAACTGTTCAGCGAAGCCACTTTGCTCGATGCCGCCCAGGCCAGAACTGAACTTGCCGGGCTGGTCGAGGGACTCATCGAGCAGGTACGCGTGGGTCGCGGTGCTCGACGCTATGACGAACTACTGGCACGCGTGAATGCACGCACTGCGAGCGCCGCCGAGCTCCAGGAGTTCCAGCAGCTGCTGAAAGACGGGTAACTAGTTGATATCTATATAAGTTTTTGATTGCGCGCCGCCCAAGGCGCTGCTTGCCCATACACCTTGGCCGCTGGCGCTGCCCCCCGCCTATTGGGTAGAATTAACGGCTTTTCCGCATTTGGCGCAACTCCCCCCCCCTGATTGTCAGTTCCTGGGAACGATCGGGCAGGAGTTCTTGTCCTGAAATAATCATTTGAAAGGGACTCAGACAAAGATGACGCGCAAGCCCACAGCCCCTGCCAATCCCCATCGCAAAGCCGCAGCGCAGCCGTCGCACGCCGCGAAAAAGCCGGCGCCAGCGCGCCACGCTGCTGCTGCTGCCAAATCGGCTGCGGTAGTCCGCAAGAGCGCTCCCGCGAACAAGCCTGCAGTCGCGGCGCCCAAGGCTGTTGCTGCGCCCAAACTTGCCGCAGCGCCAAAGCCGCTGGCTGCTGTGAAAGCCGCGGCCGCCAAGCCTGTGCTGGCGCCCAAGGGCGCAGCGCCGGCCGGCAAGGCCGCCGCCGCTGTTACCGCCGTAAAGACGGTGGTCGTGCCCCCGGGCAAAATGCCGCAGGGCAAGCTGCGCGCGGGCGCCGGCAAGGGCGCAATGCCGATCTCGGGCATCGAACGGCGCGTCATCATGCCGGAAGATCGCCAGTCGCAGTTGAAGCTGCTGATCGCGCGCGGCAAGGAACAGGGCTATCTCACCTACGCGCAGGTCAACGATC
Source organism: Gammaproteobacteria bacterium (assembly GCA_025350055.1). GTDB lineage: Bacteria > Pseudomonadota > Gammaproteobacteria > Steroidobacterales > Steroidobacteraceae > FEN-1191. The sequence continues at coordinate 147,693 of JANXYK010000011.1, read as the reverse complement.
ACCTACCCTCGGAGATCGTCGATCCCGAACAGATCGAAGACATCGTCAACACGATCAACGATATGGGCATCCCGGTGTATGAGAAGGCACCGGATTCCGAATCGCTGCTGGCCGCCGATCCTTCGGCGCCTGCCGATGAAGAAGCCATCGAAGAAGCCGCCGCGGCGCTCGCCGCGCTTGATGCCGAGCTCGGCCGCACCACCGACCCGGTGCGCATGTACATGCGCGAGATGGGCACGGTGGAACTGCTGACGCGCGAGGGCGAGATCCGCATTGCCAAGCGCATCGAGGAAGGCCTCGATGCCGTGCGCCTGGCGTTGGCCAGTTATCCCGCCACGCACGAGCACCTGCTGCATACCTATGAACTGGTGAAGGCCGGTCAGGCACGCATGGTCGACCTGGTCGTGGGCTTCATCGATCCCAATGCGCCGGATGTGATCGCGCAGCCGCAGAACCCCACCAAGATCGATCTGACGGCGGTTGCCGAGAAGACCAACGAGGAAGAGGGCGAAGACAGCGAGTCTGAAGAGGAAGTGGTCGACACCGGCCCCGATCCGGAAGAAGTCGCGCGCCGCATGGCGACCATCAGGAAGCACCTGCAGACCGTGCTGGCTTCGCTCGCCAAGGGCGGCGTGGAAGATCCGCGCACCGACAAGGCGCGCAAGAAACTCGCTGCCGAGTTCATGGAACTCAAGCTCTCGCCGCGCATGTTCGATGCACTGACGCAGCAGCTGCGGGTGCACATCGGCGAGCTGCGCCAGATCGAGAAGGAGATCATGGTGATCGCGGTGCGCGATGCCGGCATGCCGCGCAAGGATTTCATCACCAGCTTCCCGAAGAACGAAACCAGCGCACGCTGGCTCGCCAAGCACGTCAAGGCCGGCAAGAAGTATTCGGCGCCGCTCCTGCGTCTCAAGGACGAGGTCGAGCGCCGCCAGAAGAAACTGCAGCTGCTCGAAGTGCTGCGTCATCTGCCGATCAGTGTGCAGAAGGACATCAATCGCGAAGTCTCGATCGGCGAGGCCAAGGCGCGCCGCGCCAAGAAAGAGATGGTCGAGGCCAACCTGCGCCTGGTGATCTCGATCGCCAAGAAATACACCAACCGCGGCCTGCAGTTCCTGGACCTCATCCAGGAAGGCAACATCGGCCTGATGAAGGCGGTCGACAAGTTCGAATACCGCCGCGGCTACAAGTTCTCCACCTACGCCACCTGGTGGATCCGCCAGGCGATCACCCGCTCGATCGCTGACCAGGCGCGCACCATCCGCATTCCGGTGCACATGATCGAGACCATCAACAAGCTGAACCGCATTTCGCGGCAGATGCTGCAGGAGATGGGTCGCGAGCCGACGCCCGATGAACTCGCGGTGCGCATGGAGATGCCCGAAGACAAGGTGCGCAAGGTGCTGAAGATCGCCAAGGAGCCGATCTCGATGGAGACGCCGATCGGCGACGACGAGGATTCACACCTCGGCGATTTCATCGAGGACACCTCGGTCACCTCGCCGATCGAACAGGCCACCAGCGAGTCGCTGCGCGAGACTACGCACTCGGTGCTGGCGCAGCTCACGCCGCGCGAGGCCAAGGTGCTGCGCATGCGCTTCGGCATCGACATGAACACCGACCACACGCTCGAGGAAGTCGGCAAGCAGTTCGACGTGACGCGCGAGCGCATCCGCCAGATCGAAGCCAAGGCGCTGCGCAAGCTCCGTCACCCGAGCCGCAGCGAACAGCTGCGCAGTTTCCTGATGGACGACTGAGCAGCGGCGGGCCTGGAGTGGGTCGTGCCTGGCCCATGAGCGCGATGTCTGCCGGCGATCTGGCGCGATGAAACCCACGACCACAGCAGCTGTGGTCGGCGCTGGCGCGTTGCTGCTGGGCTACGCCTCGCTGCTGCACCTGACCACCACTCACGGTAACCAGAGTTCGCTGGGCGCTTTGCTGACCATCGCCCCGGTGGGATTGATGGCACTCGCGCTGGCCTGGCGCTTGAGCCGGCGTTTGCCGGCCCTGCTGCTCTGGACACTGGTTGCTGCGCTGATCGCCTGGCAATGGCCGTGGCTGAAGGCGCATTTCGTCTGGTTCAATCTGCTGCAGCAAACGGGCTTTTACGGTCTGTTGGGACTCACCTTTGGCCAATCGCTGTCGCGTGATCGCGTGCCCTTGTGCACGCGGATGGCGCTGCTGGTGCATGGCACACTGGCCGTCGATGCGCAGCGCTACACGCGCCAGCTGACCCTCGCGTGGACGCTGTTCTTCGCGGCCGTCTGTGCAGCCCTGATCGTATTGTTCGTGGCTGCGCCGCTCGCGATCTGGTCGGCATTCGCCAATTTCGGAGTGCTCGCACTGGTCATGCTGATGTTCCTGATCGAGAACCGCGTGCGGCGACGTCTGTTGCCCGACATGGATCACGTAGGCGTACTGGCGACGATCCGCGCGAGCGCCAAGCGTGCGCACTGATGCATGGTTTGGCCGCCTGGCAAATCAGGCCGCCGCGCACTATCGCATTTGCGGGCGATCGACCTATCACTTTGCACGCGCCAAGCTGCAACACGATCCGGTGTACCGGCTGATCCTGACTGAGGCGTTGATTCCAGGCGCGGCCCGAATCGTCGACCTGGGTTGCGGCCAGGCCTTGCTGGCCACGTGGCTCGCCGCCGCGCAGGAGTGCTACCATGCCGGTCGCTGGAACAGCATCTGCCCCGTGCCCGCGCGCATCGCCAGCTACCGCGGCATTGATCGAAATCCCGCGGAAATCCACCGTGCCCGCCAGGCGCTTGGCGACGCGGTCGAGCTGGACGTGGGCGATGCCGGCAGTGCGCTGTTGCACGGCGCAACGCTGGTCGTATTGCTCGACGTACTGCATTACCTCGACTACGAAGCACAGCGGCAACTGCTGGGCGCAGTGCACGCTGCACTCCCGGCCAACGGCCTGCTATTGCTGCGCGTTGGCGACCACGCTGGCGGGCTGCGCGCCCGCGCCAGCGCGTGGGTGGATCGCCAGGTATTACGCCTGCGCGGCTACGGCAACAGCCGACTGCACAGCCGCTCGCTGGCGGACTGGCTGCAGCTACTGACTGAGGTCGGCTTCACGACCCGGGAAATCGCGCGCCAACAATCATTGGCATACGCCAACTGCGTGCTACGCGCGTCTCCGCGAGCGCACTAACGGCCGGCTGGCACACCCAGCAGCGCTTCGCCTCGTTCGCGCTGTCCGGTGCGGAAATACCAGACGTCAACCTCCGCCTGGCCGTGTGCCTTGTCGCCCTAGAGATTGCAGACACGGCCAATGGCAATGCGCTCCCAACTGCCCTTGCCAGCCAGGCGTTCGGCCTCGATGAGGGCTGCTGCAGCCGCATCCGCGGCGCTCTTGCCGCTGATCGCTTTCATGCCGGCCTCACCCTTGACCCTGGCAACACCCAAAGCAACTCCGACCAGCAATAATCCTGCCGCCACAGCGGTCACCCAACGCGTTTGCATACCATCGTCCCGTGCTGACCGTGGTGATGCACGGCGCATCACCTCGCAACAAGGCTATTATAATGTGCAAGACTCACATGCGGCGTGTTGGCTGGCTGTTGACGTGAGCTATTCGCTTACAGACGCGCGCGGCCGCTTGGCATGCCCCTGAGTCCGACAGATGAACATGCGCACGCAGCAACAACGAACTATGCCCTGATGTCCAACCTGTCTGGCAATCCGCAGCACGATGCTGGCGCAGCCGCGAGTGCGGCTCACTGCACGGACGTGCTGATCATTGGTGGCGGACCCGCCGGCGCGACAGCCGCAACGCTGCTGCGCGAGCGCGGCCATCGCGTGACGGTGCTGGAGAAGGCGCGCCATCCTCGCTTCCACATTGGAGAATCCCTGCTGCCCGCCAACCTGCCGCTGTTCGACCGGCTGGGCGTCGCCGAGGCCGTGCGCGCCATCGGCATGCCCAAGTGGGGCGCGGAGTTCGTTTCGCCGCGGCACGCACACAGCCAGACCTTCGAGTTCGCCGAGAGCTGGGACTGCACGCATCCCCATGCCTATCACGTGCGCCGCTCCGAGTTCGACAGCATCCTGATCAGGCAAGCCGCCGCCGCCGGCGCCGAAGTCATCGAGGACTGCCGCGTTTGCGACGTGCAGTTCCACGCTGCGGGCGTCAGCGTCACCGCGGAACGCGATGGGCGGCTTGAAAACTGGCAAGCGCAGTATCTGCTGGACGCATCGGGCCGCGATACTTTTGTCGCCGCGCGGCTTGGCCTCAAATACCGCAATACGAAGCACAACAGTGCCGCAATGTTCGCGCATTTCACTGGCGCCGGCAGAGCACCGGGCAAGGATGGCGGCAACATCTCGATCTACTGGTTCGAGCACGGCTGGTTCTGGTTCATTCCGCTGGCCGACGGCACCAGCAGTGTCGGCGCCGTTGTCTGGCCGCACTACCTGAAACAGCGGCGCACCGGATTGCACGAATTCTTCCTCGCCACCATCACGCTTTGTCCGGCGCTGGCCGCGCGACTGGCGCAGGCAAGCCTGAGCACGGCCGTTGAAGCCACCGGCAACTACTGCTACTCGTCACGACGCAGCTGCGGGCCGCGTTTCCTGTTGCTCGGCGATGCCTATGCCTTCATCGATCCCGTGTTCTCCACGGGCGTCTGGCTCGCCATGCGTAGCGGCGAACTGGGCGCCGCCACCATTGATCGCTGCCTGCGTGCACCGCAGGAGGCTGTCAGTGCCCTGTGGGATTTCGATCGACAGGTGAGGCACGGCCCGCGCGTGTTCTCCTGGTTTATCTATCGACTGACCATGCCTGCCATGCGCGAATTGCTCATGCATCCACGCAACACGTTGCGCATGAAGGAAGCCATGCTGTCCATGCTGGCTGGCGACATCTACGGCAAGGTACCGATCTGGGGCGCGCTGCGCTGCTTCAAGGGGCTTTACTACATTACCTCCGTGATACTGCTGCGCCGCTCGTGGCTGGCCGTGTGGCGCCGCCATCGATACATCCGTGTCAGGGGCTTCGAGACACCGGTGCGCTCTTGAGCAGCCCCTTGCTGACGCTGGGCGTTGAGTACCGTTCACGCGCGCAATTGCCTCCTGGCACGGATCGCTTGTGGAGCGAAGTGATGGGCATGGCGCAATTCGGCCGAGACAGCACACCGCTGGATCTGGACCAGGTGCCAGTGGCCGCCGTGCCGCTCAGCCCGCTCGGCGGTCCCGAAACGCTCTACGAGATCTGGCGCACCGATGCGCCATTGCAGTCCGGACAATTCGGCGCGGTGTACTGCCGCTACAACGACCAGTTGCTGTTTGGCTGCATTTCGCAGCCGGAGCAGTCGGTCACAGCCCCGGGCGACAACCCTCTCAAGGCAGCCACCACCGCAGCCTACGCGCAGATCTTTGCCGCGCTCGAGACCAGCGGTTATCGCCAGCTGGTGCGGGTATGGAACTATGTGGCCGGCATCAACGAGCCTGCGGCGGTCGGTGAACGCTACTGGCTGTTCAACAGCGCACGCCATGAAAGTTTTGTCGCCTTCGACTGGCCGATGCATGCCGCTGCGCCGGCGGCGTCGGCACTGGGAACGCCCCACGGCAGTCCGCTCGTGATCTATTTCCTGGCCAGTCGATGCGCTGCACAAATGCTGGAGAACCCGCGCCAGGTCAGTGCCTACTGCTATCCGGCCAAGCACGGACCACGCAGTCCAACGTTTTCGCGCGCAGCACTTCTGGCTGCGGGTGGCGGCAAATTGATGATCTCGGGCACCGCCAGCATCCTGGGTCATGAATCGGTGCACGCCGATGACATCAATGCGCAGACTGTCGAAACTATGGAGAACATCCGCACACTGATCGACACGGCCAACCGTCTGAATCCAGCGCCGCACTTCAGCGTTGAGGCACTTATCTACAAGGTGTACCTGCGCCGTGCGGCCACTTTTCCGCAGGTAGCCAGCGCGCTGCGCAAGCTGGTCGGGCCTGCCGCGGCCATTGCCTTTCTCGCGGCAGATGTCTGCCGGCGCGATCTGCTGATCGAGATCGAGGCCGTAGGCCTGGGCTCGGCCTGCGGTTGAAGAGCGCTGCATGAAACGCGCGGCAACTTTGCGATGCCTGTGGACCAGGCTACATCTCGTGCTGCCGGCAATCGGCCTGCTCGCGCCACTCTGCGCCGTTGCTGACAACAAACCGCTGTGGGAGTTGGGGCTGGGACCGAGCGTGGTCGGCTTCAGTGACTATCCGGGTTCGGCGAGCTCTCATCTGTACGTCCTGCCACTGCCGTACATCCGCTATCGCGGCACTTTCCTGCGCGCGGATCGCGACGGCGTGCGCGGCAAGTTGCTGGATACCGCCCGAGTGTCGCTCAACATCAGCGTCGGCGCCTCGGTGCCGGTACGCAGCCGTGACGCTGCGGTTCGCAGCGGCATGCCCGATCTCGATGCGCTGCTCGAAGCGGGCCCGGTGCTGGCGCTGCACTTGTGGTCGAACAGTTCGCACTCTACCCAGCTGGAACTGCGCGTGCCGGCGCGCCTCGCCTTCACGGTGAACCGTGCGCCGCGCGATGTGGGCGGTTATCTCGCGCCGCAGCTGAATCTGGATATTCGCCACTTCGGCGGCACGCCGGGCTGGAACCTGGGCCTGCTGGCCGGGCCGATATTCGCATCGCGACGCTACAACCAGTATTTCTATTCCGTGCCAACGGGCTATGCGACCGCGGACCGGCCGCCCTACACGGCCAGCGCTGGCTATACGGGGAGCGAGTTCATTGCGGCCATCTCCAGGCGCTTTCCACGTTACTGGGTTGGTGGCTTCCTGCGCTACATCAACCTCGAGGGTGCCGTGTTCGCCGACAGCCCGCTGCTGCAGCGCAAGTCGGATCTCGCGGGCGGCCTAGGTATCGCGTGGATACTGGCTCGATCCGCCCGTCGCGTTGAGTCCGAGGAATGAACCGCGCCAGGCCGTTCAGCGTACTGCACCGCCATGTCACCGTGTACGCAGGCCTGTCGTTGCTGGCGGTGATCTGCCTAGGCTGGTCCGCCATAGCATTGCCGGCATATATCCTGCTGCCGGTGCGCGCCGGCGGCGCTTTTGGCCGGCGTGGCATCTGCAAGGGATTCCGCCTGTATGTCGGCGCGCTACGTTGGCTCGGTGCCTACGATCTGGATCTGACCGCCATCGAATCGCTGCGCCAGGAATCGGGCGTCATCATTGCGCCCAATCATCCCAACCTGATCGACGCGCTGATCCTGCTGGCCTATCACCCGGACATGGTCTGCGTGATGAAAAGCGCGCTGATGAAGAACATTTTCCTGGGGGCCGGCGCGCGCCTGGCGCGATTCATCTGCAACAGGCCACCGCGACGCATGATCAACGAGGCCGTGGCGGCGCTGCATGCCGGTGAAGTGCTGCTGCTGTTCCCTGAAGGCACGCGCACGCTCACTGACCCGATCAACGCCTTCCAGTTGACCGTGGGCGCGATTGCCAAGCATGCGCACGCACCAGTGCTCACGCTGATCATCGAAACCGACTCACCCTATCTCAGCAAGGGCTGGCCGCTGTTTCGCGTGCCGGCATTGCCGATCAGCTATCGCGTGCGGCTTGGCCGCCGCTTCGAACCACCGAGCGATGTGCGGGCCTTTGCCGAGGAACTGGAGAACTATTTTCGCGGTGAGCTCGCGCACTCCGTGCAGCGCAGCTGGCTGGCACGAGGCACGCCGCAAGGCAGCGGGCGACTGGCGCAGCAATGACGCCATCCACCACGCATCTGGTACTGATTCCGAGTTTCAATCCGGGAGCCAAGGTCTATTCGACCGTTGCGGCGGCACGTGAAAACTGGGCGCCGGTGTGGGTGGTGGTCGATGGCAGCACCGACGGTACTGGCGAGGAACTGGAATGCCTGGCCGCGCAGGACCCGCAGTTGCGTGTCGTGCGCCTGGCGCGCAACAGCGGCAAGGGCGCGGCGGTCCTGGCGGGCTTGCAGCTTGCCGCCGAGACTGGCTTTACGCACGCGCTCACGCTGGACTCGGACGGACAGCACCCCTGTGCGCGCATTCCGGATTTCATGGCCGCTTCGCTGGCCGCACCCGCCGCGATGATCCTCGGTGAGCCACAATTTGATGCGAGCGCACCCAGGCTGCGGGTCAAGGGCCGGCGCATCTCCAACTGGTGGGCAAACCTAGAGACGCTCTGGGTCGGCATCCACGATTCGTTGTTTGGCTTTCGGGTCTATCCGATTGCGCCACTGCTGAAGATCATGCGCGGGCAACTGTGGATGCGCCGTTTTGATTTCGATGTCGAAGCGGTCGTGCGCCTGTGCTGGTTGGGCGTCTGGCCCGTGAACCTGCCGGCGGCGGTGAGTTATTTTCGTCCCGACGAAGGTGGCGTATCGCACTTCCGCTATGGGCGCGACAATTTATTGCTCACCTGGATGCACCTGCGCCTGCTGGGCGGTTTCGTGCTGCGCCTGCCAAAATTGCTGCTCAGGCGAATGCTGGCCTGAAGCTGCGATTGCCGCGGCAAGTCACGCCGGGCGACGAGCACTGTAGGCGGAGAAAATCCCGAGCTCCACGTGACGGGCCACATCGACAAAGCCGGCGTTGGAGATGCCCTGCATGACGGTCTCGGGCGGCACACAGGCCTCAATCGTGTCCCAGTAATAACGCATCAGTTCCGGCATATCGCTGTGGCGTGCGAGCACGCGCGACAACCACGGCACGACGCCGCGCATGTAGCCCTTGAGCATGGCGCGCGCGATCGGACCCTTTGGCATGGTGATTTCCAGCACGCACAGCAGGCCGCCCGGGCGCAGCACGCGGAAGAACTCGGCGTAGGCAGCTGTCAGGTCACCAATGTGCCGCAGTGCATAACCCATGCTGAGGAAATCCGCGCACGCATCGGGTAACGGCAGGGCCTCGGCGCTGCCCATGATCAGGCTGACGCCGACCGGGACATGCGCATTGGCCAGCATGCCGGGGCTGGGATCCACGCCGGTCACGAGCGCAGGATCGCCGATGATTGCCGCAGCTGCACGCGCGACCAATCCGGTGCCAACCCCGACGTCGACCGTACGCATGCCAGGACCCAGACCACAGGCCCGCAATGCGCGCCGCCGATACCAGGAGCCGGACCCGAAGGCCATGGCCGATTCGATGCGCTCGTAGTCAGCAGCGGTGCGGGTAAAAATGCCGCGCACCCATTCAGGACGGGCTGACTCGGTGCCGTAGTACTGCTTCAGCGGTGGATGAGGTGCTTGCATGAGACCGTGAATCCTGCGATTGAGGCCCGGCGCACGAGCTACCGCAAACGGCTGCGGCAGGCCACCACAATAGCAATATCCCGACATAAAATGCCTGCTTTTCTGGCCTTTGGCGGCGCGGGCCAGCGCTTGCAGGAACAGGTAGCACATATATAATCGCCACCAGTGAGTGGGTGGCGCATTGCGTGCACCGCTCGGATGTGCCGTGATTGGGGCAGTCTCCCGAGAATAACGCCAAGAAACTGCCAGCCGTCTTCCCGCCTGAACCTGCCAGTCACTGCAAGGAAGTTTGTGAAACCGGAAGTTGATGTCGCTGCCCGTACGCAAGAGCTGGACGCCATCGTGCGCGAGCTCGCCACGCTGATCACACAGGCCATCAGTCTCGATGTTGACCCTGCGTCCATCGACCCGGATGCGCCGCTCTATGGTGAAGGCCTCGGCCTTGATTCGATCGATATCCTGGAAGTGGCATTGGTCGTGGCCAAGCGCTACGACCTGCAACTCAAGGCCGACAGCGAAGAGAACCACCTGATATTTTCCTCGTTGCGCAATCTGGCATGGTACGTGGCCGCGCATTCGGCGCGCACCGCCTCACCGCCGCAGTAGCCTTTGGCCGAGGACAGTGTGAGCGAAACACTGCCGCTGCTGGCACATACCTCACCGGAATCGACAGTCGCCTGGCGCGCCGGCGTGCCGATACCGGCGTGGCAGTTCATTGCTGACGCGCAGTCGCTGGCGCAGCGATTGCCAGCGGGCTCGCCAGTGCTGAACGCCTGTGCCGACCGCTACCGCTTCGCAGTGGGTCTGTGTGCCGCTGCGCTGGCCGGTCAACGCAATCTCCTGCCACCGACACACACGCCCGAAATCATCCGCCAGTTGCGCGCAGCCTGCCCTTCGGTCATTTGCCTGACAGACCAGCTGGACTGCCGCATCGATCTGCCGCTGCTGCCATTCCCTGCAAAGCACGCGATACGGGCGCGCGACTGGCTGGTGCCACGTATTCCGGAACAGCGTTACATCGCCGACGTCTATACCTCCGGAACCACGGGCTTGCCGGTACCGCATCTCAAGCGCTTCGGAGCGCTCGTGCGCTGCGTGCAGACCGAGGCGCAGCGGCTCGGCTTCACTGGCTCGCGTCGCAGGGCGGTGCTCGCCACGGTACCGCCGCAACACATGTATGGGCTGGAAACTTCCGTATTGCTCAGCCTGCATAACGGCGACGCGTTTTGCGCCGAGCGGCCCTTCCATCCCACCGAGATCTGCAGCGCTTTGACTGCGTTGCCGACGCCACGCGTGCTGGTGTCCACGCCTGTGCACCTGCGCGCGCTGCTCGCCGCGAATCTGCCGCTGCCGGCGGTCGAGTGCATCGTGTCGGCCACGGCGCCGTTGCCGCTCGCGCTGGCCCAGGAAGTTGAACAGCGTTTCGCCGCGCCACTGTTCGAGATCTATGGGTCGACCGAAAGCGGACAGATTGCCGACCGGCGTCCGACACAGTCACCCGTCTGGCACCTGTTCACGGGCGTGCGCCTTTGCAGCCGAGAGCAGCGCACCTGGGCGGACGGCGGACACATTGAAACGGCCGTCGCGCTCGGCGATAACATTGAATCTATCAATGAAGGACATTTTCTGCTCGGCGATCGGCTCCAGGATGTGGTCAACATCGCCGGCAAGCGCAACTCAATCGCCTATCTCAACCATCAACTGCTCGCGATACCAGGGGTGCTGGACGGTGCATTCTTCCAGCCGACAGATGCGGACGCCGGCGTGACGCGTCTGTGCGCGCTGGTGGTTGCGCCCGGACTGGATGCCGCCGCGGTGCTGCGCGCACTGCGTGAGCGGGTCGATCCCGCGTTCCTGCCGCGGCCACTGCGGCTGGTGCCCTCCCTGCAACGCAACAGCACGGGCAAGCTGCCGGCACAGACCCTGCGCGCCCTGCTCGAGGCAACCTGAGATGGCAATGGCCGCATCCATCAAGGCGAGCGCGCGCTTTCACATCGATCGGGAGCACCCCGCACTACCCGGTCACTTTCCTGGCGGGCCGGTAATTCCCGGCGTACTGCTGCTGGCCGAGAGTCTGCAGCAACTGGCCGCGCACTGCGGCCAGGCACTGGCCTGCCGGCGCGTGGAGCGTGCCAAGTTCCTGATGCCGGTCATGCCTGGAACCACGGTCACCGCTACCTTGAACCTCGATGGCACCGGCCGCGGCAATCTGGAACTGCGAGTCGGGGAATCACTGGTCGCGCAGGCGACGTTGGCATTTGTGCATCTAGCCGACGAGTGCGCACGTGCCTGACAGCGGAGCGCAGCGTCGCGGCCGTTCGCAGGCCTGGGTGGCCAATCCCGAGCGTGGCAGCCTTGGCCTGCTGCGGTTCATGAGTGCGCTCTCGCTGCGCTTTGGCCGCCGCCTGAGCCGCCCGCTGCTGTTGCTGATCGTGGTCTATTACTGGTTGGCCGCCCCCGCCACGGCACGCCACATCCTGCATTATCAGCGTCGCGCGCTCCCGCGCCGCCCGCGCGCGCGTGATCGTTTTGTGCAACTGCTCAGCTTCGCGACCTGCGTGCACGATCGCGTTTTCCTGCTCAACGATCGCTTCGGCGAATTCGTGATCGAATCAGAGCACGAAGAATTACTGGCACGCGCGCTGACCCGAGGCAAGGGTTGCCTGCTGATGGGCGCGCATCTGGGCAGCTTCGAGATTTCGCGCAGTTTTGGCCGACAGCATCCCGGGGTGTCGGTCGCCATGGCCATGTATGCGGAGAACGCGCGCAAGATCAGCGCCGTGCTCGCGGCGCTCAATCCGCGCAGCGTGCCGGTCATCATACCGCTCGGCAATATCGACGCGATGCTGCAGATCCGGGCGCGGCTCGATGCGGGTGCCTTTGTCGGCATGCTCGCCGACCGCACGCTTGGCGACGAGCCGGTGATAGAGCTGGATTTTCTCGGCTCCAGGGCGCCGTTCCCGCTCGGACCGTGGCGGGCTGCGGCGCTCATGCGCCGGCCTGTGCTGTTCATGGCTGGTCTATACTGCGGCGGCAACCGCTACCGCATCGTCGTCGAGGAAATTGCGGATTTCACTGCGACGGAGCGCGCTGCGCGCGAAGCTGCCATCCACGCCGCGGTAGCCCGTTACGCCGAGGTACTGGAGGGCTGCTGCCGTCGCTATCCCTACAACTGGTTCAACTTCTTCGATTTCTGGCATGAGCAGACCGCGGCGGCCTGAACCGCGGCGGCGCGGATCGGCGCGGCATTGGCTGGTACTGGGCCTGGCCGCCGCCTGCGGCGCAGCGCCGTCGGCCCATGCCGATACCATTGCCGAGCTGCTGGCAGCTTTCGCGCAGCGCCCGCACCAGCAGGCGCGCTTTGTCGAGCAGACCTATACGCGCCTGCTCAAGCGCCCGAGTGAAACCACGGGCGAACTCTACTTCGATGCGCCTGATCGTCTCGAGAAGCGCACGCTGACGCCGACGCGCGAAGACCTGCTGGTCGAGGGCGAAGACATCACCGTGTCACGTGGCGCGCATCGCCGCACTTTCCGCATGGGCGACATTCCACCGCTCCGTCCGTTGCTCGAAGGCTTGCGGGCCACGCTGGCTGGCGATATGGCGGGCCTGAACGCGCATTTTTCCGTCAGCTCCGCAAGCACCGAAGCGGGTTGGCTGCTCACACTCCAACCGCTGGCGGATGAGCCGCAGGCGCTCTATCAGCGCATCCTGATTCGTGGCCGCGATGGCCGCGTGCAGAGCATCCAGATAGAACGCGGCGCGGGCGAGCGCTCGCTGATGACGATTACGCCGGTGGAGCCACCTTGAACCGCCGGCGTCTGCTGGTGGGAGGACTCTGGCTGCTCGCGGTTGCCGTGTGCGGCCTGCTGGTGGCGCGCGCACGCTATTCGACCGATCTGTCGGCGTTCCTGCCCGCCACGCCGGATGCGCGCCAACAGTTGCTGGTGCGCCTGCTGCGCGAAGGGCCAGGCTCGCAGTTGCTGTTGCTGTCGATCGAAGGGGCTCAGCCCGAGGCACGCGCCCGGCTGTCGCAGGGTCTGGCAGCGGCGTTGCGCAGCGAACCGGTTTTCACCATGGTGGCCAACGGCGAGCTGGCGGGATTCACGCACGATCGCACGCTGCTGTTCACGCGCCGCTATCTGTTCAGCCCAACTGTCGGTTCCGAGCGCTTCACGGTTGCCGGGCTCAGCACGGCCATGAGTGCGACGCTTGCACAGCAGGCCAGTTCACTCGCGCTGGGTGGCGCGGAGCTGCTCGCGCATGATCCAACCGGCGAGCTGCAGAGCAGCCTCGATGAGTTGGACACGCAAACGCCCGCGCGCACCGAGAACGGCGTATGGGTATCGGCGCAGGGTGATCGCGCTATCCTGATGGCCCGCACTGCTGCCGCCGGTTCGGATACCGACGGCCAGCAGCGGGCGATCAATCTTGTGGGCACCAGGTTCGCGCAATTAAGTGCCCGCTTGCCAGCTGCCGCTGGCGCGCGGCTGGTCTTGAGTGGCCCCGGAGTATTTGCAGCGCAGGCCCGCAGCACCATCCAGCGCGAAGTGGGCCGCCTCTCGGTGCTCAGCACCGTGTTGATCGGCCTGCTGCTGCTGCTCGTCTACCGATCGCTCAGCGTACTGGCGCTCGGATTCCTGCCGGTCGTCTCCGGCGCCCTCGCGGGCCTCAGCGCTGTGACGCTCGGTTTCGATGAGGTGTACGGCATCACACTCGGCTTCGGCATCACCTTGATCGGTGAAGCCGTGGATTACTCCATTTACCTGTTTGTGCAGGCCAGCGCGGCGGATCGTCCGCAGTGGACGCGCTCGCTCTGGCCGACCATCCGCTTAGGGATGCTCACCTCAGTCTGTGGCTTCGCATCACTGTTACCTTCGGCATTTCCGGGACTCGCGCAACTGGGTCTGTACACCGTCGCCGGACTGTTGGGCGCGGCTTTGGCCACGCGCTTCGTACTGCCAGCGCTGCTGCCGGCGAACTTCGCGATCCGCCCGATCGAGATCCCCGGTCTGGTGCAGTTGCCTGGAGTGCTGCGGCGTCTACGATGGGTGCTGTTGCCGCTGGCGTTGCTGGCGGTCGGCGTCCTGTGGGTGCATCGCGCGACACTCTGGAACCGTGAGTTGAGTGCGCTGAGTCCCGTGTCGCTGGCCGACCAGCAGCGCGATGCGGCGCTGCGCACCGATCTGGGCGCAGCCGATGTCAGCAATCTGGTGATCATTTCGGCGGCCAGCAGCGAAGTGGCGCTGCGGGGTGCCGGGTTGGCGAGCGAGCGCCTGGCCACACTGGTGTCGGCCGGCACCTTGGCTGGCTATGACACGCCGAGTCGCTATCTTCCCAGCCTGGTGGTTCAACAGGCGCGCCAGTCCAGCCTGCCGGAGGCCGCACTACTGCGCGAGCGCACGCACGCCGCGGCGCAAAGCGTCGGCTTCAACGCGGATGCGCTCGAGCCATTCTTGCAGGATGTCGCCGCCGCACGCAGCGCACCGTTGCTGACTCGTGCAGATCTGGTGGGGACATCGCTCGGCGCCGCCGTGGACTCGCTGCTCCTGCCGCTGGATTCACGATGGATCGCACTGCTGCCGCTGCGCGCACCGGCGAATGGTATCGACGATGGACGGATCGCGGCGGCGCTGGCAGCGGTGCAGTTGCCGGGCGTGAACATCTTCGCAGTCAATATCAAAGGGGAATCGGATTTGCTGTATCAGCAGTACCTCCGGGGAGCACTGCGACTGTGTGCGGCAGGCCTCGCCGCCATCACGTTGCTGTTGTTGATCGCGAAGCGCTCGTTGTTGCGCGCGGCGCTGTTACTGCTGCCATTGGCGCTGGCGGCGCTGGCGGTCGCCTCCGGATTCGCGCTGGCGCACCGACCCATGAACCTGCTGCACCTGATCGGCCTGCTGCTGATCTTCGCGGTCGGCTCCAACTACGCCCTGTTCTTCGATCTCAGCGCCTCGCAGCCGGATGCAAAGATCGCCGCGCGTACCTTGGGTTCGCTGCTGCTGGCGAACGTGACGGCAGTCATCGCCTTTGGCGTGTTGAGCAGTTCGAGTGTGCCCGTGCTGAGCGCCTTGGGTGCCACCGTTGCACCGGGTGCATTCCTGGCCTTGCTGTTCTCGGCCATGCTGGCACGCGGATCCGGCGCGCATGCGCGTTGAGCTGTTCAATGCACGGACCGATGGCGACGCGCCAGTACGCATCGTCCTGCTCCCGGGCGCCTATCAGCAACCCGAAGATGTGGTACGCGCGGGTTTCGCGGCGGCGATCCGCACGCGTGGCCTGGCCGTGGACCTGGCGATTGTCGAGCTGACGCTGGCGCATGTGACCGCTCGGAACACACTAGCGCAACTGCACAGCGAAGTCCTGGCGCCGGCTCGCGCCGCGGGCTGCGGGCAGCTGTGGCTGGCCGGCATTTCGCTCGGCGGATTCATGGCGCTGCTCTATGCGGCCAGGTTTCCGGCCGAAGTGGACGGGCTTTGCCTGCTGGCACCCTATCTGGGCAATCGCATGATGCTCACCGAGATTTCGCGCTATCCGTCACTGGCCGACTGGTACGCCGCTGCCGCGACTGCCGCGAACGACGAATTGTCAGAGCAGCGCGATCTGTGGCGCTTCATTGCCGAACAGGCGCCAGCGCGACCACGCTGGCATCTGGGCTATGGCACGCTGGACCGCTTCGTCGCGTCCCACCGACTGCTCGCCAGCCAGCTGCGATCGAGCAGCGTCGATGAATTGGTGGGCGGTCACGACTGGCCGGTGTGGCAACAGCTGTGGGATCGGTTCCTGCCCGCCCTGGAGCAGCGCGCATGAGTGGCTCGCGCGCGTCGCATGCCGTCCGAACTCTGATGCTGGCGAGCGCGCTGATTCATCTGACTGCGCTGGCGCTGATTGCGCTGCCCGACCACCACTGGAAGTTCGCACTGGCGACAATCATCGCGAATCACCTGGTCGTCGTCGTTGCCGGGCTATGGCCACGTTGCCGGTTGCTGGGCCCCAACCATACCCGCCTGGCCTCGCACGCCGGTGCGGCGGGCGCCATCGCGCTCACCATCGATGATGGACCCGATCCAGTCGTCACGCCCCAGGTGCTGCAGTTACTCACACACCATGGGGTCAAGGCCACTTTCTTCTGCATCGGTGAGCGCGTCGCGACTCACGCGGCACTCGCACGCGAGATCGTGCGGCGCGGTCATCAGATCGAGAATCACACCCAGCGGCATCGGCTGGATTTCTCGTTGCTGGGTCCGCGCGGCATACGGCACGAAGTCTCCACGGCGCAGACGACGATTGGCTCGATCACCGGCACGTTACCGCGATACTTCCGTGCGCCGGCAGGGCTGCGCAATCCGTTCCTGCAGCCGGTGCTCGCAGCCGGGCAACTCGCGCTAGTCAGCTGGACGCGCCGCGGATTTGATTCAGTCAGCGGTGATCCCGCGCGGGTGCTTGCGCGGCTGACACGCGGTCTGCGTGCGGGGGACATCCTGCTGCTGCACGACGGACACGCGGCGCTCACTGCGGAAGGCGTACCGGTGATACTCGCCGTACTGCCCGCACTGCTTGCCACCATCGAAGCCGCCGGACTGCATACCACGACGCTGACAGGGGCACTGGAGTGACCGCGCCGAAAGCCTGGATTTGCCGCAGGTCATCCCGTATTCTCGCGCGCAACCAATGAATCGCGTTACCGAGTCGTCAGCGCCTGAGCAACGACCACGTCTGCCACCGCTGGCGCTCTCCGCCATGACAGCCACCAGCTGCCTCGGCGTGGGCCTGCACGCCATGCAGTCCGCGATCAGCGCACAACGTACCGGTCTGAGCCGCTGCGAATTCGAAACGGCGCAACTGCCCACGTATGTTGGCGAGGTCGCGGGCGTGGATTCCGAACGGCTGTCGCCAGCGCTGGGTTTCTACGATTGTCGTAATCATCGGCTGGCGCAGCTGGGGCTGGCGCAGGATGAATTCATGAGCGCGGTCGCGACAGCGCGCCTGCGCTACGGACCGCGGCGCGTAGGGTTGTTTCTGGCCACGAGCACCTCGGGAATACTGGAATCCGAGATCGCCTACCGGCGCCGCGACCCTGCCACTGGTCTGCTGCCCGAGAATCTGCAGTACGCCGGTTCCCACAATTTTTATTCGCTGGCGGCGTTCGTGCGGGAATTGCTCGACCTGCAGGGCCCCGCCGCCGTGGTCTCCACTGCCTGCTCCTCGAGTGCCAAGGTCTTCGGCATGGCGCAACGCCTGATCGCACTCGGCATCGTGGATGCCGCGGTGGTTGGCGGCGTCGACTCACTGTGCCTGACAACACTGTACGGATTCCATTCATTGCAGCTGACTTCGTCACGGCCCTGTCGGCCGTTCGACGCGCAGCGCGACGGCATCTCGATCGGCGAAGCCGCAGCCTTTGTGCTGCTCGAACGCACCGAGTCCGCGGCCCGTGGCACCGCATCGCTGCTCGGCGTGGGTGAATCCAGCGACGCCTATCACCTTTCGTCGCCTCACCCGGAAGGACTCGGCGCGCGCCTGGCGATGCAGGCAGCGCTTGCTGCGGCGCAGGTACCGGCCAGCGCGGTGGACTATGTCAATCTGCATGGCACCGGCACGCGAAGCAACGACAGCGCTGAGAGCAAAGCAGTCGCGGCGCTCTTCGCTGCCAGCGTACCGTGCAGCTCCACCAAAGGCGCCACTGGCCACACACTCGGGGCCGCCGGCGCACTCGAGGTGGTAATCTGCGCGATGGCGCTCGATGGCGGCGCTCTGCCGGGCGGACTGCACTGCGACAACCTTGATCCCGCATGCACGCTCAATTATCTGCGCGCCAATCAGAGCGCGGCGGCGCGGGTCGCGCTGAGCAATTCCTTCGGGTTCGGCGGCACCAATTGCAGTGTGCTGATAGGGCGGCAATCGTGAGCGGCATTGCCGCCGTCGCACTCGAATCGCTGGGGCTGCTGGGCCCGGGACTGGGCGGCTGGCCGCAGGCGCGCGCGCTGCTGCGGGGCGAGGCTAGCTACACGCGCCAGCCGACGCTGATTCCGGCGCCAACGACATTGCCCGCGGCCGAGCGGCGCCGTACCGGCCGCGTGGTACACCTCGCGCTGGCGGCGGGACTGGAAGCGATCGCCGGCAGCGATACCGATCTGACGTCGCTCACGACGGTATTCGCGTCCTCTGGCGCAGACAGCCAGAATTGTCATGAAATCCTGCAGACCCTGGCCTCGGCGGACCGTCAGCTCTCACCGACCCGCTTCCACAACTCGGTGCACAATGTCACCGGCGGCTACTGGAGCATCGCCACGCATGACCTGGCCCCGTACACCGTGGTGTGCGCCTACGATGGGAGTTTCGCCGCTGGCATGCTCGAAAGTCTGAGCTTGGTAACCACCAGCGCGAGTGATGTGCTGCTGGTGGCCTACGATGTGGACTATCCCGCGCCACTGCGCGAGAAGCGGCCAATCGGCGACGCCTTCGCGGTAGCGATGCTGCTGCGCTCCAACGCGGGTCCACGCACACTCGGCACGCTCACCGCGAATTACAGTGACGTTCCAGTCGATACGCTGCCCAGCGCCGAGCTCGAAGCGCTGCGCCTATCCACGCCCGCAGCGCGAGCGCTCCCCTTGCTGGAATATGTCGCCACCGCTCGCGCTGGCAGCCGTGCGCTCGAATACCAGCGCGAGGGTTCACTGCTGGTGGAGTACCTTCCATGCCGCTAGATCGCCGCTGGATCGCAGCACACATTCCACACCAGGGGGCCATGTGCCTGCTCGATGAAGTCCTGGAATGGAACGCCACGGACATCAGCTGCAGGACGGCCTCGCACCGGCTGCCCGGTAACCCGCTGCGCACGCGCGGTCACCTGCAGGCCATTTGCGCCATCGAATATGCCGCCCAGGCCATTGCGCTGCACGGCGCGGTCAACAGTGCCGCGTCCGGCGTTGGCCCCGGCATGCTCGCCAGTGTACGTGCGGTGGATCTGCAGGCCGATCGCCTCGATGACATCGCCGGCGACCTGACGGTACGTGCGACTCGCATCGGGGGCGATGAGACTGCACTTCTCTACAGTTTTTCGGTGAGCAGCGAGCAGCAGCTGGTGGCCTCGGGGCGCGGGACCATCGTGCTGCGCAGCGCGGCAACGGCTTCGCGCGCTGACGGGTCGGCAAACTGAGTACCCACACTTATGCGCTGGTGACAGGGGGCAGCGGCACGATCGGCGCGGCGATCGCCGCGCGCCTCGCGGCCGCGGGACATTTTGTCTATGTACACGCGGGCTCGAACCGGGCCGCGGCGGAGACAGTCGCCACGCGTCTGCGCGCCGGCGGCGCCCATGCGGAAGCCGTGTGCTTCGATGTCACCGATGCGTCCGCCTGCAACGAAGCGTTGACCTTGCTGCTCGCACGCGGACCTATCCAGGTACTGGTGAACAACGCCGGCGTGCACGACGATGCGGTTTTCCCTGGCATGAGTGCCGGGAAGTGGCATCGGGTCATCGACGTCAACCTGCACGGCTTCTACAACGTTACGCAGCCCCTCAGCCTGCCGATGATCCGCACGCGTTGGGGCCGGATCATCTCGGTTTCTTCAGTGACCGCGCTGGTCGGCAATCGCGGCCAGGTCAACTATGCAGCCGCCAAAGGTGGACTGAATTCGGCCACACGTGCGCTCGCATTGGAGCTGGCAACGCGCGGCGTGACTGTCAATGCGGTCGCGCCTGGCATTATTGCCGGACCGATGACCGAAGGCCTGTTTGACGCTGCAACCATCGCGCAATTGGTGCCGATGAAGCGGTTCGGTACCGCCAAGGAAGTGGCGGATCTGGTGGGCTTCCTTGCATCGCGCGAAGCCAGCTACATCACCGGCCAGGTCATCTCCGTGGACGGCGGAATGGCCTGACGGCGATTCACAATCGATATCAGTTGGGTTAGCCTTCCGGCCAGACCTGACCCGCGTCCGGAGTACCTCATGACAAGATTTGCAATGCGCGCGCACCTGCTGACGGCGCTGTTTGCACTGGCGACCATCACGGCTCATGCAACGGAGTCCGCGCCGGCGCCTGCACCCGCGCCCGCGCCCGCTCCCAAGCCTTCAGTGGCCGACCAAGCCAAGGCCATTGGCCAACAAGTCAAGGAAGATGCCAAGGTAGTCGGCCAGGCAGTCAAAAAAGAAGCGATCAAGATGGGGCACGAGGCCAAGAAGCAGGCTACTGAAATCAAGAACAAAGTGAAGCCGCACACTGACAAGGCTGACGAGCCCAAGCCCGCAGAGACCGGATCCAGATAGCCCACAGGTGTCGCCGTCGTTGAGACGGCGCCACGCGCAGGCGCCAGCGCATTGTGATGTCGCTGCTGCGACTCGCCATGCTCCTGCTCGCCATGCTGCTGCAGACTGGCGTGCTGCGGGCTGCTGATCCGCCTGCATCGCCGGCAACCGCCGACACCGCATTCATCGATTTGAATGTGCTGCCGACGGATGCCGAGCGCGTGCTCACGCATCAGACCGTCGTGGTCCGCGGGCGCTCTATCGTTGCGCTTGGGCCGGTGACCAGCACGAGCGTGCCGCTCGGCGCGCTGCGCATCGACGGCCAGGGCACTGCCTTCCTGCTGCCCGGGTTAGCCGACATGCACACGCATGTGATGGCGACCGAAGACCTCGCGCTTTACACCGCCAGTGGCGTGACCACGATCCTGCACATGGGCGGAGCGCCCTCCGACCTGGTCGCGGGCGCCAACCCGGATATCGCCAGCGGCGCACTGGTGGGGCCGCAGATCTTCTTCGCTTTCATGGTCGATGGCACGGCGGATCTGCAGCGCTTCGTGGTCAGCACGCCGCAGCAGGGCCGCGAGGCCGTGGATCTCGCCAAGGCCAATGGCTACGACTTCATCAAGCTCTACAACAACATCAGCGCGCCCGAGTTCGAGGCCATCGTCGCTGAGGCACGCAACCAGCATATGGCGGTGATCGGCCACGGCGTGCGCGCGGTGGGCCTGCCGCAGGCGCTGTTTGCCGGCCAGGTGATGGTGGCGCACGCCGAGGAATTTTTCTACACCGCCTTCCACAACCAGGCCGACAGCGCGCGGATTGCGGAGGTGGCCACGGCGACCGCGCGCTCCGGCGCCTACGTCACGCCGAACCTCTCGACCTTTGAAGCCATCAGCCGCCAGTGGGGCAAACCCGAGGTGGTGACAGAGTGGCTGCATGATCCGCGCGCGGCGCTGATGACGCCAAACATGCGCTTGAACTGGGCGGACATGGATTACGCCCGGCGCAGCGGCAGCATTGAATCCATCCTGGTGTTCCTGCGAAGCTTTACGGCCGCACTGGCGCGCGCCGGCGTGCCGCTGCTCACCGGCACCGACAGTCCCGTGATTCCGGGCATGTATCCGGGATCCTCGCTGCTCGAGGACCTGCGCACGCTGCGCGAGGCCGGGCTCACGCCCTATCAGGCGCTGGTGGCCGCGACGCGCACGCCCGGTGAATTCATCGCGCACACGGTGCCAGGTGCCGAGCCCTTCGGCGTGGTGAAGGTGGGCATGAAGGCCGATCTGCTGCTGGTCGGCGCGAATCCCATGCAGGCTGCGGAAGCACTGCAGGCGCCACTGGGCGTGATGAGCGCGGGTCGCTGGCGCAGCGCCGCGGAGTTGTCAGTGCTGCTCGCCCAGCAGAAAGCACGCTACGACTCGCTGCTGCGCTAGGCCACTGCGCTGGAACACAGCACGGCTGCCCGCTCAGCGCGGCGCCGCCGACGCGGGCGCTGGCACAGCGGCCGGGTCAGCCAGTTCGATAGCTGCCGGAGGCGACACGCAATCGGGAATATCGGGCACGGAACTGCGGCTGCGATCAACGGCGCCCATGTCAGTGAACAGCGCACCGTCGGGCTCCGGCAAGTGGCCGATGGCGCAGCCGAAGAATGGCAGGCCGACCAGGCAGCGCTTGCCCACCCGCACGTAGGGCAGAGCGCCGATGAAACCGGCTCGCTTGAGTTCGCGGTTCCACGGCGAGTGCTGCTTCGGTTTCTCACACACATGAGTGGCTGGCGCCGGCGGCGGCGTGAAGCTGCCGACGCTGGGCGTGGCAGCAGCAGCGCCGACGCGCTTGCCGACCAGCTCGGATTCGCGCTGCCAGTCGACGTGCACAGCGGCTCGCGGCTGCACAGCTGGTGTCTCGACGCTGACGGGCACGACGGCACTCGGGGGCACCGGATTGGACACAGCGGGCCCTGTGCTTGCGGCTTGCCGCGCCAGGCGACGCGCCCGCGCATCGCCTTCGTCTGTCGTCAACGACTGTTGCGGAATCCAGGGCCTGGGTGCGATGTCGATCAGCACGAGCAGTGGTCCGCTGGGCGTGGCAGCCAGCATCCGTAAAGCACTGCGATTGGCGGACAAGAACGCCATCACCAGCAGCAGGTGACCGGAGACGGCCACGGCCCAGACCGCTGCCGCGCGCAACTCCCGGGACTGTGCTTGTTCCATCGGCGGGTGTCTTCTTATGGCACTCTGCTGCGACCGTGCCGCTCGCCGGAAGTTCGGTGTAACCTGTGTTGCATCCTTCAGGAGATTTTCATGAGCACAGTTTCCAGACGCAGCTTCTTTGGCATCAGCGGCGCCGCGCTCGCGGCCAGCAGCGGCTTGCAGGCCGCAACGGCGAAGGCTGCGGCTGCCCATGCCACACCGCTCCGTTCGCTGACCCGGGACACCCAGCCCATCACCAGTGCGGAACATGCCGCGCGCATCGCGAAGCTGCAGTCACTGCTGCAACAGCGGCAGATCGGCGCGCTGCTGGTCGAGGCCGGATCGGCGTTGCAGTATTTCACCGGCATCCGCTGGTGGCGCTCGGAGCGCACCACCGCCGCGGTGATTCCGGCCGAGGGCAATGTGGTCGTCATCACACCGTTCTTCGAAGAGCCTTCGGTGCGCGAGAACCTGAAAATCGCGGCCGACGTGCGTCCCTGGAAGGAAGACCAGAGCCCCTTCGAGCTGCTGGCGGGCGCATTGCGCGAGCTGCCGAAGTACGCGAATACCTTTGCGGTCGAGGCTACGCTCCGCTTTTTCATAGTCGATCAGGTGTCGAAGTCGCTGGGCGCGGGTGTGCAGGTGGTGCCGGGCGACGAAATGGTGCGCGCCTGCAGGCTGATCAAGTCGCCCGCGGAACTGGCGCTGATGCAGGCGGCCAACAATATCACGATCGCGGCGATCCGCCAGGTGCATGCCCATACTGCCGCCGGCATGAGCGCCTCCGACCTCATGCGACTGCTGGTGGATGCGACCGAAGCGCTGGGCGGCAACCACGAGTTCTCGCTGGTGCTGCTCAACGAGGCCAGCGCCTTTCCGCATGGTTCAGACAAACCGCAGTCGGTACGCCAGGGTTCCGTGGTGCTGGTCGATTCGGGCTGCACGGTGCATGGCTACTCCTCGGATATCTCGAGAAGCTGGATCCATGGCACACCCACGGCGCGGCAACGCGAAATCTGGAACACGGTGAAGCGCGGACAGGAACTCGCACTCGAAACAGCAAAGCTCGGCGTACCGGTCGGTGCGATCGACAAGGCCGTGCGCGCGTACTACGAAGGCCTGGGCTGGAGCAAGGACTATGGATTGCCGGGCACTTCGCATCGCACCGGACACGGCATCGGCATGGACGGACACGAGCCGCCCTACCTTGTGCGCAGTGACACAACGCCGCTCCAGGCTGGCATGTGCTTCTCTGACGAGCCCGGCATCTATGTTCCTGGGGAGTTCGGCATCCGCCTCGAGGATTGCTGGTACATGACCGAGGCGGGCCCGAAACTGTTCACGCCGCTGGCGAAGTCCATCGACGATCCGGTGTGAACACTGGGCGGCGATGCAGGCGCTGAGAGCACTGGCAGCACACGCACCGGTAGTGCTGGGCCTGCTGTCGTTGGGACTGTCGGCGCTGGCGGGCGAGGTGGTGCAAGATGAGCGCGCCGCGCTCGAAGCCAGCTACCGCTTCCTGGTCAGTGCGCGCAGCAGTGGCGGCGTCCTGCGCGCGGGCCCTGCAGGCCCCCTGAAGAACACCAGTCTGCCACTGAGCTACCTGGACGACGCCGGTTACTGGAGCGAGTACGTGTGCGCGCTGCCGGGCAATGCCTGTGCGGTCACTGATGTCTACAATGCTGCCGACTACAGCTTGAGCCCGCCGCCCACAGCCGCAGGTGCGCTGCAGATCGAGCGCGTCGATGTGCACAACGGCAGCAACATCTACGATGCCGCCACCTGGCAGATCGCAGTGATGCTGGGCGCGATCGCCAATCACGACGCCTATGCGCTCGTGAGCGGCGAGAATCGCCTGCTCTCGCAGGGCTACACCGGCAAGTCGGAACTGCGCGCCACCACGCGCGGCGCGGTGTTCGTCTACAACGGCCAGAACATCGCTGAGCCGCGCAGTGCATTTGCCTATCGAATGGTGTCGACCAGCTGGCTGAATGCCGATCCGCTGCTGGGCAGCGCGCAAGCGGCGCTCGTTACCGCCAAGGCGCTGCCCGCGGGCAATGCCGACTACAAGCCCGGCATGGTCAGCTGGAGCGACTGGAAACCGGTGACGGGCGAGACTGCCTGGGCCTTGCTGCTGGGTCCGCTGCAGGCCGCCTTTCTGCACTACCAGCGTGATGGGCACCAGGATCATGTGCCGCACGCCGAGCTCGCGGTGCAAAATGCGCTGGCGGTGCTGCCGACAATAGCGGCCATGCAGTCCGCGATCGGCGCCGTGTATTACGCGCCGGCGGGCACGCTGGCCAACCAGGGCAGCACGATGGTTGACCCGCACGAGGTATCGGTAGAGAACAACCTCTCGCTGTACGCGAGCCTGCGCATCCTGCAGCAGACGCTGCAAGCGCAGCTCGCGCATGAGCCGGCGCTGAGCGCTGCTGATCGCGCCAGCCTCCAAGGCGCGCTCGCGAGCGTCGACACGCTGGTGAATGGCGGGCGCAACGCCCGGGGCCTGCAGACGCGGGGATTGCTGTCGTTCTTCCGGACTTCGGCGTGGCTCAACGGCGAATTCGTACAAGGCGGTCGTGCGGATGTGCCGGCAGCGCCCAGCGCATGGCTGCCGACGCTTGAACCCAGGGCGATCGATGTCAATACCTGGGGCATCGCCGCGCTGGGGGCGCAGCGGCTCGATGAATGGTTTGGTTTCGGCGCGGCCTACAGCAACTGGCAGTCAGTGAAGCATTGGGGCGCCTACGGTGTAGCCAACACACTCTGGGGCGTGGGCTACTCGGACCAGGACGGCAATGGCATCGCCGCCGATGGCAGCTATCGTCAGGGCGTACTGTCGGCCGAGTGGACGGCGGGCGCGATCACCGCCGTGCGCAACATGATTCACCACTATCAGGCGTTGCCGCCTGCAGCGCCCGACTACGCGCCGGCCCAGCAGATGCTGCAATCGTTGCGTCAGGACGAAAGCGCGATGCTCGAGGGCATGCAGACTCTGCGCGCTGATCGCCATGCGGGCGCGGCCTTCGCAGGCACGAGCACGCCGCTACCCTACCTGTATGCCAGCCGGCGCTATTTCATTCCCTTTGGCTGGTACGCGAATCCGCTGCCGAGCACCTGCGCGACGGCCTGGGCCCTGATGGTGGCGGATCGCTACGACCCTTTCGGCTACGGCGGCGAACCGAACTGAGTCAGTCGCCGAAGGTCACGCGCAGTGCGATGCTCTCGGCCTGCGCGCGACCGAGCAGCTCAAGCCATGAGGCCGCGTTGAGACCAAAGCGCGTGAATTCCGCCAGGTGCGCAGCGGTATCCTCGAGTTGCGCCGGATCCGCCGAGGCGTAGGCACCGATCACGGCCACACTCAACACGGCTGACAGGTCGCCCTGTGCGCCCATGGTCTCCATGACATCCTGGTCGGCCAGCGCCTGGCATATCGATTCGGGCATCTGCCAGTTGCGCGCCACGGCCGCACCGATGCGCGCGTGCCAGCCGGTGAGCAGCGTCACCGACAGCGGCGCGTTGACCGTCAGGTCTTCGCGACTATCGAGTCGCACGTGCAGATAGAGTTTGCCGATGTTGTGCAGCAGCCCGGCGAGCAGTGCGGCATCCGGATCGGCGCTCGCCGTGCGCGAGGCAACCAGCCGCGCCAACGCAGCCACCTGCGTACTCTCGCGCCACAACTGCTGCAGGATGGCCCGCAGCCGCTGCAGTTTCGGCGCCTGGCGCAGTTGCACCAGCGCATGGGCATACACGGCGCTGCGCAGCATGTCGTGACCGACGCGCAGGATCGCCAGCTTCAGATCAGAGAGCGGCCGGCCGCCACGCATGAACATGGCCGAATTGGCCAGGGTCAGTACGCGCACCGCGAGACCCGCTTCGGCGCCCAGCAGGCGCGCCAGCTCATTGATATCGAAATCGGGCGCGGCCAGCGCCGTGCGTGCTCGCTCCGTGACATTCGACCACGAAGGCAGGCTCACGATGCCCGCCGCCAGCTCGCGCTCGAGCGTGCTCATGAACTCCGCCAGCTGATTGTCCTGCAGGTCCGGATTGCCGGCTGCGCCCGCGCTGGTAGTTCCGTTACTCATGCATGCACCGCGCGTTTGGCACGCGCCTGGTGTAGCGCGATCAGCACGCGCGCTTCGCCGCTCGCCAGGCCGCAGCGTTCGGCAATCTCGCGCATCGAAGTGCCGCGCTCGGCCAGGCGCGCCGCGGCGCGGTAATCCACGTCTTCATTGATCCCGCGCACGACTGCAGGGCTCGGACGCTCCGGCGGCGGCGCCGCGGACGCAATGGCGTAGTGCGCCTCGGCCGGCGAGTTGACAGTAGGTGCCATCGCCAACTGCTCCTGCGAATCGAGGCGCATCAGGTCCAGCAGCTCGAACACGCGCTGCAGATCGCAGCTCGATTGCCGGCGCAGGCGCCGCAACTGGGCCTGCAGCAGCACTGTCACCATCGCCAGGGCGATGATCACCAGCGCCGTGTTGACGGCGACCCAGTCGATGCGCAGCTGTTGCAGTGTGTCGGTCAGAAATTGCATGTCCGTTTCCTTGTAACTACTGTGAAGCAGCATTCATGCCAGCGTCAGGATCGCAACGCGCTGCCGGCGTGCTTCGAGCCCAGAATGATGATTGCGACACGCCGGTTGGCATTGCGTCCGGCGGCGCTGGTATTGGGCTGCAGCGGGCGGTATTGCCCATAGCCCACCACCGCCAGGCGCTGCGGGTTCACACCATGTTCCGTGAACAGCCGCACCACGCTGCCGGCGCGTGCACCGGAGAGTTCCCAGTTCGAGCGGAAGGCACCGCTGCGTACCGCCACGTCGTCGGTATGACCTTCGACCTGTACGGCATTCGGCCAGGGCTTGAGCGCCTCGGCCAGATTCGCCAGCACCGGGATCGCCGCGGGCGCGGGCTCGGCCACGCCGCTGCCAAAGAGGATGTCGGCGCTGATCTGCACTTCGACCGCATCGCCGAGCTTGTGCACCTGCACGGCATTGCTCTTGATCAGGTTGCTCATCACGCCACTGACATCGGTGGCGATCGAGTCGAGCTCGCGCTGGCGCGCGGCTTCGGCCTCGGCCAGCGCCGCGTTCTGCGCCTGGCGCGGATCGGCGGAACCCGGGTACGCGGCACCGTCGCGCACCGTGCCGCGCGCCTGCGGCAGCGGCATGTGCATGTAGGCTGGCATGCCGGCGGCGAACATGCGGTTCACCTGGCTGATCGGCATCTGCTCGCTGACACTGGTGGGCGGCTCGCCGATCGAAATCGGCTGCGGTGAGAGCGGCGTGCCACGAAATGCGGCCGAGAGCGCATTCGAGAGCACGCGATATTTGCCGGAATTCACCGACGAGATCGAATACATCACCACGAAGAAGCCCAGCAGCAGCGTGACCAGGTCGCCATAGGGAATCGCCCAGGCCTCGTGGTTGTCGTGCTCCTCGTGTCGCTTGCGGCGTCTCATGACAGTCTCTTCCAGTGGTCGTTATTGCAGGTAACCGCGCAGCCGGCCCTCGATCACGCGCGGGTTGTCGCCCTGGGCAATGCAGATCAGTCCTTCGATCAGCATCTCGTGTTCGTGCGCGTGACTCTGCACCGCGCCCTTGAGCTTGTTGGCCATCGGCAGGAACAGCAGGTTGGCGAGACCGATGCCATACACCGTGGCGGTGAAGGCCGCGGCTATGCCGTGGCCGAGCTTGGAGGGATCGGCCAGGTTCTGCATCACCGCCATCAAACCCAGCACCGCGCCGATGATGCCGAGCGTCGGCGAGTACACGCCCATGGCTTCGAATACCTTGGCAGCGCGCAGGTCCGCGGTTTCGCGCGCGTACATGTCGACTTCCAGCGTGCTGCGGATGGTGTCGGGCGCGCTGCCATCGACCACCAGCTGCAGGCCCTTGCGCAGGAAGGCGTCGGGCTCACGACGCAGGATCGGTTCAAGCCCGAGCAGGCCCTGCTTGCGCGCGATGCCGCTCCACTCGACCAGCTTGCCGACCTGCGCGGCCGGCGCGCGCGCCGGCGGGCGAAACACCCAGGGCAGCATCACGAAAGCACGGCGCATCACATTCAGCGGTGTCTGCAGGCAGGTGGCCGCCATCGTGCCGACGACCACGATCATGAAGGCCGCCGAGGACAAAAGCGCCTCTACGCCGGCGCCCTTGAGGATGGCACCAGCGATGATGGCTACTCCCGCGAGTAGCAGCCCAACTAGACTCAGTATGTCCACGACTGCGTTTCAGTTCCTTAAGCGCGCCACTCGGTCAGCAAACCCTTCAACCGCACCAGCGCCTGGCCGTGCAGCTGACAGGCTCGCGACTCGGTGACCTTGAGCACCGCACCGATCTCTTTGAGGTTGAGTTCCTGTTCGTAATAGAGCGACAGCACCAGCCGCTCGCGCTCGGGCAGGCGATTGATGCCATCGATCACGGCCTGACGACGCGCGTCGTCCAGGATTTCAGTCTGTGGATCGGGGCCCGCGTGCGCGAGCCGATCAAGTGTCGAATCCTCGCCATCGTCGGCGTCATTGAGGCGCAGCAGCTGGCAGCCGAGCGCATCCTGGATGATGCCGTGGTAGTCGGTGATCGAGACACCCATGTGCGCGGCTACATCGCTGTCGCTGGCCTCGCGGCCGGTGTTGGCTTCCACTGAGCGGATCGCGGCCGCCGCGGCGCGCGCCTTGCGATGTACGGAGCGCGGCGCCCAGTCGAGCTTACGCAGCGCATCGAGCATGGCACCGCGGATGCGGATGCCGGCGTAGGTTTCGAAACTGGCGCCGCGTCCGGCCGTGAAATGCTGCGCGGCTTCGAGCAGGCCGATCATGCCCGACTGCACCAGATCATCCACCTCCACCTGGGGAGGCAAACGACCGGCCAGATGATAGGCAATTCGCTTGACCAGGTCGGCGTGACGACGCACCAACGCGTCTCCGTCACCGGCCGGCGCCACGCTCGCATAGGCTTGTGCACCATTCATTTGATCACCTGCAATCGGGCTGGCGGACGCGCCAGCAATCTCTCGATGAAGAACTGCATGCCGGCGACCGACTCCGGCGGCACCGGCCAGTGCTGCGTGGCACTGGCGAGCTGACGGTAAGCGCGCGCAGCCGGGCCACCGGGGAAGGCCGCCAGCACCGAACGCTGCGCGCGCACTGCGCGCGCCACGCTCTCGTCGTCGGGAATGTCGCCGGCATAGTCGAGCGTCACGTCGAGGAAGCGATCGGCGACGCGTTGCAGACGGCGGAACAGTTGCTGCGGCTCGCTGCCGGCGCGCGCCATGTTCACCAGCACGCGAAAGCGGCGCAGCTTGCGCTCCTGGCTCAGGGTCTTGATCAGTGCATAGGCATCGGTGAGGCTCGCCGGTTCATTGCGGATCACCAGCAGCTGGTGCTGTGCGGCCTGACAGAAGGCGAGCACCGCATCGCCCAATCCCGCGGCGGTATCGATCAACAGCGTGTCGTAGTCGCCTGGGAGCGAGCTGAAAGCCTGCACGATGGCCGCGAGTTCCCTGGGCGGCAATTGGGCCATGCGCGCCACGCCCGAAGCGGCCGGGATCACGCTCACGCCATCGGCGCTGCGCACCACGATCTCCTCGAGGCGGCGTTTTCCCTGCAGTACCTGCTCGAGCGTGCCCGCGGGCGTAAGCCCCAGCAGCACATCGACGTTGGCGAGCCCGAGGTCGCCATCGAGCAGCAACACCCTGCGGCCCGCGGCCGCGAGGGCCGTGGCGAGATTGACGGACACCGTGGTCTTGCCGGTGCCGCCCTTCCCGCCGCTGACTGCTATCACCTGGATGCCCTGCGCGGGCCGGGCACCCAGCACCGCATTACGCTGCCGCATTGATCTCTCTCCCGTAGCGCCGCGCGAGCAAATCCTCGTCGGCATGAATGTCGTTGACCCGCGCGAGCTCCACGGCGCGCGCGATGATCTGGGGTGCCCGCGCCGGATGCAGCTCGTCGGTGGGCTGCGGTCCGTTGCCCAGCAGTGCAAGTGGCAATTGCGCGCGGATCAGCGCCGAACAAGCGCCGCCCAGGCTCATGGCTTCGTCGTAGTGCGTGAGTGCACAGCAGTGCGGTGCGTAGGCGCTCGCACGCCGCAGGGTTTCACCCAGCACGTCGGCCTGGCTGGTCGCCGGCAGCACCAGGAGGCTGCGCAGGCCCGGCACGGCGGCGCGCAGTGTCGCGGCGAGTGCGGCGTTGTCTTCCGCGCGCGCGCTCAAGGCGGGCGCATCGATCAACAGGCAGTCATAGCCTTCGATGCGCTCGCTCGCGGCCAGGCAGGCCGCGGCATCCGCAAACCGGTAGCTCGCGACACCGAGCAGGCGACCCAGCGCCTGCGCCTGTGCCGCGGCGCCAATGTGTTCGTCATCGATCGTGACAATGGCCAGCGACTCGGCGCCCTGATCGAGCACCCAGCGCAGGGCAAGCTTGGCAAGCACCGTGGTACGACCCGCGCCAGCAGCGCCGATCACGGCTAGCGCGCCGCCGTCGTTGAGCGGGGATTCCGCGGTCGACAGGGCCTGTGCCAGCAAACCCAGATGCGCCGATCCGCGTGCGGCAATCTCGGCCTCGGCTGGCAGCTGTGCCAGTACTTTAAGCGCGACATCGCGCGCCACACCAAGCTCAGTCAGTTCAGTGAGCGCCTGCGCACGCAGGGGTTCGCGACGCGTGAAATCATTCCAGGCCAGCGCAGCCAGCTGGCGCTCCAGCAATTGCCGCAGCGTGCGCAGCTCTTCGCTCATGGCCTGCTGCTCGCGCGTCGGTACGGCGCTGCCCGCGGCCATCGGCGGCGCGACCGGCGCAGCAACGCTCGCCAGTGCCTTGTCCTGCAACTGCGCAGCATCGACAGCCGCGCTCACTTCCACGCCGTTGCCCAGTGGCCGCGTGCTGAGTATCACGGCATCGTTGCCGAGCTCGGCGCGGATCTGGCGCAGCGCATCGCGCATGTCGGTACCGAGGTAGCGCCTGATCTTCATGGCTTGGTCAGTCCTTGCTGCATGGGTTGCCCATCGCCCTAGCGGCCGATCGCGGCGATCATGCGCACGCGCCGGTTGTCAGGAATCTCATTCCAGGCCAGCACATGCAGGCCCGGCACACTGGCGCGCGCAAAGCGCGCCAGTGTGGCGCGCAAGGCCGGTGCCACCATCAATACCGCGGCTTCGCCCGCGGCTTCCTGGCGCTGCGCGGATTCCGCGAGCCGCGTGGCCAGCCGCTCGGCGAGCCCGGGTTCCAGTGCCGCGTTGCCTGCACCACTGCCCAATGAGCTCTGCAGCAGTTGTTCGAGGTCGGGTTCGAGCGTCACCACGGGCAGCTCGGTGCCGGTGCCGGCGATGTCCTGCACGATCTGGCGCGAGAGCGCGATGCGCGCCTGCGCCTGCAATATCGCCGGATCCTGCGTGCGTGGCGCGTGCTCGGCCAGTGTTTCAACAATGGTGCGGATATTGCGGATCGGCACGCGCTCGGCGAGCAGACCTTGCAGCACGCGCACCACGGTGCCCAGCGGCAGAACCTTCGGCACCAGGTCTTCAACCAGGCGCGGTGCGCTCTTGGCGAGACCGTTCAACAGTTGCTGGGTTTCCTCATGACCCAGCAGCTCGTGGCCATGCGTCTGCACCACGTGACTGATGTGCGTGGCGATCACGGTGCTGGCATCGACCACGGTGTAACCCAGAGTCTGCGCGTGTTCACGGCGCGCCGGATCGATCCAGATCGCCTCCATGCCGAAGGCCGGGTCACGCACTTCGATGCCCGGCGGCTTGCCGAACACGCGACCGGGATTGATCGCGAGTTCACGATCGGGATAGACTGTGCCCTCGCCCACCGCCACACCCGCAAGGCTGACGCGATAGGCGTTGGGCGCGAGCTCGAGGTTGTCGCGGATGTGTACCGCCGGCACCAGGAAGCCGAGCTCCTGCGAAAGCTTGCGGCGCACGCCGCGGATGCGCGAGAGCAGTTCGCCGCCGTTGGCCTTGTCCACCAGCGGCACGAGACGGAAGCCGACTTCGAGCCCGAGCAGATCGGCCGGTTGCACATCGTCCCAGGACAGTTCGCGCGGTTCTTTGCTCACGGGCACCGGGGCAACGACTGGCGCCGCGGCTGCGGCCGCGGCCGCCTGATTGCGACGCTGCTGCATCCAGGCGCCGCCGCCCAGCAGCGCTGCGAACAGCAGAAATGCCACATTCGGCATGCCTGGAATCAATCCCATGACTCCCAACAGCGCAGCAGCCACCGCGAGGCTGCGCGGCTGGCGGAACAATTGGGTCGCGAGTTCGCCGCCCAGGTCCTGGGCGCGCGACATGCGCGTAACAATGATCGCGACCGCGGTCGAGAGCAGCAGCGCCGGAATCTGCGCCACCAGGCCGTCACCGATTGTCAGCAGCGTGTACACCCTCGCGGCGTCGCCAAAGGCCATGCCGTGGCTCATCACACCGATGGCAAGTCCTCCGACGATGTTGATCACCAGGATCAGGATTCCGGCCGTGGCGTCGCCGCGCACGAACTTGCTGGCACCATCCATCGAACCGTAGAAGTCGGCTTCCGAGCGCACCTCGATGCGGCGCGCACGCGCCTCGTCCTGCGTGATCAGGCCCGCGTTCAGGTCCGCATCGATCGCCATCTGCTTGCCGGGCATCGAATCGAGGGTGAAGCGCGCGCTGACTTCCGAGATGCGGCCCGCGCCCTTGGTCACCACCACGAAGTTGATGATGGTCAGGATCGCGAACACCACGATGCCGACGGCGTAGTTGCCACCGACCACGAATTCGCCGAAGGCTTCGATCACGCGTCCCGCGGCACTGGTGCCCTCGTGACCGTGCAGCAGCACCACGCGGGTCGAGGCCACGTTGAGCGCCAGGCGCAACAGGGTGGCCAACAGCAGCACGGTGGGGAAGATCGCGAAGTCCAGTGGCCGTGATACGTTCACCACGGCCATCGCCACCAGCACCGAGAGCGCGATGTTGAAGGTGAACAGCACATCGAGCGCGATCGGCGGCAGTGGCAGCACGATCATCGCCAGCACCGCGAGCAACAGCAAAGGCGCGCCGAGGCCACGCCGCAGCAGCTGCATGATGTTCAGGGATTCTGGGCTGCGGGGTAGTGCCAGCTCGGCCATGGGCAATGTGTTGGCAGCGCAAAATTGGCGCACTGCCGCTCCTTTGTCTAGAAAGAAAGCAAGTTGCGTGCCGCTGGTCGGGTGTCGGCTTACCGTCGCCGATGGGGCCTGGAATTGTGCGCCAGGTCACACTTGCCCAGCCTTATCAGGCCTGGCGCGCGTCGAACCAGCGCGGCAGCGCGTCGAATCAGGTGGGCAGCGAGTCGATGCGCGGTTCGGGCGGGAGCGCACCGCCGCCACGTCGGGCGACCCGCAGCTGGTAGACGTAAGTCAGCACCTGCGCCACCACTGAATAGAGTCGCGCCGGAATCTCGTCCCCGAGCTCGCAGCCGGCGTGCAGCGCGCGCGCCAATGGCGGCGCCTCGATGAGCGGTACCGCGTGTTCGCGCGCCAGCTCGCGGATGCGCTGTGCCAGCAGGTCCTTGCCCTTGGCCACCACGATCGGTGCGCGCATGCGCGCCTCGTCGTAACGCAATGCCACGGCGTAGTGGGTCGGGTTGGTGATCACCACATCGGCACGTGGCACCTCGGCCATCATGCGGCCGCGGGCCTGTTCCTGCTGGATGCGACGGATGCGATTGCGCACTTCGGGACTGCCCTCGCTGTCGCGCGCTTCCTCGCGGATCTCCTCGCGTGTCATGCGCAGCGAGCGGTTGTGTTGCCAAAGCGCCAGCGGCACATCGACCGCTGCGATGGCGGCGAGCGCGCCGCCGAGTGCGATCAGTGCGGTGCCGGCGAGCCGCAGCGCGTGCGTGACCGCGGCGCCCAGCGGCTCGGTGCTCAGCATCGCGAACTGGCCGTACTGGTGACGCAGCACCAGCACCGCGACCAGCGCCACCACCAGGAAGCGCGCCAGCGACTTCAACAGTTCGATGAAGCCCAGCAATGAAAACACACGCTGCATGCCGGCCACCGGATCGAGCCGGCTCCACTGCGGCACCAGCGCTCCGGTGCTGAAATTCCAACCACCGATGGCGAGCGGTGCGAGCACCGCGGCGGCGAGCAGCAAACCCAGCAGTGGCGCGGCGGCCAACGCCGCCTGCAGTGCTGCATTGCTCAGACTCGCCAACATGTAGTCGCTATCCATCGCCTGCTCGCTCCGGATCTCGAAGCTGCTGTGCATCATCTGCAGCATGCCGCCGCCGAGCAGCTGACCGAGGTTGTAGAGGCCGAAGCCACCCGCGAGGGTGACGGCCGCGGCGCTCAGATCGCGCGAGCGCGGCACCTGGCCACGACGGCGCGCATCCTCGTGCCGTTTGGCGGTCGGGCTTTCGGTCCGGTCGTGCTGGTCGTGTTCAGCCACGTCGCTGCCTCAGCCGGTCAGCGAGCGCATGAAAGTGAAGGCCTCGTTCAACAGGCTCGTGAACGCGGTGCCAATGGCCGGCATGCCGAACATCACAATGCTGAGGCCGAAGATCAGGGTCACCGGCAGGCCCACCGCGAACAGATTGAGCGCCGGGGCCGCGCGACTCATCACGCCGAAAGCCAGGTTGATCACCAGCAGCGCGGTCACGCCCGGCAGCGCAATGCGCAGTGCACCGCTGAACAGCATCGAGCCCCAGTCAGCGAGGCCGCGCAGACGTGCGGGATCGAGCCCGTTCTCGCCTATCGGCAGGCCCTTGAAGCTGTCGATGAGTGTGCTGATCAGAGCCAGATGACCGTCAAGGGCCAGGAATGTCAGCGTGCCCAGCACGACATAGAGCTGGCCCAGTGCTGGCGTAGTCACGCCGCGCAGCGGATCGAGATTGAAGGCGAAGCCCAGACCCATGCCATTGGCCAGCAGTTGCCCGCCCAGCGCCAGCGCATCGAACACCATCTGCAGTGCGAAGCCCAGTGCGGCGCCGATCAGCATCTGCTGCAGCGTGACCAGTGCACCGGCAGCCGAGAGCAGGGGCACATCCGTTATCGCTGGCAGCAAGGGCGCTACCACCAGTGTGAGCGCGCCTGCCAGGATCAGGCGCAGGCGCGGCGGCACATAGCTCGCTCCGAAGACCGGCGCCACCATCAGGCAGGCGCCAATGCGCACGAAAGGCCAGAACAGCAGGCCCAGCCAGTGCTGGAGCGTCGCCAGCTCGATGACTGGCACGGCTCATCCCACCAGTGAGGGAATGCTTTCGATCAGGGTGCGCGTGTAGGTGAGCAGCTCGCGCAGCATCCAGGGCCCTGCCACCAGCAGCGCCACGGCCATGCCGATCAGCTTCGGAATGAAAGACAGCGTCATCTCGTTGATCTGTGTCGCGGCCTGGAAAATGCCGACCAGCAGGCCGATGGCGAGCGCCACCAGCAGCAGTGGTGCGGCCAGCATCATGGTCATCTCCAGCGCCTGGCGGCCGATGGTCATCACGGTTTCAGGGGTCATTGCGTACTCCGCGGCCAGCAGCCTGGCCGCTCATCGATAGAAACTCGCCGCCAGCGAACCCATCAGCAGGGCCCAGCCGTCGACCAGCACGAACAACATGATCTTGAAGGGCAGCGAGATCAGTACCGGCGAGAGCATCATCATGCCCATCGACATCAGCACGCTCGCCACCACGAGATCGATGATCACGAAAGGGATGAACAGGAGGAAGCCGATCTGGAACGCGGTCTTCAGCTCGCTGGTCATGAAGGCCGGCGCCAGTACCATCAGCGGCACATCCTTCGGGCTGTCGTAGCCCTTGCCACCGGAGATGCGCACGAAAGTGGCGATGTCGTTCTCGCGCGTCTGCTCCAGCATGAAAGTCTTCAGCGGCTCGACCCCGCGCTCGAGCGCGACCGTGGCATCGATGCTGCCCGCCATGTAGGGGTTCACGGCATCGGTGCGGATGCGATCAATCACCGGCGACATCACGAACAGCGTCAGGAACAGGGCCAGCCCGACAATTACCTGGTTGGGCGGCGCCTGGCCCGCGCCGATCGCTTGGCGCACGATCGCCAGCACGATCACGATGCGAGTGAAGGCGGTCATCATCAACAGCGCCGCCGGCAGCAGCGTGATCGCCGTCATCAGCGCCAGCAGCTGGATCGTCAGCGTGTAAGTCTGGCCACCACCGGCGTTGTGCACGGTGAGTGCGGGTATGCCCGGGGCCGCGAGCGCAGCCGTCACCGGCGCGGCGGCATGCGCGGCCAGCGGCAGCAGCGGCGCGAGGCACAGCAGCCAACTGCAGAGCGTACGCAGCTTCATCGGCCCAGGCTCCGGCGCAGCAACTCGCGGAAACTCGGTGGCACGGCAACGGGCGCGGATGCCCCGCCTGTTGCTGCGGCTCCACCCGTAGTCAGCGGCGCGCCATCGGGCGGGCTTGCGAAATTCACTTCCTGGAGCAGGCGCACACTGCCGGCGGCCACACCGACCAGCAGATGCCGTTCGCCCACACGCAGCAGCACGGCGCGCTCGCGCGCGCCCAGCGATACCTGCGAGACGATGGCGATGCCCGGTGCGCTGACACCCGCGGCACCACGCAGGCGGCGCATCAGCCAGGCCACGCCATAGACACTGGCCAGCACCAGCGCGAGTGCCACGCAGACGCGCAGCATGCCAAAGCTGGTGCCGCCGCCCGAGAACTGCGCGGGCGCAGCGAAACTGCCATGTGCTGGCGCTGCCGCCAGCGCCTGCAAGGGGGTCAGCAGCAGGCCGCCGCACAGCAGGCGGGCGCAGGAGCGCGCCCGGGATTCTCGACCGTTCTTTGACTGGGTTTGCATGTCCGTAGACAAAGCAACCGCCGTGCCAGCGGTGCTGACGGATTCCCGTCTGCGGTGCAAGGATCAACGCAGCTTGCGGATGCGCTCGGCAGGGCTGATGACGTCTGTGAGGCGGATGCCGAATTTCTCGTTGACCACGACCACTTCGCCATGCGCCACGAGCGTGCCATTCACATAGACATCCAGCGGCTCGCCGGTTGCGCGGTCCAGCTCGACCACCGATCCCTGGTTCAGCTGCAGGAGATTGCGGATACTGAGCTTGCTGCGCCCGACTTCCATCGACAGCGTCACCGGTATGTCGAGCACGACATCGAGATTGATGTCGCCGCCAGTGCCGGCGCCGGGGTCGGCGCTCAGGTTGGCGAATGCAGTGGCCTGCGCTTCGGCAGGGGCTGCACCAGCGCTGGCCGCTGCTGCGCCTTCGGTACTCATTGAATCACGAAGCTGGTGAAGTACACGCCCTCGACCGCCTCGGCCTTGCCGCCCTCGGCACTGACCGCCTTGCGCACGGTCTCGAGTGTCTGCTGGCGCAGCTTTTCCTTGCCTTCGGCCACGATCAGCGTGTCGTACTGCTGCGCGGAGAACAGCAGCACCAGATCATTGCGGATCGCGGGCTCGTTGTTCTTGATCTCCTCGACCACCTTTGGATCGCGGCTCATCGCCTCGAGCGTGACCTGCAGGAAACGGGTGTTGCCCTCGGCGCCAAAATTGACGACGAAAGCGGGTTCGAACTTGTAGTAGATCGGCGCCGCCTTGGTATTGGTCTCGGCAGCCGCAGGCTTCGCGTCGGCGGCCGCGGCCTGTGGCCGCAGGAACCAGAACGCGGCACCTCCGCCTCCGAGTGCCACGACGGCCACGATGATGAGCAGCGGCAGTTTGCTTTTCTTGGCGACCGGTGCGGCGCCGCCAGCGGCGGCGGGTTTAGCTGGGGTGGACATGTCCTGATTCCTCACTGTTCCTGGTGTTGATAGAGCAAGCTGCGTGCCAGTCGAATTTCCGGCGCCAGCTCAGGCGTATTCGTCGATCATGCCGATCGCACGCAAGCTGGCACTCAGGGCCACAGGCTGTGCATCGGCCGACTCGCCCGGGGCACGTGTGCCATCGCTGCGATTCTGTGAACCACGTCGCAACTGCTGCTGCACGCTGGCGTCACCGAGCGTCAGGCCGGCGCCTGCGAGCACTTCACGCAGGCGCGGCAAGGCCTGCTCGAGCGCGCTGCGGGTATCGGCATGCGCGGCGCCAAAATTCACGTTGACCTGGCTGTCCTGGATATCGATATGCACATCCACTGGCCCCAAGTGCTCGGGCGTCAGCCGCAGCGTGGCGCTTTCGATGCGATGATCGGCCAGCACCAGTACCTGCGCCGCGATGGCCTGCGACCAGTGACGATCGTGCACCGGCACGCTGACCGTGCGCTCAGCTGGCGCCGTCGTGACAGCGGCAGGCGCAGTTGCGCCGCGATCGAGTCCGGCGGCAGCCGTGGCGGCCGTGCTGCTGGAGTTGTCGGAGCTTGTCGCTGGCGCATCGGTCGCGGTGAGCGCGCTGATGTTTGCATCGCTGGCGCGCTCGCCCTGTGATCCTGGCGATCCGTTGTCTGCAATGGGTTGGCCCAGCGCGCTCGCCAGTGCCTGCAATTCCGGTGGCAGCGGATTGTTGATACCCGTTGCCAGCCCGGCCAGCGGCCTGCCGACGACGGCAGCGGCAGCCTCATTGGCGCTCGCATCGCTCACGCCGGCATGGGTGCCCTGGCCCGCAGCCGTGTTGACGGCGCTGCCATCGCTGGCTTTCGAATTCGATTTGATTTGTGCAGCCAGCAATGCCGGCAGTGCCGATGCGGCCGCGGCATTGCCACCGGCAATCGCCCCGATGCCCGTTGCCGCATCCGTCGCAGCCTTGGCCGCCGGCTGCTCGTGCCCGGTTTGCGGCAGGTTGGCAGTGCTCTGGCGCAACCACAGCAGCACCGCGGCCAATGCCGCAGCCGCGGCATCCGGCGGCGTGGCAGGCAACTGGATCTGCGCGGCCTCGTCCTGCTTCGCAGCCGGTTTGCCCGTGCTCGACCCTGCCAGCAGCGGATCCTGCAGTATGGCCAGCGCCGCGGAGAACGGCGCGGCATCGCCGCCCGTGAGTGCGTCCGAAAGGGATGCGCCCGTCAGGTCGAGGCCACTGCTGCCGCAGTCCATGGTCGCCGCAGCCGGCGTGCCCGCCGCTGCCGCTGGCGCCGATGCCGATGAGGGCGTCATGAGCGCACCCGTGTCTGTATCGCACGCTCGTCGCTTTCCACCTGCAACCGCTGTTCGTCCTTCATGTTCGCCTCCGCTTTGGCCCTGTCCACTACCTTGCCGACCACTTGCTTGCGCGTGGCCGCCTCGCGCCACTGGGTGCGCGCTTGTGCGCACTCGTCGTTGATCTGCTCAATCACCAGCTGCTGGGCGCGCACCGCCTCGCCGAGCCGGGCAATAAAAATCTGCTGATCACGGAGGCCGCGCATCGCAGCGCCCGCGCTCGCGGTCTGCTGGAAAATCTTTTCGTATTCCTGGCGGTAACGCAGCAGGTCACCCAGGCGCCGCTCGGCTTCAGTGAGGCGTCGCTCGGCCTCGCCGAGTGCACTGGCCTCGCGCAGTTCACGCATGCCGGCCAGCTCCTTCAGCGGCTGCAGGCGTTTTACCCTTTTATTCATCAACGACTACTCCGTTACCCATTCATGGCGCGGCGGCCAGCACCTGTTGCAATTGCGCGATGGAATCCTGCAGCGGCATGCGCGTATACATGTCCTGGCGCAGGTAACCCTCGATCTGTGGCCAGCGGGCGATCGCCTCGTCGATGCGCGGATCGCTACCGCGCTGGTAGGCGCCGATGGTGATCAGGTCGCGATTGTGTTCGTAAAGGGCGGAGTACTGGCGCAGGCGACGCGCGAGCTCCTGGTGTTCGGGGTCGGCGATATCGTGCATCACACGGCTGACCGAGCCCTCGACATCGATGGCGGGATAGCGGCCGCCGTCGGCGATACGACGCGCCAGCACGATGTGTCCATCGAGGATCGCGCGCGCGGCATCGGCGATTGGATCGTTCTGGTCATCGCCCTCGACCAGCACGGTGTAGAAGGCCGTGATCGAGCCCTGCGTGCCGGCACCGTTCCCGGCGCGCTCCACCAGCTGCGGAAGCCTCGCGAACACGGAAGGCGGATAGCCCTTGGTCGCCGGCGCCTCGCCGATGGCGAGCGCGATCTCGCGCTGCGCCTGCGCGAAACGCGTCAGCGAATCCATGATCAAGAGCACGCTGCGGCCCTGGTCGCGGAAATATTCGGCAATCGAAGTCGCGAGCCAGGCGCCATGCAGGCGCATCAACGGCGGATGATCGGCCGGTGTCGCCACCACCACGGCGCGCGCGAGTCCGGCACTGCCGAGGATGCGTTCGATGAATTCCTTCACTTCGCGGCCGCGCTCGCCGATCAGGCCGACCACGATCACATCGGCCTGCGTATAGCGCGCCATCATGCCGAGCAGCACGCTCTTGCCGACGCCGCTGCCGGCGAACAGGCCAATGCGCTGGCCGCGGCCGACGGTCAGCAGACCGTTGATGGCGCGCACGCCGACATCCAGCGGCTCGGTGATGCGTCGGCGCGCCAGTGGATTGATGGGTGTTCCCGTGAGTCGCACGCGCCGCTCTGCCTGGATGGGGCCGCGGCCGTCGAGCGGTTCACAGGCGCCATCGACCACGCGGCCGAGCAGCGCCGGGCCCACGCCCACGTTGCCCGCATGCGGACGCGGCAGCACCGTGGCATTGGGCTTCAAGCCGTGCAGATCACCAGTGGGCATCAGGAACAGACGCTCGCCCGCGAAGCCGACCACTTCGGCGTCGAGGCGTGAATTGTCGGTCGAGACAATCTCGCAGCGATCGCCCACGGCTGCTTGGCAGCCGGAGGCCTCGAGCGTCAGGCCCACCATGCGTGTGAGTCGCCCGGCCACCAGGGGCGGTGGCAATTGCGTCACGCGCTGCGCGCCGCACTCCAGCGACTGCTGCCACAACTGCTGACGCTGGTGTCGCAGCGCGCTCACGTGGCGCCGCCTGGTGTCGGTGTGCGCTCATCGCCCAGTGCCGCGGCGATGGCCGCGCCCAGGCGCGCCTCCACCGTGGCATCGATGAAGGAATTCTCGCTGCTGATGCGGCAACCGCCGCGACTGATGACCGGATCCTCACTCAGCGTCCAGGCGCGCTCGGCATTCGGTTCGGTGAGGCGCTCGCGCACCAGGGCCGCATCGTCCGGATGCAGCGCGATGCGCACGACCTGGGAATTGGCCGGCAGCAGCGCCAGTGTTTCGCGGATCACCGCGATGATCTGTTCGGGATGGGCGCGCAATTCGCGCCGCACCAGTTGCCGCGCAATGGTGCCCGCCAATGCGGCAAGCTGCTGGTGCATGCCTACATCGAGCTCGGCGAGCGGGCGCGCCAGCAGATTCAATATGGCGCCGAGGCGATCGACCTGGTCATGTTGTTCGTCCAGCGCCGCCTGCTGTTCGGCGCGCGCGGCAGCGTTGCCGGCGCGGCGCCCTTCCTCGAAACCGTGTTCCCAGGCCTCGCGCTCGAGTGCGCCCAGCTCCTCGACGCGGCGGCGACCCACCAGGGGTCCCTGCACCTGCGGCGGTGTCCAGGCCTGCGCCTGTGCGCGGCCGGATGATGTGGCGGCCTGCTGGGCGGACTCAGACATACTCTTCTCCGCCCTTGCCACCGAGCTGCACGCGACCTTCCTCGGCCATGCGGCGCGCGGTGACCAGGATTTCCTTCTGCGCTTCCTCCACTTCGCTCAGCTTGACCGGGCCCTTGGCCTCGAGGTCATCCTTGAGCATTTGGGATGCGCGCTCGGACATGTTCTTGAAGAACTTCTGCTTCAGCTCCTCGTCGGTGGCCTTCAGGGCCAGGATGAGCTTGTCGCCCGGCACCTCGCGCAGCAGTTCCTGCATGCCACGATCGTCGATGCTCTTCAGGTCCTCGAACACGAACATCAGGTCCTGTAGCTTCTGGCCGAGCGTGGCATCGCCCCTGGCGATCTCTTCGATGATCTTCGTCTCGGCGCCCGACCCCACAAGATTCAGGATCGCGGCCGCGACTTTCGGCCCGCCGAAACCACCGGTCTTGGCGGTGCTGCTGCCGGCGAACTGCTTCTCCAGTACTTCATCGAGTTCGTTGAGCGCCGAGGGGTGCACGCCATCGAGTGTGGCGATGCGCACGATCACATCCGGCCGTATCTCCTCGGGGAGCCCGGCCAGCACCTCGCCGGCCTGCTCGGACTCCAGGTACGAGAGCACGATGGCGATGATCTGCGGATGCTCCTGGCGCAGCATGGCAGCTACGGCCTTGGGCTCCATCCACTTCACGGCTTCGAGACCACGACTGCTGCGGCCGCGCAGGATGCGATCGATCACGCCGCCGGCCTTCTCTGCGCCCAGTGCTTCGTTGAGCACCTTGCGCACATATTCATCGGAGTCGACGCCAAGCGAGCTCTGCTGCTCGACACGCGTGGCGAAATTGCCGAGCACGCTGCTGACTTCCTCGCGCGAGATGCCCGCGAGCTGCGCCATCGCCGCGCCGACCTTCTGGACTTCCTTGGCGCCCAGGTGCTTGAGCACCTGCGCGGCATCCTGTTCACCGAGCGACAGCAGCAGGATGGCCGCCTGCTCGACCCCGGGACGCGAACTGGTCTGTGCCTCAGGCATCACTCACCCACCCAGGTCTTCACGACCTGCGCCACGCGCTTGGGATCCTGTGCGACCAGGTTCTTGGCCTGCACGATCTGCTGTTCGTAAGCCAGTGGCGCAGCCTGCCCTTCGCCGCCCGCACCGCCCGACGGTAGTTCACCACCTGCACCTGCCGTGGCCTGCCCGGCACCGACCATCACCGGCGTCAGCGTGGCGGTCGTGAGGCTGCGGATCATCGGCCGCAGGATGCCCAGCGCGATCGCCAGCAGCACAAGCGCACCGAGTGCGAGTCGCGCGATGTCCTGCACCATCGGTCGCTGCCAGATCGGCACGTCCTCGGGCTTCATGTCGGTCTGTTCGCTGTGGAAAGCTTCGTTGACCACGCTCACGCTGTCACCGCGCGCTTCATCGAAGCCCACCGCGTTTTTCACCAGCTTCGTGATGTCATCGATCTGGGTCGCGCTCAGGGGGGCTGCAACGGTCTTGCCATCGGCAGCCATCTTGCTCGGGTTGTCGACCAGCACGGCCACGGTCAGGCGCTTGATGCGGCCACCGGGTTCACGCTTGTAGCTGAGCGTGCGATCGATCTCAAAATTGCGCGTCGCCTGCTTGCTGACGCTCTCCGGCACCGCCGCGGCAGCCGCAGCACCTGCTGCACCCGGCGCCGCCGCGCTCGCGGGCGTCGTGGTGCCCGCTGGCGCATTTGCATTACCGCTCTGCGGCGCCGCGACGGCAGCGACTGTGCCACCGGCCGGCGGCTGGTTGGTGAGCGCGCCAGGCACGCCACCGCTGGCAGCGCCACCGACAGGCGCAGTCTGCTCGGCGGTCTGCTCACTGCGGACCACCGCGCTGTCGGGCTTGTATTGTTCGTGTGATTCCTCATTCTCCATCGCGTCCAGATCCACGGTGACCTGCGCCTGCACGCGACCGGCGCCGAACAGCGGCGCCAGCAGGCCCTCGACACGCTGGGCGTAGCTCTCCTCGACGCGTTGCGCGGCGGCGAAGCGCTCGCTCTGGATCGTCGCTTGCGGAGATACGCTGGACGTTAGCAGGCGGCCCTGCTGATCAACCACGGTGACCTGCTCGGCATTGAGATCCGGGATGCTGGAGGCCACCAGATGCACGATCGCCTGCACCTGCTCGGCTTCCAGCCGACCACCGGGCCGCAGCTGCAGCAGCACCGAGGCACTGCCTGGGCGGCGCTCGCGTATGAATGCCGATTGCTGCGAGATCGCCAGATGCACGCGCGCGGCGACTACCGACTTGATCGTGGCGATCGTGCGTGCCAGTTCGTTCTCGAGCGCGTACTGGTAGCGCGCGTTCTCCATGAACTGGCTGACGCCGATGCCCGAATCCTTGTTGATCATCTCGAGGCCGTTGTTGCCGCTCTCCGGCAGGCCCTGGGAGGCGAGCTTGAGGCGTGCCTCGCGCACTTCACTGGCGCTGACCATCACGGCACCCGTGGCATCGCTGAGCTTGTACTTGATGCCGGCGGTCTGCAGCGCCTGCACCACCTGGCTGGCGTCGTTGGCCTCCAGGTTGCCGTACAGCACGC
Source organism: Gammaproteobacteria bacterium (assembly GCA_025350055.1). Taxonomy (GTDB): domain Bacteria; phylum Pseudomonadota; class Gammaproteobacteria; order Steroidobacterales; family Steroidobacteraceae; genus FEN-1191. Next base: position 102,989 of record JANXYK010000011.1, on the reverse strand, counting down.
TCCAGTTCGGACCCTGCCACCACAGCATCACCGCCACGCCAGCGGCTACTGCACCGGCAATGCCGAGCAGCAGCAGCAGGGGTCGGAGATTGAAGGCTGGGCGCAAGGCGCCCGCGAGCTGGTCATTGGCCATGATTCATATCCACCTAGATCGGCATGTTCATGATTTCCTGGTACACGTTCACCAGGCGATTGCGCACTTCAGCGAGCGCACGAAAGGACACGGAAGCTTTCTGCGTTTCGAGCATCACCTGCGCGAGGTCGACGCCGGCGACACCGCGCTCAAAGGCATCGCCCAGCGAGGCTGCGCTCTGCTGGCTCTTGTTCACGGCATCGATGCCCTGCTTGAGCATCTGGCCAAAGCTGCCGCCGTTGACGCCGCCGGTAGCACCGGCACCCTCGACGCCTGGCGCGGTCGGCCGCGTCGGCTGCAAGCCATGGCTGGAGAGAGTGCGGATCTGCGCCAGCACCTGATTGATCTGCATCTGGCTCATGCCGCACTCCCGATGACGCCCAGGCCAATGCCGGCCGCACGCATACGCGCCAGCTTGTAACGCAAGGTGCGCGGGCTGATGCCGAGGCGCTCGGCCACGCGCTCGCGGCTGGAACCATCGTGCCGCAGTGTCTCGAGGATCAGTTCATACTCCGCGGCACAGCGCGTGCCCGCGAGATCGCAGCCGGCGATCGGCGCACCGGCCCCGGCGGCTTTGGCACTCGTGACATCCAAGGGCGCGGCTGTCGCGGGCGTCGCAAGCGTGGGCACGGCGGCACGCGGTGGCTCGGCGATTTCGAAGCAGATGTGTTCGCTCTGAATAATGCCGCCATCGCACAGCACCAGCGCACGCTGCATCACGTTCTCGAGTTCGCGCACATTGCCGGGCCAGCTGTGCTCCAGCAGCTTCTGGCCGGCATCGGCCGCGAGCGCCGGAATGCGGCCACCCGGTGAGCTGTAGCTGGTCAGCAGGCGCATCGCCAGCGGCAGGATGTCGGCGCGGCGCGTGCGCAGCGCGCTGATCGCCAGCGGAAACACATTCAGGCGGTAATAGAGATCTTCGCGGAAGCGCCCGGCGGCGACGTCCTCGCGCAGGCGGCGATTGGTGGTCGCGAGCAGGCGCACATCGAGCGACACCGGCAGGCGCGCACCCAGGCGCTCTACCTCGTGTTCCTGCAGCACGCGCAGCAGTTTCGCCTGCAGTGCCAGCGGCAGCTCGGAGATTTCATCCAGCAGCAGCGTGCCGCCCTGCGCCTGTTCGAATTTTCCCTGGTGCGCGCTGTGCGCGCCGGTGAAGGCGCCGCGCTCCCAGCCGAACAGCATGGCCTCGAGCATGTGCTCGGGAATCGCCGCGCAGTTGACCGCGACGAAGGGACCGCCATGGCGGTGCGACTGGCGGTGCAGGAAACGGGCGACCACTTCCTTGCCGGTGCCTGATTCGCCCGCGATCAGCACGGTGCAATCGCTGCGGGCTACGCGGCGTGCGATGTCCAGCAGCTGGAGCGATGCGCTGTCGCAGGCGACCGGATCATCGCCGTGCGCGCAGGCGCTGGCCGGCGTTCTGGCGAGAGTCGCGGAAAGTGCTGCGTTTTGCATGGAACCTTGCCTGTTCACTGGTCGGTTGCCAATGATCAAAGCAAGTAGCGTGCCGGGTCCGAAGATGTGAGCGAAGTCTCAGCGGCAGTGGCTTGCCGCTGCCGGCCGTCAAGTTCCCGTCGCGGAAAGATCCCCGGCAGCGAGGCCGTACTTGCGCAGTTTCTCCACCAGCGTCGTGCGACGCAGCCCCAGCAGGCGCGCGGCCTGCGCCACGGTGCCGTTGGCGGCCTCGAGTGCCTTGCAGATCAGGCCGCGCTCGAGGTCTTCAAGATAGGCACGCAGATCCATGCCGCCCACGGGCAGCTCGGCCATGGCCTCGCTGGCGGGTGCGCCTTGCAGCAGCTCGGCCACGGCCGGCGCGGACATTTGCGCAGCCTGCAATTCCTCGCCGCCAGCAAGATTCTTCAGCTCCGCCAGCGGATCGCTCGTTACCGCGTTCAGCATGGCCGCTGCACTCTCCGGCGCTTGCACCGGCGGCGTGTAGCCGGCGGGCTGGTAGCGCGAAGGCAGATCGCAGACATCGATGGCCTGGCCACCGCACTGCACCCCGAGGCGCTCGAGCAGGTTGGCCAGCTCGCGCACGTTGCCGGGCCAGCGGTACTGCTGCAGCGCTGCCAGCGTCGCCGGCAGCAGCTGCGTCGCCTGGCCGTGCGTGGCGCGTACGCGCTCGCTCAAGCTGGCGATCAGTTCGGGCAGGTCATCGCAGCGCTCACGGAGCGGGGGCATTTCCACCGGCACCACATTGAGCCGGTAGTAAAGATCTTCGCGGAAAGTGCCCTTGGCAATGCACTCTTCAAGATTGCGGTGCGTAGCGGCGATGATGCGCACATCGCAGCGCTGCGAGCTGGTGGCGCCGACGCGCTCGAACACGCGCTCCTGCAGCACCCGCAACAGCTTCACCTGCATGGTCGGATTCATGTCGCCGATCTCATCGAGGAAAATCGTGCCGCCTTCGGCGAGTTCGAAGCGACCGCGGCGCAGGTTCAGCGCGCCGGTGAAGGCGCCCTTCTCGTGGCCGAACAGTTCGCTCTCGAGCAGTTCACTGGGAATGGCGCCGCAATTGATCGCGACGAAGGGCCGCAGCCGGCGCGCCGAGAGTTCATGGATGGCGCGGGCCACCACTTCCTTGCCGGTGCCCGATTCGCCCAGGATCAGCACATTGCTGTCGAAGCCCGCGACCTGCTGGATCAACCGGTTGACGCGGCGTATGGCGAGCGACTGCCCCGTGGGCATGAATGCGCCTGGTGCCGTCGTCAATCCACTGCTGTTCATCGCTCACCCCTGTCGACGCGATCGTTGTCAAGGTCGTGTAAACATATTAAGGGGTGCCTGCGGGGAAACTAGGCACCACGTCACACTCATTGAGTGCGTTATGTCGCAGAACTAGGACTTGTTGCGGGCATTACGCGTCACGGCGACCTGCTGGCGATGTTTCAGGAAACAAAGCTGCTGAATCAGCTCGGCCACTGCCGATGTCATGCTGAGGAAATTGGCACTCATGCCGCCGCCCTGGTTTTCGGTGATTTCAGCATACAGCGCCAACGATTGTGGCAGCGAGCCGCGCAGGCGGATGCGCAGTAAGCCGCGGCTGCCGCGCGCCGGCACCTTGTCTGCGGCCTTCCAGGAGGCGCCGAGCGCATTGAACTGCACCGGCAGCGGATTGCCGGGTGAATCGCGCTCGACCAGCGTCGCCAGCAGATGCAGCACCAGGTTGAGTTTGAAATCCAGGCGCGCGAGCTCGTGGGCTAACGGATGCAGGTCTTCGTGCTTGTCGCGCGCCGGGTATTCTTCCACCGCCACGCAGGCGCGCAGCAGCAATAGATTGGTTTCTTCGAGGCTCGCCAGGCGGAATGCGTCGGGAGGCCGCTCGAGCGACTCCCAGACCACCGGCAGCACATCATGGTAGGCAAGCTCATTTTGCAGTACAACCGTGTCTACGCCTTCGTACATGACGCACTCCACCACTCACCGGGCGTGTCGCCCGTAACGAGCGACATTCTAGTGCCATCGCCGGCCGGCGTCGAAGCGCTGCGGCAAATGGCGCCGGCACATCAGGCCGGCGCACGCAGCGCCAGCGGCACCGCCACCCAGGCGAGACGGATCTCGGTGAGCAGGCTCGCCACTTCATCGAGCAGCGCAACGCGGTTCTGCGCGTTGGCGCGCACCAGCTGGCGCGCCATGTAGTCGTACAGCTCGTCGAGGTTGTGCGCCAGCGTGCCGCCTTTCTGGTGATCGAGGCTACCGCGCAATTCGGCAATCAGCGCCACAGCGCGCTGCAGCAGCTGGGCTTTCTGGCCCAGGTCGCGCCGTTCGAGGCAACCGCGCGCGGCGCTGATTCGCTGCATGACGCCATCCATCAGCATCAGGATCAGCTGATGCGGATCATCGGCGGCGATGCCGCCGTGGATGGCGACACTCTGGTACGCGGCGAGCTTGCTGTGGTGGGCGGCCATGAATGCTCCAACAATGTTGGAGTACATAACGGCCGTGGCTGCGCGGACTTTAGCGCCGCACCCGGGTGCCTGCAGGGGGTCAGCCGCCGCTGACGATCTTGGCGGTGCTGGCGAGCTGCTGCGTCAGGTAGTTGGAAGTCGACTGCAGCGATGACATCAGCGCATCGAGCGCATTGAACTGCTTCAGGTAGCGCTGCTGCACCACCGCCATGCGCGCGTTCAAAGCCGTTTCCTGATCACTGATATCCTTTTGGGCGGTGGCCAGGTTGGTGTCGCGCGCGGCGATGGCGCCACCGGACTCCAGCAGCTTGGTGATGCTCGCATCGAGCCGCGTGGCAATACCCTGCGGGCCGCTGAACAGCCGGGCAACGCTATCGCTGTCAGAATTCAGGGCCGCCTGCAGCTTGGTGCTGTCGACCGACATGGAGCCGTCGGCACCAGTGGTGACACCGAGCGCTGCAAGCGACGCGTAGCTGCCCGCCAGGCCGCTGACCTGCTCGGTCATGCCACGGTTGAGCTGGAACTGCGCGCTGCCGAGCAACCAGTCTCCCAGCAGCGGACCGCCGGTCTTGGTAGCGGCGTTGTAGCTGCCGAGCGACTTGAACTGCCCCTGCATGCTGTTGTAGGCCTCGACCAGCTTGCTCACATTAGCCATTACCGCGTTCTGGTCATTGCTCACCGCCAGGTTGAGCGTGGTACCCAGCTTTGCCGCGTGCAGATTGAGCGTCACGCCGTCGATGGCGTCGCTCACCACGTTGCCGGCACTGTGATGTTCCACGCCGGAGATGACAACGATGGCATCCTGCGGCTGCTGCGCCTCACTGTAGTGGGTATCGCCGGCGCCGGTGTAACTGAGCTGGGCCAGACTGCCGGCAGCGTTGCTCACCGCAAGCGTGATGCCGTTGCCAGCGCCGGTGGACACCGAGGTGAGTACCAGCTGGGCGCCGTGGATGCCGTAGACCAGCGTCGCCTTGACGCCGGGGTTATTGGCCGCAGCGTTGATGCCATCGCGCACATCGGCCAGCGTGGCCTTGTCCGCGGCGACGGCCACGCTGAAACTGGCGCTCCCCAGCGAGACCTGCAGATTGCCGCTGCCCATGGGCGTGGTGGCGCCGCCGGCAAAGGCCGTGGAGATGAGCTGCTCGGGCTGGGCCAGCTGGCGTACCTCCACGCCGTAGTTGCCGGCCACGGCGCCGCTGCTGGTCGTGGCGGTGAACACCGTTTCGTCTGCCGAGCTGGTGGCCATCACCTGAAACTGACTGACGGTGGTCAGGGGACTGAGCGCGGACTGGAAGGTCGAGATGGCGCCCTTGAGGCTGCCCATCGCCGAGAGCGAAGTGGCAATGCTCGAAGCCTGGCGCGTGAGGCGCGCCTCGAGTGGCGCACGATCGGCGGCCACCAGCTGCGTCACCAGCGACTGCACATCCAGTCCCGAGCCGATGCCCAGTGACTGGATCAGTCCTGCGCCGGTGCTGTTGGTCGCGCTGCTTGCGGTTGACACTGCCATGAGAATCCTGTGATGGGCCCATCAGACCCGTATGTCGAACACCGGGTGGTGTTCTTCCTGCTGGAGCAATTGGGCGATGTGCACGATTTCCTCGCTGGGAATCTGCCGCACCAGTTCGCCGGTCGCCTTGTTAATGACCTTCACGATGGTCATGCCGGTCTTGGTGTCGACCGAAAAATTGAAGCTGTTGCCGCTGCCAAGCGAGTCGGCTACGCGTTGCGCGGCGCGACCAAACACATCGGGAGCCGCCGCTGCGGCGTGCGGCAGGCTCTGGTCGGCCGGCGCACTCTCGCGCGTCGTGCCGGGCAGGCGCAGCGGCGGGGTCGTGTTGCGGGTCGCTGGCGCCGCCGTCGGCAGCGCGCTAACCGGGCTCGGGGATAGCTCACTAGTCATAGCGGCGCCTCCATCGCTTGCGAATTCGCGGAGCACGGCAAGACGGAGACCGGCTTGCGCCGGTCTCCGTCCGCTTTCCGACTCCTGCGAGCCTGATCATGCGCTCCTTACCGTTCGCTAATCATCTTACTGCAGGAGCTTCAGGACGCTCTGCGGTGAGGCATTGGCCTGCGCCAGAATTGCCGTACCCGCCTGCTGCAGGATCTGCGCGCGCGTCAGCTTGGCCGTCTCGGCGGCGAAGTCCGCATCCTGGATGCGGCTGCGCGAGGTCGAGAGGTTTTCCGACGCGGTCTGCAGGCTGCTGACCACCGACTCGAAGCGACTCTGCATGGCGCCCAGCAGGCTGCGCAATGAACTGACCGAGGTCAGCGCTGCATCTATGGCGTTGATCGTGGCATTGGCCTTGGCGACCGAGGTGACCGCGGCACTGTTGAGCGCGGCGTTGCCCAGCGCCAGGGTGGCGGCCGTGTAACCGGCATCCGCCGCACCGGCGCCACTGAGCGTGACGGTATCCAGTGCCACCAGGTGCAACGTGCCGACAGCCGTCTTGGTTGCGAGCGAAGAGCTTACGGCGGTATCGAAGTTCAACGCGGCATTGACCGTGTTGTTGGAACCCGCGCCGGCACCGTGCAAACCGATGTTGGCGGTGCCCGCACCCAAGGTCTGACCGACAATGATGTTGCTGCCGTCGGAAGCCGACAGCGTCAGCACACCCGTGTCAAAGGTTGCGGTAACGCCCGTGGCGCCCGTGTTGGCGTTGATCGAGGCGGCGGCGGCATCGCCCGTCAAGGTAGTGGTCGCACCGTTGTAGTTTGACTGAATCGTCACGCCGTTGATCGACATGCCGTAGCCGGCGGTCGTGACATCGGCCCAGGCGACTTGCAGGCTGGACTGCGCGCTGGCGGTCAGGTTGGGGATACCGGCCGAATTGATGGCGGCGGCCTTCGCATAGGCACTGCCCGCAGCCTGGCCCGCGCCAGATCCGGCGGAAGACGCACCGACGGAGATCGCCGCGTTTGAACCGATCGCAATCTTCAGCGAACCGGAGGTAAAGGGGTTGGCGGTGACGCCGGCGCCCTGCTGACCGACTGGCTTGGTCGCATCATAGACCGTGCCGTTGCCGACGTAGTCGGCCGTGCGGCCGATGGCGCTGGTGCGCACGCTGGTCGAGAGGTTCACACCGATCGACTCGCCGACGTTGGCGCCGATTTGGAACGTGGCATTGCCGAAGGAGCCGTCGAGCACCTTCTGGCCATTGAATGAGGTCTGCAGGGCGATGCGGTCGATTTCCGCGAGCCGCTGCTGCACTTCCTGGTCGAGCGCCTGGCGGTCGCTGGAGCTGTTGGTCGCGTTGGCCGACTGCACAGCCAGCTCGCGGATGCGCTGCAGGTTGTTGGTGACTTCCTGCAAGGCACCTTCCGTGGTCTGCGCCAGCGAAATGCCGTCGTTGGCATTGCGCTGCGCCTGGTCGAGGCCGTTGATCTGCGTGGTCATGCGCGAGGCAATGGCCAGGCCAGCTGCGTCGTCCTTGGCGCTGTTGATGCGCAAGCCCGATGACAGCCGCTGCAAGGCTTCCTTAAGACTGCTCTGCGAGGTCGTCAGATTGCGCTGGGCGTTCAGCGACATCGCGTTGGTATTGATCATGAGTGCCATTGAAACTTCTCCTGTTCGGTTACTCTGGCGCCCGGACTTCTGCCCTTAGCGCTGTGCTTGTCGTGATTCGCAATCCGCTGATCGCTATCCCGTTCGGGGCTTGTATCGGTGCCCGCGGCGGCAAACTTGAGTCGCCAATGACCCGAACGGGACAGATTGCCGATTGCGTCACAGTGGCCTACAGATAGTTAAATAGCGACAATTTGCCAATGCTGGCGAAGGATTGCTGCGCGGCCTGCAGGCCCACGTACTGCTGACTCATCTTTGATACCGCCGCGGCGTAGTCGAGATCGCCCAACTGCCCGGCCGCGGTCTGCAGATCAGTGAGCTGCGTCGCCCTGGAGCTGTTGCCATCATCGAGCGTCGAGAGCCGCGCGCCGACCTGCGAGCGGATATTGAGCAGCTGGTTGGTGGCCTGGTCGAGCTGCTGGAGCGAGCCGTTGAGCGCGGAATTGAACTGCGCGCGCTGCGCATCGGTGCTGGCACCAGACTGCAGCGCGTTGACAATGCCATCGAGCGTGGTGAACACATCCTGCGTGCCAGCGCTGCTCACGGTGAACCGATCGCCCGCTGCGGGCACGCCCGTGATCCCTATCTGCACGCCGCGGAAAGCGATCGCGCCGCCGCTGCTGTAGTTGCCGCTGGCCACCGTCGCACCGCCGCTGTCCGTCACCTGCCAGGTGTTGGGCGTCGTGAAACTGACGGTATAGGTATCGGGAACCCAGGCCGCCCGGCTGGTGATCGAGCCGGCATCGATGACACCGCTCCCCGTGTTGGCAGCGCCGGCGGCATTCACGAACAGGCCATTGCCGGCCGGAATGTTCGTGAACAGCTGGCTGCCCGGATCGCTGTCCTGGATCTGCAGGCCGGCATCCACTTGCACGCCGCGCGCGCCGCTGTCGCCGAAGTACTGCACGCTGCCGCTGGCGCCGCGCGCAAAAGGCTGCGTAGCGCTTGAATAGCCGGAAAACAGGTATTCGCCGTTGGCATCCTTGCGATTGCCGATGCTCATCAGCTCATCGAGCCTGGACTTTAGCTCGGTGGCGATGGACTTGCGATCGCCATCGCTCAGGGTGGCGGTATTGGCCTGCACCACCAACTCGCGTGCACGCTGCAGCACCGTGCCGGCATCGGCCAGCGCCTGCTCTTCGAGCTGCAGCCGACCGGTGACCGCGGTGCTGTTCTTGTCGTACTGCTCGTATTGCGACTGCGCACGCGCCAGCTCGTGCAGCTGCACCGCGGCGACGGGATCATCCGAGGGCGTCTGCACGCGCTTGCCGGTCGCGATCTGGTTCTGCGATTTCGCCAACGCCGCCTGCTGGCTGAGCAGGGCCTGCGTGGCAAGCTGGTACAGGGTTGAAGTTGCAATGCGCATGGTGGCTACTTGGTGGCGTTCAGCAGGGACTGGAACAGGCTGTCGGCGACACTGATCACCTTGGCGGCGGCCTGGTAGGCCTGCTGGTAGCGCATCAGGTTGGCGGCCTCCTCATCGAGGTTCACGCCGGAGAGATTGCTCATCGCGGTATTGGCGTCGTTCATCACCAGCTGCTGCGCATCGCGACCGGTCTGCGCCTGGTTGGTCTGCACGCCGATGTTGCCGATCAGCCGACCGACGGTGTCACTGAGCGACACCGTGCCGCCGTTGAGTATCGGTTTACCGAGTAGGGCGGCGATCTGCAGCGCATTGCGGTTGTCGCCGCTACCGTTGGCGTTGTCCTTGATTGAAAAGCTGTCACCACTCGCCGGGGTGCCTGTGAGCGTGACCTGCACGCCTTTGAAGCTGATTGGCGCCCCGGAGGTGTAGCCGCCGCTGCTCACGATGGTGCTGGCAGCGTCGGTGACCTGCCAGCTGTTGGCGGAAGTGAAGCTGAGCGTGTAATCGCCGCGCACCCAGGCCGCGGTATTGGGCACGCTGCCGGCATCGATCCTGGCGTTTCCGGTGTTGGCCGCTGCATCACTGGTGAGCACGGCGGCGGCAGCGGCAATTTTTTCCGGCTGCGAAATCAACACCGACAGGCCCGCCACCGCGGCGCGCGTCGGCTCGATCAGCAGGCGATCGCCGGCCTGCGGCGTGCCGCCGACCGTGATCGACAGCCCATCGGCCACGAAAGGATCTGGCGCGGTGCCGGTGCCCGTCATCGCGACTGCGGCGCCGGTGTCGGTGCGGGACAGGTGCCAGGCGCTGCCGTCAAACAGCAACTGATAGTCGGCGGTGGTCAGCGCGGTGGGATCGCTGCGCGTGACGCTGGCGGTGGCGCTGCCGGTATTCAGGTTCGAGGTGCTAACCGCGACGCCACCGACCGCGAACAGGTCGGTACCGATCTGGCCGTGCAGGTCCAGGCCCGCCGATTGCTGCGTGTTGACCAGGTTGGCGAGCGTGACCGTCGCCTGGCCGACGGTATTGCGGGTCGGATCGAGCATTTCACTGCGAAACTGCAGCAGGCCACCGATCGTGCCACCGCTGATCGAGTCGGTGACGTCGATCGCGCCGGCCGGCGATTGCACCAGCAGGCGCGTGCGTGTGGCGGAGAACTGATCGCCGCCGGTGCCGAGCTTGGCCGCGGAGGTGTTCATCACCAGCGCCTGGCCGTTGCCCATGAAGACGTTCATCGAGCCATCGCTCTGCATCACGGTGCTGACCGACAGATGCGTGGCCAGATCGCTCACCAGCTTGTCGCGCTGATCGAGCAGATCGTTCGGTGGTTGCTCGTTGATGCCCTGCGCGGCAACGATGCGCTGGTTGAGCGTGGCGATGTTGCTGGCGATGGTCGAGACCGCGGTGGCCTCGCTGGCAAGCTGGGAGCTCACCTGGCTGTTGATGTTGTCGAGACTGGTGTTGTAGGTCTTGAGCCGGTCGGCGAGCGCACTCGCCTGGCTCAGCAGCACCTGGCGCGAGGTGATCGAGGCCGGCGCATCGGCGACCGCCTGCACGGAATTGATGAAATTTTGCAGTGTGGTCGCAAGCCCGGTGCTGGTATCGCTGAACAGGTTGTCGATACGCCCCGCATAGGTGCTGAAGGTATTGAGCTGCTGGAAGTTGCTGCCGGCGCTGCGCGCCTGGCCTGCCAGCGTCGCGTCATACAGCCGCCGTACCGTGGTGATGTCGACGCCATTGCCGATCCAGCCGCTACCAGAGGCATCGGCGGGCCGCGCCATGAGCTCGGCACTCTGGCGGCTGTAGCCAGGCGTGCTGGCATTGGCAATATTATGGCTGGTGGTGTCAAGCGAGCGCTGGAAGGCCAGCAGCCCGGAGACACCCGTTGTAAGCATGTCAGCCATTGTGACTCCCGCCTGCGCGGTGATTGCGAACGATCATCAGACTGATCCTGTACCGGCAGTTGTCGGCACCGATACGCCATTCTTGAGCGCGGACTGCGCGCTCAGTTCGTGCACCGCCGCCGCGGTCGCCACCAACTTGTGTACATAAGCCGGATCGGTCGCGTAACCGCCGCGCTGCAGACCCTGCGCGAAAGCTGCCGCATCGCCACCCTGGTTGAGTGCCGTCGCGAAGCGCGGATTGCCGGTCAGCAGATCGACGTAGTCGCTGAAGCCTGCGGCGATCGAGCTATAACTTCGAAACGGCGCCTGCACCGTGGTGGCGTTGCCGCCAACGTACTCCGTGGTATGTGTATCGGCCGAGGCACCGCGCCAACCACCACCTGCCTTGATACCGAAGAGATTGTTGCTGCCCGCAGCCGCAGCCGCGGTGCCGGCCGCCGAGCTGACCGCCGGCAGGTGACGGCCCCATCCCGTTTCAAGCGCCGCATGTGCAATCACGGTTTCAATGGCGACGCCGATGCGCTTGGCCGCCTGCGCAGCGTAAGGCCAGATGCCATCAATGAATTGCGTTTGCGTGAGATTCGCGGTGGGTGGCGTACTGCTGCTGCCACTGCTGGTAGCGGCAGGGGCCGCTGCCGGACTCGCGGACGCCGGGTCCGCCGCGGCGGGCGGCGTCAACCCGGTGCGTTGCAGCTGCTGCACCAGGCGCTCGGCGAGCCCCAGGCCCTTGCCCTGCGACATCTGCACCGACAGCTGCTGGTCGAACATGTCCTGGTAGAACTGCGTCTGCTCGCTGTCGCCCAGTCCTTCGCCGAGGTTCGCCTCGCGCATGCTCTTGAGCAGCATGTGCGTGAACAGGCTCTCGAACTGGCGCGCAGCCTCGCGTATCGCCGCCGGCTGATCCTGGCGGGCCGTCTTCTTCAACGCTTCCATACGCCCGAAGTCGGCGTAGTAGCTGGTGTTGACGGGCGCGGAGCTCATGGGCGTGACTGCACAGCGGATGCGATCCGCCGCTCAGATGACCACCAGCTCGGCGCGCAATGCGCCAGCTTCCTTCAGGGCCTCGAGTATCGCCACCAGGTCGCCAGGGGCCGCGCCCACCTGATTGACGGCACGTACGATCTCATTGAGATCGACGCCGGCGCTGAACACGAACATACGCGCCGGAGGCTGCTCGATCGAAATATCGCTGCGTGGTGAGGTCACGGTGGTGCCCGAGGCAAAGGCATTGGGTTGGCTGACTTCCTCGCGCTCGCGGATAGTCACCGACAGCGAGCCGTGCGCCACGGCAGCGGGCATCACCCGCACATGCGAGCCGATCACCACGGTGCCGGTGCGCGAGTTGATGATCACGCGCGCCGGTGCCTCGCCGGGATCGATCTCCATTTCCTCGAGCGCCGATATGAAACTGATGCGGGAAGTCTCCGCGGTTGGCGCAGCCACCCGCACCGAGACCGCATCGAGCGCCTGCGCGGTGCCCGCGCCCAGCAGCGCGTTGATGCCGCTGGTCAGGCGCGTCGCGGTGGTGAAATCCGGACTGTTCAGATTGAGCACCACGAATGCCGTGGCATTGAAATCGCTGTGCACTTCGCGCTCGACCGTCGCGCCATTGGGCACGCGGCCACCGCTGGGCACATTGACGCTGACGCGCGAGCCGTCCTTGCCGCTGATGCCGAAGCCGGAGACCATCACACTGCCCTGCGCCATCGCGTAGACCTCGCCATCGGCGCCACGCAGTGGCGTCATCAGCAGCGCGCCACCGCGCAAGCTGCTGGCATTGCCGATCGACGCCACGGTCACGTCGATGGTCTGGCCGGCCTTGGAGAAGGCCGGCAGGTTGGCGGTCACGGTGACCGCGGCGACGTTCTTCAGCTGCGGCTTCACGCCGGCCGGAATGGTCACGCCAAACTTGGCCAGCATATTGATGATGCTCTGCACGGTGAACGGCGCCTGGCTGGTTTGATCGCCGGTGCCATCGAGGCCGACCACGAGGCCGTAGCCCACCAACTGGTTGCCGCGCACGCCGGCCACGCCGGCCAGATCCTTGACGCGTTCAGCAATCACCAAGCCCGGCAGCAGCAGTGCAGCCAGGATCAGGGCGGCCCAGAGCGGTGGCATTAGGACAGCGGAGCGATGCTTGAGCATGACGGAATCCTCAGAACGGCAGCCATTTGGAATCGAAGAAGCGCGCCAGCCAGCCCTTGGAATTGGCCGAGGCGAGCACACCCTGCGATCCGTAGGAGATGGAGGCATCGGCCACCCGCGATGAGGACACGGTGTTGTCCGGTGCGATATCGATGGAGCGGACGATGCCCTGCAGGCGCACGTACTCGCTCCCCTGGTTGATGTTGATCAGCTTCTGGCCGCGCACCAGCAGGTTGCCATTGGCCAGGCGCCTGGCGATGGTCACCGAGATGCTGCCGTTGAGCACATTGCTCTGCTTGCTGTCGCCCGAGCCGTCGAAGCTGCTGGCGTTGTTCATGCTGCCGGCAAATATTTCCTTGCCGTGCATCGTGATCGGCGCGCCGAATATCGTCGGCCCTGGCAGATCGGCCTTGGTCTTCTTGGCCGTGGTGGTGCTGGCGCTCTTGCTGGCGTTGGTCTTTTCCTCGAGCAGGATCGTCAGCACATCGCCGACGCGATGCGCCACGGAATTCTCGAACAACGGTACGTCGTAGCCCGCCTGGTAGATCGCGCCACCCGTGGCGGGTGGCGGCGTACCGGCGAGCGGCGTGGTCGCATCGAAATTGTCGATGCGCGAGGGAGTGCTGGCGCAGGCGGCCAGCAGCGCAACGGGCAGCAACAGCAAATAGTGATTCTTCACGGTGACTCCCATCAGACGTTGTTGCTGAGGTACTGCAGCATCTGGTCGGCAGTCTGGATGGCCTTGGTGTTCATCTCGTAGGCGCGTTGCGTCTCGATCATGTTCACCATTTCCTCGACCACGTTGACGTTGGAACTTTCGACCGCACCCTGCTGCAAGGTGCCCAGGCCCGACTGGCCAGGGTTGCCTGACTGCGCAGTGCCGCTGGATGCTGATTCCACCAGCAGGTTCTCGCCGCGCGGCTGCAAGCCCGCGGGATTCACGAAGTCGACCAGCTGGAGCGAGCCCACCTGCTGGGGTGCGGACTGTCCGGCCAGCAGCACCGAGACCACGCCATCGCTGCCGACGGTCACGGTCTGCGCACCCTGCGGGATGTTGATGCCGGGCTGGATGACGTAACCACTCGAGGTCACGAGCTGCCCCTGGCTGTTGAGCTGGAAATCACCCGCGCGTGTGTAGCCGAGCGTGCCATCGGGCATCAGCACCTGGAAGAAGCCGCGGCCGCTGATCGCTAGATCGAGCGAGTTGCCGGTCTGGCTCAGATTGCCCTGGGTATAAGTCTTTTCGGTCGCTACCACGCGCACACCAGTGCCGAGCGAGAGTCCGCTGGGTGCCTGCGTATCCTGCGAGGTGGCGCCACCGACCTGGCGTACGTTCTGGTACAGCAGATCCTCGAACACCGCACGACTCTTCTTGAAGCCGGTGGTGTTGACGTTGGCGAGGTTGTTCGAGACCACAGCCATGCGGGTCTGCTGTGCGTCGAGTCCGGTTTTCGCGGCCCACAATGCTGGATTCATGACTGCTCCTGAATATGATTAATGCGTTCAGCCGGCCTGCAGCAGGCGCGCCGACGAAGCGGCGTCTTCCTCTGCGGTGCGCATCGCCTTGACCTGCAGGTCGAACTGGCGCGCCAGCTCGATCATCTGCGTCATGGCTTCGGCCACGTTGACATTGCTGCTTTCGAGTGCGCCCGAGGTGAGCTGCATGCCCGCATCCGCCGGGGCATCGGTGCCATTGCGCAGGCGGAACAAACCGTCGGCGCCGCGATCGATAGTCTCCGGCGGTGGATTGACGAGTTTTATGCGACCGATGGTGGCCACGGTGTTCGCGGCCTGGCCCAGCGGCACGATCGCCACCGAACCATCGCGCGCCACGCTGATAGAAGAGTGCGGCGGCACCGCCAGCGGACCGCCGTCGCCCAGCACCGCAAGTCCGGCACCATTGACCAGCTGGCCGTTGACATCGACGCGCAAATCGCCGGCGCGCGTGTAGGCCTCGCGCCCGTCTCTCCCCTGCACGGCGATCCAGCCCTGCCCGTTGATGGCTACATCGAGGTCTCGCCCGGTTTGCTGCAACTCGCCGCTGCTCGCGTTCCAGCCCACCGAGTGATCGGTGGCGTAGACGCGCGTGGCAAGCCCGGCACCCTGCACGGCCTGGGTCTGGAACGCCGAGAGATCGGCGCGAAAGCCCACCGTGCTGGCATTGGCCAGGTTGTGGTTGTTGGCGGCCTGGGCGCGCATCGTTTCCTTTGCGCCCGACATCGCCACATACACCAGACGATCCATGTTGAATTCCTAAGCCTTGCTCAGCGGATGTTGATGATGGTCTGGGTGATCTGGTTCTCGGTCGAGATCATCTGCGCGTTGGCCTGGAAGTTGCGCTGCGCGGTGATCATGTTGACCAGCTGCGCGGTGATGTCGACGTTCGACTGTTCGAGCGAGCCGGACTGGATCAGACCGAAGCCCGAGTTGCCGGCCTGGCCGTGCAGCGCCTGGCCCGAGTTGAAGGTCTCTGACCAGTTGGTGTTGCCGAGCGGCTGCAGGCCCTGCGGATTCGCAAAGCTAGCGATCGCCACCTGGCCGAGCGACACCGAGCGACCATTGGTGAAACGCGCCTGCACCACACCGGTCGAGCCCACGCTGATGCCGATCAGGCGGCCGGTGGTGAAACCATCCTGCGACACAGCGGTCACGCCGAAGGTGTTACCGTACTGCGTGGTGCTCGAGTAGTCGACCGTCAGGTTGATATCGAGCGCGCCGGTGCCGGGCGGATAAGCCGGGAAGGTGATCTTGCCGGGGTTCGGTACCGCCAGTGCACCCGTGCTGGTGTACTGCAGCGTCTGCGCACCGCCCACCGCCACTCCATCTATATACATATGGGTGTCCCAGGTATTGGCGGTCGCGGTCTTCACGAAATACATGCTGGAGGTATGCGCCGCGCCCAGTGAGTCATAGATCGTGAGCGAGGTGGAGCTGTTGTAGCTGTTGTTGTTGGCCGGATCGAACACGCCGACCGCCGGTGGCGTGGCATTCGAGGCCAGGTTGAAGACGATGTTCGCGTTGGCCGTCGCTTGTGGCGCACTGTCACCGGTCACCAACTGCAGGTCGGTGAGCGAGGTGGTGTTGAAGGTGCCGCCGAGCGTCGGTGAATACACCTGCAGACGCTGACCTTCGGCGTTGGTCACAAAGCCGGCGTTGTCGGTCTGGAAGGCACCGGCACGCGTGTAGGCCGAAGCACCGCCGTCGCTGAGAATGAAGAAGCCCTGGCCGCTGAGCGCCAGGTCGAGGCTGTTGTTGGTGGCTTGAATGTTGCCCTGCGTGAACTGCGTAGCCACGTCCGAGATCTTCACGCCCGCGCCGGTCTGCGCCTTGCTCACGCCCTGCGGCGAGATCGCAAACAGCTCGGCGAATTCCGAACGCGACTGCTTGAAGCCGTTGGTGTTCGAATTGGCGATGTTGTTGGCCGTGACGTTGAGGTCACTCTGGGCTGCGTTGATGCCGCTGAGGGCGATGCCGAATGACATGGTGTTGCTCCTGCGTTGAAATCAGTAAATCTGCGTGACTTTGCTGAGCGCGACCGCGCCCAGTTCCGGTGTATTCAGGGTCAGGCCCGTGCCTGTGGCATCGAGGCTGACGCTGGTGACGCGTGCCGCCATCGATACGGGCAGAGATACACCGCTCCCGCCGGTATTGGCGATCGCGGCAATGGCGTAGTTGCCGGAAGCTGCCTGGGCACCACTGTCGGTCTTGCCGTCCCACACGAAACTCTGCTGACCGCTGCCGGCCGCCACGCTGATGTGGCGGATCACCTGCCCGCTGCTGTCGGTAATCGTCGCGGTGACGCTGCTGGTGCCCTCGGGCACCTGCACGGCACCCACCAGCGCCGACTGACCGCTGTAGGTCGCGCTGCTGGCCGGCGCGATGATCTCGTGGCCGACCATGGTCGAGCCCGAGAGCGCCTGCGATGAGCGCAGGGAATCGGAGAGCGTGCCGAGCGTGGTGTTCATCTGCTGTACGCCCGACACGGTGCCGAACTGCGCCAACTGCGCCACCATCTCGGTGCCATCCAGCGGTTTGAAAGGATCCTGGTTCTTCAGCTGCGTGGTCATCAGCGTCAGGAAATCGGCGACGCCGAGGCTGCTGGCGCTCTTGCGCGGGCTGCTCGCGGCGCTGGCCGCGGCACTGGCGTTGTTCTGTGATACGGGATCAGTAGTGCTCATCGTGATTTACTCCAGTAAGCGGGCGATCAACCCTGGCCGAGCTTGAGCGTGGCCAGCATCATGCCGCGGGCGGTATTCATCACCTCGACATTGTTCTGATAGGCGCGGGAGGCCGAGATCATGTCCACCATCTCCTCGACGGTATTGACGTTGGGCGCGTACACATAGCCGTTGCTGTCCGCGAGCGGACTCGCGGGGTCGTAGCGTTTTTCGGGCGTCGCCTGGCTCTCGATGATGCCGCGCACTTCGACGCCGGCACCGGAAGGATCGCTGGCCGGAGCCTGCGTGGCCTGGAACACCGGATGGCGCGCGCGATACACACCGGCGGCACTGCCGCTGACGCTGTCGGCGTTGGCGAGATTGCTGGCCACAGTGTTGAGGCGGACCGACTGCGCGCTCATGCCGGCGCCGGCGATATCGAAGATCCTGAAGCTGGACATGATGTTTGCCCTCGCGCGGTTTACTGCCCGGTGATCGCCGTCATCAGCGATCGCAGGCGGGAGTTGAGCATCGTGAGGGTGGCCTGGTAGCGCACCGCGTTCTCGGCAAAGGCGGCCTGCTCGAGCTGCGGATCCACGGTGTTGCCATCCAGCGCGGGCGCCAGCGGCACGCGGTATAAGAGAGCGGGATCGTTGTCGGCCACGCCCCCGGCGGCCTGCTGATGTGCGTTCTGCGTCAACTGCAGCGGCAGCGTGCCGCCCTGCGTTTCACCCGCACCGGCCAGGGCGGCCTTGAAATCCAGATCGCGCGCCTTGAAGTTCGGCGTATCGGCGTTGGCAAGATTCGCGGCCAGCAACTGCGCGCGGCGCGACTCGATACCGAGCGCCTGCGCGTGTACGCCTAGAAAATTGTCTATTGCACTTGCCATGCGGCCTCCTGGTGGGCCAATGAGCACCTCGCTCGCGGGATGAAGGAGCAAGTGCTGTGCCATGCGCCGGTACCCGTGCAAAAGCGCCCGCAAAGCGTGATCGAGGTCGCAATCCTGCGGCGGTGCGCGCTGCGAGCGGCAAGCGCTTGCCGTCGATCGGCACAGGCTGGCCGCTGCAGGCGCCGCGGGCGTCAGTCTTCTGGCGCTGCCGCTGGCATGAGCCTTGCTCCTCCTGCTCGTACAGCAGGAGATTGCCCATGTCCGCGAAGATCAATAGAGCCTTCTACCGTTACGCCGCAACCGCGGTGGCGATGGTGTTGCTCAAGCCCCTGCATGCAGCCGAGAGCACGTACACCGATCTCAACAGTATCCGTGCGGCAGCCGAGCATGCGGTGCGCGATGCTGCCGGCGCAGCGGGCTCGCAATTGCTGGTCGATGTGGGCATGCCCGACGCCCGACTGCGCCTGGCCAGCTGCCCGGTGCCACTCAGCGCCAGCATTGCCGGCGACGGCCAGCTGCGCGATCGCACTACCGTAGGCGTGCGCTGCGAAGCCGGTGCGCGCTGGGCGATCTATCTCTCGGCGGCGCTGGCCAGTGAATTTCCGGTGCTGGTCGCACAGCACGCGCTGGCACGTGGCGCCGCGCCGCTCGCCACCGATTTCGATACAGTGACGCGCCGCCTGCCCGGCCTCTCGAGCAATTACATCAGCGACGTCAAGCGGCTCGCGGGTCAGCACCTGCGCCGACCGCTCGCTCAAGGCGAAGCCTTGACGGCCGATGCTCTGGCGACGGCAGCCATCGTGCATCGCGGCCAGCAACTCACCCTGCTGGCCCACACCAAGGGCATGGATGTGCGTGTGACGGTCGTCGCACTCGCGGATGGCCGCCCCGACGAACTGATCAAGGTGCAGAACCCGGTCTCGCAGCGCATCGTCGAAGCCACCGTGCGCAGCGCGCAGCTGGTAGAGATATCCTTATGACAAACGCCGCATTCAAGTTGTGGCGTAGCGTGCCGTTACAGCGAGTTGTGAGAACCCCAGGCAGGAGAGTCCCGTGACCATCCGTATCAAAGGCGGCGATACCAGCGCCGTCGAGACTGGCAGCAGCCGCGCACTCGAGCGCGTGCGCAGCGCTGCGCCCGCGACTTCTGCGACCAACACGGCCAGTGGCACGACGACCGAGAGCATCAGCATCACCGATACCGCGCGGCGCCTCGCAGCACTGCAGGAGACCATCGCCGGCATGCCGGATGTCGATGCCGCGCGCGTGACCGAGCTGCGCCAGGCGATTGAGCGTGGCCAGTATCACGCCAACCCGGAAAAGATTGCCAACCGGCTGATGCAGCTGGAGCGCGACCTCGCGGACGCGAGCCAGCGCCGCAAGTCCTGATCCATGGGCGTGCAGCCTGCCGATATCCGGCAGCACCTGGATCGCATACTGGGTGATGAAGCGCGCCTGCTCGCTGAGCTCGAGCAGATCCTCGGGCTCGAGTCCAACGTGGTGCGTGGTGATGACGCCACCGCGATCGAAAACATCGGCGGCTCGCGCCAGCACTGCGTCGACAATTTGGGTCGCCTCGATGCCGAGCGCACCAGCACCTGCCGCATGCTGTCCTTCGGCGAAGGACGCACGGGCTTCGAAAAGCTGCTGGCCTGGTGCGATGCCGATCGGAAGCTCCGTGCCCGCTGGCAACGCAACCTCGAGGTCGCGGGCCGCTGCAAGGATCTGAACGATCGCAACGGCGCAGTCGTGGCACTGAAACTCGGCCAGGTGCAGCAACTGCTCGCGACGCTGCGCGGCGGTTCGGTCGAGCCCGCCTATGGCCGACAGGGTGCACGCTTCGACGGCTTCGCTCGACGCGAGCTCGGCCAGGCCTGAGCCGCAGCCGCGCTACTGCCTCGCGGCCGCTGCGCTAGTGCGCAGCCGGCGTGCAGACCACGCCATCCTTCATCACGAACTGCACCTGCTCTAGCACCGACACATCGGCCAGAGGATCGCCGCGCACCGCCATCAGGTCGGCATACGCGCCAGGCACCACCGCGCCGATCTGTCCTGACATGCCCAGCAACTCGGCCGCATTCACGGTTGCCGAGCGGATCGCCTGGAGCGGCGTCATGCCGAACTCCACTTCGCGCGCGAATTCCTGCGCGATCGGCTCGCTCCAGGGAAAGCCGCCGACATCGGTGCCGAAAGCCATGTGTATGCCAGCTTTCAGCGCCTTGGCGAAGGAAATGCCGTGCACCACGGTGCGCGCACGATCGCGTTGTCCCGCCGGTGTGTCGGCCGGATCCCAGTCCTTGTAATAGACCGCCATGGTCGGCACATACCAGGTGCCCTGGCGACGCATCTGTGCAATCTGCTCGTCCGTGATTTCCAGGCCATGCTCGATGGAATCGCAGCCGCCATCGAGTGCGCGCTGCAAGCCGATGCCGTTGTAGGCATGGCAGGCGACCTTGCGGCCCCAGCCGTGGGTTTCATCGACCACCGCCTTGAGCTCTTCAGTCGTGAGCGTGGGCTGCGAGACCAGCTTGCCTGCGCGGTCCACCCAGGAACGATGCGTCATGTAAACCTTGATCCAGTCGGCGCCCTTGTCGAGCTGCTCGCGCGCGGCCTTGCGCGCTTCGATCGGGCCATCGATCAGCTGCGAGCCCTTGGGCATGGTCAGCTCCGGCGCATAGCCCTCGAGCGCATAGCCGCCAGTGCTGGAAATCGACACCGTGGAGACGAACAGACGCGGCCCAGGGATGATGCCGGCCTCGATGGCCTGTTTGATGCCCACATCGCCATAGCCCGCGCCCTCGGTCTCGACATCGCGCAAGGTCGTGAAGCCCTGGTCGAGGGCGCGCTTCGCCGCGACCACCGCACGCGCCACTCGGTACGAGAGTGGGTGCTTCAACAGCTGTACATCGTAACCACCCTCGGCGGGTACCTCGCCCTGCAGGAAAATATGCGTGTGCGTATCGATCAGGCCCGGCAGCAGCGTGGCGGAACCCAGCTCGATGCGCTGCGCATCCGCGGGCAGATCGCGGCTGTCGCGATCGCGGATCGCCTCGATGCGATTGCCGCGTATGACCACGGCCACATTGTGTCGGGGTTGATCCGAGACGCCGTCGATCAGCGTGGCTGCACTGATGATCGTGACCGGAGCTGGCGCTGCGGCCGTCGCCGGCGTGCTCGCACCGTACAGCAGCAGCATCGCGGCCGCTGCCACCAGCTGGCCCCTGCCCCGCTGCCTTACTGTATTCATGACATTCATGGCGCCCGCCCCCTGTCTGTCGCACAACGCGGCGTACAATGCTATGCCAATTGCGCAGTACGTGACAGCCGCAGCGGCTAGTACCTATTCAGCGCATGCCGCCGCGACGCACACCAGCATCGTCGACTGGTATTCGCGCAACGCGCATGCGGCGCTGCTGATGGCCGTGCTGCCCGCGGGGTTCACCGATCAGTCGGCGCAGCGCTTCAGCTTGAGTACACGACGCGGCAAGCCGCAGCTGGTGGGCATGTTCTACGCCAGCTGCAAGTCTGCTGGCGAATCGTGGCGCGCCTTGCAAATACCGCAGTCAATTCTAGACAGCACAAGCCGAGAGCGCGACCGGCAGCTCGACAGCGATATTGTAATAAGAGGTTGCCGAACAACGCCTTTTCAGCGTAGGCTTTGCCCCGCTTGAAGCAGATGGGCGGCGCTTCCGTTAGTCCGCGTTGCCTGTCGATGACCTCGACGTCTAGAACCCGAGGCATGCTCATTGAGCAATTCGGGACGGATCGCTAGTTGGTAGCGATCCGCCCTATTCGCTCCCGACCCCGACGACGCAACAGCCAACGAGGACGATCATGACTGAAGACAAGCAGCAGAAATTCACTTCCAAGGTGCGACGCGGACTGGTCTGGGTGCATGCCCAGGCGAACGCCGAACTGGAGCGCAACAAGGCAGCCGCCGGTGGCGGTCGCGTGGCCGGCTTCAATGCGGGTGAACTGGCCGACGTGGAAGCGGCCTTGCTGTGGATACAGCAGAACAAGGAACCCAAGGCCGGATGAGTCGCGCCTCGGCACGCGTGGCTACGGGCTGGCGTGAGGCCATCCCGCGCCACAGTGCAATCGTGCGCGGCGCGCTATTGCTGCTGGGCTTGTGCGCGGCGTTTGTCGTGCGGGCGGCCGAGACCACCTGGGTCGAGGGCCAGCACTATTTCCTGGTGCAACCACCCAAGCCTGTTGAAGTGCCTGCCGGCAAGGTGGAAGTGCTCGAGGTCTTCTCCTACGCCTGCCCCGCCTGCTATCGCAGCTACCCGCTGATCAACAAGCTCAAGGCCAGCCTGCCAGCGACAGCGAAGCTGCGCTACCTGGCTGCCTCCTGGCATCCGGAAGAAGACTGGAAGAATTTCCAGCGTGCATTCTTTGCGGCGCAGACCCTGGGCCTGGTCGAGAAGACCCACGATGCGATCTTCGATGCGATCTGGAAGAACGGCGCGTTGGCCACCATGGACACCGAGACCAACCGCCCCAAGGCGCTGATGCCCACGATCGCCGACATCGCGCGCTACTACGCGCAGATCACGCCGGTGAAGACCGAGGAATTCCTGGCCGCCGCGCAGTCATTCAGTGTCGATGCGAAGATGCGCCAGGCCGACGAGCAGATCAAAGGCTATCAGGCCGACTCGACGCCCACGGTGATCATCAACGGCACCTACCGGCTTTCACCGCTTACTGCGGGCAGCGACGAACAGTTCATTGCGCTGGCCAGCTGGCTGGTGAAGAAGGCGCAGCCCGCGAGTGCCGCCAAGCCGGCGACGCATCACTGAGTAGGTGGTTCCTCGCCTGAGGCGGGCGGCAATTTATCCCGGGTCAGTTTTTCCGCCAGGCGCTCGAGCGGGCGACCGATCACCAGTATCAACAGTGACGCGAACAGTCCCATCAGCACCAGCGCGTAGTCGCCCAGTCCGCAGGCCACACCCAGTGCGGCGGTGAACCAGATCGCGGCAGCCGTGGTTAGCCCCGCCACTCCCTTGCCCTTGTCGTTGTGGAAGATCACGCCGGCGCCGACAAAACCAATACCGGTCAGCACGCCCTGGATCACGCGACCGACAGTGCCGGCATCGGCCGTCGCTATTTGAGTCGCCGCCAGCGTCACCATCGCGGCGCCGACGCCTACCAGGCTGAAAGTGCGCACACCGGCGGGCTTGTGGTGCAGGTCGCGATTCAGGCCCAGGCAGGTACCACAGCCCAGCGCCAGCAGCAGGCGCCACATCGCTTCGATATCAGCCGTGCTCATGCGCCAACTCCTTCGTGACTACGCCCACGGCGCGCGGCTTGCCGCGCGTCGACAGCCATGAGCCGAACAGGATCAATGCGAAGGCCAGCAGGCCACCGACTCCCAGGTGCTCATCCAATACGATCACGCCGAGCAGTGTCGCCACTGCCGGATTGATATAGGTGATCACCGAGGCGCGCGCCGCACCGGCACTGCGAATCAGGTAGACCATCAGCAACATCGCCACCGCGGTACACACGACGCCGAGCACCAGCAGCGCCACCAGCACCTGGGTACTGGGCCAGTGTCGCGGAAAGCTCAGTGCCGCCGGCAGCGTGAGCACCAGTGCGGCAACACCCACGCTCGCCGCCACCGGACCAATCGATTCAAGCCCGGTCATGTAGCGTTGCACGATCAGCGGCCCGGTGGCATAGCCGACCGTGGCCAACAGCATGCAGGCCACACCGGCCCAGGCCCACGGACCGGAGACAGTGCCGAATCCCAGCAACGACACCACGCCCAGCAGACCCGTTGCCAGACCGACGCCGCGCCAGAAACTTAGCGGCTCATGCAAGGCGAAGAAGCGCGAGATCAGCACCACGGTCAGTGGCACCAGGGCGATCAGGATGCCGGTCACGGATGAACTGATCCAGCGTTCACCGATGGAGATCGCTGTGAACGGGAATACGAATTCCACCAATGCGAATGCCGTGATTGCGCCCCAATGACCACCGATGGTGCCGAGCGCCCCGCGCCACCAGGCCACCGGCAGCAGGATCAGCGCGGCCAGCGCCAATCGCCCCCAGGCGACCACGAGCGGCGAGAGCTCCTGCAACGCCACCTTGATGAAGAAGTACGGCAAGCCCCAGATCAGGCCGAGGGCCGCGAATGCCATCCACGCTCTGCTAGTCATCAGACAAGTATAGACTGAGCCGCATCGGCGCCGTCAGCGCGGCGAGCGCTGCAGCCGCGAGTGCCGCAATCGCAAGGACTCGGCACGAGTATCCCGGTGCGTGTGTTTCAGTGGCGTGTGTTGCGGCTCTTCGGATCGCGCGAGTGCACCAGCCGCGGCCGCCAGCGCGCGGCACGCGCACGATTCAGTTCGATGGCACGCTGCGGATCGATGCCCATCTGGTCAGCCTGCTCGAGCAGGAAGCGGTAGAGTTCGGCCAGATCGGCAGCCAGTTGCGCACGATCGCCCTCGCGCCGGCCGCGTGCAAATTGATGCAGCAGCTCCTTGATCGCGCCGAGTGGCAAAGGCTGGCGGCGCCGCGTCAACGGCGCGTCGAGGGCGCGCAACCAGCGCACCGCAGCGCGCAGCTCGGTGAATACCGCGGTGGTTTGTCCGTGTACCAATTGGGTGCGCAGCTGGTTCATGTTGACGGCAAGGGTATCGTCGAACACCAGTGCGGCGCGCGAGCCTTCCGGCAAGCGCAGCTGCCCGAGCAGTGACTGGTGCCAGTCGGGTGCTTCGGTGACATCGGTGACGCCCAGCTTGCGACAGTCGATCAGGATGCGCCAACACGAAACCAGGCGAGCGAAGGCCTGTACGCGCGTGTTGAGCGGCTCGCTGCCCGGCTGGGCCACCGGACAATGCAGCGTCGCCCACACCAGACCGCGGTTGAACTTCAGGTCGATCGCAGTTTTCATGGTCGTGTCACCGCCGCACTCTTGAAATGTAGTTGGGGAAACCTCATCGCGGTCGCAGCCCACACCGCAATGAATGCCGACACCGAGACAGCCACGACGACCGGCAAACCGCGGCCGTCGAAAACTTCAGTAGCCCATCCGGTCAATACGGGACCTGTCACGCTGCCGATTGTATACGCCAAAGCCACGGCCATCAGGCCTGTCGACATGCCGGCACCGCTGATACGCTGGC
Source organism: Gammaproteobacteria bacterium (assembly GCA_025350055.1). GTDB lineage: Bacteria > Pseudomonadota > Gammaproteobacteria > Steroidobacterales > Steroidobacteraceae > FEN-1191. Next base: position 77,795 of record JANXYK010000011.1, on the reverse strand, counting down.
CGACTTCGATGACCGCCAGTGTATTCATGCCGCCGGCGGCGCCACCCCAGAGGAACAACAGCGCAAACAGCAGCGCCGGCACCGTAGCGACCCAAGGCAACACCAGCACGCAGCTGACGATCGTGAGCGCGGTGAGCAGCTGCGCACGACGGAAACCGGCCCGGTCGGCCAGCCAGCCCAGCGGTATCTGCAGCAGTGTGCCACCTGCACCAAAGCCACCGAGGACCGCGGTTACACCGAGTGCGAACAGGTGCCGCTCGCTCAGCACCGGCAGGAAGGAGATCGAGGAAGTCTCGACCGCACCGGCCACGAAGCCAGCCATCAGCGCCGTGGGAACGATGCGCACCATCGCCAGCCGCTGCGAACGGCTGGCCGCCTCCGGATGTCCATCGCAATCACCGAGGAAGAACAGCACGCTTGCACTGCCCAACAGGAGGCCAATGCAAGCCAGCAAGGGCAAGGCGCCATCGAAGCCCGTCAGCAGTATCAGCAGCGGCCCGGCCGCAATACCGCAGCCCATCAGTGTCTCGTGGGTGCCGATCGCACGTCCGCGGATGGATTCGGGTGCCACGCTGACGATCCAGGTGTCGCAGGCCACCCAGCGCAGGATCAGGCCGATGCCGAACACGAAGTTCGAAATGAACAGCGCGAGTGGCCGGGTCTCAGGCAGCGCGCTCGCCAGAGCCAGTATCGACAGGCCCAGACCGACACGATTGGTAGCCACGAATCCGCAACGGCGCAACAGCGCTGGCACCCAGCCGCCCAGCAGCAGGATCGCAAGCCAGGGTGCGCCAGCGACGGCGCCGACGACCAGCGGTGTGTGATGGGCCGCGTTGAGTCGCAGCGCCATGAGCGCCGGGACCGTGCCGATCTGCACGATCTGCGCCAGGAACGACACGGCATTGATGCGCGCCAGGCGCCCCAGGACCCGTGGGCCCAGTGGCGTGGCTACGCGTTCGACACGCACAGTTGGGCTCCCATCGGGCAGTGCGCGCGCAGTTTGTCGCCAGCGGCGGCAATGTCGCCATAGCTGGGCCAGGTGCCACAGTCAAAATAGCGCTGCCAGGTGGCCACGATCCTGGCGGTGTACTGCACCGGCATTTCGTGCAGGAACGGACGCTTTTCCATCTCCGCGAAGGCCGGGTCACGATGGTTGGCCACCCAGGAACGCCGGTCTTCCGTGAGATGGGTGGGGCAGCGGTTCTGGTCGACCTGGGCGGCATAGTTGCGGATGGTCATTTCAGCCATGGCCTGCCAGGCCACGCCCGTCTGCTCGAACAGGTAGCGGCGCTCGCGACGGGTGAGCTGGGTGATCTCGCAATCGAAGCGGCTGAGGCACTGGTCGCGGGTGAACATCGAGAAGGCGTAGATATCAGAAGTGATATTGACCAGGGGCACGGGGGCCGACATCAGCGGGTCATAGAGCGGGTCGGCCAGGTTTTCCGCTCCCGGCACGAAGGCCACCGCATCGAAGTCAAAAAAGGCCGTGCGACAGGCAGTCACCGGACATATCAGATTAATAACAAAATTGAGCGCACCACCGGCGGCCAGCTCGCCCGGCGCCACCTCCGAGAGTGTGCTCATGATTTCGGCCAGCGCCGTGATCGCCGGGCGCACTCCCACCAGTGGAGCGCGCACGCAGGTTGCAGCCAGGGTCTGGGCCGGATCGCGGATCACGTACATGCAGGCGATCGACTCGCGGCGCTCGAGCGCGCCCAGGAACCGGCGCCAGCCGATCACCACATCACTGAGGCTGTGGACGTCGACGGCAAAATAGCGGTCCGCGGCGAACTCGCGCCGGCCGGCCACGCAACCCAGGGAATGCCGGAACCAGGCCTGCAGGTCGTCGCTAAGGATGCTGGTGGCCTGCCCGCAGTTGACCTGGTGGTTCTTGGCGGGCACAAACGGCCGCGAACGCGACGCTCCCAATGCCGTTGCCGGTTCGTGTGCGCTGATCATGGCCTGCCTCCTACTAAGCTGATTAATGCTGCATTTTCCGGCACCGCCGCTGGCGTCGCCGTTGGATTATGTATGCATGAACGATATACTGTATGCTGCATGCATATGTCAAACTAGCTGGACTGGGCGGCGAGATAGAATCAGAAACTGAAATAGGCGAGAATCCCGTATTATCTGTAGCGAGGTGCCGGATGCTGCCAGCCACCAAACCACAATTTTCCCGGAGTTCCAACCTGCTTGGAGCTTTTGTCACTGCGGTCCACGACCAGATGCTCGAACGCATCGAGTCCGAGCTGGGCCTGGGTAGTCAGGCCGCCGCGGCGCTGGTGGTGATCGGTTTCAACCATGGTCGCAGCGTCGACTTCCTGAGCGGCGCGCTGCAGCTCAGCCATTCCGGCTGCGTACGCGTGGTCGACAAACTGGAGCAGGCCGGCCTGGTACAGCGGCGCGAGGGCAAGGATCGGCGCGTCGTGGCGCTGCACCTTTCAGCGGCCGGACAGCGACGCATGCAGGTGGTGCTGCGGGCCCGCAGCAAATATCTCGATGGGCTTTTGCAGTCACTCGATACGCGCCAGCAACAGCAGTTCACCGCGCTGATCGAAACACTGCTGTACGACATCACCACCTGCAGCGAGCACGCCGAGGCAATGTGCCGTTATTGCGATGAAGCGGCCTGCCCGCAGAAGCAGTGCCCGATCACGCTGAAGGTGGTCAAGTAACCACCCGCCGGCTGGGCGCAACTTTCAGCTGCTGCGCACCGCGCGTGGCATGGTCTTGGCTCGGCGCTCGACCTGGCGCTGGCCGGCGCGCAGCAGGTCTATGCCCTGCTTGTCGGCCAGGTTGATCATGAACAGCAACAGGTCGCCGAACTCTGCTTCGAGCTGTACCGTCGAATCCTGGGTGCGACCCAGCGCAAAACTGGTCAGCACTTTCTTGACGGTGGTCAGATCGGTTTTCTGGATCTCTGCCATCCTGGCGTCTCCGTTCTCGGTAAATATGTCCGGGGCCATAGAGTAATGCGCTGCACACTGGCTGCGCAACGCGCGAGTCATAACCCTCATGCTATAAGGGGTTCTACCTTAACGAGCCCTTAGCGACTGCTGTGCGGCACAGTTTGCGGTGCCCGGGCGGGCTAATATGCCCACTGAACCAGGGAATGAGGAGCGGGAGTGCACGATCTACTGCCGGCAGTGTTGCTCGGAATCATCGAGGGCCTGACCGAGTTCATTCCGGTTTCGAGTACCGGGCACCTGCTGATCGCCGAGCACTGGCTGGGCCAGCGCTCGGAGCTGTTCAACGTGGCTATCCAGGCCGGTGCGATCTTCGCGGCCGTGCTGGTTTTCTGGCCCCGCGTGCGCGAGCTGGCCACGGGCTTGGGTGTTGCCGCGCAGCGCGACTACCTGCTCAAACTCCTGTTCGCCTTCGCTGTCACCAGTGTCGGCGGTCTGCTGGCCAAGAAGCTGGGCGCGGCACTGCCCGCCACCATATATCCAGTCGCGTGGGCTCTGATTATCGGCGGCGTCGCGATCTTGATCGTGGAGTGGCTGGTCGCAGGGCGGAGCCTCAGCAGCGATGTCACCTGGTCGGTGGCCTTCTGGGTCGGTGCCTGCCAGATACTCGCCGCCGTATTTCCCGGCACGTCGCGCTCGGCTGCGACCATCTTCGCCGCCATGCTCGCCGGCCTGACCGCGCGCGCCGCGGCGACCGAATTTGCGTTCCTGGTCGGCATTCCGACCATGCTGGCCGCGACCGCCTTCGAATTCATCAAGCAACCCCACGCGCAAGCCGCGCGCGAGGACTGGACTGCACTGGCCGTGGCCTTTGTGGTGTCAGGCCTGGTGGCATTCGCCGCCGTGAAGTGGCTACTGCACTACATACAGAGTCATCGCTTCACCGTGTTCGCGTGGTACCGCATCGTCGCCGGCATCGTGCTGCTGGTGCTGGTGACATAAGCGCGGGTGACATAGTCATTGTCGCCGCGCAGCGCCAGTCGCGGCCGTCAACCCCACTCCCCCGGCAACGTTGTGGCAGGCAGGAACTGTCTCCCACGCTGCAACCGACCCGATGGAGTGCCCAATGAACACGATCCCGCAACGCCTCCTGTCCAGCGCGCCGCGCGCCTGGATCACCCGTTTCATGGCCAGCCTGCTGGCACTGCGCAACGCGCTGCTGGCCACGACCTGCACCGCACTGCTGCTCGCCTGTGGCGGCGGCTCCGGCATGTCCGCTGGCGGTGGCGGAGGCTCCGGCACTTGCGGCAGCGACTGTGGCACTGCACTCATCACGCTGCAGGATGCCGCCGGCGACTTCCAGAGCTACACCGTCGATGTACTGTCGTTGAAGCTGCGCAAGGCCAACGGCGCGGTGGTCGAGACCGTAGCGGCCACCACGCGCGTCGACTTCGAACAGCTGGTATCGCTCTCCGAGCTGATCAGTGCCGGGCAGATTCCTTCCGGCGAGTATGTCGGCGCGACCATCACGCTCGACTATGCCAATGCCAGCATCACGGCCGATGATGGCAATGGCGGCAGCGTTGCGCTGACGCCGGTCGATTCGCAGGGTAACGCGCTCACCGGCCAGGTGGAGCTCGCCGTGCAACTCGACAATCGCCATCACCTGCTGATCACCCGGGCGCGCACTTCTCGCCTGGCCTTCGACTTCAACCTCGCGGCCTCCAACATCGTCGATCTGGGCACGGCCACCGTACAGGTATCGCCGGTGATCCAGGCGAGCGTGGTGCCGCCCGCAAACCTGGATATCCGCGTGCGCGGCGCGCTCGCCAGCACCGATACCGTCAACTCGACCTACACGGTGAACGTGCGGCCCTTCTACCTGCAGCAGGGCGATGTCGGCCAGGTCGTGGTGCACACGGACAGCGCCACCCACTACGAGATCGATGGCGTGGCCTACAGCGGCGCTGCCGGTCTCACGCAGCTGGCCAGCATGAGCGCGGGTACACTGACCGCGGCCTTCGGCCCGCTCTCGACCAGCGACTTCAGTTTCACGGCCAAGCGCGTGCTGGCGGGCAGCAGCCTGAGCAACCTGCTCGATCGGGTGCACGGTGTGGTGGTCGCGCGCACTGGCAACTCGCTAAGTGTGCGCGGTGCGACGCTTGATCGACAGGATGGCAGCTTCGTGTTCCTGCGTGGCCCCGTGACAGTGACGGTGGCCGACACCACGAAGGTCACCGAAGTCGGCCAGATGGGGAACTTTGGCATCGGCGACATCTCCGTCGGCCAGCACATCAATGCCGCGGGCACTGTGACGATCGATACCGCCAGCGGTGGAGCCACGCTCGATGCCAGCGCCGGTCGCGTGCGTCTCGAGATCACACCGCTGTGGGGCATGGTCACGGGCGCCGTCGCCAACCCGCTGGTGCTCAACCTGCAGGCCATCGATGGCCGCGATCCCGCGCACTTCGATTTCAGCGGCACCGGCGCCAGCCCGGCCAGCGATGCCAATCCGGCCGCCTATGCAATAGATACCGGCTCGATTCCGCTCACGGGCCTGTCGGTCGGCGCACCGGCGCGCGCCTTCGGTTTCGTCCTGCCTTTCGGCAGCGCCACTAGCACTGATTTTCGTGCGCTGAGCGTAGTGAGCTACGCCGACGTGGGCAGCGAGCTGGCAGTGAACTGGTCGCATGGCGGATCGGCCACTGCGTTCCCGGGCCTCAGCATGTCATCAGGCGCGCTCAGTCTCGACCTCACCGGTGTCGGCGCACTGCATTTCCTGCAGGTCGGTCCGGGCCACATCAACCTGCTGTCGCTGGCCGCGACGCCGCAGATCGTGGCCGCGAGCGGAGCCGACAACTGGTACGCGATCGGCCACGCGCACAGTCGCGCGATCGACAACTACGCGGACTTCGGTGATTTTATCGCGGCACTGGCCGGCGACCTGCAGGGCACGACCACTGCGCTGGCCCTAAGTGGTGCGGGCAGCTACGACGCTGGTGGCAACAGCTTCAGTGCCGTGCACCTGGTGGTGGTGCTCAACGACTGATGCGTTGAAGCACTGACGCGCTGAGATCAGCAAGCAGGGGCCCGCACCGCGTAGTGCGGGCCCCTTTTTTTCAGACGCGACAGTTCAGAACGCGAACACCAGATTCACGGTGCTGATCGTGTCGACCTTCTTGTTCGGGCTCTTGGTGTTGTCACGCACGTCGAAACCGACCGAGAGCGCCAGCGCATCGCTCATCTTGACCTCGAGGCCCAGGAAGTTGGCCAGCAGGACATTGTTCGAGCCCGCCTCGGCATGGAACTTGTCCACCACCTTGGTCGTGGCCGTGAGTTTGTTCTCGTAGTCCATGCCGGCAACGAATACCGCATCACCTTTTGAGTTGCCGGTCGGCGTTTCCTTGAAGCGGCGATAGCCGACGCCCGCCTGGCCCGAGAGCTCGACCCGATCGGTGTCATAGAACTTGTAGCCGTAACCGGTGCTGGCACTGCTCTGGTAGTCGAAGCCGCTGAACTTGTCGTTCTCGTAGCGCAGCGCGCCGAACCAGAAGCTGCGCGCATTGAGCTTGTAGTCCGACTGCCAGCCCGCCATGTAGCGATCGGCGCTCTTGATGTGATTGCTGGAGGCGCGCAGCGCGGCCATCTCCAGCGAATGCTTCCACTGGTCGACCACTTCGCTCATGCCGAGCTTGAGATTGATGGTGTCGGCGACGGTATTGCCGCGTGCGAACACGATGCCGGCTTCGCCCTTGCCCTGCCAGCCAGCCGGCGGCGCCGGTGCTGCAGCAGCGGGATCGGCGTGTACGGCCATGGAAGCCAGCGTCAACACAACGCCGGCAATGATCGGTCTGCTCAAAGTCATGATTGCTCCGCGAAATTCAAAGGGCGCGGATTATCCGAAGCAGTTTGCCTGCTGGCAACCTCATAATCCGCAAAATGCTGTCCATCCCGGGTGTGGAGCACGCCCCGGGCCGGACAGCATTGACTATTTGGACAGTACGAAGGTCACTTTCATGCGGACCCGGTACTCCACCACCTTGTCATCCTTCAGCACGACTTCCTGGCTGGCGATCCAGGCCGAGGCGACGTTCTTGAGGGTCTTGGTGGCGCGCTTTAGGCCGCTGGTAATGGCATCGTCAAAGCTCTTCTTCGAGGAAGAAGTCAGCTCGGTTACTCTGGCTACGGACATGGTGCGATCACTCCTGGTGTTTTGCTTATAGAATTGTCATTACGGCACGACGCAGGTTACGCGTCTGCACCAGGGCTCACAAGGACAAGGCAGATGATCAAGGGCAGCAGTCAGCGGCGCAGCGAACATGCCGTGAATCCGCAGTTTCCCGACCGCTGGTCGGGGCGCGCATTCTCCGGGGAAGCCCTGAGCGAAGCGGAAATGCTGACGCTGTTCGAAGCGGCCCGCTGGGCGCCCTCGTCGATGAACTTCCAGCCGTGGCGCTTCCTGTATGCGCGCCGCGACAGCGAGTTCTGGCCGGCGTTCCTCGATCTGCTCTTGCCCGGCAATCGGATCTGGGCCGAGCGCGCGGGAGCACTGGTGCTGGTGATCTCGCGATTACAGTTCGATGAGCAGCGGCTCTGCATCACGCATTCCTATGACAGCGGCGCTGCCTGGATGAGCCTGGCGCTGCAGGCTGCGCTCAACGGCATCGTGGCGCATGGCATCCAGGGCTTCGACTATGAGCGCGCGCGGCGCGTGTTGCGTGTGCCCGCGCAATTTGCCGTCGAGGCGATGATCGTGCTCGGCAAGCCCGCAGCGCCGCAAGTGCTGCCGGAAGACCTGCGACGTCGCGAGACGCCGAGCGACAGGCGGCCGGTGGCGCAGACGATCTGCGAGGGTCCGTTCAGTTTCTGATGCCGGCTGCGCGCGCTCTAGGCGCCCGGACGATCAAGCAGGCGCACGTAACCAGGTTGCGCGGCCACGCGCGCCAGCCAGTTGCGCACGCTGGGGTAAGCTTCGAGTTCCAATCCACCATCGGGCGCCACGTGGGTGTAGGCGTAGAGCGCGATGTCGGCGATGCTGTAACGCTCGGCCACGAAGAACGCGCGCGTCGCCAGATGCCTTTCCATCACCTGCAGTGCGGCGCGGCCGCGCGTCAGGCGCTGCGGCAATTCAGCACGGCGCGGACTGTCAGCCGGCAGGTGACGCACGATGAAACGCGGCGTGGCCACGTAGGGCTCGTGACTGTACTGCTCGAAGCACAGCCAGCGCAGCACCTGCGCACGATCGAAGCGCTCGGCTGGCAGGAAGGCGCTGCCCTCGGCCAGATACCACAATATAGCGTCGGACTCGGGCAGGCAGCGACCGTCTGCCAGCTCCAGCACCGGTATAGTGCCATTAGGATTTTTCGCCAGGAACTGCGGCGTGCGCGCTGCACCCTGCAGGATGTCGAGCTCCACGTAGCGATAGGGCATCGCCAGCTGCGAGAGCAGCAGTCGCGCCTTGTAGCCGTTGCCCGAATCAAGATAGTCATACAGGGTGATCATCGCACGACTCCTCAGGAAGACTGCACTGGCGTATCGGTGCGCGCGCCCCATTCAGACCACGAGCCGTCGTACAACGCGCCCTCGGGCAATCCGGCAACCGCTAGTCCGAGCGTCAACACCGCAGCGGTAACACCCGACCCGCAACTGGTCACGACCGCACTATCCGCACCGACACCGGCACGGGCGAAACGCTCGCGCAATGCGGCGCGCGGCAGCAGGGTCTGGTCGGGCGCCAGCAACTCGCCAAAGGGAATGCTGCGCGCGCCTGGAATATGGCCTGAACGCAGTCCCGGGCGCGGCTCGGGTGCGCGCGCGTGGAAACGATCCGCGGAGCGTGCGTCGAGCACCAGTTCGCGGTGGCTGTGCAGGTTGTCGAGCATGTCGCCGATGCCACGCAGGCGTTGCGCGTGCAGCGTGGCCTGATAGCACGGCCGCGCCGGATGCTGCGTTGCTGTCGCGGGCGGCGTGCCTGCCGATGCAGCGGTAGCTTGCAGCGCGCGCCCTTCACGCTGCCATTTCGGCAGCCCGCCATCGAGCACCACCACCTGGCGATGGCCAAACAGGCGCATCAGCCACCAGGCGCGCGCCGCCGAGAACAGTCCCTGCTGGTCGTAGAACACCAGCCTGCTGTCATTGGTGATGCCGAGTTCACTGACCATGCGCTCGAGGCGACTCACGGCTGGCACCATGTGGGGCAGGCTGCTGTCGGTATCGGCAATCGCGTTAATATCGAAAAAACGCGCGCCGGGAATGTGCGTGGCCTCATACAGCGTGCGCGCCACGCGCGCATCGCCAGGCAGATAGAGCGTGGCATCGCAGACCACGAGATCGCCCGCGCCCAATTCGGTGGCCAGCGCGGCGGTGCTGATCAGATGTTCCATGGCTCATGATGCAATCGAGCCCGGCAGGCGCGCAAGCACAGCGCCCTGCACCCGCCGGCATCCTGCTCTGCCATAATCACCTGATGAAAATCCTGATTGGCATGTTCGATTCGCCCTTCGTGCGCCGCGTGGCAGTGAGCATGCGTCTGCTCGGCATTCCCTTCGAGCATCGCGACTGGTCGGTGGGACGCGACTTAGAGCGCATCCGTGCGCACAATCCGCTGGGCCGGGTGCCCGTGCTGCTGCTCGAGGATGGCATCGCGCTGATCGAATCGGCGGCCATACTCGATTACCTGGATGAACTGGCCGGAGCCGAGCGCGCGCTGCTGCCGCACAGCGGTACGGCGCGGCGCAATGCACTGCACCTGATGGCGCTGGCCACAGGTGCGGCCGAGAAAGGCGCACTGCAAGTCTACGAGCGCGTGTTTCGCCCTGCGGACAAGGCACATGAGCCCTGGCTGGCGCGGCTGCGTACCCAGGTCGCCGGCGCGCTCACGGAACTCGAGCAACGCTGCGCGGCTCGCAGCGGGCCATGGCTGGTGGGTGATCGCATGACGCAGGCCGACATCAGCGTGAGCTGCGCGCTCGGCTTTCTCGATGGCGCGGTGGCCCTGGCTGCGGAACCGCAGCGCTATCCGGCCTTGAGGACGCTGGTGAAACGCTGCGAGGCCTTGCCGGAATTCGCAGCCTCGCGCCTCGACTTCACGGCGCCCGCCAGCACCGCCTGAGGGCGGTGCTGGCGAGGCCGCATCCGTTTACTGGCAGGCCTTGCCGCGCGCCGGACGCGCGCCGGACGCTTTGGCAGCGGCTTCGGTCATGTACTGGCCTTCCTTGGTTTTGCCGTAGTTGAAGTCACTCTGGCAGTGATAGACCTTCGACTTGGTGTTGACCCACACCTGGCCCGCACCGCCGCCAGGGGCAGCCGTCGCCGGAGGCGTGTAACGTGGCGCAGCAGGTGCCGCCGTCGCGGCAGCTGCCGCAGGAGCTGCGGCAGCTTCAGCTGCGGCGCGCTCTTTCTTTGAGGCGCGATGCGCTGCGGACGTGGTGGGTGCCGGGGCCGCGGGTGCAGCCGCTGCCGGTGCAGCGCCGTTCGCGCCGTACCATTCCTTCACGCCCTTGTGCCCGCGACAGGCGCCCTGCTTGCTGGCGCCGGAATAATAGCTGCCGTCTTTGCACATGCCGGTCGTACCAGCCGGCGCCGCCGCGGGCGCTTGCGCCTGGACTACCAACGCCGCCAGCAGGCCGACGCCGAGTCCGAAAATCGTACGGTACATCTTCATACCCTCTGCTCCTGAAAGTGATTGCGATCCCGGCGCGCCACCGTGGCCGCCGGGCTGGCCGGTATCCTAGTCGGACGCTGACTTCCAGAGGATGAAACTCCTGTCATGCAGCAGTTATGATGTCTGTATGAAATACCTCATCTTTGCTACGGCCTGCGCGGCCCTGCTGCTGGGCGGCTGCCAGACGGTGCACACCACCGCGCCAGGCGCGGTAGGCGTGGATCGCAAACAGGTGATGCTGGTTTCCGAAGCCGACGTCGAACAAGGCGCGCTGAAATCCTATGCCGACGAGCTGGGCAAGGCGCGCGAAAAGGGCCAGCTCAACACCGATGCCGCGCAGGCCAAGCGCGTGCGTACGATCTCCGAGCGGTTGATCAAGCAGACCACGGTGTTCCGGCCCGATGCGGCCAACTGGGCCTGGGACGTGAATGTTCAGACCACCAGCGAGCTCAACGCCTACTGCATGCCGGGGGGCAAGATCATGGTGTACTCCGGGCTGATCGACAAACTGAAACTCAGCGACGCCGAACTCGCCACCGTCATCGGCCACGAAATGGCGCATGCCTTGCGCGAGCACAGCCGCGAAGCAGTGTCGCGCGCCTATGCCGAGCAGATTGGTCTGGGCGCGCTCGGCGCACTGGCGGGCATCGGCGATTCGGGCGTGCAGCTTGCCGGCATGATCACGCAGGTCACCTTCGGCCTGCCGCGCAGTCGCGTGCAGGAATCCGAAGCTGATCGCGTCGGCCTCGAATTGATGGCGCGCGCTGGCTACGATCCGCACGCTGCACTGACGCTGTGGCAGAAGATGGCCCAGGCTGGCAGTGGCAGCACGCCGGCGTTCCTGAGCACGCACCCTTCCAGCAGCACCCGCCAGGCGGACCTGCAGGCGCTGTTGCCGCGCGTGCTGCCGCTGTACAGCGCTGCCGCCAAACCCTGACGCTGCCGCGCTCCGACGCGAGCGCACACTAGCCTCAGCGGCACCGTGGCCTTCAACCTGCAGCCCAGCCTGGCAGATTCGCTGGTGCGCCTGCGCCCCCTGCGGGCCAAAGATCTTCCCGCGCTCTACGCCGTCGCCAGCGATCCTTTGATCTGGGAGCAGCACCCCAATCGCGATCGCTATCGTCACGAAGTGTTCAGCACTTATTTCCAGGGCGCCATGCAGTCGGGCGGCGCTTTCCTGGTCAGCGACGCCAGCTCGGGCGTAGTGATTGGCAGCACGCGCTACTACGAGCTCGATGAAACCGCTGGCACCGTGGCGATCGGCTACACCTTCCTGGCGCGCAGCCACTGGGGCGGTGGCAGCAACCGATCGATGAAGTCGCTGATGCTCGATCACGTCTTCGGGCAGCTGCAGCGCGTAGTGTTTCATGTGGGCGAGAACAACCGGCGCTCGCGCATCGCGATGGAACGCCTGGGCGGTGTGTACATCGGTTCGGCACCGGTCGCGTACTACGGCGAGACCGCCAACATCAATGTGATCTACACGATCGATCGCGACGCGTGGCGCGCCGCCGCCAGGCCGTCGCGCTAAGGGCGCCGATCAGTCGCGCTAGCGACCGCGCCCGTGATCGGTGCGATCGGCGTGATCCTGGTGCGTATGCGCAGGCGGCGGCGATGACTGTGGCGGCGGTGGCGGCGGACGCTCGGTGTGTTGCACGGGCGGCGCCGGCGGCGTGTGGGTGGGACGCGGCGTCACCTGCACCGGGCGCGGCGGCGGCGGCAGTTCGCGCGTTGGCGGTACGTCGCGTACCGACGGCACTTCGCGCACGCGCGGCTCACGCCCGCGCGGCTCGCGCACCGGCGCCTCCCGCACGGGCGGCGAAGATTGCTGCGGGGGCGCATTGCGCAGCGTGAAGGCACCGGCGCGATCGGGCGCTCGCGCCGACGTATCCGGTACTTCCAGGCGTCGCTGCGGCATTGTGCCCGGCACGCGCACGGGCGTGCCACGCGGACTCACTTCCGGATTCGACGACATCACTGGTCGCTCGAAGATTGCGCGATCGGGGCGCGAGACCGGCCGGTCGCGCGGCAATTCGCGCCCGAAGCTCTGCGCGCCGGGTTTGATGTCGATCGCACCGGTGTGCACGTTGGCGCCGCGCAACTCGTCGGCGTTCGGCTTGAGCAGGTTCCGCCCCACCGGGCGCGCCGAGATGAAGGTATCGCGCGACACGGTGGTCACGGCGCCCGGCACGTCCTGATGCATGTAACGGTGTTGCCCGCGCTGGCCATCGTGCGCATCATCGTCACGCATCTGGTCCAGCGTGCGCGTCAGTACGCCGCGCTCCAGGTGCGTGTTGCTGGCGTTGGCGTTCTGCAGGTAGTCGCGGCTCGCGTGATAAGGCGGCCGGTACACTTCGTTGTAGCCCAGCGGCACCCAGCCCACGCGCGGCGCATGACGCGGATCGGTGTAACGCTCGGGACGCGCACCGACCCAGGCTACCAGCGCCGGCGCAAAGATCGGCCGATGCCCGTGCACAGGGCCTGGCACCCAGCCCCAGCCTTCGCCACGATGTATCCAGCGACCGTAATGACAGGGCGCGAAACCCCAGGGAGCGTCGTCGATCCAGGTCCATCCCCAGGGGCCGACCCAGCTCCAGTAACCGAACCTGAAAGGTGCCCAGTCGTAAGCCAGGTGCTGCGGCACCCACACTGAACCGTAGATCGGATCGACCACCCAGTCGCCATAGCCATCCAGGGTCTCGTAGCCCACGACATCGCGCGAGACGTAACGCGCCGAGCGCGATTCATCTTCGCGTCGGTCGCGATCTTCGGCCCACAGGTCGAGGCTGTCGGTGCCACCGGCTGCAGCCACTTCGATGCCTGCTTGATCGCCGCCAAAAATCTCGGCGCTCTCGTTGGTATGCAGCACCTGCAAGCCGCCCTCGCCCTGCACGCGCGCACGTCCGCTCCACACGGCGATGCGCGCACGCTCGTCGCGATCGGCGACATCGAGGCGATAACCACCCGGCTCCATCAGTTCGATGTCACCGGCCGGCGTTTCGATGTTGAACACTTCGTCGGTATCGAGCTGCCGCAGCCGCACACTCAGCGCGCCAGCGGTTACGCGCAGGCGGATGGTGCGATCGTCGATGGTGATGAACTGCAGCGCGGTGCTGGCGCCCAGGCGCAATACCGCGGAGCCGATATGCACTTCGGCGCGCGCGCCCGATTCGATCCACAATTTGTCGCCGCCGGTGAGCGGACGGTTCACCAGGTCTTCGACCCAGCTCTCGCTGCCCGCGAGTTGCACCGAGCCGTGGCCATCGAGCAGATTGACGCGCGCCACGCGACCCGGCGGGTCGTCGCCGATACCGACATCGGCGCTCGCGCGCACGGCGTACAGCAGTGCGCCGAGCAACAGCAGCAGTGCCGGCAACAGGAAGCGCGTGGGCCGCGAAATTACAGCCGGTTCAGCAGGTGCCATCTTGATACCCTCGCTAGTCGGCAACGTCCGGCGAAGCTGTTCGCCGCTGCATTGCTTACCGCTATTGTGATCCTTCGGCGCGCATATAGTGCCGCAAAAAACAGGGCGCCCCGTGGCGCCCTGCTCCAAACCAGTCTGTAAGGGGATGTCTTACTTGGTCGGGCTGGCCGGTGCCGCGCTGGCATCACTACCCTTGGCATGCGCGTGGTGGTGGTGGTGCCCCTTGTGGCCACTCTTCTTGGCATCGGCCGAAGCGGCAGGCTTGGCGGCAGGAGCCGTTGCAGCCGGAGCGGCAGCCGGCGCCGCGGCATCAGCGGCCAGGGCGAACATGGGGGCGGCGGACAGCGCAGCCACGGCAGCTGCGACAACGGCGATCTGGGATTTCATTGCATTGCTCCTGAATTGATTGAACCCTTGCGGGCGGCTCAGAGTATTACCTGCCAGGAGCAATCCGTTCGTGACATGCGCTTAATCATGACGGCGCCGTAATCGTGGCGCCGTCATGCGTAAGCCTTACCTCAGCTCTTCACCGCCGGGGTTGCCGTAGCTACCGCAGCAGCGGGAAACTTGGCAAAGATGGCCGCGACCGCTTCATTGATGCGCTTTTCGGCTTCGGCGCCAGTCAGGCGTGTGACGTCCACATCGACATAGGCATGCCAGAGGGCTTCGTGGCTGTGGGCGTTGTAGAGATTCACCGATACCCGGCCTTCACGGTAGTCACGCGGACCGGAATCCCAGGCCAGCGAACCGAAACTGCCGCGACGGCCCCAGCCCCAACCCATGCCCCAGCTCCAGCCCCAACCGGCGCGCGGATAGGCATCATCGAGTGCGAGGCGCGAGCCGATCGCATAACCCACGGCGCAATCGGCCGCCGATTCCGTGGCGGGTTGCATGCCGCGCTCGTTCAGCTTCGCCTGGATCGCTTCGCGCAGGCGCTTTTCATTCAAGGGATTGCCGAAGGCCGGCGCAGAGTCGGGATGCTTCTGCTCGGTATCGCCAAATGTGTAAGTGTGGCACATGCCCACGGAAGCTTTGGCATCGCTATCGGTGCGCGCCTGCAAGGCACAACCGCTGAGCGCTACAGCAGCGGTGGCGGCCAGGATTCCGAGATTTCTATACGCTGACATTGACCCCTCCTGCCCGGACGACAGCCCGGGTCTGGTCTTCTATCCTAGTATAGAGTCCGGGGCCGCTGGAAAAGTTCTTTGGCGGCGCGGCCCACTCTCATCAGGCATGCATGCGTACGATAAACGCGAGCGCGCCTACCACGACGATCGAGCCGATGACGACAAAACGCATGAACGTGTCTTTGGTTTCCATGGGTTACAGCATGCCGTCTGCGTGCCCCGGCTTTCCATGATGGCGCTCACGCAAATCGCGCAGAAGTCTGTCAACGCAATGCGCGCCGCAGCGTTATGGAATAAGCGCGGCGATTATGCCCGGATAAAGCCCGCAGCTTGGCGCACGATTTAACCGCTGCCGGTGGATTTGACCGTCGGCGATTGATTCAACCGCAGTCGCTGGCGAGGAGCAGTGCCCGCACGGCGCTCTCGATGCCCTGCTGGTCAACGGCCGTGAATCGCGACAGCAAGGGGCTGTCGAGATCGAAGACGCCGAGCAGGCCCCCGTCGGCGCGCATCGCCGGCACTACCAGCTCAGAGCGCGATGCCGCATCGCAGGCGATGTGGCCCGGGAATTCATGCACGTCGGCAACCCGTACCGATTGCCGGCTTGCGGCGGCCGTGCCGCAGACACCGCGACCCATGTCGATGCGCACGCAGGCCGGCTTGCCCTGGAAGGGACCGAGCACCAGTTGCTGGCCGCGCAGGAAATACCAGCCGGCCCAGTTCAGATCAGGAAGCAGGTGAAATACCAGTGATGCCATGTTGGCCGTGTTGGCGAGCAGATCGCGCTCGCCGGCCAGCAGGCCCTGCAGTGATTGGTGAATTTCGGCGTAGCCTGCAGCGCCGGTCGCGCGCGCGGGTGCAGTCAGGGTGAAGCTCATGCTGCCATCCTAACCCAGGCGACGGTCCGAGGCGGAGAACTCAGGCGGCGACTGCGCTGTCCGCAAACCGTACGCAGTTGCGCCCTTCGTTCTTGGCGCGGTAGAGCGCCTGGTCGGCGCGATCGATCGCGTGCTCCACGCTTTCATCGGCGAGCGGCGTCGCGACGCCGATCGAGATCGAGACCTGGGCGATCAGTTCATCGCTCCCCTGGCGGCGGATGCGCAGCCTCCCGAAGGCCGTGCGGATCTGCTCGGCCAGCGCCAGCGCGCCCTGCGCCGGTGTATCGGGCAGCAGCACCACGAACTCCTCGCCACCGAAGCGCGCCACGATGTCGCGGCCCTTGATCGCGGATTTCAGCACCTGCGCTGCAGCCTTGATCACCTGGTCGCCGATCAGGTGGCCATAGGTGTCGTTGACCTTCTTGAAGTGATCGATGTCGGTCATCAGCAAGGCGGCCTTGCCGAGTCCGTCGCCGCTTTCGGCATAGAGCTCCGCGACCGTGCGCTCGAACCCGCGGCGGTTGAGCAGCCCGGTCAGCGGGTCGCTCTGCGCTTCGCTCTGCAGATTGCCGACGCTGTCGCGCAACTGCTGCAATTCCGTGCGACTGGCCTGCAGCTCCGTCTGCACCTTTTCCGCGGCGCTGTGCGCCGTGGCCGTGGACTGCACCAGCGACTTGAGCACGCGCTGCAGCCCCTCGGCGTCGCCGATCGAGGCGAGTTCGCGCTCGCATTCCTCGAGCGTGCGCGCGTAGTCGGCGGTGCCCTGGCCGGAAGCGGCGGCGACGTTGGCAAGCTTGCCCAGCAGCTCGCTGAGTCCGCTCTGAATCTGTTCGGCCTCACGCTGCTCACGCCCCGAGACGAATTGCTGGTAGAGCTTGTCGATGTCCGGGGGGGCGAGCTCGTCGGGCTCCTGCAGGCGCTTGTCCAGTTCTGCATTCAGCGGCTGGTTCAATCCCGCAAGGTATTCATACCAGACAGAGTAGGCGGCCGGCCCGTAGTGCCCGCCATGCTTGGCAATGCGTGGCAGCACCAGCCGCAGCAGTTCAGCGCTCTGTACTGGGGTCTGCCGGTAGCGCATGGAACATCCTTGTCAAGTTGAAATACCTGCACGACATATCGTCCGTGCGCAGCGGAACTTGAAGCTTTGGTGTCAATGGCCACCCTGAACGAACAGGCCTTCCAGGCGCAGGGTCTCAGCCAGCCGCTCCTCCATATCGGCCGCCTCGCCGCGGGCCATACCCTGCAGGTGCAGGGTTGGGCCGGCAAGCAGCTCCAGGCCCCGGCGCAACACGCTGCCGGCGGCGCGGATCCCGGCCTTGTGCTGGTCGAAACGCTGCGCCGGCCTGAAGCCCGTCATGCCTACATAGATGCCGTAGGGCTCGGGACGCGAGTCACTGTAGTCGAGCAGTACCAGGTAAATGTTGGAGCGCCCGCGCCGCCGTGCCTGGAAGCGCGCCGTCACTTCGTAGAGCAGCGGCAGCCATTCGATGTGGCGCATCGGCAGCCACTCGGGCACGCTCGCGCCCGCCTGCTGCCACAGAAGTGTGAGCCAGTTCTCAATATGCACGGCCATCGCACCGCGCATCCACAGCTCATGGATGCAGTGCGCGCCGGCCTGCCCGTCTCCCGCCGCGCATGCCGCCTGCAACTGCTCCTGTAGCTGCGCTTCGGTATGCGTTCGCAAAGGACGCTGCGCCGGCAGGACCGTGCGTGACTTCACAGGGGTTTTGCGGCGCGCTGCGGGCACGGGCGCTAGAATAGCGCGCCAACATCCGCACTGCCGGATCACACCCTACGAACTGCAACCCTGGAGAACTACATGTCGCGTTTTCTTGCCGTGATGCTGCTGTGTGCCACGAGTACTGCCGCCTGGTCAGCCGCACCGGCTGCCGGAGCGCCGGGCGCTGCCGGTCCGCAGACCGAAGAGGACAAAACGGCATACGCCATCGGGCAGATCGTCGGCACCAATCTGGACAAGAGTTTCGCCTTCACCAAAGAAGAAATGAAAATGGCCGAAGTGGGTTTCGCTGCCGGCCTGGCGGGCACCAAGCCGGCCGTCGATATCGACGCCTATCGAGCCAAGGCACAGGCACTGCAACAGGAGCGCGCCAACGCGGTCATTGCGAAGGCCAAGGAAGCGGGCAAGGCCTTCCGTGACAAGGCGGCCACCGTCAAGAACACCGAGACCACCAAGACCGGTATCGTGATCACCATGCTCAGCGAAGGGACTGGCGCCAATCCGATTTCGGCCGACAAGGTCAAGGTGCACTACGAAGGCAAGCTGATTGACGGCACAGTGTTCGACAGTTCGATCAAGCGCGGTGAGCCGGCCACCTTTTCGCTCTCGGGCGTGGTGCCCTGCTGGACCGAGGCCGTGCAGCGCATGAAGGTCGGCGGCAAGAGCCGCATTCTTTGCCCGTCGGACGTGGCCTACGGCGATCGTGGCCAGCCGCCTTCCATTCCGGGCGGCAGCACGCTGGATTTCACGGTCGAGCTGCTCGAAATCGTGAAATGACAATGAAGTATCTGCACACGATGGTGCGGGTCACCGATCTTGCGGCCACGCTGCGTTTCTACTGCGACGCGCTGGGCCTGCATGAAACGCATCGCATGGAAAACCAGAAGGGGCGCTTCACACTGGTGTTCCTCGCGGCACCCGGCGACGAGCAGGCGCAGGTGGAGCTCACCTGGAACTGGGATCCGGAGGTGTACACCGGCGGACGCAACTTCGGGCACCTCGCCTACGAGGTCAGCGATATCTACGCGACCTGCCAGCGGCTGCTCGATCACGGCGTCACGGTGCTGCGACCGCCGCGCGATGGCCACATGGCCTTTGTGCGCTCGCCCGATGCGGTCTCGGTCGAGCTGCTGCAGCAGGGCTCGAACCTGCCGCCGCGCGAGCCCTGGGCCTCGATGCCGAACACCGGGAGCTGGTGATGACGCTGAAGTTCACCTTGAGTGCGCTCGAAGCCCGGGTCATCGGCTGCCTGATCGAAAAGCAGATCACCACGCCTGACCAGTATCCGCTGTCGATCAACGCGCTCGCCAACGCCTGCAACCAGAAGAGCAATCGCGATCCGCTGCTGAATCTCGCGGAGGCGGAGGTGCAGCAGCTGGTCGATGGCCTGGTGCGCAAGCACGTGATGATCGAGCGCAGCGGCTTCGGCAGCCGCGTGGCCAAGTACCAGCACTGCTTCTGCAACACCGAGTTCTCCGGATTGAAATTCAGCCTGCAGGAACTGGCCATCGTCTGCGAATTACTGGTGCGCGGCCCGCAGACCCCGGGTGAGCTGCGCACCCGTGCCGCACGCATGACGCCCTTTGCCGATGCGAACGAAGTGCAGTATGCGCTTGAGGCTTTGGCCAACCGACCCGAAGGTGCGCTCGTGGTGCAGCTGCCGCGCGAGCCCGGACGGCGCGACTCGCGCTACCTGCAGCTGTTCACGGGTCCGCCGGCTGCGCAGTTGCTGGCGCCGGCACCGGCGCCGACGAGCCACAGCAACACAGCGGCGGCGGACTACGCGCCGGCCACAGCCAGCAGCGATCTCGATACGCGGCTGACGCAGCTAGAGCTGGCGGTCAGCGAGTTGCGCACCCAACTCGAGCAGCTGCGCGGCGAAGTGGCAGCGCGCGACTGAGCGCCTGCAAAGCATAATTGCGGTGCGGAGATTCTGCTAACCTCTGGGTGACGGCCCGCTCCGCAGTTGCCAGGCCGCTAAGGATGCGAACCGTGGTCATTCGCAGCAAGCCGACCAGCAAGACAGCCCGGGAACCCTGGCATTCAGTCAGCATCGTTCCTGGCAAGAATCCCTGTGATGCAGTGCTCACCAATCCTCGCCGCCGCACACTCTCCGGCCAAGCACCGCGTTTGCCGGTGGCAGGCTGCAGCGATCCGGAACACTGCCAGTGCCGCTATCAGCATCACGCCGACCGGCGCGCCGGGCCTCGCCGCACCGACGAGAGCGGCGGCGGCGCGGGCAGCGGTACCGCGCCAGCGAAGAACCGGCGGCGCCCTGGCGAGCGGCGCGCGCGCGACTGAGCGCGCGCCTCCAGTGCGCTCTGTGCGCGCTCTCAATAAAAAGACCTAAGTCAAATTGCTGTCTGACGAGCGCGACATGATGTCTGCCGTCTGCATGTGGCCAACAATGCGCGCCGGTCAGTACGGGGAGCGGAGTTCGACATGCGCACTGCCATTCGATCCGGGTGCGAAGCGCTGCGTGTACGCAGCGGCGCGCATCGGCACTCATACCGCCGCAGCGGCGGGCCACTGCCAGAGTGGCAAAGCTGAACACGCTCAGCACGCCGCGCGCGCGCGGCGTCAGTGGGCGAATGCTGCTGACGGCGCTGCTGCTGTGGGTCACGTGCCCGGCAGTGGCAGCAGCGGCGCCTGCGGCTGCAACTGCGGCTGCACCGACATCTGCGCAGGCGCCTGCACAGCCGCCCAAAGTGCAGCGCACGCCCTTCGACCACCTGACCACTGGCTTCGAGCTGGTCGGCAAGCATCGCGATCTGCCCTGTGAGACCTGCCACTTCAATGCAGTGTTCAAAGGCACGCCGCGTGACTGCGCGAGTTGCCACGGCCTGGGCACTCAGGTGCACGCCACGGGCAAACCGCTCAGCCACATCCTGAGCTCCAACCGCTGCGAGAGCTGCCACACGCCGGTGGCCTTCAGTCCGGCGGTGAATTTCGATCACGCGGAAGTGCGCGGTGGCTGCTCCTCCTGCCACAACGGTGTGCAGGCCCAGGGCAAGGGGCCGCAGCACATCGAGACCAACCTCGAGTGCGATGCCTGCCATTCCACCTTCAATTGGGCCGGCGCGCTCTTCAATCACACGGGCGTGGTGAGCGGCTGCGCCAGCTGCCACAACGGCGTTTCAGCCAGTGGCCTGCCGGCCACGCATCTGCCGACGGACGGCGCAGCCTGCGAGGCTTGCCATATCCCCACGCAGTACACGAGTTTCAGCGGGGCGCTGATGAATCACGCGGCGGTAACACCGCCCATGCCCTGCGCGGATTGCCATGAAACCGGCAGGACTTTCTTGGGCGTGACGATGGTGACGCGGCCTGCGGCGCCACATCCGGTGCAAGGCGATTGCGGCACCTGCCATCTCTCAACAGTCTCGTTCACCAACGGCACTGTGCAACCCAGCGGACACATACCCACCGCGCAGCCCTGCACGCTCTGTCACTCGAACCCCGCGGATTTCAGCGTCTACCTGATGCGCCACGATGGCATCAGCAGCGGTTGCGCGCTGTGCCATGCCGCCGACCGCAGTTTCGCCAACCTGGCGCCGCCACAGCTCAGGGTGCCGCCGGCGAATCACGTGCCCTTCGGCGCCAGCGCCTGCGAGAACTGCCATTCGAGTTCGAATTTCACATCGTTCATGTTCGTGAATGCGAGCGGCAGTGGACCACCGGCGATGGTGCACAGCGCCGTGGGCACTGCGACCTGCTCGAGTTGCCACGAGCAGGGCAACAGCTGGGTCGGTGCACCGCCCACGTCGCTGCGGCCCGCGCTCAAGGCGGATGGCGCGGCGCACGTGAGCGCGGGCGAGTGCTCGACCTGTCATTTCAATACCACCAGCTTCAAGGGCGCAACGGACCTGCCCAGCAACCACATTCCGCTGTCCAATGGCTCTGGGACGGCCTGCAGAGCCTGCCATGCGAACAGCGCGGACTACTCGAGCTACACGATGAATCACTCGGTCGTGGGAGGCACGGCCTGTGCCGTCTGCCACGCGTCCGACCGCAGCTTTGCCAACATGGCGCCGCCAACGCTCAAGGTGCCGCCGTCCAATCACATTCCGATCGACGCCGCCGCCTGCGAGAGCTGCCACAGCGCCAGCAACTTCACGGGCTTTGCGATCAGCAACAAAAGCCCGCCGATGAATCACGCGGTGGTCGCGGGCCTGCCCTGTGCCAGCTGTCATGCAACCGGCAATAGCTGGGTGGGCACACCCGCCACGGTGCTGCCGCCTGGCAATCACGTACCGACCGGCACGGCGGCCTGCGAGAGCTGCCATGCAGCGGCGACTTTCAGCAGTTTCATGTTCAGCAATGTCAGCGGCAGCGCGCCGCCGTCGATGCTGCACAGTGTGGTGAGTGGCAGCGTCTGCTCGAGCTGCCATGAGGCTGGTCACAGCTGGGCCGGCGCACCTGCGACCGTGCTGCGACCAGCGCTGAAGGCCAGCGGCGGCACGCACGTGGCAGCGGGTGAATGCTCCACCTGCCACTTCAACACCACGAGCTTCAAGGGCGCGATCGACCTGCCGAGCAACCATATCCCGCTGCCCAGCGGCTCATCGAGCCAATGTTCCGCCTGTCACAGCAACGCCGCGGACTACTCGAGCTACACGATGGATCACGGCGTGGTCAGCACCAGCGCCTGCGCGGTGTGCCATGCCGCGGACCGCAGCTTCGCCAACATGGCGCCGCCCGTACTGAAGGTGTCGCCCGGCAATCACATTCCCATCGGCAGCGCGGCCTGCGAGAGCTGCCACAGCGCGACCGACTTCACGGGCTTTGCGATCAGCAACAAAAGCCCGCCGATGAATCACGCGGCGGTGAGCGCGCTGGGCTGCGCGCAATGCCACGGCTCGGGCCTGGTGTTCGTCGGCACACCGCCAGTGGTGACGCTACCGGCAGGCCATGTGCCGGTGGGCAGCGCCAATTGCGCGCTTTGCCACAGCGCATCGAACTTCAATTCATTCAGCTTCGTGAATGCCAGCGGCACCGCACCACCGGCCATGGTGCACAGCGCGGTGGGCAGTGCGGCCTGTTCGAGCTGCCACGAGCAGGGACACAACTGGCTCGGTGCACCCTCGACGCTGTTGCGACCCACAACCAAGGCCGATGGCAGCGCTCACGTGGCAGCGGGCGAATGCTCCACCTGTCATTTCAGTACCGTGAGCTTCAAGGGCGCGACCGACCTGCCGAACAACCACATTCCGCTGCCGGCCGCGGACAACAACAACTGCGCGCTCTGCCATACGAGCGCTGGCGACTACAGTGTTGCCACGATGAATCACGTCAACATCGCGGGCAATTGCGTGCAGTGTCACGCGACCGGCAAGAGCTTTGCCAATATGGCGCCACCGACACTCAAGCTCCCGCCCACGAATCACATTCCCTTTGGCAGCGCGGCCTGCGAGAGCTGCCACAGCGCCAGCAGCTTCAGCAGCTTCGTGATCAGCAACAAGAGTCCGCCGATGAATCACGCGGCGGTGTCGGGCGTGGCCTGCGCCACCTGCCACGCCAGCGGCAGCAGCTGGGTGGGCACACCAGCGACGGTACTGCCACCCGGCAATCACATTCCCTTTGGCACGGCCGCCTGCGAGAGCTGTCACGCGCCAACGAATTTCGGCAGCTTCCTGTTCAGCAATGCCAGCGGTACTGCGCCGCCCTCGATGGTCCACGGCGTGGTGAGCAGCATGGCCTGCTCGGCCTGTCACGAGGCCGGCCACAGCTGGGCAGGCACGCCGACGACGCGCCTGCGCCCGGCCACCAAGGCCGATGGCACCGCGCACGTGCTGACTGGCGAATGCTCCACCTGCCACTTCAATGCCACCAGCTTCAAGGGCGCCACGGATCTGCCGAACAACCACATTCCGTTGCCAGCCGCCGACAACAACAACTGCGCGCTCTGCCATACCACGACGGGCAACTACAGCGTCGCAACGATGAACCACGTGAACATCGCCAGCAGCTGCACGCAGTGCCACGCCACGGGCAAGAGCTTTGCCAACATGGCACCGCCTGCCCTGCGCCTGCCGCCGGCCAACCATGTGCCCATTGGCTCGGCGGCCTGCGAGAGTTGCCACAGCGCAAGCAACTTCACCAGCTTCGTGATCAGCAATAAGAGCCCACCAATGAGCCACGCGGCCGTGTCGGGCGTGGCCTGCGCCACCTGCCACGCCAGCGGCAGCAGCTGGGTGGGCACACCAGCGACGGTACTGCCACCCGGCAATCACGTGCCCTTCGGCACGGCCGCCTGCGAGAGCTGTCATGCGCCGGCGAACTTCAGCAGCTTCAGTTTCAGCAATCTCACGGGCACCGCGCCGCCCTCGATGGTGCACAGCGTGGTGAGCAGCATAGCCTGCTCGGCCTGTCACGAGGCCGGCCACAGCTGGGCGGGTACGCCGGCGACGCGCCTGCGCCCGGCTACCAAGGCCGATGGCACGGCGCACGTGGCAACCGGTGAATGCTCCACCTGTCACTTCAACACCACGAGCTTCAAGGGTGCGACCGACCTGCCGGCCAACCACATTCCGTTGCCGGCGGCCGACAACAACAACTGTGCGCTCTGCCATACCACAGCAGGCAACTACAGCGTGGCGACGATGAACCACGTAAACATCGCCAGCAACTGCGCGCAGTGCCACGCCACGGGCAAGAGCTTCGCCAACATGGCGCCGCCGACGCTGAAGTTGCCGCCGGCGAACCACGTTCCCTTTGGCACCGCGGCCTGCGAGAGTTGCCACAGCGCCACGGGCTTCACGAGTTTCGTGGTCAACAACAAGAGTCCGCCGATGAACCACGCGGTGGTCTCAACCATCGCCTGCAGCAGCTGTCACGGCCTGGGCGAGAGCTACATCGGCACGCCTGCTACCGTGGCCGAGCCCGGCAACCACGTGCCCATCGGTGCCACGGCTTGCAGCAACTGTCATTCCGCCAGCAACTTCAGCAGTTTCGTGATCGCCAACGCGGTGCCGCCGATGAATCACACCGGATTCACCAACGGCTGCGTGACCTGTCACGGTGTCGGCCAGAGCTGGGTGGGCACGCCCGCGGTGAAGACCCTGCCTGGCAACCATATTCCCACCGGCAGCATGGCCTGCGAAGGCTGTCACTCCAGTTCAGCTTTCAGCAGCTTCGCCTTTGCCAATGCCAGCGGCAGCGTAGCACCCTCGATGGTGCACGGCCTGGTCACGGCGATCGTGTGCTCGGGCTGCCATGAAGCCGGCAAGAGTTTCATCGGCACGCCGGCGACCAAAGTGCGCCCTGTTCTGAAAGCCGATGGCACGGCGCACGTGGTTTCGGGCGAATGCTCCACCTGCCATTTCAATACCACGAGCTTCAAGGGTGCGACCGACCTGCCGGCCAATCACATTCCGCTGCCCGCTGCGGACAACAACACCTGCGCGCTCTGCCATACGACGGCGGGCAACTACAGCGTGGCGGCGATGAACCATGTGAACATTGCCAGCAATTGCGCACAGTGCCATGCGACCGGCAAGACCTTCGCCAACATGGCGCCGCCGACGCTGAAGCTCCCGCCTGCGAATCACGTGCCGTTCGGAACCGCGGCCTGCGAGAGCTGCCACAGCGCCACCAGCTTCACGAGCTTCGTGATCAACAACAAGAGCCCGCCGATGAACCATGCCGTGGTATCGACCACTGCCTGCAGCAGTTGCCACGGCCAAGGCATGACCTTTGCGGGCACTCCCGCCACCTTGGTCGAGCCGGCTAGTCACATCCCGATCGGCACCGTGGTGTGCACGCAGTGCCACTCGCCCACCAATTTCTCGAGCTTCGCATTCACCAATGCGAGCGGCACTGCACCGCCGTCTATGGTGCACTCCGGCTTCGGCACGGGCTGCGTCAACTGCCATGGTACCGGCAAGAGCTTCGTGGGCACGCCCGCCACCAAGGTACTGCCCGCAAATCACATCCCGACCAGTGCGATTGCCTGCGAGGGCTGTCACTCAGCCAGCAATTTCAGCAGCTTTATGTTCACCAATGCGAGCGGAACGGCGGCACCCTCGATGGTACACAGCCTGGTGAGCGCCATCGTCTGCTCCAGCTGCCATGAAGCCGGCAAAACCTTCATCGGCACGCCAGCAATCAAAGTGCGACCGGCGAAGAAGGCTGATGGTACCGCGCATGTGACAGCCGGCGAATGCTCCACCTGTCATTTCAATACCACCAGCTTCAAGGGTGCGACCGATCTGCCGGCCAATCACATCCCGCTGCCGGCGGCCGACAACAACAACTGTGCGCTCTGCCACACCACGGCGGGCAACTACAGTGTGGCGACGATGAATCACGTGAACATCAGCAGCAACTGCGCGCAGTGCCACGCTTACGGCCTGGTCTTTGCCAACATGGCGGCGCCCACGTTGATGACGCCGCCCTCGGGTGCAACAGGGCACATTCCTTCGAACCCGCCCAATGGCACGAGCAACATCGCCTGCGAGCTGTGCCACTCGGCCACGGTGTTCACGACTTTCTCCGGCACCATCATGAAGCACGCGGCGGTGCGCGCCATGACCTGCATGAGCTGCCATGAACTCGGGATGACCTGGAAGACCAATACCGGCGTGCGGCTGTGGGTGCGCGATTCCGCCGGCCATCATGCTGGCGTGGATTGCGGCGGCTCGGGCTGTCACTCCACCCGCGACAAGTTCGGTGCGCGCCGCGGCGCGCCGCTCGCACCCGCGCAACGCGCCAGCAAGCTCGCTGCAGCGCCCTCACTGGCTGGCGGTGCAACGCTGGGACGTGTGGCAGGCTTCGATCATCGGCGCGTGGTGAGCAGCAGCTGCCAGAGTTGTCATGGCGCGGCCAGCGGCATCGGCAAACCAGTCACCCACATCGCCAGCAGCGACAGTTGCGGGAGTTGTCATACGACGCTGGCCTGGCTGCCAGTCAGCGGCGTTGATCATCTGCAGGTCAAGGGCAGCTGCAGCGGCTGCCACAACGGCAGCGTAGCGCGCGGCAAAGGTGCCCATCACATCGCCAGCAACAACAGTTGCGAGGCCTGCCATACCAGCAACGCGTGGACGCCGGCGCGCTTCGAGCACAGCGCCATTGCGGCGCACACTTGTCGCAGCTGCCACAACGGCCTGCAGGCCATGGGCCTGCCCATCAACCACGTGCCTGCCACGGCACAATGCGACAGCTGCCACGGCACGCTGGGCTGGAAGCCGGCATTGATGGATCACAGTACGCTGACGGCCAACTGTGTCAGCTGCCACAACAACAGCGTGGCGCCGGGCGTGACGACCACGCACATGACGACGCGGCTGGACTGCGCCACCTGCCACAACTATCCGGACTGGAGCGCCTGGCATTTCGTGCACAGCTCTGGTGCCTTCCCCGGCCAGCATCGTGCAGAGCTCGTGTGCGCGAGCTGCCATTCCAGCAACAGCGAACAGATTCCCTGGCCTGCGGCCGCCTACGCCGGCGGCTGTGCCGGATGCCATGCCGCGCGTTACCAGCCGGCACAGCACCCGAAGACCAGCGATGGGCTGCTGTATGCGGTAGCCGAGTTGCGCGACTGCACGGGCGCCTGCCACGTGTACAGCGATGCCACGCAACGCAGCGTCGTCACCTCGCACCCGGCCAACTATCACCGGGTGGGCGATGCGGCGTTCAAGCACTAGCTGTGCCTTGCGCGCCGCATTGCCCCCGCCCGATCCCGTTCAGAACTTCGCGGTGAAGGCAACGAACAGCTGGCGACCCAACTGGTCATAGGTCGAGTAGGTGTTTGCCGCGCCGCCCGAAATTATCTCGTAGCTGGCGAGCGGCGGATCCTTGTCGAACATGTTGCTGATACCGGCGCGCAGCTGCAGGTGCTTGTTCGCATCCCAGGCCGCCGCCAGATCGAAATAGCTGAACGACGGGAGACGCGCGTCGAAGGCGTTGTAGCCCGGGGGCAGGAAGGTCCAGCCGCTGACCGCGTAGTGCAACGACGGCTCGGCATCATTGTTGTCGAGCAGTACGGCGCCGATGTAGCGCCAGGTGAGCGACAGGTTCAGGTCCCAGGGACTGAGCCAGCTCGCGCACACGATGTGATGCCAGCGCGGGTTGATGGTCTGGCAGACCGATCCGAACAGGCCGGTGCAATCAAAGGTATGTGACACGGGCGTCGGCGTGGTGGAGTTCTTGAGCATGTAGGCGCCATTCATCGTGAAGGCCAGGGCACCCCAACCCGAGGGGAGCGACAGTTTGTAGCCGGCCTGCAGATCCACACCGCTGACCTGGTTGGCGCCGATGTTGACATTGGTCAGCTGGATGTAGCCCAGCGAGCCGATGCTGTTGCCCACCAGGCCAAAGGTGCTGGGCGTGCGCACGATCCTGCTGCAATTGCCGGGATCACCGGTATCCAGGCAGTTGGCGAGAATGATGTTGGCAGGGAGCACGCCCACGGTGTCCTTGAGCTTGATGTTGAAGTAGTCGATGCTGCCGGTGAAGTTCGGCAGCGCCGCGGGCTTGAAGGTCAGGCCATAGGTGTAGGTATCGGCCTGCTCCGGCTTGAGATCGGGATTGCCACCGGTGAGCTGCGAGAGCTGGCCAAGCGTTGCCTGCGGAATCGTGCCAGCGTTGTAGGCGGCGGTGAACGCCGCGGCCTGCGCCGCCGACACCGTGTGCAGGCAGTCCGCCAGCGAGCGGGTGGCTGGCGGTGCGCACGGATCATTGCCCAACTGGATCAGTCCGACATTGAGCGGGTTGTACAGCTCGATGATGCTGGGCGCGCGGATCGCACGCTGGTAGGAAGCGCGGAAGCGCACCGAGTCGGTGGGCGCATACTGCAGCTCGAACTTGTAGGCGCTCACCGGCCCCGAGGTCGAGTAGTCTGAACGCCGGTAGCCGGTGTCGACCACCAGGTCACGCACTCCGCTCTTGTCCTGCACCAGCGGGGCCCGCAGCTCGATGAACTGCTCGCTCACCGAGACGCTGCGATCGATCGCCACCGAGGCGCTGCCGAAGCCGGAAAGCTGGCCGCTCTTCTCGGCCGAATCCGGATCGAACTTCAGGCTCTCATTGCGGCCCTCATAGCCGATGTTCAGCCCCAGGCCATCGTTGGCCGTCGGCAACTTGAGACCATATTTTCCAAGCTGACCTGTGAGGTCTGCGTGCACGGTGCGCAAAGTCGTGGTGCCATAGGCCGTGCCATTCACGTAAAGGTAGTTGAGCGCCGCATCGGTCACGCCGCCATCCCTGAATATGTTGTACGGCACGCAGGATCCGCCGCTGACGCAGATCGGATTGCCGGCGGCATCGGTGGTCACCAACAGGGCCTTGTCAATGTTGGCAAAGCTCATGTACTTGTTGTTCGAGTTGTAGAAGCTGGTGTAGTAGAACTGGCCATAGGCGTCATAGCTCCAGGCCTCGCCCAGATTGCCCTTGGCGCCAAACACCGCCCGATAGTTGGTGTGTTCGTAGTCCGAGAATCGCCCACCACCCTCGACATTGCGCCGGCCGATGCGCATCTGCACGGTGACCGGCGCCTGGTGATTGGCGATGGCGGTGATGTCGGCGGCGATCTGCGCGGGCGTGCACAGCGTCTGCTGCTGCTGGGCGCTGAGCAAGGGGTTGCTGCAATTGATGTAGTAGTCGCCGGCGCCGGTCAGATCATTCGGATTGCTGTCGCGGAACAACGCGGTCGGCGCGATCTGCTGGTGACTGCGATCGTTCATGAAGTTGAACTCGGCGTACGGACGCAGGTGGTCGCTCACGTCCACATGCGCGCTGAAGCCCGCGGTGTAGCGCTGGTCGCCGCGGGTCATGTAGATGTAGGGCTGCGAGTTGAACAGCGTGGGCGGATTGGTAGGCGCCGAGCCGCGCGGTATGAAATCCGTACCGAGCACGCTGAAGGCCACGCTGGCATTCGGGCTGCCCGGCGAATCCGGGCGGAAATAATTCGAGTTCGACGAACCCAGGCAGATCGGCGGATCGAGCAGACTGGTGGGCGCAGAGCTGAGCTGGCAGCCGGCCACCATCGCGGTCGCCGCTGGTGACCGGATCGGCCTTCAGGTAGCCGAAATACGCTGTCACGTTGCCCTTGCCGTCATCGAAGTTCGCGCCGGCGGTAATGGTGAAATTGCGGCTGCGACCATCCATGCTGCTTCCGGTCAGCGGCGTCTCGCCGGCATCGCGCATCGACTGCTGCAAGAAGCTGTTGTGGTTGTTGTGCCAGTACTCACTGAGGTTCCCGTCGACCTGCAGGCCCTGGAAGTTCTTCTTCATGATAAAGTTGACGACACCGGCGATGGCATCGGACCCGTAGGTCGCCGAGGCGCCGCCGGTAACGACTTCAACGCGCTCCACCAGCGCCGCCGGAATCTGGTCCAGATCTGGCCCCGGAGCCTGGATCGTCGTATTGGGCGATTCCACACCGAGGCGACGACCGTCGATGAGCACCAGCGTGCGGTTCGGGCCGAGACCGCGCAGGTTCGCAGTCGCGACACCGCCCGCTGTCGACAGGCCGGAGGTGCGATTGCCCAGGTCCTGCCCGAGGTCGTTGTTAAAGTTCTGCGGCAACTGGTTCATGATGTCGCTGATGTCTGACTTGCCGGACACCAGGATGTCCTGCGAGGTCACCACCTGTATCGGGCTGGTGCTGGTGGCATTGGGCGTCGCGATACGCGAGCCGGTCACGATAACTTCCTCGAGTTCGCCGTTTGCGGCTGCGGCGGGTTGGTCGGCTGCGTAAGCGGTCAGTGTCAGGCACTGGCTACCCACCAGCATCATGCCGACAAGACCAACTCTCCTGAAATTGCTGAGCATATTGGGATCCCCCTGGTGTGCGATCACAGCAGACTAAAAACCAATGACCCGCAGGCGCAACGCACTCGGCGCCAGCGGGTGTGGTCCCGGTACCGGAGGAGCCGGCGATGCGCCAGCGGCGCGCGCATGTCGCGACCGGGATTGCGTGTGGAGAAAATCCAACAGCGGCTGCGCGCACCGCCGATGTGCTCAGGAGTGCAGCATCACCGTGCGTGTGCGCACCTGTCCCATGCGCAGATGTCCACGCCAGTGAGGTGTGCGCCAGAACAGCGCGTTCGCACGTCGCACCAGATGTCCGCGCACATGGTGCAGGCGTGGCGCGCGACGCGCGCTGTCGGCGAACGCGAACTGTTCTGGACAGTGCGGCCGCACGAGCGGTGCTGACACTTCGATGTGCTCGAGTAGCGGTGCGCGGCCGAGGCGCATGCGTTTGGCATTGAGCTGCGCCAGGTTTTCCTGGCGCTGCGGCAGCCCGCCGCGCACGGTCATCATCAGCAGCAGTGCGATCACCAGCGGGAAATCCGCGGCGACGGTACCCAGGGACTCGTGCAGCAGTTGCTGCCGGACGCCGCTGTCCTGCGCATTTTTCCGATAGTAGTCGAGCCAGCTGCGGTCGAACCGGTAGCGCGCCCGCTGCAGCACAGCGCTGACACCGGGCTCGGCCGCGATCGGCACCGCGGTGCAGGCGCCCTGCAGCAGCGCATCCAGGCTGCCATGCTCGGTGGCGATGGCATCAAGGTCGAAGTGGATCTCCAGCGGCGCCAGCAACGGCTCCTGCTGCGTGTCCTTGCTGCACCAGAAGCTGCGCATCGTGCCACTGCGGCCACCGGCGTCGGCAGTGACCAGCACACCTGCGTGTGCAATGGCCGAGGCCGCCTCTGCCGGCGTGGCAATGTCCATGGCGCGACAGTATTCCGCCAACCGCGCGGCGTCGTTCCATTCCACCCACCACTCCTGCGCCGGCAGGCGCACGAGATCCAGGCACTCGGCAATTTGCACGCCATCGGAGTACGCCAGCGCCGTGCAGTCGCGCACCAGCGGGTCGGCGAGCACGTAGCGCAGGGGGCAAGTGCGAATGGCGCTGGCAAAGTCCGCCGCGCCGCTGAGGCGCACGACCTGCCCGTCCTCCTGCTGCACCAGGAAGGGTTCCGGGTGCTGCGCGATGAGGTCAAGCAGTCGCACGCTTTTTCAACAGGCAGTCTGGCATCGCCGCGACAGTGCCGTGGCACAACCGCAGCAGCAATGCCAGCGGCGCGGGCGGCGCAGCCGTGGTCAACGAGCGGATGCCGCCCGGCGCGAGCGGGCGGGTTCAGTTGTCGGTCAGGAAGCGATCGAAGCGGCTGCGGAAACGCCGGCTCATCGGCAGGCGCGTGCCGCGCTTGAGCACCAGTTCGTAGTCGCCGTGGAACAGCGGATGCATCTCCACGATCTGATCCACGTTGACGACACTGGAGCGATGCACACGCACGAACTGGTTGGGGTCGAGCCGCGATTCCAGCTCGTGCATGGGCTGGCGCAGCAGGTGGCAGCGCCCCTGCGCGAATACCTTCACGTATTTGCCCGCGGACTGCACGAACTCCACCTCGCGCGTCGGCAGGAACAGCACCTTGCCGTCCTCCGCGATCAGCAGTCGCTTCGGGAATGGCAAAGCCGATGATCCGGCGCGCTCTTCCAGCCTGACTTCGCGCTCATGTACGGCATCGTTGCCGGCGCGTTCTGCTTCGATTGCCATGCGCGCACGCGCGATGGCCTTGTGGAAGCGCTCGTCGTCGAAGGGCTTCAGCAGGTAGTCGACGGCATCCACTTCGAAGGCCTTGATCGCATATTCCGAGTAGGCGGTCACGAAGACCACGAAGGGCTCGATGCCGCCCTCGCCCCACTGGCGCAGCAGCTCGAAGCCATCGCGCACTGGCATGTTGACGTCGAGCAGGATCAGCTCGGGCGCGGCGGCCACTTCCAGTGCCAGCGCCTGGGCCACCGAGGCGCACTCGCCCACCACCCCGATGGCGGCGTTGCCGGCCAGCAGCCGCAATATCCGCTGGCGCGCCACAGGCTCATCGTCCACGACCAGCGCGGTGATGGGTGAGCTGTTCATTGGGCACGCCGGGCTGGCACATCGAGCGTCGCGATCGTGCCCCGCCCGCCGGATCAGGACCGACCAGCAGCTGCGCTCCGTTGCCGTAGGCCGCGCGCAGGCGGAACAGCACATTCTTCAGGCCATTGCCGTAGCACTCCGGTGACAGCAAGGCCGTCATCTGTGGCGTGCTGTTGCGGATGGTGAAGCGCAGGCGCTCACCGGCCACTGCTGCGGCCACACTCACATCCAGAGCTGCCGACGGGCTGGCGCGTCCATGTTCAATGGCGTTTTCGGCCAGCGGCTGCAGCAGCATCGAGGGAATCGTTAAGACGGCGGCCTCCGGATTGATCGCGATGCTGACCCGCAGCCGATCGCGAAAACGCGCCTGCTGCACGGCGAGGTAGGCTTCCAGCCCCGAGATCTCGGTGGCGACACTGATCCAAGGTTGCTGGCTGCTCTCGAGTGCGTGACGCAGGAAGTCACCGAGTCGCGCCAGCATGATCGAGGCACGGTTGGCATCTTCGTGGATCAGTTCGCTGACGGCATGCAGTGCGTTGAAGAGAAAATGCGGCTGCAGCTGGGTCGAGAGCATCTTCAGGCGCGTCTCCGCATAGGCCGCCCACAGGCGCGCCGAACGCAGCGACTCGCGATGATAGTCGCGCGCCATCTGCACCATGCCGATCAGCACCAGGCCCAGCAGGTAGGGCGCCACGAAGAACTGCAACGGCAACAGCCATTCCCAGAACCTGGGGGCGAACGGGAGCCAGCCCTTGATGGTGTCGCGCATGTCTGCATAGCGGTGATCGACGAGACCACCTGTCAGCGCCGTGGTGAAGGGCGCCAGCCTGACCACGATCAGCGCCAGCACGATCTGCATGGCGATGAACACAAGCGGCCGGGTGCGGTAGGTGGGCGTGCCGCGCCAGACGCTCACGCGGTAGGCCAGCACCGAGAGCGCGAACACCATCAGGTGTTGCACTGCGCGCGCGCCGGTACTCACGTAGTACACGTTGCCGACCATGCGGCCGCCCATCGGGTACATCCACAGCAGTGCTAGCACGGTGACGACCAGCCAGCCTGCGCCACCGGCCAGCAGGATCAGTGACCAGGGCACATCGGGCGTTTCCGCACCGGACTCGAGTGGTTCCTCTGCTGCTTCCATGCAGGATCCTGATGGCTGAGCGCACCAAAAATCAAGATGCGCTGATCGGCGCCGCCGCAGCGCCCGCTCATGCCGAAGAACCAGCCACTCGTGCCGTCGCTAGCGCACCACTTTGCGCACCGGATGCCAGATGCGCAGTGCGGCATTGAAGAGCCAGGGCATATGGCGGTAGATCCACACCAGGGCCCGGCCGTGACCGGTCACGACCCGTTCGCGCACCCTACGGTGCACTGCGCGCACCACGGTGCGCGCCACCCGCGCAGGATCGGCAAGCACCCAGCCCGGCATGGAATCGGGCAGCTCGGCATGCAGGCGGCCGAGATTGTCGACGCGGCGGATATCCGAATGCACGAAGCCCGGTGAAATCAGCGTGACGTTCACGCCGTGGCGACGCAGCTCACCGCGCAATGCGTAGGCCAGCGCACGCACCGCGAACTTGCTCATCGCGTAGGCAGAATTTCCCGCCATCGCCACATGACCCGCGACGCTGCCGATGATCACCAGGCTCCCGCGCTGCTGCAGCACATCGGGCAGGCCTGCGCGCAGCGTGCGCATCACGCCGTGGACGTTGGTGTCGAACTGCCGCTGGTAGTCGGCCAGCGTCAGCTTACTGAACGCACCGGCCACGCCAAAGCCGGCGTTCGCGACCACGACATCGAGCCGGCGGCCGGCGCTGTGCGCCTCGGCCACGACGCGCTCGCAATCACCGTCGCGTGTGACATCGCAGGCGAGGGCCAGCACCTCGCTGCCGCGCGCACGCAGCTCCTGCGCGAGCGACTCGAGCCGCTCCAGGCGCCGCGCCGCCAACACCAGCACGGCGCCCTCGCGGGCGAATTCGCGCGCGAGTGCTGCGCCGATGCCGGAGGAAGCGCCGGTAATCAGTACCGTGCGGCCCGCGAAACGCCCGCGGTTCAATGCTTGTCAGACTTCGGCGCGGCCTGCGCCTTGGGCGCGGCGTTCACTTTGGGCGCTGCGCTGGTCTTGAGTCCGTGGTACTCGAGCAGCGGACCGGCATCCGGTGCGCGCCCGTAAAAATCCTGGAACAGCTGCTGCGGACTCCGGGTACGGCCGCGCGAGAGTACTTTGTCGCGCAGGATCTGTCCGTTCGCGCGTGTGAGGCCACCGTGCTCATGCAGCCATTGCCCGGTATCGCGCGCCAGCACTTCGCTCCACAGGTAGGCGTAGTAGCCAGCCGAATACTCATCGGCGAACACGTGGCGGAAATACGCGGCGTGATAGCGCGGCGGCACGGCATCGAGGTCCAGCCCCAGCGACTTCATGCTTTGCCGCTCGAAGGCAGCAACTTCGCCGGGTGCTGGCACCTGTTGCAGCCCCAGCTGGTGGAAAGCCATGTCGATCGCCGCGGCGGTGATCTTCTCGGCCGTGGCATAACCCTGGTTGAAATTCTGCGCGGCGAGGATTCGCTGCAGCAGCGCCGGCGGCAGTGGTGCGCCGGTCTGGTAGTGGCGCGCATAGTGCGCCAGCACCACCGGCTCGCGTGCCCACATCTCGTTGTACTGCGAAGGGAACTCGACGAAATCGCGCGTGGTGTTGGCGCCGGCCAGGCTCTCGTAGTTCACGTTCGAGAGCATGCCATGCAGGGCGTGGCCGAATTCATGGAACAGGGTGCGCACCTCATCGAAGCTGAGCAGCACCGGCTGTCCGGCTGCGGGCTTGTCGATGTTGACGTTGTTGATGACGATCGGCCGCAGGCCGTAGAGCTGCGACTGTTCGACGAAATTGCTCATCCAGGCGCCGCCGTTCTTGTAGTCGCGCGCGAAGTAGTCGGTATAAAACAGCGCCAGCGGCGAACCATCGGCATCGAAGACTTCGTAGACACCAACGTCGGGGCCGTAGACCGGCAGATCCTTGCGCTCCTTGAATGTGAGCCCGAACAGTTCGTGCGCTGCGTAGAACACGCCATCTTCGAGCACACGGTTCAGTTCGAAGTAGGGCTTGACCTCCTCCTCGTTGAAATCGTAGCGCGCCTTGCGCACCTGCTCGGCGTAGAAATCCCAGTCCCAGGCCCTGGGCTCGAAGGGCCTGGTGTGCGTCCTCGCGGCCTGTTGCGCGATCAGCCGGCGGATGGCGGCGGTCTCGCGCAACAGCGCGGCGCGCGTCGGCCCGGCGAGCTGCTTCAGCATGGCCTCGACTGCGGCAGGCGTACCCGCGGACTCATTTTCCAGCGTGTAGGCCGCGTGGCTCGCATAACCCAGCAGCTGCGCTCGTTCGGCGCGCAGTTTCGAGAGCTGCAGCAACACTGGCAGGTTGTTGGTGGCACCAGAGCTGGCGCGCGACACCGATGCCTGGTAGATGCGCTCGCGCAGCGCGCGATTCCTCAGCTGCGAGAGTACTGGCTGCGTGGTCGTATTCTGCAGCGGCAGCAGCCATTTGCCCGGCATGCCGTGCGCCTTGGCCGCCTCGGCCGCGGTGGCGATCTGCGCTGCCGACAGTCCATCGAGTTCGCTCAGCTGGTCGATGACCACGCCGCCTTCGCGGGCTTCCTTGAGCAGGTTCTGGCCGAACTGCGACGCCAGCGTCGAGATCTGCGTGTTGTATAGCCGCAGCTGCGCCTTGGCCGCTTCGGGCAGCATGGCCCCGGCGCGCACCATGTCGAGATGCTGACGCTCGAGCAGCGCCAGCGATTCGGCATCGAGGCCGAGACTGCTGCGTCGCTGGTACAAATCGTCGATGCGCTTGAACAGTGCCACATCCAGGTTGATCGCATCGCTGTGCGCGGCCAGCAGTGGCGCCATGTCGGCCTCGATCTTCTGCGTGACCTCGCTCCCATGCGAGGCATTGAGGGAATTGAAGGTCCGGCCGACGCGCCCGAGCAGGCGCCCAGTTTTTTCCAGCGCCAGCGAGGTATTCTCGAAGCTGGCAGGCTCGGGATTGCTCGTGATTGCCTGCACTTCACGCAGCTGCTCGGCCATGCCGGCTGTGAAGGCCGGCATGAAATCGCCATCGTGGATGCGATCGAAGGGCGGCAGCTGATAGGGCAAGCTGCTCGGGGCCGCAAAGGGATTGGCCGGGTCAAGCGCGGGCGCGGCAGCTGTGACTTCGCTCGCATCTCCGGGCTCGCTGGTGCTCACCGCGACCACCAGCAGTGGCACAATGAGCAGCGCTGCCGGCAGGCCCACGCGCCTCCAATGCTGTTCCGACATGTCGTGTCCCCCGCCGATTTATTGAGGCATTATCGCACTTCCGTACCAGGATGCTTCCGCGCGAGAAACCCTTGACCCGCAAGCCTGCCGCAATCTTCCTGTTGATGTGCTGCGCGACACTACCTGCCGCCGCGGCGGACCCGCTTGCCACGCTGGCGCAACGCCTGCTGGGCGCCGGCCAGGGAGTCTACGTGGAGGCAGGCGACGGCAGCGTGTTGCTGGCACAAGCGGCGTCGCGAGCGGTACATCCGGCTTCGGTCTCCAAGGTACCCACCACGCTGGCGTTGTTGCGCAGGCTCGGGCCCGACTACCGGTTCACGACCACGATCGCGGCAACGGGCCCCGTGAGTGCTGGCACCCTGCAGGGCGATCTGCTGATCGAAGGAAGTGGCGATCCCTACTTCGTCGACGAGAATGCACTGCTGGTGGGCGCCGCGCTGCGTGACCTGGGTGTGCAGCGGGTCACCGGCACGCTGCGGCTCGAAGGTCCGCTGATGTTCAACTGGCGCGATGACACGCTGGTGCTACGGCTGCGCGCATCACTGGGTGGCCGGGCACCGCAGGCCGCGTGGGATGAAGTGCGCGCTGCGTTCCCCGAATTGCCCGCCACTGCGAGCGGCAAGGCACCGGCACTGATCTTCGGGGACGCGGTGGGTGACGCTGCTGCCAGCGTCGCACCACTCCTGCTGCATCGTTCGCAACCGCTGATACCGCTGGTCAAGGGGCTGAACGACTACTCCAACAACATCTTCAAGCCGCTCGCCGATGCCGCGGGCGGCGCCACCGCCGTGCAGGCATTAGCGCGTGATGAGGTGCCGGCCGACATGCGCGGCGAGATCATCCTCGGCGACGGCGCCGGCACCGATGCGCGCAACCGGCTCAGCCCCAGGGTCGTGGTCAAACTGCTGCGCGCGCTCGAGCAGGAACTCGCGCGCTCCGGCCATACGCTGGTCGACATCCTGCCAGTCGCCGGCGTCGACGATGGCACGCTGCACGATCGCCTGAACAGTGTTACCGACAGCGGTCGCGTGGTGGGCAAGACCGGCACCTTCGGCGACTACGGCGCCAGCGCGCTCGTTGGCGCGATGGCCACCCGCGATCGCGGCACGGTCTATTTCGCGATCCTGAATCATGGTGTGCCGGTGCGCGCCGCGCGTCGCCGCCAGGACGCTTTCGTCCATGCGTTGCTGGCCACACTGGACACACTGCCCTGGCCTTACCAGCGCGATGCGCGGCCCGCGGTAGCGCGCGCGCAGGTGCTGCCTGCGATCCAATCGGCATCGCAATGAATCATCGGAGACCTGCATGAGCGCGAAGATCAATGAAGAGCAAGTCCCGATATTGACGGGCACCCGCTATCCGTCGCCCTACGATGTGCCTTGCCGGCAGCGGCATCGCTCGCCACTCGGGGATGCCGCCGGCCTCACGCAGTTCGGCGTCAATCGCCTGCGCCTGCCGCCGGGCAGCTGGTCGAGTCAGCGGCATTGGCATGCCGCCGAGGACGAATTCATCTACGTACTCGCGGGTGAAGTGGTGCTGGTTACCAACCAAGGCGAGGAAGTGCTGCGCGCCGGCGATTGCGCGGGCTTCAAGGCCGGCGTGGCCGACGCTCACCAGTTGCAGAATCGCTCGAACGCGGACGCACTGGTCCTTGAAGTGGGTTCGCGCCGGCCAGGCGAAGAAGCCGTGGACTATCCGGATATCGATCTGCAGATCCTGAAAGGCGAGACTGTCTACAGGCATCGTGACGGACGCGAGTATCCAGTCAGCACGCGGACGAAATGACCGCGCGCTTCGACGACCTGTCGCTGGTCTGTCATCCGGGCACGGCCGCCGGTACCCAGCCGGAGCGCAGCGCGCCGCTGACCTCCATCATGGTATCGGGTTCGCTCCAGGCCGATGGCACGCTCACGCTCGAATACCGCTTGCATGGCAACCCGCAGCGCGTGCGCATGCCGGCGCAGGCGCGTGCCGCGGCCGCAACTGCCGCGCGATGCGATGAACTCTGGCGACATACCTGCCTGGAGCTGTTCGCGCGTGCCGCGGAATCGCCGCGTTACCTGGAGTTCAATTTCGCGCCCGACGGTGCCTGGGCCGCGTACTCATTCGACGGCTACCGCAGCGGCCAGCGCAAGCTGGACGCCAGCCATTGCAGGATCGACACGCGGCACGAGGCCGAACGCGATCTGCTGGTGGTCGCGAGCATCAAGGTGCCGGCGATGGCGGCCAGCGCTGCTGTGACCACCTGGCAACTCGGCGTGGCTGCGGTGATCGAGGCGAGCAGCGGACAACACTCCTACTGGGCGCTGTGCCATCCGCGCCCAGAGGCCGACTTTCATGATCCCGCGGGTTTCAGTCATGCGCTCAAGCTGCCTGCGCCCTAGAATCCAGCCAGTCACACGAGGACTTTGAGTGAACCTGCAATTCGGCATCGACCGGCTGCTCGCTGATCCTGCGCTGCGCCGCCCACTGGCCGGCAAGCGCCTGGCGCTGCTCGCGCACCCCGCTTCGGTCACGGCCAACCTGACCCATTCGCTCGATGCGCTCATCGCGCTGCCGGAACTGCGCATCAGCGCGGCCTTCGGCCCGCAACACGGACTGCGTGGCGATAAGCAGGACAACATGATCGAGAGCGAGGATTTCCTCGATCCGCGCCACGGCATTCCCGTCTACAGCCTCTACGGCAGTGTGCGCCGTCCGACAGCCGCGATGCTGGACACCTTTGATGTGCTGCTGATCGACCTACAGGATGTCGGCTGTCGCGTGTACACCTTCATTACCACGCTCCGTTACCTGCTCGAGGACTGCGCCCGCCATCGCAAGGCCGTGTGGGTGCTCGATCGCCCGAATCCCGCGGGTCGCCCGGTCGAAGGCTTGTTGCTGGAACCTGGTTGGGAAAGTTTTGTCGGTGCGGCCGCGATGCCGATGCGCCACGGCCTGACGATGGGCGAGCTGGCGCGCTGGTTCAAGAGCACGCTGCGCCTCGATGTCGAGCTCGAAGTGATCACGATGCAAGGCTGGGAACCCACTGCGGCACCGGGTTACGGCTGGCCGCTGGGCCTGCGCGCCTGGGTGAACCCCAGCCCCAACGCACCGAACCTGTCCATGGCGCGCTGCTACGCCGGCACGGTGATGGTCGAAGGCACAGTGCTCTCCGAGGGCCGCGGCACGACCCGACCGCTCGAACTACTCGGTGCCCCAGAGATCAATGCGCGTGCGCTGATCGATGACGTGCAGCGCCTGGCGCCATTATGGCTGGCCGGCTGCACGCTGCGCGACTGCTGGTTCGAGCCCACCTTCCACAAGCATGCCGGCGAGTTATGCAACGGCGTGCAGATCCATGTGGCCGACAGCGGCTACGGGCACGCGCAGTTCCGTCCCTGGCGACTGGTGGCCGCGCTGCTCAAGGCCGTGCGCGCGCAGCATCCGGGCGCCACGCTGTGGCGCGACTTCGCCTATGAGTACGAGCAGGGCAAGCTCGCCTTTGATGTGATCAACGGCGGCCCGCGGTTGCGTGAATGGATTGACGATGCGCGCGCCAGCAGTGCCGACCTCGACACGCTGGCGCTGCGCGATGAACAGCATTGGCGCGAGCAATGCGCCAGCGCACTGCTCTACCCCGCCTGACAACGCCCTTAGTCCTGCGCGCCGGCCCCCACCGCCACCCAGGCGAGATCGGCATTGGAGACCGACTCGACCTTGAAGTTCTTCACCGCTGCCGTCATGCGTGTAAGGGCCTGGCCGATCGGCATCAGCGGGCCCTTGTTGCCCTTCTTTGGTTTCAGGAAGCGTACCGGGTTGATGCGCGCCACCACGTAGTTGCGCAGGTACGGCGATTTGAAACCCTTGGCCGTGAGCGCTGCGATCAGCTTCTTCACCTGGACGTCGATCTCCAGCAGGCGTGCCGCATAGCCGGCACGCTCGCGCAGGCTGACCGTGAGCGTACGATCCGAGAACTGATCGACCTTGCGCAGAAACGAACTGTAGGCGCCACCGGCGAAGCGCGAATTGTCCGCGTAGAGGATACCCAGCGTCAGCAGCTCCGGCGCTTCGAACTGCTCGGCGAACTGCCGCTCGCGCGCAGCAGGTTCGCGGCGCGCGAGATTGCGCGCCATGCGGATCACTTCGAGACTGCGGTCTTTCAGCGTGTGCGCCTTCTCGGTGTTCAGCGCCAGGATGCGATAGGCCAGCGCTTCGTCGGGACAGATCAGCGCAGTGATCTGCTTCAGGCCCAGCACCTTGGCGGCGGCCAGGCGATGCCGGCCGTTCGGCGTCCAGAACTGCCCATCCTGACCCTGCACCACGATCAGCGGATCGAGGAAGGCGCCGGCCTGGTCGATCTTCTCCGCCAGACGCTTGGTGTGCGTGGGCGAGAGGTCGCGCTGGAACGGCGTGGGCTGCACGGCGCGCAGCGGCAGCGTGGCCACCAGCAATGCGCGACCACCGAGCGGGTCGCGATAGGCGCCAATCACGGCACCATCGGCTTTGCCCACCAGCGCCACCAGCGCACTCAGCTCCGGATGTTCGCGCGGCAGCGCGATGTCAGCGCCCGCAAGGCCACGCTCCGAGGCCGCACTCTTCAGACGCTTGCGGCTAGCGGATCTGCTACGCGCGCTGGCTGACTTGCGCGCAGCGCGCGCTGCCGGCTTGGCCGATTTGCTACCAGTTGCCATGCATCAGTCCACACTGATTCCCTCAGCGACGCCGGGACCTGGCGTCGCCTCGCCTCAGCTCGCTCGACATGTTCTTCTGCACGCCACCAAGGAGTTTGGCAGCGACGCGCTGGGCTCGCGCCTCCCTGGTGACCGTTTCCGCGGGGCGGACAGCGATCTGGTACTCCTTGTCCTTGATGCTAAGCTCAATTTCAAACAGGCCGTGGTAGTCCACCTGCATGCGTGCACCGCTCGCGCTGCGTGACTGCAGTTTCGGCTGGTACTTGCGCAGCCAGGTATTGACCGTGTTGACGAACACGGGAACCAGCAGCTCCCTCTGCTCAGGATCATAGAGGCCCAGGGTTACCGCCGAATCCTCGACGCTGGCCGCTTCATGCACCTCGGCGGCGGTCGCCAGATTGCACAACATCGCCAGGCAGATGCCCAGCAGGGAAGCCTTGAGTTGGCTGTTGACTTGCATGTCAGGACACTCCTTGAGGTGATGCGATCCTCGCACTGCGAAACCATATTAGCCGCGTTGTAGACATGCGGCCAGTTGCTCTGCGGATGCCAGAATTCATTTTCCTCCTGATCGGCTCAGCGCCCACAGGCGCAGGTATTTGCGCCGCACGTAGCCGGCCTCGACAATGTGAAACAGCAGGCCGCGCCAGCCATCGAGCAGGCCGCCCTTTATGATGAGGCCGCGAAACAAACGCCAGGCCGGATTGGACAGTACCGGCAGCACGCCGCAACGCCGGCCGGCGCGATACATTTCGGTGGCCATCAACGCAGCGTAGCGGTCCATGCGCGCCAGGTGATCATCGAAGCTGCGATAGGCGAAATGCTCCAGCGGCCCGGATAGCGCCACGACTGCGCCGCTCACGGCAATCTTCTCGTGCACTTCGTAGCCCACCCAGCGCGCGGTGCGCCGATCGTACAGGCGGATCTGCCGGTCGGGCCAGGCATTGCCGTGACGCAGAAAGCGGCCAAAGTAATCGGTAAGGCGCGGAATCGTCCAACCGCTGGCGCCCGCGAAGCCGCCGGCGCGCAGGCTCTCGATCTCGGCGCGCAATGCCGGCGTGACCCGCTCGTCGGCATCGACGCACAGCACCCAGTCATGGCTGGCGGCGTCGGTGGCGAACTGTTTCTGCGAACGATAGCCCGGCCAGTCGCGCTCGATCACGCGCGCGCCGAGCCGCGCGGCGATGGCGCGCGTGTCGTCGCTGGAATGGGAATCGACCACCACGATTTCATCGCAGAAACGCAACGCCTCGATGCAGGCGCCAATGCGATCGGCTTCATTGAAGGTGATGATGCAGGCCGTGAGGGCCGTCGATTTCCCTGCCATGCGATTCATTTCTTATAGAATAGCGCCCCGACACCCAGGCTCCCCGCAATGTATCTGCTCCGGCATGGCCAAAGCTACTTCAACGTACACTACAGTGCCACCGGCATCGACCCGGGCATCGAAGACCCGGAGCTGACCCCTCTCGGCCACCAGCAGGCGGCAGCCGCCGCGCAGCAGCTGGCGGATGCGCAAATCGCCCATGTCATCGTCTCGCCCTACACGCGTGCATTGCAGACCGCACAGCCCTTGCTGGGCGCGCCGTCGCGCACGGTGCGGGTCATGCAGGAGGTGCGCGAGCGACGCGTATTCGTGTGCGATGTGGGCAGCTCACCGGCGCAACTGGCCACGCGCTTCCCGCACCACGACTTCAGTCACCTGCCTACACAGTGGTGGCCGGAAGTGATGGAATCAGAGCGCGCCACGATCGCCCGCGCCGCGGCCTTCCGTGAGTTCATGGCCGCCAACGCAGATAGCGCGCGCACCGTGGTGGTGGCGCATTGGGCCTTCATCCTGGCGCTCAGCGGTCGCTCGGTGGAAAACGGCGAGCTGTTGCACTACGACCCGCGCTCGCGCCCGCCAGGCCGGATCGACTTCCGGCCCTGAGTGGCCGCACCGCGTCGCCTCAGGGCAACGTGGTCTTCCCCATCAGGTAGCGATCGCACTCGCGCGCCGCACCGCGGCCTTCGCTGATCGCCCACACCACCAGGCTCTGGCCACGACGGCAATCGCCCGCGGCAAAGATGCCTTTGACACTGGTCGTGTAACGACCGTGCTCGGCCTGCATGTTGCCGCGCGCATCCAGTGTCACGCCCAGTTCTTTCGGCAGTGACTGCTCGGGCCCGGTGAAGCCCATCGCCAGCAGCACCAGCTGCGCGGGCAGCGTGCGCTCGGACCCGGGCTGTTCGACAGCGGTGAACTGCCCGGCGGCATTCTTCTCCCACTTGATCTGCACCGTTACCAGCTGCGCGAGCGCACCATCGGCACCGCCAACGAATTTCTTCACCGTGGTCACATAGGTGCGCGGATCCGCGCCGAAGCGCGCGGCCGCTTCTTCCTGGCCGTAGTCGAGCTTGTAGACCTTGGGCCATTCGGGCCAGGGATTGTCGGCGGCGCGCTCATCGGGCGGCCGCGGCAATATCTCTATCTGCGTGAGGCTCTTGCAGCCCTGGCGCATCGCGCTACCGACGCAGTCAGTGCCAGTATCGCCGCCACCGATCACGATCACATCCTTGCCGCCAGCATGGATGGCCGCATGTTCCGCGCCGCCGTTCAGCAGTGCCTGTGTGCTGGCGGTGAGGTAGTCCATCGCCAGATGCACGCCCTTGAGCTCGCGCCCTTCGATCGGC
Organism: Gammaproteobacteria bacterium; assembly: GCA_025350055.1. GTDB lineage: Bacteria > Pseudomonadota > Gammaproteobacteria > Steroidobacterales > Steroidobacteraceae > FEN-1191. Next base: position 33,536 of record JANXYK010000011.1, on the reverse strand, counting down.
AGCTCGCGCGCCTGCGTGGCGCCGGTACAGCACACGACGGCGTTGAAATCGCGCAGCAGCAGCAGGCCTTCGACGTTCTCGCCGACGTCGGCGTTGCACAGGAACTTCACGCCCTCGCGTTCCAGCAGATCGATACGCCGCAACACGACTTCGCGCTTGTCGAGCTTCATGTTCGGGATGCCGTACATCAAGAGCCCGCCCGGACGATCGGCGCGCTCAAGCACAGTAACATGGTGGCCGGCGCGATTGAGTTGCGCCGCAGCCGCGAGACCTGCGGGGCCTGAGCCGATCACCGCCACTTTCTTGTCGGTGCGGCGCGGCGGCGCGTGCGGCAGTACCCAGCCGGACTCAAACCCCTTGTCGATGATCGCGTTTTCCAGCGCCTTGATCGTCACCGGCGTGCTGTTCATGCCCAGCACGCAGGAACCTTCGCAAGGCGCCGGACACACGCGACCGGTGAACTCCGGGAAATTGTTGGTCAGGTGCAGCCGGTCGAGCGCTTCATGCCACAGGCCTCGATACACCAGGTCGTTCCATTCCGGAATCAGGTTGTTGACCGGGCAACCCGCGGCCATGCCGCTGATCAGCTTGCCGGTCTGGCAGAAGGGCACGCCGCAATCCATGCAGCGCGCGCCCTGCTGGCGCAGATGCCGCTCTTCCATGTTGTGATGGAACTCGTTCCAGTCGCGCACGCGCTCCTTCGGCGTGCGATCGACCGGCAGTTCGCGCAGATACTCGATGAATCCTGTTGGCTTACCCATGTGCTGTGTGTCGTATCCGCTGCTTCAATTGCCACCGACACGCGTCAGATCGCGCGCGTTTTCCTCGAACGCGGCCATGATGGCCTCGTCACCAGACAGGCCCTGATCGTGCGCGCGGCGCACGCAGGCCAGCACCCGTTTGTAGTCCCTGGGCATCACCTTCACGAAATCGGGCACCACGGTATCCCAGCGCGCCAGCAGTGCGCGGGCGCGCGTGCTGCCAGTGAGCTCGAGATGCTGCTGCACCAGCGCGCGCACCGCGGCGATTTCCTCGGCATCTTCCAGCCGCTCGACGCCGACCATCTGCGAATTCACGCGCACCGGGAAATCGCCGGCTTCATCGAGCACGTAGGCGACGCCACCGGACATGCCGGCGCCGAAGTTGCGACCGGCGCGGCCCAGCACTACCACGCGCCCGCCGGTCATGTATTCGCAGCCATGGTCGCCGACCGATTCCACCACCGCATCGACGCCGCTGTTGCGCACCGCGAAGCGCTCGCCCGCCATGCCGCGGATGAAGGCCGCGCCACTGGTGGCGCCGTAGAGTGCGACATTGCCGATGATGATGTTGTCTTCGGCCGCGAAAGCCGAGCCCGCCGGCGGATGGATGATCAGGCGGCCACCCGATAAACCTTTGCCGACGTAATCGTTGGCATCGCCCTCCAGATGCAGCGTCATGCCGCGCGGCAGGAAAGCACCGAAACTCTGGCCCGCGGAACCATTGAATTTCAGGTGGATGGTGTCATCCGGCAGGCCCGCAGCGCCGTAGCGACGCGTGAGCTCGCTGCCGGTGATCGTGCCGACCACACGATTGACATTGCGGATCGGCAATTCCGCCCGCACGCTCTTGCCACTCTCGATCGCTGGACGGCACAGCTCGAGCAGCGTGGTCTCATCGAGCGACTTGTCGAGGCCGTGATCCTGCGCCTCGGTGTGGAAGCGACCGACCTCTTCGCCCACATCGGGCTGATAGAGGATATTGCTGAAATCGAAACCGCGCGCCTTCCAGTGTTCGATCGCCTTGCGCGGTTCGAGCCGATCGACGCGCCCGACCATCTCTTCCACAGTGCGGAAGCCGAGCTGCGCCATCTGCTCGCGCAGGTCCTGCGCGATGAAGCGCATGAAGTTGACCACGTGCTCGGGCTTGCCGGTGAAACGTTCGCGCAGTCGCGGATCCTGCGTCGCCACGCCCACAGGGCAAGTGTTCAGGTGGCAGACGCGCATCAGGATGCAGCCCACCGAGACCAGCGGCGCGGTCGCGAAGCCGAATTCCTCCGCGCCCAGCAATGCGGCGATCACCACGTCGCGGCCGGTCTTCAGTTGACCATCGGTCTCGACCACGATGCGGCTGCGCAGGTTGTTCAAGACCAGGGTCTGGTGCGCTTCGGCAAGACCCAACTCCCAGGGCAGGCCCGCGTGCGCGATTGAAGTCTGCGGCGCGGCGCCCGTGCCACCGTCATAGCCGCTGATCAGCACCACATCGGCGTGCGCCTTGGAGACGCCCGCGGCGATCGTGCCCACGCCGACCTCGGCCACCAGCTTCACGCTGATGCGCGCCTCGCGATTGCTGTTCTTGAGATCGTGGATCAGTTCCGCGAGATCCTCGATCGAGTAGATATCGTGATGCGGTGGCGGTGAAATCAGGCCAACGCCCGCGGTGGTATGGCGGGTCTTGGCAATCCACGGATACACCTTGGTGCCTGGCAGCTGGCCGCCCTCGCCCGGCTTGGCGCCCTGCGCCATCTTGATCTGCAGTTCCTTCGCGCTCACCAGGTATTCGCTGGTGACGCCGAAGCGCCCCGATGCCACCTGCTTGATGGCCGAATTCTTCGAATCGCCGTTGGCCATGGGCTTGAAGCGCTCGGGATCTTCTCCGCCCTCGCCCGTATTGCTCTTGCCGCCGATGCGGTTCATCGCGATCGCCAGCGTCTCGTGCGCTTCCTTGCTGATCGAGCCATAGGACATCGCGCCGGTCTTGAAGCGCTTCATCAGCGACTCGATCGATTCCACTTCGTCGATCGGCACCGCATCGCCGGGTTTGAGATCCAGCAGGCCGCGCAAGGTGCACAGCTGCTTCGACTGGTCATTGATCAGTTCGGCATAGGATTTGAAAGTGGCGTAGCTGCCGGTACGCACCGCTTTCTGCAAGCGATGGATCGACTCGGGATTGAACAGGTGATACTCGCCGCCGGAGCGCCACTGGTACTGGCCGCCGGCCGCCAGCGGCACCGACTCGCCGGACTTCTCGGCAAACGCCGCGCTGTGCCGCATCAGCACTTCTTTCGCAACGATGTCGATGCCGATGCCGCCGATGCGTGAGGCCGTCCCGGTGAAATACTCGTCGATCACATCCTGGCGCAGGCCCACGGCCTCGAACACCTGGGCGCCGTGATAGCTCTGGATCGCCGAGATGCCCATCTTCGACATCACCTTGATCACGCCCTTGGTCGCGGCCTTCACGAAATTCTTGCAGGCCAGCTTGTGATCGACATTCGCGAGCATGCCCTCGGCGATCATGCCATCCATGGTCTCGAAGGCCAGATACGGATTGATCGCGCTGCAGCCATAGCCGATCAGCAGCGCAAAATGGTGCACCTCGCGCGCCTCACCGGTCTCGAGCACCAGGCTGACGCGCGTGCGCAAACCCTCGCGGATCAGGTAGTGATGCAGGCCCGCGACCGCGAGCAGCGCCGGCACCGCGGCGAAATCCTTGTTGATGCCGCGGTCGGTGAGGATCAGCACACTGACGCCGTCCTCCTCGATCATGCGCCGCGCCATGATGCGCAGCTCTTCCATCGATTTCACCAGACCGAGCTCGCCGCGCGTTACGCGGAACAATATCGGCAGCACGCCTATCTTGAGGCCGGGCAGATCCATGCGCCTCAGGCGCGCGAAATCCTCGTTGGTCAGCACCGGGCCGCTGAGCTCGAGCTGCCGGCAATCGGCCGGGCGCGGTTGCAGCAGGTTGCCCTCGGAGCCGATCAGCATCTCGCTCGAGATGATCAGCTCCTCGCGGATGCAGTCGATTGGCGGATTCGTGACCTGCGCGAACAGCTGCTTGAAATAATCGTAGAGCAAGCGCGGGCGCGAGGAGAGCGCGGCCAGTGGCGTGTCGTTGCCCATCGAGCCCACGGCCTCGACCCCGTTCTGGCCCATCGGCTCGATCAGCAGTCGCTGGTCTTCATAGGTGTAGCCGAAGGCGATCTGCCGCTGCAGCAAGGTATCGTGATTGGGCTGCGGCAGCTCACCGGCCGGCGGCAGGCTCGCGAGCGTGACCAGGTGTTCATCCAGCCACTGGCGATACGGGCGCTCGGCGGCCACGGTACGCTTGATCTCTTCATCCTCGATGATGCGGCCCTGCTCGGTGTCAATGAGGAACATGCGGCCCGGCTGTAGCCGCCCCTTGCGCACGATCTGCTCCGGCGCAAATTCCAGCACGCCCGCTTCGGAGGCCAATACGACCAGATCGTCCTTGGTGATGTAGTAACGCGAGGGGCGCAGGCCATTGCGATCGAGCACCGCGCCGATCTGCCGGCCATCGGTGAACACGATCGAGGCCGGGCCATCCCAGGGCTCCATCAGGCAGGAATGGTACTGGTAGAAGGCGCGCAGCGAATCGTCCATGGTCTCGTGTGCCGACCAGGGTTCGGGAATCATCATCATCACGGCGTGCGGCAACGAGCGACCGGCGAGCACCAGCAGCTCGAGCGTGTTGTCGAACATCGCCGAGTCGCTGCCGTTCGGATTCACGACCGGCAGCAGCTCCTTCATGTGTTCGCCGAACAGGTCGGATTCGAACAGCGCCTCGCGCGCCTTGATCCAGTTGATATTGCCGCGCAGCGTGTTGATCTCGCCGTTGTGCGCGATATAGCGATACGGATGCGCGCGATCCCAGCTCGGAAAGGTGTTGGTGCTGAAGCGCGAATGCACGACCGCGAGCGCGGATTCCATCAAGGGATCCTGCAGGTCGGGGTAGTACTGGGCCAGCTGCTCGGTCATCAGCATGCCCTTGTAGACCAGCGTCTTGTACGAGAGGCTGGGCACGTACCAGTATTCCGCGCCGTCGATGGTCGAGGTGCGAATCTCGCTGTAGCCGCGCTTGCGCACCACGTAGAGCGCGCGCTCGAAATCCATGTCGCTGCCGGTCTGCGGGCCGCGGCCGATGAAGACCTGGCGCACGAAGGGTTCGCTGGCGCGCGCGGTCTCGCCCAGCGTCGCGCTGTTGGTCGGCACCGTGCGCCAGCCGAGCAATGTGAGGCCGGCCGATTGCACGATGTGGCCGAGCTGCATCTCGAGCTTGCGACGCTTGGTCGGATCGCGCGGCAGGAACACCAGGCCGCAACCGTATTGACCGGGCTCGGGCAACGCGATGCGCGCCTTGCGACAAGCCTCGAGCAGGAAGCCGTGCGGCATCTGCAGCAGCACGCCCGCGCCATCACCAGTGTTCACTTCGCAGCCGACCGCGCCGCGATGATCGAGATTGCGCAGCACTTCGATCGCCTGCTCGACGATGCGGTGCGATTTGCGGCCCTTGATGTCGACGACGAAACCGACGCCGCAGGCATCGTGCTCGAACTGCGGGTCGTACAGGCCCTGCTTGGGCGGTGGGCCGAGTCGTTCTTTCTTATAGGCCATGAATCGCTCTCCCGCGCGAGGCTGCAGGCGCCGCCACGGGCGACACCTCGTCCCACGCCACCCTGAGTCGGTGACAACCGTTTTAAAAACAGAGACTTACGGTGGGGAGCCCCGGGTCGACCCCCCCCAGGACAAACTCAAGTCCGGACTCTCTCAAGAGAGCCCTCGCACCAGACACCCAATTGCACCCATCAGCCTTACGCCCGAATATTACAAACCCCGGCTTTGCGGTCAATGCATACAATGACATCTCTATTGAACGCTGCGGCACCACTGGCCGCATTCACCTTCGTCATGGCAATCACGCCAGGCCCGAACAACCTGATGCTGCTCACCTCGGGCGCGCGCTTCGGCTTGCGCCGCACTACAGCTCACCTGGTTGGGATCACACTCGGCTTCACGGGCGTGATGCTGATTGCCTATGCCGGTGTCGGCACTGTGATCGCAGCCTACCCGGCACTGACCGACCTGCTCACCATCGCCTGCGTGCTGTACCTGCTGTGGCTCGGCTATCAGCTACTGCGTGAGAGCTGGAGCGGCGACGAGGCGGCGCCGGCGAGCGCGACCGGTGCACAGGGCGCGGCGGTCACGACGGGCGGCGCTCGTCCGCAGACGATCATGCAGGCCGCCCTCTTTCAGCTCGTGAATCCCAAGGGTTGGGGAGCGGCTGTCACCGCTGCAGGCATCGTCACGCGTGACGGACTGTCGCCGGCGGCCAGCCTCCTGATGCTGCTCGCCGTGACCGCGATCGTGAGTCCGCCCTGCACAGTGGTGTGGGCAATCTTCGGCGCCAGCCTGCGCCCACTGCTGCACCGGCGCGCGGTGCGCATTGGCTTCTCGATCTCCATGGCGGTGCTGATACTGATCACCGCCTGGTGGATGGCGCAGCCGCTGTTGGTTCACCACGCGCCTTAAGCGCGACTCGCAAGCGCGTGCGCGAGCGTGCGCACGTGCGCGCGCCGCGAGTGTGCACTTGCCGCTTGCATCAGTGCTCGTTGTGCCGTACCTTTCGCGCCGCATCGATCCATGCAGAGGTGTGGCAACTCAAGATGAAGCAACGCAAAGCGTCCGCGATCAGCGAACCTGGGCCCCGTCTTCACCGTGTCAACGAGTATCTCGCCAGAAATTTTCCTGATTTCTTCGCCGAAGCACGCTTCCAGGTCGGCGATGATGACTACTTCCTCTATAGCCGCTTCGGCCAGTATCTGGCCCGCTCCATCGAAGCGAACCGCGTTCCCCGTGGCAAGATCTACCGCGGCTTCACCGTGCTGAACAAGATGGCGCGCGTCTCGGCGCGCGATCCGGCCGTGCGCCGCATGCTGGTCTCCGGGCCGCTCGAGCACCTGGTCGACGCGCCCAAGGCGCACGCGCTGGCGCGCAAGCGCCTCTCGAGCGCGGCCCAGGGCTACCTCGAGAGTCTCTGCGAGTAGCCGCTGGCGGCGCGCGCCCATGAAACCCTCGCGCCGCGCCCACGAAGTGCTGGAGTTCTGGTTTGGCAACCGGCCCTACACGGCCGATGCCGTGGCACAACGCATGCCGCGCTGGTTCGGCGATGCGGCCACGCCTGAATTGCAGCCACAGACCGACGAGCAGATACGCCAGCGCTTCGACGTGTTGACCCATCAGGCCGCCGCGGGCGAGCTCGCGAGCTGGGAATCGGGCCCGCGCCGGCGCCTGGCGCTGATCCTGCTGCTCGACCAGTTTCCGCGCAATCTCAACCGCGGCACGGCCGCGGCCTTCGCACAGGATCGCGCCGCACTCGAGCTGGCGCTCGGCGGCATGCAGGGGGGCGCGGATGCCGCGCTCGATCCGGTGGAGCGCATCTTCTTCTATATGCCGCTGCAGCACGCCGAGTCGCGCGAGGTGCAGGACGAATCACTGGCGGCTTTCCGCCGGCTGGCCGCGGAAGCGCCGGTGGAAATGGGCGCGGTGTTTGCCGGCGTGAGCCGCTTCGCGCAACTGCACTTCGACATCATCGAACGCTTCGGCAGGTTTCCACACCGCAATGCGCTGCTCGGGCGCACGCCAACGCCTGAGGAGTCACTTTGGCTCGTAGGCGGCGGCGTCAGATTCGGGCAGTGAGCTTAAGGCGCAATGCGTGGCAGCAGGAACACGCTTCGCGCCGTGGGCGTAGCCAGCTGTTCGCGCGAGTAGTACTGCCCGATCAGGCCAGGCTCGAACAATTCCGGATTACCGGCCGCGAATGCGGCCCAGTTGCCGCCGCTGCCGCGCTCGCAGATGTGCTGCTGGATCAGCGCTACATAGGTCACCGTGACGGTTTCATGGTAGCGCCCGGGTTGCCCGTGGTGGCTGGCGAAGTTGCGGATCGCGCGCCGCACCCGCAGCAGCGCTGCGGCGAAATCGCCCTGCTGCAGGCACAGGTAGGCGGCGCGCACATGCGCGCGGTGATTGAATTCATCCGGCGGCAGCGCGCAGTGCTCCAGCGCGCGCAGGAAATCCTCGTCGCTGAGCGGTGACGGCGCGCCCTGCAGGGCTGCGTCCCTCATGACTTCTCGCGCAGCCGGTGGCTAGCGCTCGCGTCGAGGTCCAGTTCGTAGATGCCCTTGAGCTCGCCGATCTTGCGCAGGGTCTCGCCGGTGAACGGCGCCTTGCCGTCGAAGGCGTGCAGCACGATGCCCTCGAGCAGATCGCCCAGCGTCAGGTTCTTGTACTCGGCCAGCGCCTTCAGCACCTTGAGCACGCGCCGCTCCATGCGCACGCCGGTCTGGACGCGTTCGATCTCGATGCGGCGGGGTGCCCTGGCCATGACAGTTCCTTGTAACTTGGTACTATGGTACTATGGTACAAACACGACCGGCAAGCGCGGGCCTGTATTGACTAGCGGCCCGCCCTCTCGAAGGCTGCGGCGCCTGCACTCCTGCCACCTCACCCTGGATACCCATGAACGCATCACGCCGCGCGCCCGCCATGTTCGCTGCTCCACTCCTGTTGCTGGGTACGCTGCTGTGCGTGCTGCCGAGCCCGGCCACCGCCGCAGCCAGCGCAGCGCCAGCGGGCGACGCAGCCGCAACGCTGGCGCGCATCCGCAGCACGGCGATGGCCAGCCCCTGGGCCATGCAGCAGCTCACCACGCTGACCGACACCATCGGCCCGCGCATCTCGGGCTCACCGCAGCTGGATGCAGCCATCGAACAGGTCGCCGCGGCGATGCGCGCGCTCGGCGCGCAGGTGCAGCTGCAGCCGGCGAAGGTGCCGCACTGGGTGCGCGGCGCTGAACAGGCAGAGCTGACCGACTATCCTGGCCGCCCGGCCGGGCTCAGCCAGCGATTGCATGTGACGGCGCTGGGTTTCTCCGGGGCGACGGCACCCGAGGGCTTGAGTGCCCGTGTGATCGTGGTGCAAGACTTCGACGAACTGCAGCGCCGCGCCAGCGAAGTGCCCGGCAGTATCGTGTTGTTCGACGAGCCTTTCGAGCAGCACCTGGCGGACAACGGTGATGCCTTCGAGGCCTATGGCCACGCGGTGCAATATCGCAGTGGCGGCGCTGCCAAGGCAGCGGCGCTGGGCGCGCGCGCGGCGCTGGTGCGTTCGGTGGGCGGCGCGAATTATCGCCTGCCGCACACCGGCGTCACCGTATTCAAGAGTGCGCAGTCGGCGATTCCGGCGGGCGCCCTGTCGGCCGAAGATGCCGACCTTATTGCGCGCCTGGCAGCGCATGGCCCGGTGACGATGAAGCTGCTGCTCACGCCGGCGACACTGCCTGACGCCGACAGCAACAACGTGATCGCCGACTGGCCCGGCCGCGACAAGCCAGGCGAAGTCGTGATCGTCTCCGGGCACCTGGATTCCTGGGACCTGGGCACGGGCGCGACCGACGATGGCGTGGGCACGATGGCGGCAGCCGGTGTGATCGCCGTGCTCAGGCAGCTCGACCTGCATCCGCACCGCACGATTCGTTTCATCGCCTGGTCCAGTGAGGAAAATGGCGGCGCCGGCAGCAGGGCCTACTTCGAATCGGTGCGTGACCGGCTCGACACGCAGGTGGCGGCGATCGAGAGCGACGCGGGCGCCGGTCGCTCGCTGGGTGTGAACGCCGCGGTGGATCGGCGCTCGCTGGCCAGCCTGCAACCGGTGGTGGATGCGCTCGCGCCCATTGGTGCCACGGCGCTGGCAGGTTTCGATCGCGAGCTCGGCGCCGACATCGGGCCGCTGCAGGGCGCGGGCGTACCGGGTTTCGCTCCACGGGTCGACGGCCGGCACTATTTCGACTATCACCACACGGCCGCCGACACCCTGGACAAAGTCGACCCGCAGAACCTGAACAGCCAGGTGGCTACGATGGCGGTGCTGGCTTATTTCCTGGCGGATCTGCCCGACCCCTTGCCGCGCTTCAAGGCCGCCGACTAGCGCCGCCGGACAGCGCCGCCGGACAGCGCCGCGGCGCGGCTTGCCGGTAACCTGCGCTTTGCGCAATAGTGCGCTTTGGCATTGGCAAGGGTCAGGTTGACATGAGCACACCGTCCGCGATCCTGAAACGCATCGCCAGCGCGTGCCTGGCGGCACTGCTGCTGGTCGGCGCAAGCACCACCGGTAAGGCCGCGACCGACGCAGCCGCAGCGACGCCAAAGGCGACGACGTCGGCGGAGCCCGCCGAAGCTGCCGGCAATATCGGCGCCGCCGTGGTCAAGGTGTTTGCGACCATTCGCAACCCCGACACCACCAAGCCCTGGGCAAAACAGGCGCCCGCGGAGGTCACCGGCAGTGGCGTGATCATCGAGGGCAATCGCATCCTCACCAACGCGCACGTGGTGCTGTACGCGAGCCAGGTGCAGATTCAGGCCAATCAATCCGGCGACAAGCTCAGCGCCACGGTGGTGGCGGTAGCGCCAGGCATCGACCTCGCGGTGCTGAAGCTGGACGACGATGCCTTCTTCGCGACGCACGCACCCTTGCCGCGCGCCACGCAACTGCCGCAGATCAGGGACGCGGTGCTGGCCTACGGCTATCCCACCGGTGGCGCCTCGCTCTCGATCACCAAGGGCATCGTCTCGCGCATCGAGTATTCGACCTACAACTATCCGGTGCTGGGACTGCGCATCCAGATCGACGCGGCGATCAATCCCGGCAACAGCGGCGGTGCCGCGGTGGTCGGCGACAAAATGATCGGGCTCGCCTTCAGCCGCGCCGGTGGCGACACGCAGAATATCGGTTACATCATCCCCAACGAGGAGATCGATCTGTTCCTGCAGGATATCGCCGACGGGCACTACGACGGCAAGCCCGCGATGTTTGACGAACTGCAGAGCTTCGAGAACAGCGCGCTACGACCCTTCCTGAAGCTGGACAAACTGGTGCAGGGCATCCTCGTGCACCGCCCGGCCAGCACCGACAGCAGCTACCCGCTGCATGAGTGGGACCTGATCACCCGCATCGGCGACACGCCGGTCGACGATGAGGGCATGGTGAAGCTGAATGCCGACCTGCGCGTGAGCTTTGCCTATCGCGTGCAGCAGGTGGCCAGGAACGGCAAGATACCGCTGACGGTAGTGCGCGACGGCAAGGCGCTGAACATCCAGCTGCCGGTGAGTCCGATGAAACCCAGCCTGATCCCGGACCTGTGGGGCGACTATCCCTCGTATTTCATCTATGGCCCGATGGTGTTCTCGCGCGCCACGCGCCAGTACCTGCATGCGCTGGCCGGCAACGGCAACATCGCGCTCAGCCTGGGCTTCATCGGCAGCCCGCTGATCTCGGGCTTCGGGGCTGCACCCGATGCCGCGCGCGAAGAACTGGTGGTCGTGCCCTCGCCCTTCTTTCCCAGCAACGCCTCCAAGGGTTACGACAACCCGGCGGGCATCGTGGTGGAGAAAGTAAACGGCACGCCGATCCGCAGCCTCGCGCACCTGGTCGCGGTGCTGCGCGACCTGAAGAGTGAATTCGTGGAGTTCTCCTTCGCCAATCGCCTGGGGGAAACGCTGGTGTTCTCGCGCACTGAAATCATGGCCAGCACCGAAAACATACTCGCTGACAATGGCGTACGCTCGCAGGGCTCGGCCGACATGCTGGCGATCTGGGAGGGCAAGGGTGGTAACGCGCAGAAAGCGAAGTGAGGCCGCGGTGAGCGATGCTGCGACGGGTGATGCCGCGGCGCGTGAACCTGCGACGGCCGTTCATACGCGCCGCGAACTGCTCGAGTCCGCGCTCGCGTTGTTGGGCGTCGCAGCGGTCAGTGGTTTCGCCAGCACCAGGGCGGTCGCCAGCGAGGCGCGCGGCAGCACCGCCTTGCGCTACTTCAGCAGCGGCGAGGCAGCGACGATCGATGCGCTCGTGGCGCAGATCATTCCGAGCGACGACACACCCGGCGCGCGCGAGATGGGCGTGGCACGCTTCATCGACCATGCACTGGCCGGCTTCATGGCGCCGCTGGCGCCCGCCTTTCGCCTCGGGCTGGCCGAGTTCGAACTGAAATGCCGCGCACAGCATGCCGGCGCCGAAGGCTTCGCGGCGCTCACTTCCGAACAGCAGATCGCCTGGTTGCAGCAGGTCGAGCACACGCCATTCTTCAATTCCGCGCAGCAGCTCACCGTGCTCGGCGCGCTGTCGATGCCGGACTACGGCGGCAACCACAACGGCTTGGGTTGGCAGCTCATTGGCTTCGAAGACCTGCACGCCTTCACGCCGCCTTTCGGTTACTACGATCGCGACTACCCGGGATTCGACGCCGCGGCCGGCAAATCATGAGCGCCGTGCGCTATCGCGATTCCACCGTGGTGGATTTTGTCGTGGTCGGTTCGGGCGCCGCCGGCGGCGTGCTGGCACGCGAACTCGCGACCTCGGGCTTCAGCACCGTGGTGCTCGAACAGGGCCCGCGCCTGACGCCGGCGGACTTCGAGCACGATGAACTCAAGTACTGGTTCCTCGGCGCCATCACCAACAGCGACGGCCGCAGCCCGCAGAGTTTCAGGTCCGACCCTGAGGCGGTGGCAAAACCCACCGGCATGCGGCCCGCGCTCTGGTATGCGCGCACCGTGGGCGGCAGCAGCACGCACTTCACGGCGAACTACTGGCGCTTTCACGAGATCGACTTCATCGAGCGCAGCAAGCTCGGGCCCATCGCCGGCACCGGCTTCGAAGACTGGCCGATCACCTACGCGGAGCTCGAGCCCTACTACAGCAAGGTCGAATGGGATATCGGCGTCTCGGGTCTCGCGGGTGCGAGCCCCTTCGATCCGCCGCGCAGCCGCCCTTTCCCGATGCCACCGCTCCCGGTGAAATCCTCGGGCGTGCTTTTCGAACGCGGCGCACGCAAGCTCGGGCTCCATCCCTTTCCGGCGCCGATGGCAATCAACTCGCAGTTCTATCGCGGCCGGGCGGCCTGCATCAGTTGCGGCTTTTGCCATGGTTTCGCCTGCGAGGCGCAGGCCAAATCCTCGACACTGTTCAACATGATCCCGGAGGCCGAAGCCACCGGACGTTGTGAAGTGCGCGCCCACAGCTACGTGGTGCGCGTCGATACCGATGCCAAAGGTCGCGCGACGGGAGTGGCCTACCTCGATCGGGCCGGGCGCGAGCATTTCCAGAAGGCACGCGCGGTGGTGCTGGCGGCCAATGGCGCCGAGACGCCGCGATTGCTGCTCGGCTCGGCCAGTGCGCGCTTCCCCGACGGTCTGGCCAACTCCAGCGGCCTGGTCGGCAAATACCTGATGATGAACTACAGCGCGCGCGTCAGCGCCGTGTTCGAGCACGAGCTCAACGAGTACAAGAGCGTGCAGGTGACGCGCGTGATCCATGATTTCTATGATGCCGATCCGCGCCGCGGTTTCTATGGCGGCGGCGGGCTCGATGCGCGCATCGGCCCGCAGCCCATGATGTGGGCCCAGCGCCTGGGGCAGGAAGGCCCATCCTGGGGCTCGGCCTTCAAGGCGCGGCTGCGTGAATTCCCGCGCAACATGATCGTGCTGGGGCACGGCACTTCACTGCCGGTCGCCAGCAATGCGGTGAGCCTCGACCCGAAGCTGAAGGATGCCTGGGGCCGACCGGCGGTGCGCGTGACCTACAAGGATCATCCGGATGATCTGGCCAACGCGCGCTTCATGCAGGATCGCGCGGTCGAGATCATGGACGCGGCCGGCGCGCAGCGTGTGACGCGTTCGCCGGTGGCCGAGCAGAATTTCGGCATGCACCTGCTTGGCACCTGTCGCATGGGCAACGACGCGCGCAGTTCGGTCGTCGATCGCTACCACCGCACGCACGATGTGCCCAACCTGTTCCTGTGCGATGGCAGCAGCCTGGTCACTTCAGGTCGCGGTCAGCCGACGATGACGATCCAGGCGCTGGCGTTTCGTGCGGCTGATCATATTGCGCGCTTCGCGCGCGCCGGCGAGATCTGAAGCGAATCGGGCGCCGGCTCAGCCGCGGAGCACTTCGTCGGCGGTGCGCAATCCCGAATGCAAGGCACCCTGGATCCAGCCGGGCCAGGGCGAGGTGTGCTCGCCCGCGAAATGGATCCGCCCTTCGGGCAGCGCGATATCGCGCAGCAGTTCGAACTGATCGGGCCTCGCCACCAGGAACGCGCCGCGCGAATAGGGTTCATTGAGCCACGACCAGGTGGTGGCCGCCTCGACCTCGGCGCGCAGGCCCGGATGCACCTGGTCGAACAATTGGATGCTGCGCTCGATCTGATCGGCAGGAGACTGCGCCGAGTACTCGCGCGCCAGGCCTTCGTAGAGGTACGACATCAGGATGCCGCGGGTGCCAGGCTGATGAACGGTCGGGCTCCACAGCTCCATGGCCTGGTCCACCGAAGCAAAACCATTGAGGCCCTGCTTTTCCCAGTAGCGGCTGTGAGTCTGCACGTAGACGCGTGCCACGGGCCCGAGATACAGGTTCTGTACCGAGCGCGCCTTGGGGGCGCTGAGAGCCGGCGCGATCTCGATGTGGCGCAGTACCGTGAAGGGAATGGTGCAGATCGCGCGATCGGCGCTGGCCTGTTGCTGCTGGCCACCACTGCGATAGCTCACGCGCACGCCATCAGCCGACTGCTCGATGCGCTGCACCTCGGCGCCGTAGCGGATCTGCGCGCCTAGCGCGCTCGCCATCGCCTGCGGCAGCCGATCGTTCCCGCCGCGGATCTTCGAGAGCATCGGCACGGCGTGGCTCATCGCATCGTGCGCGAAATCGAGCAGCGAGTCGTCAACGAAACCCTGCGTCAGGTAGTTGATCGCATCGGCGGAGGCGCCCTGGCGGCGCAGGTATTCGCTGAAGGTCTGGTCCTTGTAGAGCTTCGAATCGGGAAATGGCCAGCCATCCGCGGGCCGGGACCGCAGGCTCTCGCGCAGCTCATCGAAGTAAAGTTTCGAGAGCCCTTCGAAACCCACCTGGCGTTCGCGGGGCGTGAAATCCACATTCAGCTCGTTGAGGTCAGGGCCCTGCCCGTAGGCGGCCACTGCGCGTTTGCCACCCCACAGATACACCTGCGAGCCCGAATCCGGAAAGAACGGGTCGAGCGGCAACTGATAGCGCGCCACACAGGCCAGCGTCAGCGCGTGTGTGCTCGGGATGCGCCCCGCGCCGGCCTCAGCGTACAGATCGTCGGCGAAAGGTTCGCGCAATGTGTGCACGCGGCCGCCCGGCCGCGTGCGCGCTTCCAGCACCGTGACTTCGCAGCCGCTCTCCTGCAGTTTCAACGCCGCCGCGAGGCCAGCGACGCCGGCACCCAGTACCAGCACCTTCGGCTTGCGCGCGGTTGTACCAGCGGCGGGACTCATCAACGCCTGGGCCTGCGCGCGCGATAGCAACAAGCCGGCGCCCGCGCCGAGGCCGCTCAGGATAAAGCGGCGGCGATCCATGCCAACGGGGAATGGACAGCGCTTGTTCATAACGTGATCATAGCGCATCACAACGGGGTGGCACTCTATCGCCAGCCTGCCTGTAACCCTTCACACCGGAGTGTACGCATGCGTTGCCAGAGCCTTTGTGTCCTGTCCCTGTTGATGAGTATTGCGGCACTGCCGCTGACGGCCGCGGAGGCCAGTGGCAAGGGCGATGAGGCGAAGCTGCAGACTTTCAAACCGGAGGAGCAGGCCAGCAAGGGCAGCGTCACCGTAGGCGGCAAGCGCGTGGACTACGACGCCTATGCCGGCACGCTCATCGTGCATCTGAAGGACTACGACGAGGTGCCGCAGAATGCCAACAAGGAAGACAAGGTCGGCCCAGCCGAGGCCTCGATGTTCTACGCGGCCTATTTCAAGAGCGGCGAGCCCAGCGCGCGCCGTCCGATCACCTTCCTGTTCAATGGCGGGCCTGGTTCGTCGACCGTGTGGCTGCACATGGGCGCCTTCGGGCCGAAGCGCGTGGTCACCGCCGATGACACGCACACCGCCGCCGCGCCCTATCCGCTGGTGAACAACGATTTCAGCCTGCTCGATGCCAGCGACCTGGTATTCATCGATGCGCCGGGCACCGGCTTCAGTCGCGTCGCCGGCAAGGACCACGACAAGGCCTTCTTCGGCGTGGATGCCGACGCGCAGGCCTTCGCCGACTTCATCTCGCAGTTCCTGGCCAAGTACGGCCGCTGGAACTCGCCCAAATACCTGTTCGGCGAAAGCTATGGCACCACGCGTTCCGCGGTGCTGGTGAACCTGCTGCAGTCCGATCGCTCGGTGGATTTCAACGGCGTGATCCTGCTCTCGCAGATCCTGTCCTTTGACAACAACGCCGATGGGCCCGAGACCAATCCCGGTGTCGACCAGCCCTATCAGCTGGTGCTGCCCACCTATGCGGCCACTGCCTGGTACCACCACAAGCTCGCCGATGCCCCCAAGGACCTGCGCACGCTGCTGGATGAGGTGGAACACTTCGCGCTGACCGACTACGCGGTGGCCCTGCAGGCCGGCGCGGGCCTCGATCCGCAGCAGCGCGAGGCGACCGTCGCAAAACTGCAGCGCTACACGGGGCTCCCGGCGGCCTATATCGCCAAGGCCAACCTGCGTGTCAGCGGCGGCGAATTCGGCAAGACACTTCAGGACGACACCACGACCACCACGGGCCGCCTCGACTCGCGCTTCTCCGGCCCGACGATGGATCCGCTGAGCAAGGAGGCAGACTACGATCCGCAGTCGGCGTCGATCAGCTCAGCGTATGTGTCGGCGCTGAATGACTACATCCGCAAGGACCTGAAATTCGGCGACAACCGCGCTTACCGGCCCGAGATCGAGCTGTGGCGCAGCTGGAATTTCCAGCACCAGCCGCCGGGCGCGCAGTTGGGACTGCAGCAGTCGACCAATGTGATGCCCGACCTCGCCGCGGCAATGAAGTACAACCCGAACCTGAAGATCATGCTCAATGCCGGCTACTACGACCTGGCCACGCCCTACTTCGAGGGCGTGTACGAGATGCGGCACCTGCCGATTCCGGCCAGCCTGCAGAAGAACATCGAGTTCAAGTTCTACGAGTCGGGCCACATGGTTTATGCGCACGAGGCTTCGCTGAAGGCGCTGCACGACAGCGTGGCCGACTTCATCCAGCGCACGGACAACGTGGCGCCGGCGCACTGAAGCGCAAGCTCGCTGCGTACCCGTAGTCACTGACCTTCCCCAGCCACTGACATTCCATAGCCACTGACCTGGAGTTCCGATCATGCGTATTGCTGCTGTGTTCATTGCTTCGCTAATGCAAGCCCCGCTGCTGTTGGCCAGCGAAGCTGCCCCTGCACCCAAAGACAGCGCACTCGATGCCGCGATCGCCAGTCCGCTGCGCGATGCGCAGGCAGCCGCGCGCGACAGTGCGCGTCACCCGGCGCAAGTGCTGCGCTTTTTCGGACTCAGCCCGGCGCAAAACGTGGTCGAGCTCTGGCCCGCCACCGGTTACTGGACCGAGATCCTCGCGCCCTACCTCGCGGCGCAGGGGCACTACACCGCAGTGCTCGCGCCGCGCAGCGACGAGGAAGAGGGCAAGACAATCAAGGCCTGGCGCGAGCGTCTCGCTTTCCACCCCGAGCGCTTCGGCAGCATCACCGAGACGCGCCTCGATGCGAAGCATTCCGATGTCGCAGGGCCCGGCTCCGCTGACCTCGTGCTCACCTTCCGCAACCTGCACAACTGGATGGAAGGTGGCTACGCGCCGCAGGCGCTCGCCGCCTGTTTCAAGGCGCTGAAGCCCGGTGGCATCTTCGGCATCGAGGAGCATCGCGGGCGCGACGACAAGCCGCAGGACCCCAAGGGCGAGAGCGGCTATGTACGCCAGGACTATGCGATCGCGCTGATCAAGGCCGCCGGTTTCGAGCTGGTCGACAGCTCGGAGATCAACGCCAATGCGCGCGACACCAAGGATTGGCCCGAAGGCGTGTGGACCTTGCCGCCGACGCTGACGCTGGGCGAGAAGGATCGCGCGAAGTACCTGGCCATCGGCGAGGCCGACAACTTCGTGCTGAAATTCAGGAAGCCACTGCACTAGCCCCGCAAGCGTCGCGACGGGCGCGATCGGCGCAGCAGGCGCCGCGCTCGCTATGGCATCGCGATGATCACCTTGCCACGCGCGTGCCCTTGCTCAAGATAGTCGATCGCCGCGGCGGTTTCGCCGAGCGGATAGCGGCGGTCGATCACCGGGGTCACCTGGCCCGATTGCATCATGCCGGCCAGCACTTCCAGGTCCTTGTGGTTGAGCCGCGCCAGCATGAAGCTCATCTTGTGACCGGTCAGCGGCCCGTACACCAGCGCCTTGAGTGGCCCCATGAAAGGCCCGATCCAGTTGCCGCTGCTGCCGCCGCCGATCATGATCAACGTGCCCTTCGGAGTCAGCACCCGCTTGATGTCCGAGAGCGAATGATTGCCCACAGTGTCGAACACCAGATCGTAGCGCTCGCTGCCCTGCGTGAAATCCTGCTGGTGATAGTCAAACACATGCGTGGCGCCCAGCCCCAGCACCATCGCCACATTGTTGGTGCTGCACACGGCGCTGACATCGGCGCCCAGCGCCTTGCCGATCTGTACCGCAAAGGTGCCTACGCCGCCCGAGGCGCCATTGACCAGTAGCTTTTGCCCGGCCTTGAGTGCGCCCGAGTCGCGCAGCGCCTGCAGTGCAGTGACCGCGGCGATTGGCACACCCGCGGCCTGCTCGAAGGAAATGTTCGCGGGCTTCAGCGTCAGGGATTTCTGCTCGCCCAGCGTCACGTATTGCGCGAATGCGCCCTCGGCGCCGCCGAACACTTCATCGCCAGGCTTGAAGCGCGTGACGTTCTTGCCCACGGCCTCGACCGTGCCGGCGAAATCGACACCGATGCGCATGTCCTGCGGCGCACCCGCTCCCGCCTGCATGCGCACGATGTACGGCTTGCCACGCATATAGTGCCAGTCGAGCGGATTCACTGAGGCGGCCTGCACCTTCACCAGCACACCATCGTCGGCGGGCACCGGGCGCGCCGTGTCTTCCAGCTTGAGCACCGCGGGGCCGCCGTAGCAGTGATAGACGATCGCCTTCATCAGCGGCGCACCGGCAACCAGTGCCGGCGCCGGCCTGCAGGCGGAGTCGTGGCTGAGATAGATCATGCCGGCGCCGATGAGCAGCACCAGTGTTGCCAACACGCCATTGAGAATCTTGTAGCGTCGCTTCATGCATTTCCCCAGTGTTCTTGCACCACGGGACCGACCCGCGGATGCGCCTCGATCTGCTGCAGCAGGGCCACGAACTGCGGGCATTTCGCTGTCAGGTGCGCACGAGCCTCCGACCAACGGCTGACCACGGCGGCGAGAAAATCCAGCGCACCGGGAGCTTCGCCGCTGAGGAAGGGTTGTGGCGGAAAACTATCCGCAAAGATCTCCCAGCTGCGATACAACTGTGCGCGTGCGCCGTCGCGCACCTGTGTGTGCGCGGGTTTGTCCTGCGCCGTGGTCCAGCGCTCGGGATAGTCGTAGATGCTGATCGCCGCGTAGCAGTTGGCCGCGATGTACACCAGGCCCCGGATCGCCACCGCCCGCGCGCTCGGCGCCTCGGGCAGCATGCCACTGTGCGGCACCGACAAGGCCAGGTGCAGCAGGATCGCCGCGCTCTCGGTCATCACCGTGCCATCGGGCAGCAGCAGCGTCGGAATCTGTCCCAGCGGATTGACGCGCGCCAGCTCCGCCTGTGCGGAATCCGCCTCCCAGGTGGAAGCGCGTACGGTCTCGTAGTGGATGCCGCAGGCGCGCAGCCCCATCTCAACCGCGGCGGAGCCGGAGCCGCGCGAACCATAGAGTTTGTACATCGCCATCGCCCCTGAAGGTGCCAGCGGCAGATCGTAGCGCCAAATCAGCCGCTGCCATAGTCTTGGGCACGGGTACCGGGGTCGACGGTGAGCATCGCGCCCCAGTATGGAACACTGCGCCCTGTTGGTGGAGAATGCTGCCAACAAAGGGGGATATCACGATGCCCAGGCATAACTGGCTATGCTCCTTGCCGCTGCTGCTCGTACTCGCCACCGCCACTGCCGAGGCGAGCGCCATCAAATTGCGTGTGGATGCGCGCGACGTGGTCCGCAAGCGCGTGCACACTGAGGAGACGCTGCCGGTGAAGGCCGGCCCCCTGTCGCTGGTCTATCCGAAATGGATTCCCGGCGAGCATGCGCCCTCGGGGCCGATCGAATCAATGATCGGTCTCGCGATCAGCGCCAATGGTGCAGCGTTGACCTGGACGCGCGATGCGAAGGACATGTACGTGCTGCACCTGACGGTGCCACGCGGAGTGACACAGCTGGCGATCTCGATCGAGTCCGGGCTGGCCACCGAAGGCGGCGGCTTCACGGGCGCACCAACCAGCTCGGCGCAGCTGGCGGTATTGTCGTGGAACGAATTCCTGTTGATTCCGCAGGGTGTGGATGCCAACGCCCTGCCGGTAAGCGCCAGTTTGCTGACGCCGCCCGATTGGCACATGGTGTGCGCTCTCGCGGCGCAGCGCGCGCCGGATGGCGCCTGGGAATTCGAAGACAGCACCGTGATGCATCTGATCGACTCGCCAGTGCAGGTGGGGCTGCACGCGCGGCTGCTGGCACTCAAGGGCTCCGAGCCGCACGCCGAACTCGCGCACCAGCTCTCGATCATGGCCGACAACGAAGCCGCTTTGGCGGGCGCCGAAGACCTGACGGCCGGTTATAGCAAGCTGGTAGCCGAGAACGGCGCGCTGTTCGGCGTGCGCCCCTACCGCCACTACACCTGGCTGCTGTCGCTCTCGGATCACGTCGCGCATTTCGGCCTCGAGCATCACGAATCCAGCGACGACCGCCTCAACCTCGAGGCGCTGGCGGACGTTGGCTCGCGCATGGACGTAGCGTGGTTGCTAGGCCATGAATACGTGCACACCTGGAATGGAAAATATCGTCGGCCCGCGGGGCTTTTGAGCCCCGACTACGACGCGCCCGTGGACACTACGCTGTTGTGGTCCTACGAGGGCATGACCGAATTCTGGAGCGTGATGCTGCCGACCCGCGCCGGTCTGGTCTCGAGCGAGTACTGCCACGATATGCTGGCGGAATACGCCAGCAATTTCATTCTGTGGCCGGGCTCTCGCTGGCGCCCCATGCTCGACACCGCCGTCGACGCCCAGCAGCTCTACTATGCGCCCGCTGCCTGGAGAAGCAGCCGGCGCGACACCGATTTCTATGACGCCTCGATATTCCTGTGGCTGGACGTCGATGCTGAACTGCGCGCCCGCAGCCAGGGCAAGGCCAGCCTCGACGACTACGTGCGGCGTTTCTACAGCGGCGCCAACGGCGCGCCGCAGCTCAAGCCCTACGTCGAACAGGAGATCTACGACACGCTCGCCGCCCTCGCGCCTGGCGACTGGCGCGCGCTGATACACCGGCACCTCGATGATACCGGCACGGCCGCGCTCGCCGGCGCGCTCGAGCGGCAAGGCTGGAAGCTGGTGTACACGCCGCAGCCAAGTGTCACGATCGACATCGGGCAGAAATACCACAAGTCAACCCTGAGGCGCTGGTCCATCGGCTTCGATCTCGACAAGGACGCCAGGATCATCGACGTGATCGACGATCGTGCAGCCGCACGCGCCGGTGCCGGCCCCGGCATGACGCTGGTGGCCGTCAACGAGCAGAAGTACAGCAGCGCGGTGCTCGATGCGGCGATCGCTGCGGCAGCGAATTCACACCAGCCCATCGCGCTCTTGGTGGAGAACGACGATTACTATCGCACCTTGAACGTGGAGTATTACGACGGTCCGCGCTTTCCACACCTGGCGCGCATCGAGGAGCGGCCCGACACGCTGAGCACGGTGATCCAGGCGCGCGTCAAATAACCCGGCTCAGGGCCTGAAATCGGCCGCCGACAGCGGCATCTCGGTGACTGGCCCGAGTTTCGCCACGGCCGCGCGGACCTTCGCGGCATCGCCGATGATCACGATGGCGAGATTGTCGGCATCCGGGTAGGCGCTGGCGATCACCGCACTCACCGCCGCGGCATCGATCTCGGTCAGCGCCGTGCCAAACTCGCCGATGTAGCTGTCGGGCAGGTCGTAGAGATCGAGATCGCCGAGCGCAGCGGCCCAGTGCGCGCTGGTCTCGAAAGCCAGCGGATATTGGCCCAGCAGGTAGGCACGCGCCGAGGCCAGTGTTGCGCCATCGAGGCCGTCATGGCGCAGGTGTGCGAGCGTAGCCAGCGCCAGCTCGATCGCCTTCGCGGTGTTGTCGGTCTGCGTGAAGGAACTGATCGCGAAATCACCGGGCACCGTGCCGCGTGTGAAAACCGAGCTCGCGCTGTAGGTGAGGCCAGCCTTGATGCGCAGCTCCTGGTTGAGCATTGAGCCAAAGCGGCCGCCGAAAGCCGTGTTGCTGATCTGCAGCGCGGCGCGCTGCGGATAGCGGCGCGGCACGCCGACGTTGCCCAGCCAGAAATAACTCTGCGCGGCGCCAGGCGCATCCACCAGCAGTACGCGCCGGCCCTTGATCCGCTGCGGCTCGGCCAGCGGCGGCAAAGCCTGCGGCGCACGCCGCCAGCCGCCGAAGGCAGCAGCCACGGTCTCCTGCATCTGCGCGGGCACGAAGTCACCGGCAATCACCAGCGTGGCGCGATCAGCGCCGAATTCACTGGCGTATAAATGACTGACGTCATCGTGCGTGATGCGCGCCAAGCTCGCCTCGCTCCCGCCCACCGCACGCGCATAGGCATGCGTGCCGAACAGCAGCGCGCGTCCGTAGTTGCCGAGCAGCGCCTCGGGCGAGGAATCCTTGATCGCCTTGAGTTCTTCGATGCGGCGGTCGCGCAGCTTCTCGAAATCATCGGCGGCGAAGTGCGGCCGCAGCACGGCATCGGCCAGCAGCTGCAGCATCAGGTTGCCATCGCGCGCCAGGAACTGTCCGCGCACCAGGATCGCCTCGCCCTGCGCGCCGGCATCGAGGTTGCCACCCGCGCCTTCGACCGTATCGGCCCACTCATAGGCGTCGCGCGAGCCCGCGCCATAGGTGAGCAGGTCGGCCGTCAGCGCCGCGGTGCCTTCGCGCCCTTCTGGATCGAGCCGCGCGCCGCCGCGCAGCACCAGGTTGAAAGCCACCAGCGGCAGGTCGGGACGCGGCATCAGGATCAGCTTGAGGCCGTTGGGCAATACCAGGTTCTGGTGCGCAGGCACCACGACATTCACGTGCGCATCGCCAGGCGTTGCCGCCATGGCCGGCAGTGTCGCCAGCAATCCAGCCGCGAGCATCAGCATTCCCCTTGTCATCGCCGCTCCAGACCTGTCAGTGCTTCGCGCCGGCGCGAGGCTGCAATATGCCTACCGTGCGCTGCTGCGGCTTGAACACATCGCGCCCCACCGCCAGCACCTGCTCGGCCGTGACCGCCTCATAGGCAGCGGGCGCCGCGAACAATTTACGATAGTTGCCGTGCAGCACTGCGAACTCGCCGATCAGGCGCGCCTTGCCATCGAGCGTGGATACACCGCGCCAGAACTGCACCGCCTGCTGGTTCTTGGCGCGTGCGAGCTCAGCGGCAGTGACGCCGTCCTTGACCACCTTCGCCAGCTCCCCGGTGAGCGCCGTCTCGAATTGCGCCACCGAGCCACCCTCGGGCAGCGTGGCCGAAATCAGGTACAGGTTCGGATCGAAGCCCTCGGACCAGCCGCTGCCCACTTCCACAGCGAGCTTCTTTTCTTCGACCAGCGAGCGATGCAGTCGCGAGGCATCACCACCCGTGAGTATGGTCTGCAGCAGATTCAGCGCCGGCGCGCGCGCATCGTCGGCCGAGACCGCGTGATAGGCCAGCATCAGCAGCGGATTCTGGCCATTGCGCTCCACCGTCAGACGCCGCTCGCCCTGTTGTTCGGGCTCGGTGGTACGTACCGGCTGCGCCGCGGGCCCGCGACCGATGGGGCCGTAGTATTTCTCCGCCAGCGCAAAGGCCTGCTCCGGCTCGACATCGCCCACCAGCACCAGCGTGCAGTTATTGGGCGCATACCAGGTGTGATAGAAATTCTGCAGGTCGGTGAGCGTCCAGGACTTGATGTCGGCCGGCCAGCCGATGGTCGGGATGCGATAGGGATGCGCGACAAAGGCGCTCGCCTGCACCTGCTCTTCGAGGAAGGCGGGGTTGCTGTCTTCGACGCGCAGGCGGCGCTCGGAGTACACCACCTCGCGTTCCTTCTCGACCACGGCCGGCACGAAGGCGAGGTTCGCGAGCCGGTCGCTTTCCAGTTCGAGCACCAGTTCGAGGCTCGAGCGCGGGAACCAGTCCTGGTAGACAGTGACATCCTGCGAGGTGAAGGCGTTGTTGCTGCCGCCGCTCGCTTCGAGCAGGCGATCGAATTCGCCCTGCGCACGGCGCGCGGTGCCGTTGAACATCATGTGCTCGAAGAAATGCGCCAGCCCCGTGGTGCCCGAGCCTTCGTTGCGGCTGCCCACGTGCACCCAGTTGTAGAGCACCACGCTCGGGATATTGTGATCGGGCCAGACGATCACCTGCATGCCGTTGCTGAGCGTGCGGGTGCTCACCTGGCTCGCGGCGGCCGCGAAGCTCACGGGCGCGCCTCGCGCTGCCGTGCCCGCGCTGGGCGCGGCAGCAGCGCCACCAGGCATCGCGCCCAGCAGGCTGATTGCGGCCAGCGCTGCAAGCGCACTCAGTCGATCGGCACGCACGGCTGGGATTTCTTCTTCAGCGCCGCGCACAGCTCATGCGCGTGCTGCGACGAACTCAGGCCGACCTGCAGGCGCACCACGCTCTTACCATGGCTGGTGCCGCTCGCATAGTGCGGCGAGAGCGACTTGAGATCATGCGAGAAGCGGCCGGCGAGCTTGTGCCAGGCCGATTCTGCGCCGGCGCGCGAGTTGAAGGCGCCGAGCTGCGCGTAGTGCTTGCCGCTCTTGCCCGTCGACTGGGCCGCCGTGCCGGCGGCGGCGTGGCTGGTCTTGGGCTTGGCGGCCGCAGGCGCGGCGGCTGCGGGAGGCGAGCCAGCGGGGCCACCGGCCGCAGCGGCGGCGCCCGGCGCAGCCGCGGGCACCACGGCCTGGCTGCTGCCATTGAGCTGGAAGTTCTCGATGCGCACGCGTGCTTCCTGTGCCCATTTGCCATCAGCGTGGGCGGCCACGAACTGCTGGTAGGCATCGAGCGTGTCGGCGGTCGAAGCCTGCTGCCAGTCTTTGTCCTCTGCCAGCTGCTTGATGCGCTCCTGCGCATTGACACCGAATTCGCTATCTGGGTGCTGGCGCAGGAAATCCTGGTAGCCCTCTGCGGTATCGGCGCTCTGCGCCGCCTTCCAGTCCTCGGCCACATGACTGCAGCCGGCAATGCCAAATGTGACGGCCGTCAGTATCGCCAACAACACAATATGAGACTTGTGCATCCCTTCCTCCCTGTGCAAGTCGGATATTGTAACAGTGCTGCGGCAAAAAAATGCCGCCAGCCGTGACCTCATACCTGGCTACACACTGATCCAACGGAGCTCGCCGCATGTCTGAACTGCCGCGCCGCCGTCTGCTCGACCGCCTGGGTTCGACGCCCACCCTGATTGCCCAGCACACCGTGCTGCGCGGAGACATCGAAACCCAGGGCGCACTGCTCGTCAGCGGCATCGTGCATGGCAATGGCCGGGTCGGCGGCGAAGTCGCCATCGCCAACGGTGCGCAGTGGGAAGGCAATATCCATGCGCGCCGCGCCGTGGTGGCCGGCAGTCTCAGCGGCGACCTGGTGGTCGATGAAAAACTCGAGATCGGCGCCAGCGCGCGCATCCGTGGCCGTGTCAGCGCACAACTGATCGCGATTGCGCGCGGTGCGCTGGTCGAAGGCGAAATGATCTGTACCGGCAAGGAGCCGGTGATCGAGTTCGAGGAAAAGCGCGCCGCCGTGCCCTGAGGCGCAAGCCGCTACGACGCGCAAGCCACTACATGGCGTTGAGGCGATACACGCCGCCGCTGTAATCGAGCACGTAGAGCTCGCCGGCCTGATCCTCGGCGAAGGCCACCGGCGATACGGCACCGGCCTTATCACCGGCGGTGACTTCCAGCGTGCTGCCCGAAGGCGTGGCAGCATCGATGTTGAACAGCAGCTTGTTGATGAAGTCGGCGAACACGTAGCGACCCTGCAGCGCCGGATACAGGCTGCCGCGGTACACGAATCCACCGGTGATCGCCTCGCCCAGCGGATGCGCGTATTCAGCTACCGGATCGGTGAGACTGGTGGCCGCACCGCAAGTCGCGTTGTAGACGTGCGCGCCCTCGCGGCAGCGCCAGCCGAGATTGGCGGTCGCGCTGATGCGATCGACTTCTTCCCAGGCATCCTGCCCGACATCACCGATCCACATCGCCCCGCCAGTACGATCGAAGCTGAATTTCCAGGGATTGCGCACGCCCGAGGCATAGATCTCCGGACACGGCGCCGTGCCGGTACCACCGTTTCCGCACTGTGCATTGCCGGCGTTGGGATTGCCGGTCGGCGGAATCGCATAGGGCGCGGTGTGATCCACGTCGATGCGCAGTATCTTGCCCAGCAGCGTATTCATGTCCTGGCCGTTGCCAATGGTGCCGTGCGCGTCACCGCCGCCGCCGCCATCGCCCAGGCCCAGGTACAGGAAACCATCCGGCCCGAACTGCAGGCGACCACCGTTGTGGTTCGCTTCCGGCTGGGTCACCGTAAGCAGGATCACTTCACTGGTCGGATCGAGCGTCATGCCGGCATCGGTGGTATGGAACTCGGAGAGCCGCGATTCCAGCTGGTTATTCACGGTTGCGGTGTAGTAGAGATAGGCGCGCTGGTCAGTGGCGGGAAATCCGGAATGAATGGCCATGCCCAGCAGCCCGGTCTCGCCACCGGATGTCACGCCCGCGGAGATGTCGATGAACAGGCTCGCGTTGCCGACGCTGTCCTGGTTGGCGAAGGTCCGCACCGTGCCGCCCTGCTCGATGACGAACCAGCGGCTGTTGTCGCCCGGGGCCTGCATCAGATCCACCGGCGAAGCAAAACTCAAGGCCGCAAAGGCACGCACGGTGCTGAGGGTGAGTGTGCCCGGCGGAGGAGGTGGCGCAGTGGCAGTGCCGCCCCCGCAGGCCGAGGCCAGGAGAGTAACCGCCAGGCCCAGGGCCGCCGCATGTACGCTCAAGGGACGCGAATTCCGGCCGGTGTTGCTACGCATGTCGTTCTTCATCGTGGCGCTCTCGCTATAATCGCAGCAGCCGCTCGCGGCTCGATCCTGTCAGGGTAAGGTGATTGGCGGGAGTAGCCACTACGTCGGCCTTCGGCGACAGGAAAGGGACGCCCATAGCTTGAATGCCTCGCGACTGATTCACCTCGTGGCGCATCGCGGCAACGCGATCGAATATCCCGAGAACACCCTGCCCGCCTTCAGCTCCGCGCTCGACCTGGGCGTGCGCTTCATCGAGCTGGACGTGCAGTTGAGCAAGGATGGCGTGCCGGTGGTGATCCACGATCAACTGCTGCCGCGTACCACGGGCCTGCCAGGGAGCGTGTTCGATCACGAAGCCGCGGAGCTGTGCCGCATGGAAGCCGCCGAGCGCCAGCGCTTCGGCGATCGCTACCAGGGCGTGCAGCTGCCCCTGTTGCGCGATGTGCTGGCGCTGCTCAAGGGTCACCCCGAGATCACGTTGTTCATCGAGATCAAGCGCGAGAGCCTGCGCCACCACGGCCATGACCATGTGGTCTCGCAGGTGCTCGAGGTGCTCAAGCCCTGGCGCTCGCAGTGCGTGGTGATTTCATTCGACCTGGTGGCCATCCATCGCGCGCGCCTGCTGGCACAGGCGCCGATCGGCTGGGTGCTCGATGATTGCAGCGACCACAGCCGGCTCAAGTGCGAAGCACTGCAACCGGAATTCCTGTTCTGCGATCACCACAAGCTGCCGGCCAGCGGCCGCCTGTGGCAAGGGCCGTGGCGCTGGGTGATCTACGAAGTGCGCGAGCTGCCGCTGGCGCTGACGCTCGCCGAGCGTGGCGCCGACTATGTCGAGACCATGGCGGTGCGCGAGCTGGGTGCTGCGCTACGCGGCCTGAGTGCCGGCCAATGAGCCAGGATTACGATCTGGTGGTGGTGGGCGCCGGCATCCACGGCGCGGGCATTGCGCAGGCGGCGAGCGCAGCCGGCCACTCGGTGCTGCTGCTCGAGCAGAGCAGCATTGCTGCGGGCTCCTCGAGCCGCTCGAGCAAACTGATCCATGGCGGCCTGCGTTATCTCGAGTCGGGTCAATGGCGACTGGTGCGCGAGAGCCTGCACGAGCGCGCGCTGATGCTGAAGCTGGCGCCCGAACTGGTGAAGCTGCAAACCTTTCACATTCCGGTGTATCGCCACACGCGCCGGCGCCCCTGGCAGTTGCGCATGGGTCTTGCACTCTATGCGCTGCTCGCGGGCCTCGATCGCAGCGCACACTTCGGCACCGTGCCACGCAGTCGCTGGGGCGAACTCGATGGCCTGGATACGCACGAGCTCGAACAGGTGTTCTGGTACCACGATGCGCAGACCGACGATGCGCTGTTGACCGCGGCAGTGGTGCGCTCGGCGCAGGCGCTGGGCACTACGTTCGCGATGCCGGCCAGCTTTGTGGGCGCTACGCTCGAAGGCGCGGCCGTGCAGGTGCGCTACCGGCAGGATCAGCTCGACAAGGAATGCCGCGCTCGCGTGCTGATCAATGCCGCCGGCCCCTGGGCCGGTACGCTCGCGCACACGATCACGCCCAAGATCGAAGTGCCTGCACTGCAACTGGTGCAGGGCACGCACATCATGATCGACTACCAGCCGCGCGCCGGTTTCTATTACCTGGAAAGTCCGCGCGATGGGCGCGCGATCTTCGTGATGCCCTGGAAGGGTCGCACGCTGGTCGGCACCACCGAAGTGCGCTATCGCGGCGATCCGGCCGACGTGCATCCGGCCGCGCACGAGATCCATTATCTCGAAGGCGTGCTGCATCACTATTTTCCGGCCTGGCGTGGCGCGGCCTCGCCGCCGGTGCTCGGCAGCTTCGCGGGCCTGCGCGTGCTGCCGGGCGGTGAAGGTCATGCCTTCCACCGCTCGCGCGAGACAATGCTGCACACCGATCGTGCCCGTCAGCCGCGCGTGCTTTCCGTGTATGGCGGCAAACTCACCACCTGGCGCGCCGTGTCGGCGCGCGCCCTGCAACAGGTCAGCGCTTCGCTGCCGCCGCGCCGCGCCGTGGCGCGCACCGATCAGCTCATGCTGCGTTGAGGCGATTCGCGCCGCAAGCCGCGGCGCCGCCGCTGGCGGATTCGGCGTCGGTGTCGGCGAATTGCGCGAACTGCTCCAGCACGTACCCGTCGCTGTAAGCCGGCCCGAACCAGGAGTTCAGGAACCCGCAATGCCCGCCGTGCGCGGTGCACTCCACCTGCAGCAGCTTCGTGGGCGCCAGATGCGCCAGGTCTGCCGCCGGAATGATCGGATCATCCACCGCCGCCAGGATGCGCGCCGGCACCTGCAGCGTCTGCAGGCGCGCGCCGGTGATCGCATAACCATCCAGATAGCAGTGCACATCGGGGAAGTCCGTGTGCGCGCATACCAGTTCATCGGTCATGCGACGCAGGTTGCGACTGCTCATGCGCTCACTGAAATCATAGTCACCCGGCCAGCACTGCTGCTTGATGCGCAGCGACGCCGACCATTTGCGCACGAAGTAGTCGTGATAGAGGCGCGTGCCATCCTCGAGCGCGCTGAGCGTGCGCGCTGGATCGAGCACCGGCGAGATCGCCACCACGCCGGCCACGCTGGCGGGCAGCGCGGGCTCGGCAGCGGCCCGCAGCATGAAATTGCCGCCGAGGGAAAAACCCGCCAGGTACAGCGGCGTGGCGCCGTAGCACTGCGCGGCGGCACGCAGCGCGCCCAGCACATCATCGAGCCGGCAGGAATGGAACAAGCCGTGATTGAGCGCCTGGGTGCCGCCGTGATCGCGCAGGTTCAGCCGCAGCAGGTCGTAGCCCTCGTCCAGCAGGCGCGTGCCGAGTGACAACACGTAGCAGGAATCCGAACTGCCTTCCCAGCCGTGCAACAGCACTGCGAGGCGCCCCTGAGAGCTGGCGCTACGGTTGTGCCAGGCCTGCAGGCGCGCACCGTTCTCGCAATCGAGGATCAGTGGCTGGCCGTCGCGGCGCAGCGCGCGGGCACGATAGCGCGTGAGCGCACTGCGAGGCGGGAGGCTCGGCAGTATCGACTGCAGATGCGCACTGCGCAGCCAGGCGCTGGGCTTGAATCGATCCACCGTGCTGCCGGTCAGCGGTGGCTGGGTGTCGAGGCTCAAGGGTTCGCGTGCCAGCGCATTTCGACCCGATTGTTGGCGGCGGCGGCGCGGTTCCATTCGCCGGCGCTCAGTTGTTCGGTGACTACGGGATACGGCAGGCTCAGTTCGTCGGCGTTGCCAGCACTCACCTGCACCTCGATTGCACTGGCGGCGCGGGCGCGAACTGCCGCCAGCATGTTGGCGAAGGCCACCGACTCATGCGCTGCCGGCCCGCTCGGGTCGAGTGGATTGCCGATCTGGTCGCAACGCGCGTAGTTGATCTCGGCGCTGGCCAAGGCCACCGCATCACCCGTGCCCTGCAGGCAATAGCGCCCGGGGAAGCTGCGGATCTCGACCTGGCCGTGGAACCCTGCTGCCAGCAGTTTTTCCAGTGCCGCCTGCAGGTGTTCGGTACGTGCGCCTGCCAACGGCGATTCTCCGAAGGGCACGGGATCCACGTACGACGGTGCGGCGCCGCTGACCGGTGCTGCGCCGGACGATCCAGGCGCCGCGGCTGCACCAGCTGCCGGGTTCGCGGCCGCGATCGTCTGCGCGACTGCGCCTGGCTCACGCCCCGCTATCGGTGCTGCAAGGTTTGCTGCCGTGGGAATCGCCGCGCGTTCGGCGCTCACACCACCTGGCCCGGAGGCTGCGGCTTCCGTGTGCGTACCCAGCCACCACGAGCCCAGCCACAATGCGCCCGCGAGCAAGGCAAACAATGCGGCCGCGGCACTCAACCACAATACGACGCGACTGCTTCGCGCACGCCAGACGCGCGCCCCATCGGCATCGACCGCGCCCCGCGCCGGCCCGCTGTCTTTCACATCTGCCGGAGCGCCGGGTGCCGTCACCTGCCCTTGCGCGGCCAGCACCGCACGCAGTTCCGCCACTACGCGCGCGCTGTGTTTCTCTAGGCTCTGGCTCAACACACGACGCATCTCGCGCGCGTGCTCCTGCAACATCGCTTCGATCAGGCCGCGCGCTTCGGCGCTCAGGCCCGAGCCATTGCCGGCGCCACTGGCTGCGCCGCTCCCGGTGCCCGCCGTGGCACCTGGCGCGGCGGCTCCGATCGTGGGCGCGGCGTAGTTCGCCGCCGCCTGCGCGCGCGCCGCCAATGCCGGCACTTCGGCGGTCAGCACGTTGTGCTGCGCGGTGTCGCCCACCGGCACCGGCAGCGGCTCGCCCAGCAGATGCAGTTGCTCGAGCGCGCGGCTGACATCGGCGGGCTTGGTCTGCTTCGGCAGTACGCCCAACGCGCCCAGCGCGCGCGCCTGGCTCAGGTACAGCTCACCTTCCTGCGAGGTGTACATCATGATCGGGATGGTCGCGGTGCGCGGATCGTTCTTGATCGCGGTCAGCGCCTGGAAGCCATCCATGCCCGGCATCAGGTGATCCATGAAGATCACATCGGGACACGAGCGCGTCAGGTAGTCGAGTGCTTCCTCGGCCGAGGCCGCGTTGTCCACCTGCAGCTGGTAGCGTTCGAGGATGCGGCTGAGGAAGGCGCGCGCGGAACGCGAATCGTCGACGATCAGGGCCCGCTTGGCGCTCATTTGCAATCCCGTGGCAGCCAGCTGGCGCTGGCTTGCCGGGGATCTTAGCGCAGCCCGGAATAGAACTCCCGCATACGACCGGCCATGCTCGCCGAGGACCAGCTGTGTGCGTAACTGCGACCCTGCATGCCGAGCTGCGCGGCACGCTGCGGATCATCGAGGATGCCGGTTGCAGCGGCGGCAAAGGCCGCCGGCTCTTCCGGCGCCACGCGCGCGCCGCAGTTCGGCTGCAGGATCGAGGCCGTACCCAGGTGCGAAGTGGAGACCACCGGGCAACCCTGCGCCAGCGCCTCGAGCAGCACCAGTCCCTGGGTCTCGGTGCGCGAGGCGAACACGAACACCGCGGCGGCCGCATAGCAATCGGCCAGCGCCTGCTCGCGATCGAGATAGCCAACGAAGGCGACATCGCGCGCGAGGCCTAGCCGCTGCACCTGCTCTCCGAGGTGCTTGCGCGCCGGCCCTTCGCCCGCGATCACCAGCAGCGCATCGGGGCGCGCACGCCGCACTTCGACGAAGCTGGTCAGCAGGAAATCGATGTTCTTCTCGTGCGCCACGCGCCCGACGTGCAGCAGCAGCGGACGATTGGCAGGCAACTGCTGCTGCGCACGGAAGCGCGCGCCATCGCCAGGCTTGAAGCTGCTGGCCGGAAGCCCGGTCGGAATGACTTCGATCGGTGTGCGCACGCCGTAGTCGGTCAGCATCGCACGCATCGGCTGAGAGGGCGCGATCAGCGCGTTCACCGCCGCACACTGCGAGCGCGTCACGCCACGCGCCAGTTGCCGACCCAGCGCCCGCGGCAGCAGCGGCACGTAGTGATGCAGGTACTCCTCGAAGAAGGTGTGGTAGGTCTCGACCACCGGTATGCCCGCCTCGCGCGCGAAGCGCACGCCGGCATAGTGCGCCAGGAACGGCGTGTGCACGTGCACCAGGTCGAAGTGCTGCGCTTGCAGCCCCCGTAGCGTGTGGCGCAGCGCCCGCCAGTGCATGCGCCGGTCTTCCGGATCGCGCGGCACGCGACCCGAGGGCACGCGGATCACGTCCTTGGCATCCACTGCGCCGCTGTGCGCGTACTCGGGCGCGACCAGGACCGTGTCGACACCGGCCGCCGCCAGGTCTTCACGAAAAGTGGCGATCGAAGTCGACACGCCATTCACGCGCGGAAAATACACATCGGAGATGAACAGTACGCGCATCGCTTACCTCTGGAACATATCGCTGCCGATCAACCGGTTACGCCATCGAACAATCAAGCCAGCGCCACACCCAGGCTGCCCAGCGCCGCGCCGATCACCGCACCGACGATGACATCGCTCGGATAGTGCAGACCGAGCACCACGCGCGAGGCCGCTATCAACGAGGCCAGTGGCACCAGCACCCAGGCCAGTGGCGGAAAGTGCGCGACCGCCTGCCAGGTGAAACAGACCGCATGCAAGGTGTGGCCCGAGGGAAAACTGTAGCGATCCAGCGGCGGCATCGACTGCGTGATGCCCGGATGCCGGATGAATGGCCGCTCCCGCTGCAACACCTGTTTGAGCAGCTTGTAGAGCAGGAGCCCGGTGACACCAGTGCCAACCATGATCGCGACCGGTCGCAGCGCGCTGGCACCGTAGATCAGCGGCAGTGCCGCCATCATCACATACCAGACCACGCCATCACCCAGCCGACTCGCCACGCGCATCACGAGACCGAGTCCATGCCGGCCCGCGCGGCGATTGAGCTCCCGGCACAAGCGGTATTCGGCCAGATCGAAACGGGCGAAGACTGTAGGTGCCCTATTCATGCACACCATGCTGAGGGCGGCATACTACCGGGGCATTACAGTCATGTGACGGTGGTGTGACAGCGTGATCCTGCTCACAGCTGCGCGTAGGGCTGGCGCTGCGGGAGAGCTGAAAGATGCGGGGTCCGGCGGCTCCGCGGTTGCTCGCG
>JANXYK010000008.1 GCA_025350055.1 Gammaproteobacteria bacterium | reverse complement strand
CCGTGAATCCGTCCATGGAGGCTCCGGCCGCGCCATCCATGGCGCGGCCGGTCCCGCCCCAAGCCCTTCACGATCGACGCCCCCCTTCGGCAATGCCGTGAAATTGAGGCGCGCCTCATCCCCGCTCGCCACACAGTGTGCGATCGCTCAAATGCCGACACCCAAGAACACGCCGGGGAAGACCTGCTCTTCGAGGCAGTACGTGTGCGAACAGCTCCAATGACCACGTACTTCGTAAGCGATCTGCACCTGGATGCCGCTTACCCCAGCGCAATCGCACAGTTCGGGCAGTTCCTGAGGGGAATGGCGCGCGGTGCTGACGCGCTGTACATACTGGGCGACCTGTTCGAGGACTGGGTCGGCGATGACGATGACGACCCCGCGCGCTCGCAGGTGTGCGCGGCGCTGCGCGAATATGTGGAAAGTGGCACGCCCTGCTACGTGATGCATGGCAATCGTGATTTCCTGCTGGGTGCTGGATTTGCGCAGCGCACGCACTGCCGGCTGCTGGGAGATGCGATTGAGCTCGAACTTTACGGCGAGCGCATGCTGCTCACGCACGGCGATGCACTGTGTACGGCCGATCTGTCGTACCAGCGACTGCGCACTGTGGTGCGTACTGCCAGCTGGCAGCGCCGCTTCCTGCGCCTGTCGCTCTCGACTCGCCGGACGCTCGCGGCGGCGGCACGTGCCGGGAGCCGTGTACATACTGGCAGTGCGGCGGCGTACATCATGGATGCCGACCCGGCGGCGGTGCAGTCAGCCATGCAAGCCTGCCAAGTGCGCACACTGGTGCATGGGCACACGCACCGGCCGGCGGTGCATGAGTTCAAGGTGGCAGACCAGAGCGCGCGCCGCATCGTGCTCGGCGCCTGGTATGAACAGGGCAGCGTATTGCGCTGGGACGAGCGCGGCTATGCGCTGCGGGCACTGCCGCGCGGCGGACCGGAATGAAAGCGCAGCTGCTCGTCGGCCGTGATGATCAGCTCCGCTTCGATCGCCGCGAGTTCTTGCAGGCGCGCTGAGTAGTCGGCGACACCCGCCGCGACGGCGGCTTCGCGCGCGAATTCCAGATACAACTCGCCATGACGCGCCTCGGCGCGCGCCAGGTCGTCGTAGAAGCCCGCCAGCGGCGCGGGCAAGCGCTTGGCCAGCAGACGGAAGCGCTCGCAGGAACGCGCCTCGATCAGTGCGCCCACCAGCAACAGGTCCACTCGCCGCTGCGGTTCGTGCGTACGCACCGCAGCGCGCAATCCCGCCGCGTAGCGCCCGGGACGCAAGCGCGTGAAGGGCACCTGCAAGCGTTCCATCATGCGCGTCACCTGTTCGAAGTGGCGCAGCTCCTCACGCGCCAGGCGTGCCAGCGCCAGGCACTGCCCGGTGCATTCGGGGTAGGCAAAGATCAGTGCCAGCGCCGTCGAGGCCGCCTTCTTTTCGCAATAGCCGTGATCGGCCAGCAACACCTGCCACTGCTCGCACGCGGCTTCCAGCCAGGCGACGGGTGTAGGCGCCAGCAGCGCGTCGATATTCACCGGCAACTGCAATGATCAGCTGCCAGCCGGCAGTTCCAGCCAGGCGCTGCGCGCCTCGTTCAATGCCTTGCCCGCGTCGGCGGCGTTCTCGTAGCGATCATCGGCCTCCTTGGCCAGCAATCGGTCGAGCACGGGTTGCAGCGGGGCGAGGCGCTCCTCAAGCTGAGGTATCGGTGTATTGCGGTGCATGTACAGCACGGTCATGGGATTGTCGGCGCGGTAAGGCTTGTCACCGGTCAGCATTTCATAGAGCACGACGCCCAGGCTGTACAGGTCGCTGCGAGCATCGAGTGCCTGGCCGTGGCCCTGCTCCGGGCTCATGTAGTGCGGCGTACCGAAGATCAGACCCTTGTCGGTGAGATCCAGCTGCATGGCCGCCTGCTTCGCGAGCCCAAAATCGATCAGCGCCAGTTGTTCCTCCGAGCGCAGCATCACGTTACCGGGCTTCAGGTCGCGATGCAGGATGCCAGCCTGATGGATCGCCCCCAGCACATCGGCTATCTGCGCGCCGTAACCGAGTGCCTCCGCCGGCGCGAGCGTGCTCTTCATGCGTCGGCGCAGATCGCCACGCGGAAAATACTCCATCGCCAGGTAGGCATGATCATCAGCGATGCCCAGCTCATAGAGCCGCACGATGTTCGGATGGCGGATGCGCTCGGCAATCTCGTATTCCTGCAGGAAGCGCTCGAAGGATTGATCGATGCCCGAATCATCGCGCTGCGAGGGAGTGACCTTCAGCACCACCAGCAACTCGGCTTTCTCGCTCTCGGCCACGTAGAGCTGCGAGACCGAGCCGCGTGCCAGCAGCCGTGCGCGCCGGTAGCCGGGAATCACCGCATCGCCGAAACGGTGCGACTCGCGCGCCTCGGGTGACACGCGCCACTCGGCCATGCTGAGCCGGTGGCGACGGCTGGCGCGCTCGATCGCCTCGATCAGCTTTTCGTGCACGAAACGATGCTTGCCGACCACCGCGAATGCGCCCCAGCCGAGTGCCGCGTTGCGCAGCCTTGGCTCATCGCGATCGAGCATGAAGATCACCGGCGCAAAGCCAGGGCGATTGGCCAGGTCGCGCAACCATTCCATGCCATCGCCCCCGGGCCAGCCCTGCGCCAGCAGCACCGCGTCGTAGCCCTGCGCCAGGAATTCGGGTGGCAAGGGTCCGCGCTCCATCGGCGCGTAATGAATCAGCTCTACTGCTGGCCAGCGACAACTGGCGTGATGGCGCAGGAGCGAGCGGATCCGTGGTTCCTGTTCAATGGCGAGCAGGCGCATGCCACTTGATCCCCAGCACCAGGTAGCGCAGCGCGTCGCCGGCTTGCACTCTGGAGCGCTCGATGGTCACGCAATCGCCAGCGGCCGCCAGCAGTTCACCGCAATTGCCCAGGCGGATCTCGGTTTCCGCATCAAAGCCCGCGACCGCCATGCGCGCGCAGGAATCGGCGTCGATCAGTGCCCCGCTATCGAACTCATCGGTACCGCTGGCCGGCGCCACCAGCAACAGCAGGCCATCCCGTCCGGCCAGCAGGGCTGCCGCAGCCGCGGCCAGTTGCAGGGGCGGCGCCTCCTCCCCCGGCAATCGCCAGCTGGCGCTCCAGGCCTGCAAACCGGGTCCACCCATCTCCAGCGCGTGGGCGACGCGAATGGCAGCGGTGGGCGGCTGCTCGTGCAAGGCGCCGCGCCAGCGCGCCGCGAAGCTGTGGCGCGTGGCCTCACGCTCAAGGATCTGGGGCCAGGAGGTGGCAGGCTCGCTGGCCATCGCGGCAAAGGTGGAAAGCAGCAGGGCGCGCGGCACGTCACTCATCCTCGCCACAGCGGGCGATCAAGCTCCGCCGACTACCCGCAGTGAATTGCCCGCGTCATCGCGCCGCTGGCTACGCGCCGCATCGGAGCGGTGGCGCTGCAGCTTGGCCAGATACTCGGCGGTGACATCACCTGTGACGTATTCGCCGGAGAAGCAGGAAGTATCGAATTCGGCGATATTGGCATTGTCGTGCTGGCAGGCCGCGACCAGGTCGGAGAGATCCTGGTACACCAGCCAGTCGGCGCCGATCAGCCGCGCCACTTCTTCTTCACTGCGCCCCGCAGCCACCAGCTCGCTGGCGGCGGGCATGTCGATGCCGTACACGTTGGGGTAGCGCACCGGCGGCGCCGCCGAAGCGAAGTAGACCTTGCGCGCGCCGGCATCGCGCGCCAGCTCGATAATCTGCGCCGAGGTGGTACCACGCACGATCGAATCATCGACCAGCAGCACGTTCTTGCCGCGGAATTCCAGGTCGATGGCGTTGAGCTTGCGGCGCACCGATTTCTCGCGCTGCTCCTGCCCCGGCATGATGAAGGTGCGGCCGATGTAGCGGTTCTTGTTAAAGCCTTCGCGGTACTTGATACGCAGCTTCTGCGCCATCTGCAGCGCGCTGGTGCGGCTGGTATCGGGAATTGGAATCACCACGTCGATGTCGTGGTCGGGATGCACACGCCGGATCTTGTCGGCCAGGCGCTCGCCCATGCGCATGCGCGCGCGGTACACCGAGATGTTGTCCATGATCGAATCGGGGCGCGCGAAATACACGTATTCGAAGATGCAGGGCGTATGACGCACCGTGCTGACGCACTGCTGCGAGTGCAGGCGCCCCTGCTCGTCGATGAACACGGCTTCGCCTGGCGCCACATCGCGCACCATCTTGAAGGATAGGTTGTCGAGCGCCGTGTTCTCGGAGGCCAGCATGTACTCGGTGCCGCGCGCGGTGCGCCGCTCGCCCAGCACCAGCGGCCGGATGCCATTGGGATCGCGAAAACCCAGCACGCCATGGCCGATCACCATCGCGATGACGGCATAGGCACCGCGGCAACGCCGGTAGACCGCAGAGGTGGCGGCGAAGATGTCGGCGGGCGTCACGCGCGGTGTGCCCACGCGCTGCAGCTCGGAAGCCAGCACGTTGAGCAGTACTTCGGAATCGGATTCGGTGTTCAGATGCCGGCGCTCTTCGCGCGTCAGCACATCGGCCAGTTCGCTGGCATTGGTGAGGTTGCCGTTGTGGGCCAGGCAGATGCCATAGGGCGCGTTCACATAGAACGGCTGGGCCTCGGCGGCGTTGTCGCAGCCGGCGGTCGGGTAGCGCACATGGCCGATGCCCACCTTGCCACGCAGCTCGAGCATGTGATGCTGCTGGAACACGTCGCGCACCAGGCCGGAGCCCTTGCGTACGCACAGTTCGCCCTGGTCGGCCGTCATGATGCCGGCGGCATCCTGGCCGCGATGCTGCAGTACCGTCAGCGCATCGTAGATGCGTTGATTGACGGGGCCGGTACCAACGATGCCGACGATGCCACACATGCGACTACGGTCCTCCGTTGAATCAGGCCGTGGCTTGCGAGGCGCGAATCTTACGCTCTCCGACCAGCCCGCGCAGCACATTGCCAGCCTGCTCCGCATAGGGCACCAGCACTGATCCGCGATACCAGGGCTCATCCTGCAGGCGAACAGCGTGCACCAGCATCGCCAGCACACCGAGCGCCACGACGCCACGCAGCAATCCGAACACCAGGCCCAGCAGCCGGTCGACGCCGCTGAACAGCGACAAGCGCACGAAATGGCCGACCAGCGCACCAACCGCGGCGCCCACCAGCAGCACCCCGACAAAAATGATCGTGCGCGCCGCCCACGGCCGCACCGCGGCATCGCTGAGCGCGCCGCCCAGGTGGGGTTCGAGCGACGAGGAGAACGTCCAGGCGATCCACACGGCCGCGACCCAGGTGATCACCGAGATCACCTCGCGCAGCAAGCCGCGCATCAGGCCAGCGACGCTGGAAAACACCAGCACTGCGATCAGCAGATAGTCAGTCCAGTTCATGTGGTCTTCCGTGGCGATCGGGTGGCATCCGGGAACCCGGCAATTCTACAGGAGCCAGGGCAGCCAGGTTCGCGCCGCAGGTCTCAGGGTGCGGCATTGATGATGGGCTTGAGGCCGTTCTGTACCAACTTCTGTCGCAATGCCTCGGCGCTGGCGCGCGTGCTGAAGGCGGCCGAACGCACGCGGTACAGGCCGCGCTCATCCGGCCCGGCAGCCACCACCGTAAAGCCCTTGGCGCGTACCTGTTTCACCATGCGTTCGGCGAGTTCGCGGTGCGAGAAAGTACCGACCTGCACCGCCCAGCGACCAGCAGCGCGCGCCGCGGGCGCACTGACCGATGTGGATGCCGCTGGCACCGCGGCGGGCGGCGGCGCAGCAGCAGGTACTGGCGACGGCACCGGCACCGCGGCAGCGTCGGGCGCTGTTGCCGTTGCAGGCTTCGGCGGTGGCGTAGCCGCAGGCGCTGGCGCTGGCGTGATCAACACGGGAGCCGGCATTGCGGGGTTCGTCATCGGCGCCGCATTGCTGGCCGGACCCATAGCCGTGCCCGACAGCTGATTGCCATGCTGATCGATGGTGTAGGAGCGCAGCGGCAGCTCGTCAGCGCCCGTGTCGCCATGCACAGTGCGGCTCTCGGGCCGACCGCGAAACATTTCGGGTACCAGGCTCACGACCAGCACCACCAGGATGATGGCTCCCGTGAGTCGTATCTTCAGGTGTTCCTGCACTGGATCAGTATAGCCCAAGCCATTGCAGCGCCGGCCCCACCGTGTGGAAGGATCCGCACACCAGCACGCGATCACCAGCCCTGGCAAGCTCGCGCGCTCGCTCGCAGGCTTGCGCGACATTCACATGCAACGTGCAGGGGCCGCGCAATGTGCCCAGCCGCGCGCGCAGCTGCTCGGCCTGCAGACCGCGCGGCTCATGAATCGAGCACAGCAGCCACTGATCCACACCAGCATCGAGCTCGGCCGCGACTTCCATGACGTCTTTGTCACCCAGCATGCCGAGGATCGCAAAGGTACGTCCCGCCGGCGGACAGCGTTTCAGTTCCGCGGCCAGCACGCTCGCAGCAGCCGGATTGTGGGCCACGTCCAGCAGCCACTGCGCGGGACCTGCAACGTGCTGAAGTCGCCCGGGTAGCCGCAGCGCCGCCAGCGCCTTGCTGATTGCCGTCGCATCGAGGGGCTGCGGTGCCAGCAGCAGCCGCGCGGCCGCCAGCGCACTGGCGGCGTTGTGATACTGGATGGCGCCCGCAAGCGCAGGCGCCGGCAGCGCGCTGAGCGCACCGGCAGCATCGCGGTAATCCCAGTGACCGTTGCTGTGCACTTCGCAGGAAAAATCCACACCAGCAGTGCGGGCCTGGCATCCGAGTTCGCCCAGCCGCGCGCTCACCGACGCGGGCATGTCCTGCGTGCTGAGGATCACGGGCTTCCCGGCGCGGAAGATGCCGGCCTTCTCGCGACCGATGGCCTCGAGCGTGTCGCCCAGCCAGTCGCGGTGATCGAAGCCTATGGAACACAGCACCGCGACGTCGGCGTCGACGATGTTGGTCGCATCGAGCCGGCCGCCCAGGCCGACTTCAAGCACGGCCAGTTGGACGCCTGCAGCGCGAAAGTGCAGCAAGGCCGCCAGCGCGTTGAACTCGAAGAAGGTCAGCGACAGCTCGCCGCGCGCGGCTTCAATCCGCTCGAAGTAAGCCACGAGCGCCGCCGCACTCACTTCCTGGCCATTGACCTGGATGCGCTCCTCGTAACGCAGTAGATGCGGCGAGGTGAACAGCCCGACCTTGAACCCATGGGCCTGCGCGATGGCCGCAATCATCGCCGAGGTGGAGCCCTTGCCATTGGTACCGCCGACGATCGCCGTGCGGCACGACACGGGCAGCAGCCCGAGCCGCCCCGCTACCTCGCGTACGCGCTCCAGACCGAGATCAATGCTGCGCGGATGCAGCTGCTCCTGGAAATGCAGCCACTCCGGCAGGCTGCGCGCGACTGGCTTCAAGCCGCGGCGAGCGGCGGGCGCTTCTGCAGCAAGCGCAGCACCGTCGCCAGCCGATCGCGCATATCGCGCCGATCGATGATCAGGTCGAGCGCTCCGTGCTCGAGCAGGAACTCACTGCGCTGGAAGCCTTCCGGCAGGGTTTCGCGCACGGTCTGCTGGATCACGCGCGGCCCGGCAAAGCCGATCAGCGCACGCGGTTCGGCCACATTCAGGTCGCCGAGCATCGCCAGGCTCGCAGACACACCGCCGGTGGTCGGATCGGTCATCACCGAGATGAACGGCAGCCGGGCACGTGCCAGGCGCGCCAGCGCGGCACTGGTCTTGGCCATCTGCATCAGCGACAGCAGCGCCTCCTGCATGCGCGCACCACCGGTGGCAGAAAAACACACCAGCGGACAGCGGTTCTCGATACAGTGCACGACTGCGCGCCGGAAGCGCTCGCCGACCACCGAGCCCATCGAGCCACCGAGGAACTGGAATTCGAAGGCGCAGGCCACCAGCGCCTCGCCGTGCAGCTTGCCGGCCAGCACCACCAGTGCATCGGCTTCGCCGGTGGCCTTCTGCGCCTGGGCGAGTCGATCCTTGTAGCGCTTGCTGTCCTTGAACTTCAGCGGGTCGAGCGGCTCGACCAGCGCGCCAAGCTCGGACTGCGCCTCGGCATCCAGGAACGACTGCAGTCGTGCGCGCGCACCGATGCGCATATGGTGCGTGCACTTGGGGCAGACATTCAGGTTGCGCTCGAGTTCAGCGCGGTACAGCACCGCATCGCAGGCCGGGCACTTGATCCACAGGCCCTCGGGGACCGAACGCGAGCGGCGCTCGGTCTTGATCCGCGAAGGCACGATTTTTTCGAACCAGGTCATGCCAAATCAAGCCTGCAGGGCCGTGAGGGTGTCGATCATAGCGGAATCGTCGGGCAGGCCGAACTCCGGCGGATAATCCACACGCCAGAAGCACAGGCCCTGCGCTGGGGCGGTCGCAGCCCAGAGGCGCCGGTCACGTGATTCGAGCTGTTGCCTCGCCCGCTCTGGCGGCACATTGCCGCGCCCTACTTCCACCAGCAGGCCCGTGATATTGCGCACCATGTGCTGCAGGAAGGCGTTGGCCGTGATTTCGATATGCAACCACTCGCCCATGCGCCACACCCGCAGCGACTCGATGCGCCGCAACGGGGAATGTGCCTGGCATTCGGCGGCACGAAAGGCGCTGAAGTCATGCTCGCCTTCCAGGTAGTGCGCCGCAGCCTGCATGGCTTGCTCATCGAGCGGCTGGTACACGCACCACGCGCGTCGTGCGGCCAACCCCGAGCGCAGCGCACGGTTGAGGATCAGGTAGCGATAGCCGCGGCGCAAGGCGCCAAAGCGCGCGTGGAAGGCTGCGGGCACTTCGCAGGCCCAGCGCAGGTTGATTTCGGGAGGCAATGCGCTGTTGCTGCCCAGCACCCAGGCCCGCGGGCTGCGTATCGCCTGCGTATCGAAGTGCGCCACCTGGGCACGTGCATGCACGCCAGCGTCGGTGCGGCCGGCACAGGTCAGGACTACGGGTTCATCGGCAACGCTCGAGAGTGCGCGCTGCACTTCCTGCTGGATCGAGGCTACGCCGACCTGCTGCTGCCAGCCGTGATACCCGGTACCCTCGTACTCGACACCAACGGCGATGCGGCCCATGGGGCCCGCAGCCCCGTCAGCCCGGCAGCGAGTCTATGAGCCGGCGCGCCTCGGTCTTCTGCGAGGCCGAGCCTTCGCTCAGGACTTCATCGAGGATGCTGCGTGCGCCTTCCGGATCGCCCATGTCCATGTAGGCCCGGGCGAGATCCAGCTTGGTGCCCACTTCGCTCATCGTCGCCGGTTCGGTATCCGGCGCGCCGGGGTCAGCCGTCAGGCGCTGTGTCTCGGTGAAGCGGCTGTCGGACGGCGCTTCGCGCGTGCCCACGTCCAGGTCGAGGGCGCCCAACGGACGACTGCCGGTCGCTACCAGGTCATTGAGGTTCAAGTCGATGCCGCCGCCGGCACCTTTCAACGCGGCCAGCTGATGGGTGATGCCGGTTTCCGAAGCCTGCGGCATCACGGCCGTCACGAGCTCCGTGGGTGAATTG
Source organism: Gammaproteobacteria bacterium (assembly GCA_025350055.1). Lineage (GTDB taxonomy): Bacteria > Pseudomonadota > Gammaproteobacteria > Steroidobacterales > Steroidobacteraceae > FEN-1191. Next base: position 165,917 of record JANXYK010000008.1, on the reverse strand, counting down.
GCATCGGCGCCATTGACGTGGCCGCTGCCCATGGCAGGCAGCACGGAAGAGAAATCCTTGTCGGTGAACAGCCAGGTGCCGCTCGAGCTGCTAGCCTTGCCCGGCATCTCGGTGGTATCGCCCGAGGCCGCTTCAGCGCGTGCCAGCAGCGTGCGGGTGTCTTCATCGAGACTCGTGAGCATGGTCGGCGCAGAATCGGCCGATTCCGTGGGCATCACGTGATCGCCGGTATCGCCAGCGGCGAGATCGAGGCCCAGGTCATCAAGCGCCAGCTCAGCCGTCTGGTCAGCGCGGCCCAGCGCATGCGCGGCAGAGGCTTCCAGCTTCTGGCGTATGGTCGGGTTGTCGTTGGTGGCGGTGAGCTGCGGCTGCTCGATCGTTGGCAACTCGCCAGTGGCGTTGGTGAATTCGAGCGTCACAGTATTCGAGGGCTGCGGCATCTCGCGGGTCGAACCGGTCGACTCGATGCCACGCGCCGGATCGTCGAGCATGAAATCGACGCCGGTATCGCCGATGGAGCGCAGTTCACCCGTGGCATCGGTATCGCCGCCGAGGGCCGCACCCAGGTCGAGATCCACGCGCTCGCCCGAGGCATCGGGCGCCAGGTTCGGCTCGCCCAGCAGATCGAAGTCGACGCGGTTCTGGCCGCCTTCGAGGTTCAGGTCGACGCCGCCGCTGGCCGCACCCGGCAGCGCGCCGCTCGCGGCGAACAGCGCATCGTCCGGCGCAATCTGCCGGCCCATGATCACGACTTTTTCCCACTCGCCCGACACCGCCTGATCGCGGGTGGTCGAAAGCTCGCGGGCGAGCTGCAGGAACTGATCCTTGTTGCCCCAGACGAAGAACACTTCGAGGAGTTTCAGTTTCAGGTCGCGCCGCTGCGGTTCGCGTGCGATCGAAATGCGCACCAGGTCTGCGGCCTGGTCATACAGACCGTAGGCCATGTGGAAATCGGCTTCGGCCAGCGGATCGCCCTGGTCGAGCGCTACCGCCGTGTCGCCCGAGACCGTGTCATCGACCGCGACCGGTGCGGCCTGCAGGGCCCGCACGTCGCGTTCGCTGATGCGCGGCGCTTCATGCGTGCCCGATTCCTCGACCACGAATGAGGTGTCTTGCTTGGGTTGCAGCGCGCGGATCGGCTGCGTCTCGGTGGGCCGTACGGCGCGTACCGCCGCTTCGACCGGGGGACTTGAAAGCCGATCGAGCGTGCGATCGAAGGCCTGGTTCTGCCGCGCACGCAGCGCGCGCCAGCCGAACACACCGGCAAACAGGATCGCCAGCGCGCCGAGCACCACGGCCCAGTTGTCGGCAAACCAGCCGAAGATCGACCCGCCTTCATTGGTGGCTGTCGACTTGGGGGCAACCGGCACATGCTTGGGTGCTGGCTTGACTTGGGGCGGCGGCTCAGTGGCGGCAGGCTCAGGGGTCGCAGTTGCCGTCGCGGCGGGCTTCGTGGTCTGCGCGACCGGCGGAGTCGGCAGCGGCACCTGCGCGCTGCTACCGGGCTTGCCCGGCTGGCCATTGATCTGCGCCTGCAGGCGCGCGAGCTCGGCGCTCTTGAGTTCGAGCAGCCGGTTCTTCTCATTCAAGTCGGCCTGCAACTGCGTGACACGTTGCTGCAGCGCTGTGGTGTCGCCGCTGGCGCGCGCGCCGGTACCCGTGCCACTCGAGGGCTCGGAGGGCGGCACCAGCCGCAGCTGGCCGCTGGCATGGGCCGGTGCCCAGGCATGGTATTGCGAGGTGACTTCGCTGCTGGCCTCGCCAGGACCGATGGCCGCAACCGCAGAGGCATCGGGCAGCTGCAGCGCCGCGCCCGTGCGCAGCTCATTCATGTTGCCGGCGAAGGCGCCGGGATTCGCGCGATACAGCGCCACCAGTGCGCGCTCACGCTGGGCATTGGGATAGTTGCGCGCCGCGATGTTCGAGAGCGTATCGCCGCGCTGCACTGTGTAGCTGCCACCCGCCGCACTCGAGGCCGACGGCGCTGGAGCGGCCGCAGCAGGCGTAGCGGACTGGCCTGCCGGCGCCGTAGGACGGGTAATCGCACCGGACTGCGACTGCGCAGCCGCAGCAGGCGCTGCCACAGTGGCCGCCGCAGCGGTATCACCGGTGAACACTGGCGGATCAAGCAACACGGTGTATTCGCGCACCAGGCGACCACGCGCCCAGTTCGCTTCGATGAGCAGCGTTGCAAACGGCTCGGTGACAGCTTCGCGTGAGCGCACGCGGATCACGTCGTGCCCATCGGCCGACTTGCCCGCCTGCATCGTCACCGAGGCCAAGTAGCTCGGATAATCGAGGCCGTAGCGGTTGAAACTGTCGCGCGAGGCCAGGGCCACCTTGAGCCCCGCGAGTTCATCGGCACTGGCGGTCAGGTCGATGTCTGCGTCCAGGGGCGCATTCAGGGCCGACTTGAGATGAATATCGCCCAATCCCAGCGCCAGCGCGCTGGACGGTATCAGACCGGCCAGCAGCAGTACGCGCATGACATAACGCACAGACATCAGGACTCCCAGTGGGCCATAAAGAGCACTTACTCTATTAGAAAACAGCCAGTTGCGCCGTTTTCCTTGGCCCGGTAGCTACGTGGCCGGCAATATAACTTATAAATACTCCCGAACCAAAATCTCTGCGATCTGGACGGCATTGGTGGCCGCACCCTTGCGGATGTTATCGGCCACGACCCACAGGTTAAGACCCCGCTCATGGGACATATCATCGCGAATGCGCCCGACATAAACCGTGTCGTGGTTCGCTGCTTCGGTAACTGCCGTGGGGTAGCCTCCGGGCACCCGCTCGTCGATCACCTTCACTCCAGGGGCCTTGCGCAGCAGCGTGCGGGCCTCGGCAGCCGTGATTTTGCGACGTGTTTCAATATTCACGACCTCGGAATGCCCGAAGAACACCGGCACCCGCACCGCGGTGGCATTCACCCGGATTGACGCATCGCCGAAGATCTTCTGGGTCTCCCAGTGCATCTTCATTTCTTCCTTGGTGTAGCCGTTGTCCAGGAACTTGTCGATCTGCGGCAGGCAATTGAAGGCGATCTGGCGCGGCAACACCTTGGGCTTGACCGACTTGCCATTGAGCAGCTGCGCGGTCTGTTCGGCCAGCTCTTCGACTGCCTTGCGCCCGGCACCCGACACCGATTGATAAGTGGCGACGTTGATGCGCTCGATCCCTACGGCGTCGTGGATGGGCTTCAGCGCCACGACCATCTGGATCGTCGAGCAGTTGGGGTTGGCGATGATGCCGCGCGTACGGTATTGCGCGATCGCTCCCGGGTTTACTTCAGGCACCACCAGCGGAATATCCGCCTCGTAGCGAAAGTGCGAGGTGTTGTCGATCACCACACAACCCGCTGCCGCCGCGACCGGCGCGTACTTCGCCGAGACATCGCCGCCTGCGGAAAACAGGCCGATCTGCGCGCGCGAGAAATCGAAAGTCGCGGCGTCGATCGCCGACACCTGTCGACCGCGAAACCGCACCTGCTTGCCGAGCGATCGTTCGCTGGCGAGCGGGAACAGTTCGCCGACAGGGAATTTGCGCTCCTCGAGCACGGTGAGCAGCGTTTCACCCACCAGACCCGTTGCACCCAGCACCGCAACATTCCAGACCTTGCTCATGGGTTCCTCTTTGCTTCAGCGTGAGCGTGTGATATCGGGCACTGTGCTCACGACATCGGCGTTCTGCGCACGGTGGCGCAGGTAGTGATCCATCAGCACGATCGCCAGCATCGCCTCGCAGATTGGCGTGGCGCGCAGGCCCACACAAGGATCGTGGCGACCAGTGGTGATGACTTCAACGGCCTCGCCAGCCGTGTTGATGGTGCGCCCTGGCACCTGGATGCTGGAGGTGGGCTTGAAGCTCACATGCACCAGCACATCTTGGCCGGTGGCGATGCCGCCCAGCACGCCGCCAGCGTGATTGCTGAGGAACCCGCGAGGCGTGAGTTCATCGCGATGCTCGCTGCCGCGCTGCGCCGCAGCCGCCACGCCAGCACCGATCTCGACGGCCTTGACCGCATTGATGCTCATCTGGGCATGCGCGATGTCGGCGTCCAGCCGGTCGAATACCGGCTCGCCCAGGCCCGGCGGCAGGCCACTGGCCTTGAGCGTCACGCGCGCGCCCACGGAATCGCCGGCGCTGCGCAGGTCCCACAGCAGTTTTTCAAGTTCCGGCAGTCGCGCTGGATCTGGGCAGAAAAAGGGATTCTGGTAGGCCTGCTCGGGATGGAGCGGCTCGATCTGCAGCGCACCGACCTGGCTGACATAGCCACTGATGCGCACCTGCAAGCGCTCGAGCAGGTACTTGCGCGCCACGGCGCCTGCGGCCACGCGCATCACGGTCTCGCGCGCCGAAGAGCGACCGCCGCCGCGATGATCGCGATGCCCGTATTTGTGCGCGTAGGTGTAATCGGCATGGCCAGGGCGAAAGCGATCGGCAAGCTTGTCGTAGTCGCGCGAGCGCGCGTCGGTATTCTCGATCACGATGCCGATGGGCGTGCCAGTGGTGCGGCCCTCGAACACGCCCGAGAGGATTTTCACCGCATCGCTCTCGCGTCGCTGGCTGACGAAATGCGAGGTGCCGGTGCGGCGCCGGTCGACGTCGGCCTGCAGGTCGGCATCACTGAGGGCCAGGCCCGGCGGACAACCATCGATGATGCAGCCGAGTGCCGCCCCGTGGCTCTCGCCAAAGGTGGTGACCGTAAACAGCTTGCCTATGCTATTGCCCGACATCGATCATGTTTCCAGTTGCTCGCGAGTCAGCAGGAACACACCGCCGCCTCCGCGCTCGAACTCCAGCCAGGTGAAGGGCAGTCGCGGAAAGCTGCGCCGCACCTCCCGCTCGGTGTTGCCCACTTCGACGACCAGGATGCCACCTGCGCGCAGACGCTGCGCCCCTTGAGAGAGCAGCACCCGTACGGAATCCAGGCCATCGACGCCTGCGGCCAGTGCGCCCTCCGGCTCGTGACGGTATTCCGCGGGCAAACCCGCCATTTCCCGGCGTCCGACGTAGGGCGGATTGCTGACGATAATATCGTAAGCCTCCTTGCCCAGGGCGCTGAAATGGTCGGATTGCAGGGCGCGCACCCTCTTCCCGAGCCGGTGGCGGCGAATATTGATGCGCGTCACAGCCAGCGCCGCCGGCGAGATATCGAGCGCATCGACTCGCACACGCGGCAGGTAGCGCGCGCAGGCGATCGCGATGCAGCCGCTGCCGGTGCCCACATCGGCGATAGTGCGCACCCGCCGCGCGTCGATCCAGGGCGCAAAGCGCTGCTCGATCAGTTCCGCAATCGGCGAGCGTGGGATCAGCACGCGCTCATCTACATGCAGCAGCAACCCCGCGAACCAGCAGCGCTGCGTGAGATAGACCACCGGCACACGCTCCTGCACACGCCGCTGCACCAGTTTCTCGAGCCGCTGCAGTTGTCGCGCACTCGCCGGTTGCGCCAGCCTCGCAGGCATAGGCGCCAGCGGCAACCCGAGCGCATGCCAGACCAGCGCCGCGGCTTCATCGCGCGCATTGTCAGTGCCATGACCGTAGTGCAGGGAGGCGCGCTGCAAGCTGCGCTGCGTGCGCGCCAGCAGCTGCAACGCATTGGGCCCGCCCTTGCGCCCGAGCGTGTGCCCCTTCGTATGTGATAATCGCCGCATGATTTCCCGTCGCCCACTCCTGTGGCTGATCGCGGCGGCGCTGGTGGCTGCCGCAGGCGGTGCCGCCCTGTCGCGCATGCTGGCACAAAAGCAGCCGCAGCTGCACAGCGGCACCTGGCTGCCGCAACGCCAGTTGCTGGGCGCCTTCGCCTTGAGCGATCTGTCCGGCAAGCGCTTCGACAATACAGCGTTGACTGGCCACAACAGCCTGCTGTTCTTCGGCTTCACCTCATGCCCGGATGTGTGCCCGACCACGCTGGCAGCTCTGGCACCGCTCTTGCGCCAACCGCCGCTGCCTGAGCTGCAGGTGCTGTTCGTGAGCGTTGATCCGGGGCGCGACCGGCCCGAGACGCTGCGCCCGTATCTGGCCAGTTTCGATCCGCATATCGTCGGCCTGACCGGGAGCGCAGCGGCCCTGGCGCCGCTGCTGCATTCGCTGGGTGCGATCGCCGAGCGCGTCGCGCTGCCCGATGGCAGCTACACCATGGATCACACGGCGACGCTGTACCTGCTCGACCCGCAGGGACGCATGACGGCCGTGTTCTCTCCACCCTTCGCCAGCGCCAGCCTGCGCGCCGATCTCGAACTGCTCGCACACAGTCGCGTGTTATGAACAACGAAACCACCCATTCCGTCACGCGGCGCTCCCGCGAACCCCTGGGCGCGCGCCTGTTCGTAGCGCTGCAATACCTGCTGCCACAGCATTTGCTCTCGCATCTGGTAGGCGCACTGGCGCGCTCGCGCCTCGCGCTGATACGCCGACCACTGCTGGGATTTTTCCTGCGCACCTATCGCCCGGACATGAGCGATGCCGCGAATCCGGATCCACACAGCTACGCGAGCTTCAACGAGTTCTTCACGCGCGCCTTGCAGCCCGGTGCCAGGCCATTGAGCACCGCGCCGCGCGCCATCGTGAGCCCGGTGGATGGTCGCATCTCGGCGCTCGGCAACTCGGGCGACGGCCGCATCATCCAGGCCAAGGGACGCGACTACGCGCTGCGTGCCTTACTCGCGGGCGATGAGCGCTTGACTGCTCTGGTTCAGGGCGGCCCGTTCATGACGATCTATCTCGCGCCCTTCAACTACCACCGCACCCACATGGCCCTCGGCGGGCGACTGGTAGGCGCGTGGTTTGTACCGGGCAGGCTCTTCAGTGTGAACGAGGCGACCACGCGCAATGTCGATGGCCTGTTTGCACGTAACGAGCGCCTGATCATGGAATTCGACGGTGAACAGGGCCCGCATATCCAGGTATTGGTCGGCGCTCTGTTCGTCGGCAGCATGGGCACTGTGTGGCACGGCGACATAGCGCCGCGCGGGCGGCGCACGCCGCTGGCCTTGCCACTGCCCACCGGCAACGCAGCCCTCGCCGCGCAAGGCGCGGAACTCGGGCGCTTCAACATGGGCTCGACCGTGATACTGCTGTTTCCCGAGCATCGTGCGCGCTGGGAAGGCGTCAAGGCTCACCAGACCCTGCGCGTGGGCGAACAGATCGGACAGCGGCTACCTTGAGCCTAGCGCACGAGCACTGGCGCGCAGGCGCAAAGCTGTCGCGATTGCGCGAGCGCGCCGCGATGCTGGCGCAGATCCGCGGCTTCTTCGCGCAGCGCGCCGTGCTCGAAGTCGACACACCGCAACTGGTCCGGCACGCCGTGACCGACGTGAACCTGCACAGCGCACAGGTCAATTGGCCAGCCAGCGCCGCTGCGCCCCGCTACCTGCACACCTCGGCCGAGTATGCGATGAAGCGCTTGCTGGCCGGAGGGAGCGGCGACATCTACCAGCTGTGCCATGTGTTTCGCGCCGAGGAACAGGGGCCACTGCACAACGCCGAATTCATGATGCTCGAGTGGTATCGCGTGGACTGGAGCTGCGCGCAGCTGATGTGCGAGGTCGATGCACTGGTGCGCGCACTCTGGCCGCAGACCGCAGCAAGCCTGCCCGCAGCGCAGTACCTCAGCTACGAGCAGGCCTTCCTCGGCAGCGTGGGCTGCAATCCGCTGACCGACAGTGACGCTGCGCTCGCCGATTGCGCCCGCGCGCAGGGTTTCGATGACCGGCTGCTGAGGCGTTGCTCGCGCGATGAAATCCTGGATCTCATGATGGGGGCCCGCATCGGCCCGCAGCTGGGCCAGTCCGGCCCGTTGTTCCTGCACCGCTACCCCGCCAGCCAGGCCGCCCTCGCGCGCCTTGACCCGGAGGACCCGCGCGTCGCGCTGCGCTTCGAACTCTATTTAAAGGGCGTTGAACTTGCCAACGGCTTCGAGGAACTCGCCGACGCTTCGTTGCAACGCGCGCGCTTCGACGCCGACCAGAAAATGCGCCGCGACCGCGCACTGGAGGTGCCCGCCAGTGACGAGTACCTGCTCGCGGCACTCGCACACGGATTGCCACCGTGCTCGGGCGTGGCCCTTGGAGTCGATCGCCTGCTGATGCTCGCCAGCGGAGCTGAGCGCATTGAAGATGTGATGGCGTTTACCAGCGAGCACGCCTAAGCGAGTTCAAGGGCGATGAACCCGGATTGCTAACTGGCGCCGCCGCGTGTCTATATCGCACGCACAGAGACTGTGCCGGCGCATGGACGTGCGGGTCTTGGCCCGCGGGAGGTAGCTACTTCGCGCGAGACAGATATGCGCCCGTGCGCGTATCGACGCGAATCACTTCGCCTTCATTCAGGAACAGAGGCACGCGAACCACCGCCCCCGTCTCGAGCTTGGCAACTTTCTGCCCGCCCGTGGCCGTATCACCCCGCAGGCCGGGATCCGTCTCGATGATCTTCAGCTCGACGTGCGCCGGCGGCGTCACCACCAGCGGCTGATTGTTCCAAAGCGTGACGATGCACACCATGCCGTCCTTCAGCCAGGTGGCGGCCTCGCCGACAACTGATTTCTCGGTCTGGTACTGCTCGAAGTTGTCGGGCACCATGAAGTGGTAGAAGTCGCCATCGCTGTAGAGGTACTGCATGTCGACGTCCATCACGTCGGCAGCCTCGAGCGACTCGCCCGACCTGAAGGTGCGCTCGATGGTGCGGCCGGTCTTCAGATTACGCACTTTGATGCGGTTGAAGGCCTGGCCCTTGCCCGGCTTCACGAATTCATTGTCGACGATCGCGAACGGGTCACCATCGAGGATGACTTTCATGCCTGACCGGATTTCGCTGGTGGTGTAGCTCGCCATGTGATGTTCGTCCGCTGGAGGCCGGAAAATGGGCCGTTCGAAAGGGCGCGTATGATAACGGCATCACCTGTACACCGCCACCGGCGGCCCCGCCCGGCGGATTGCGTTATGCAAACCGCGGCTTGGCGCACGGTGCCATAAATTGAGAGTGCTAGAATTTTTGACCTAAAGCGGCTGGCGCCAGGCGTCAGGCGCCTGATTTTCGGGTCATTTCCAGGAGTTCGAGAGTCTTGACCGATACCACCGCCGTACCGGTACTGGTTCAAAGCGTCAGCCGCGACCCCGTGGAGACGCTCAACAGCCTGCTGCGCAAGAGCGGGCTGGCTGTGCATTGCACCTGGATCCCGGCCGTGCAGGACGTTCCCGATGCTCTCGAGCAGCTCAACCCCGAGCTGCTGGTGGCATTCGCGCCCTCCAGCAAGGACCTGATCGAAATCGCCTCGATGCGCGACCAGATGGCCTCGGCTGTGCCGCTGATCGTGGTGCGCGACCAGTTCACCGAAGCCCAGGTGGGCGAAGACATGGCCGGCGGCGCCCGCGACACCGTGGCGGTGGCGAACCCGGACCACGTGCAGGCGGTAATCCGCCGCGAGCTGCGTGCCTTTCGCATGGAGCGCACGCTGACCAACACACTGCGCTCGGCACAGGATTACCGCCACCAGCTCGAGACCGTACTGCGACGCTCGAACGATGCCATCGCCCAGGTGCAGGAAGGCATCGTGGTGCAGGTGAATACTTCCTGGCTGGAACTGTTCGGCATCGCCGAGGCCTCGGCGCTGATCGGCCAGCCGGCGATGGATCTTTTCGATGTCGAAACACAGATACCGCTGAAGGGCGCGCTGGCGGCGTGCCTGCAGGGGCGCTGGAGCGATCACGTGCTGAAAGCCGGTGCGCTGCTGGCCGATGGCTCGGCCGTGCAGCTCGAGCTGGTACTGGCCGGCGGTGATTTCGAAGGCGAACCCTGCGTGCAGCTGATCGTGCCGGCCAACAAGCGTGACGACAAGCAGATGGCGAGCGACCTCGCCGACGCGGTGTTGCAGGATCCGGCCACAGGCCTGTGGACGCGGCGTCAAATGCTGCGCCTGTGCAATACGCGCCTCGCGACGCCGCCGGCTGGCGGCGTGCGCTGCCTGTGCATGCTGCGTCCCGACAAGTTCACGCAGCTGACGCGCGAGATCGGCGTGACCGCCAGCGAAGAATTCCTGACCGAAATGGCCTCGCTCGTGCGCGCGATGCTCGGCCCCAATGACCTGGCCGGCCACTTCGGCGCCTCGAGCCTGCTGCTGATGCTCGAGCGCGGCAATGCGCGCGATGCCGAGGCCTGGTGCGAGGGCCTGATCGAGCGGGTCGCCAAGCATAACTTCCAGATCGCCGATAAAGACCTGCACGTCACCTGCTCGGTCGGCCTCGCCACCGCGCCCAGCTCCGATCCGAATCTCGATACGCTGGTGCAGGAAGGCATGGATGCCGCGCAGCGCACCGCCGAACGCGGCGGCAACCAGGTGCTGGTCAGCGAGCAGGTCGACCACGATACGCGCGTGCTGGCCTATGACCAGGTCTGGGTGAAGCACATCAAGGCGGCCCTCGCCGACAATCGCTTCCATCTGGTGCAGCAGCCGATCGCGAGCCTCAATGGCGACGCGCAGAAAGTCTACGACGTCGCGGTGCGCATGCTCGACCTGCAGGGTCGTGAGGTACTGCCCTCCGAGTTCCTGCCGGCCGCCGAGCGCAACGATCTGATGAAGAGCATCGATCGCTGGGTATTGGGGGCCGCCCTCGCCTTTGCCGCGAAGCGCCAACCCGACTTGCTGTTTGTGCGGCTCTCGAAGGACAGCCTGGTCGACACCACGCTGATGAGCTGGCTCGATGTGCAGCTCAAGAATTCACTCGCCGAACCGCAGCGCCTGTGCCTGCAGGTCACCGAAGACGTGGCGGCTCGCCACCTGCAACCCACGCAGCGCCTGCTGGCCGAGCTGCGCAAGCGGCGCGTGCGCCTGGCGCTCGAGCACTTCGGCACGGGGCGCGATTCGCAGGGGCTGCTCAGCGCACTGCCGCTCGATTTCCTGAAGATCGATGGTTCACTGATGCAGGGCCTGTCAGGCAACCCCGAAATGCAGGAGCGCGTGCGCGTGATCGTCGATGCCGCGCGCAAGCGCAGCATCCAGACAGTGGCCGAACGCATCGAGGATGCCAATACGATGGCCATCGTATGGCAGCTGGGCGTGCAGTACATCCAGGGCTATCTGGTGCACGCGCCCGAAGAGGTAGTACTCAAGTCGTGAGGCCCGCGCCCTCCGGCCCGCACGCCGCGCAGCGCCACCGGGCCGCGCCGCTGCAGGCTGCGATGGCGCTCGCGCTGCCTGCGCTGTTCGCCATGTTCCTGTCGGCCTGCGAATTGCACAACAATGGCGGATCGATCGCCAGCCTGCGGGTCGGCGCGCAACTCGCGGCGCAGCAGGAGCTGGTGCGCGGCGTCGATGCCGGCGCGATGCGCAGCCTCGATCCCTCGATTTCCACCGACATTCCCGCCGAGCGCGTGCTCGATGACATCTTCGAAGGTCTCACGCGCCTCGACCAGTCGGGCCAGCCGGCCCCCGGGCTCGCCACCCATTGGGAGACCAGCAGCGACGGGCGCACCTGGACCTTTCACCTGCGCGAGGCGCGCTGGTCCAATGGCGAGCCGATCCGCGCCGGTGACTTCGTGTACGCGTGGCGGCGCACCGTCGATCCGCACACGGCTTCCGATTATGGACAGGCGCTGTCCGCGGTCAGCAACGCAATCGACGTCAACGAGGGACGAGCCGCGCCGGATACGCTGGGAATCGAGGCTCCCGATGAACACACGGTGGTCGTGCACCTGAACGCACCGACGCCGTATCTGTTGAGCCTGATGAGCAAGGCTTATACCTATCCGCAGTACCGGCCTGAGATCGAAGCCTTCGGCAATCGCTGGACCGACCCCGGCCACATCGTCGGCAATGGCGCTTTCCTGTTGCGCGAGCACGTGATCGGCGGCCGCGTGACGCTGACGCGCAACCCTCAATACTGGGATGCCGCCAGCGTGCGACTGCAGAAAGTAACCTACCTGCCGCTCGATCGCGCCGTGCAGACCGATCGCTTCTTTGCCGGCGACCTGGCCTTCACTGACTCCTTTTCAGCCGAACAGACTGCCTGGCTGCGCTCGCGCCTGGGCAGCCAGGTCGTGAGCGCACCGTACCTCGGCAACTTCGTACTCGGCGTGAATGTGCTGCACCCGCCCTTCGCCGGCAATCGCGAACTGCGCCTGGCACTCACGATGGCGCTCGATCGCGAGACGCTGGTGCGCTACGTGCGTCAGGGTCTGTACCAACCAGCGTGGACGCCCACTCCGCCATTGCCAGGCTATCGCGCGCCCGTACCCGAATGGGCCTCGCTTGCGCAGGCGCAGCGCCTGGCGCGGGCGCGCCACCACTACCAGCTCGCAGGCTATTCGGCGCAGCACCCGCTGGAGGTCGAACTCTATTACCCCACCGACACGGACAATCGCCGCACTTATGAAGCCGTGGCCGCGATGTGGCGCAGCAACCTCGGCGCCCTAGTGCATACCTTCAACGAAGAGTTCCGCGTGCAGGTCAACGAGCGCCACCTGAAGAAGCTGCCGCTGTTCCACTACGCCTGGATCGGCGACTATCCGGACCCGTACACCTTCCTGCAGCTGTTCCGCACTGGCTTCGGGTACAACGATGGCGGTTATTCGAATCCCGCCTATGATCGCCTGCTGGAGCGGGCCGATGTGGAAAGCGATGCCGCCACGCGCCTTGCGCTGCTGGCCGAGGCCGAGACCCTGCTCAATGACGATGCGGCCTGCATCCCGATCTACTATTACGCCAGCCGCCACCTGATCAAGGCCTACGTGAAGGGCTGGACCAGCAATATCCAGGATCGCAATCTCTCGCAGTACATGTACATCCTCGAACATCAGGTCCGCTGATGGCGCGCTTCCTGCTGCGCCGGCTGCTGAGTGCGCTACCGACCCTGCTGGTGATTGCGACGCTGGCCTTCGCGCTGCTGCATCTCACGCCCGGTGGCCCCTTCGACTCCGATCGCACGCTGGTGGCGCAGATCCAGCGGGCGATCGAAGCGCGCTACCACCTTGATGAGCCGGTGTGGCGCCAGTACCTGCGTTACCTGAATGATCTAGCGCACGGCGATCTGGGCCCTTCGTTCACTTACCGCGACACCTCGGTGAACCAGATCATCGCGCAAGGGCTGCCGATCGATCTCGCGATCGGCGGCTGTGCCATTGGTTTTGCATTGCTGGTCGGCGGCGCGATTGGTCTGGGCGCGGCATCACGCCCGGGTTCGCTACGCGACCGGCTGCCGATGACGCTGGCGATGATCGGCATCTCGGTACCAAGCTTCGTGATCGCACCGCTCCTGATCCTCATATTTGCGATGCGCCTGCACTGGCTGCCCTCGGGCGACTGGGTGGGCGGATCCTGGCGTCACCTGCTGCTGCCATCGCTGGCATTGGCACTGCCCTATACGGCCTTCATTGCGCGCATCGTGCGCGCCAGCGCGCTCGATGTGATGGGCAATGCCCATATCCGCACGGCGCGCGCCAAGGGGCTCGGCGATACGGCCGTGCTGCTGCGCCACGCGCTGCGCCCCACGCTGATGCCGCTGGTGTCGTACCTGGGCCCGGCGCTGGCCAGCGTGCTGACCGGCTCCATCGTGATCGAGCAGGTGTTCGGCCTGCCGGGGGTAGGCCGCTTCTTCATCGGCGGCGCTCTCAATCGTGACTACACGCTGGTAATGGGACTTACCCTGCTGTACGGCGCTTTGATCATCGTCGGCAATTTTGTCGTGGACCTGTGCTACGCGTGGCTGGACCCACGCGTGCGGCTGAACCGATGAGCGCACCAGTGGCAGTTGCGGAGCGGCGGCCGCGGCGAGAGCTGTGGCGACGCCTGTGTGCACGGCGCAGCACGCGCGCGGCACTGCTGACGCTCGGCCTGATCGTATTGGCCGCGGTGCTGGTACCCTGGTTGTCGCCCTACGATTACTCCAGCCCGTCCTGGACCCATATCTTCACGGCGCCGACCTGGGCGGGCGGACAGGTCTTCGGCACCGATGCACTCGGCCGAGATCTGCTGGTGCGCGTGATGTGGGGTTGCCGCATTTCGTTGCTGGTGGGACTGGTAGCGAGCGTAGTAAGCGTGGTGATCGGCGTGTTGTGGGGCGCCACCGCCGGTTACCTCGGCGGACGCACCGACGCGCTGCTGATGCGCAGCGTCGATGTGCTCTACTCGGTGCCCTTTATTCCGCTGGTGATCGTGCTCAACGTACTGTTCGGCCGGCACCTGGTGCTGGTGTTCATCGGCATCGGCGCAGTTTCCTGGCTCGACATCGCACGCATCGTGCGCGGCCAGACGCTGGCCATCTGCAGTCGCGAGTACGTCGATGCCGCGCGCGCGCTGGGTGTGCGCACGCCGGCGATGATCTGCCGGCATGTGGTGCCGAATATCATGGGCATCGTGATCGTCTATGCGACTCTCACGGTGCCAGCAGTGATCCTGTTCGAAGCGCTGCTGAGTTTCCTGGGCCTGGGCGTGCAGGCGCCGCTCGCCTCGCTCGGCTCGCTGGTCGCCGACGGCGCCAGCGAGATGCAGTCAAACCCCTACCTGTTGATCATTCCCTCGATCCTCCTGGCACTGATCGTGTTGTGCCTCAATCACCTGGGCGACGCGCTGCGCGACGCACTCGACCCCCATGAGCCCTGAGCCACGGCACCAGGCCTTGCTGAGCGTGCGCGGCCTGGGTGTTTTCCGGCCGGGACCCGGGGGTGAAGTCGCGGCGCTGCGTGATATCGATCTCGACCTGCAGCCGCAGGAGTGCCTGGGCATTGTCGGTGAATCGGGTTGCGGAAAGACCCAGTTGCTGCACGCGCTGATGGGACTGCAGTCCGGCAACGTGCGCCTCGCGGGCAGCGTGCGCTTTCGCGGCGAGGAATTGCTGGGCGCGAGCGCGCAGCGACTGGCGCTGGTGCGCGGCCGACGGCTGGCACTGGTCTTCCAGGATGCGCTGAGCGCGCTGAACCCGTACCTGCGCATCGCCACGCAGATGACTGAAGGCGCGCGCGCGCAACTGGGTCTGTCGCGCCGCGCGGCCTGGCAGCGCGCGGCTACGCTGCTGGAGAGCCTGCAGATCGATGCGCCAGCGCGACGCCTGCGCCAGTATCCCCATGAGCTGTCCGGCGGCATGCGCCAGCGCGTGTTGATCGCGATGGCGCTGATGTGCGAACCGGACGTGCTGCTGCTGGACGAGCCGACCACCGCGCTCGACGTCACGGTGCAGGCGCAGGTGCTGGCGGTATTGCGTGAGCTGCGCGCACGCAGCGGCGTGGCGATGATCTTCGTCACCCATGACCTGGGCGTACTGGCCGCGATTGCCGACCGCGTGGCAGTGATGTACGCCGGCCGTATCGTCGAGCAGGCAGCAGCGGCGCATCTCTATGCGACGCCGCGACATCCCTACACCGCCGGCCTGTTGCACTCGATGCCACGACTCGACACGCCGCTGGATACGCGCCTGAGCACAATCCCGGGTCAGCCCCCGCGCAGTGGCGCCACGAGCACGGGTTGCGCCTTTGCGCCACGTTGTCCGCTCGCGCACGAGCGCTGCACGCAGCTGCCTGTGCTGCGCTGCGCTGACAACCAGTTCCCCGCCAATGGCACGGTGGCCTGCCACTACGACGGCCCGGCCCAGGGCTTGCGCGAGATCTGGCCATGAACACCCTGTTGCTGGAAGTGCGCGGCCTGCAGGTGCGCTACCCGGCGGGCCACGGCTCGCAGGCGCACACCGCGGTCGATGGTGTCAGCTTCGATCTGGCCGCTGGCGCGAGTCTCGGCCTGGTGGGTGAATCGGGCAGCGGCAAATCGAGCATTGCGCGCGCACTGCTGCGGCTGGTGCCGGCGAGCGGTAGCGTGATGTTCGAGGGACGCGATCTGCTGCGGCTGTCAGGCACGCAGCTGCGCGCCACGCGCGAGCACCTGCAGATCATCTTCCAGGATCCGCTCGCGGCACTCGATCCACGCATGCGCATCAGCGAAATCGTCGGCGAGCCACTGCGCGAATTCCGCCCGCAGTATTCGGCTGCCGAACGCCGCCACCAGGTGTTGCGCATGCTCGAGCGTGTCGGCCTGGATTCGAGCCACCTGGATCGCTATCCGCACGAGTTCTCCGGCGGCCAGGCGCAGCGCATCGGCATCGCCCGGGCCTTGATGCTCAAACCCAGGCTCCTGGTCTGCGACGAGCCGGTCGCCTCGCTCGATGTGTCGATCACGGCGCAAATCGTCAACCTGCTCTCTGACCTGCGGCGTGAGCTGGACCTCGGCCTGCTGTTCATCGCGCACGACCTGGCTACCGTGCGCCAGGTGTGCGAGCGGGTGATGGTGCTGTATCGCGGTCGCGTGATGGAGATCAGTTCGCGCGAACAGTTGTACACCGCAGCGCGCCATCCCTATACGCGGGCACTGCTGGCCGCGGTGCCGGTACCCGACCCCAGCCATGCCCTGCCACAGGCTGTTACTGCCTCGATGCCAGAGGAAGCGCCGCGCGGGAAAGCATCGGTTGCGGCGAGCGGCTGCGTGTTTCGGCAGCGCTGTCCCCAGGTGTTTGCCCGCTGCAGCGAGGAAACCCCGGCGCTGCGCGTAGCGGCTGGCGGCCTCGTGGCCTGTCATCTGCCTTAAAATGGCTGAGCAAGCGACCGAGGTCAATTCCCGCAATCTGCAAATTGCAGCCGGCTGCTCCACAAAAGGCTAACATTGGCGCCCGCCGCCCCCCCGGCGGCGTGGTCCAGGCAAGGAGCCCGAATGGATAGCAACGACAAGAGCGCGGCCGGCGCCGCCAACCCCTAATGCACAGACGCATGAAGTGCAAAAAGGCGATACCCTAGGCAAGTTCGCGCAGCAGTATTACGGCGATCCAGGCCTGTACATGCAGATTTTCGAAGCCAACAAGAGCCAGCTCAAGGACCCGAACAAGATTTTCCCGGGCCAGAAACTGGTCATTTCCTGAAGCAACCATTGAGGAGCGTTTAGACATGATGACGAAGAAATACAAGCTGGCCGGTTTCCTGACGATGACCGCAGCACTGCTGCTGGCTGCCTGCGCGAGCCAGATGGAACCTGCACAGACGGCGATCGCGGGCATCGAATCGGCGATCAGCTCAGCCTCGGCGGATGCCTCCAAGTTCGTCCCCGAACAGCTCAGCGGCGTACAGGCCAAGCTCGCCGACCTGAAGGCCGACTTTGACAAGAAGGACTACAAGGCTGTGCTGACTGGCGCTCCGGCGCTGCTCACTGAAGCCCAGGGCCTGCTCGGCGCCGCTGCGATGAAGAAAGAGGAAGTGATGAAGGCGCTGAGTGCCGACTGGACCGGCATGGCCGCCTCGCTCCCGCAACTGGTTGCCACGGTGAAGAGCCGCGTCGACATGCTGAGCAAGAGCCACCATGCGCCGGCCGGCGTCGATCTGGCGGCCGCCAAGACCAACCTGGCTGATGCGACCACGCTGTGGGGCAAGGCCCAGGCCGCCTTCTCGGCGAACAACGTCGAGGAAGCCGTGAATGCCGCCAAGGAAGTGAAGGCGAAGGCCGAAGCTGCCGCCGCCGCCCTGAAGATGAAGCTGCCGGGCGCTGCGCCCGCTGCGGGCTGATCAGGTCGTAGACCGGGTATTGCACGGGGCTGGACTGCGTCGCAGTTCCGGCCCCGCTGCAATCCGGGCCGCGCCTCAGGCCAGTACGGCCTCGAGCCGATCCACTTTGCGCCAGCCACGCGGCAACACCGCGCCGCGTTGCGCGCGTTCACCGCGGTAGTGCTTGAGATCGGTGGCGCTGAGGGTCATCTGACGATCGCCCGAGTGCACACGCAGTGCCTGACCGTCGGCCACCACCATCACTGCACTCATCAGCTCGCTGCGGTCTTCGGTTTTCTTGCCGGGAATGCCAAACAGCTTGTTGCCCTTGCCGCGCGGCAGTTCGGGCACATCGGCAACCTTGAATACCAGCAGCCGCCCTTCACTGTTGACGGCCGCGACCCAGCCATTCGCGTCCGGCACTGGCACCGGCGGTAACACCAGCGCGCCGGTGCCCACATTGATCACGGACTTGCCGGCGCGATTGCGCGATTGCAGCTCCGACAGGCGCACCGTGAATCCGAAGCCGGCGTCGGTCGCCAGCAGCCACAGGTCGGTGGGCTCGCCGATCAGCACACCCGCAAAGCGCGCGCCATCAGGCGGATCCAGCCGTCCGGACAAGGGCTCACCGGCGCCACGCGCCGAGGGCAGGCTGTGTGCGGGCTGGCTGTAGGCGCGACCCGTGCTGTCGATGAACAACGCCGCCTGCGTGCTGCGCCCACGCGCCGCCGCCTGGAAAGCGTCGCCCGTCTTGTACGCGAGTGAGAACGGATCGATCTCGTGCCCCTTGGCCGCGCGCACGAAGCCGCCGGTCGAGAGCACGATGGTCACGGGCTCATTCGCCACCAGCTCGGTTTCTTCGATGGCCTGCGCGGCCGCGCGCTCGACGATGCGCGTGCGACGCTCATCGCCGTACTCCTCGGCGTCGGCAATGATCTCGTTGCGGATCAACTTGGTGAGTTTCGCCTTGCTGGCCAGCAGCGCCTCGAGCTCGGCGCGCTCATCGCCGAGCTGCTGCTGCTCGTCGCGGATCTTCATCTCCTCGAGGCGCGCCAGGTGGCGCAAGCGTGTATCGAGGATCGCCTCGGCCTGCTCGTCGCTAAGCTTGAAGCGCTTGATCAGCACGGGCTTGGGCTCTTCCTCGCGGCGGATGATGCGGATCACCTCGTCGAGGTTCAGGTACGCGATCAGCATGCCATCGAGGATGTGCAGTCGCCGTGCGACTTTCTCGAGACGGAACTGCAGCCGGCGGCGCACCGTGCGGCGCCGGAATTCCAGCCACTCGGCCAGCAGCTCCTTGAGCCCCATCACCCGCGGCCGGCCGTCGAGCGCGATCACGTTGATGTTCACCCGGTAGCTGCGCTCCAGGTCGGTGGTCGCGAACAGGTGCGCCATCAGCTGTTCGATATCGACGCGGTTGGAGCGCGGCTCGATCACCAGGCGAGTCGGATTTTCGTGATCGGATTCATCACGTACGTCCTCGACCATCGGCAGCTTCTTCTCGGTCATCTGCTGCGCGATCTGCTCGCGCACACGGCTGCCTGAGACCTGGAACGGCAGCTGCGTCACGACGATGTGGCCGCTTTCCTTTTCCTGCTCCCAGATGGCACGCGCACGAAAGCTCCCGGTGCCCTTGTCGTAGAACTCCGCCAGCTCGGAGCGCGCCGAAATGATTTCGGCCCCGGTGGGCAGATCGGGGCCCTTCACATGCTTGAGCAGTGCGCGGGTTGTGAGCTCCGGATCATCCAGCAGCGCTACGCAGGCGGCGGCAACCTCGCGCAGATTGTGTGGCGGGATGTCAGTCGCCATGCCGACCGCAATGCCCGAAGCGCCGTTGAGCAGGAGATTGGGCAAGCGCGCCGGCAACTGCAGCGGCTCTTCCATCGTGCCGTCAAAATTGGGGCCCCAGTCCACAGTGCCATCGGCCAGCTCATCGAGCAGCAGATCCGCGTAGCGCCTAAGGCGCGATTCCGTGTAACGCATCGCCGCGAAGGACTTGGGATCATCGGCCGAACCCCAGTTGCCCTGCCCATCGACGATCGGATAGCGATAGGCGAACTCCTGCGCCATGTGCACCATGGCCTCGTAGCAGGCCGAGTCGCCATGCGGATGGAACTTGCCGATCACATCGCCTACGGTACGCGCCGATTTCTTGTGCTTCGCCGCCGCCGACAGACTCAACTCGCTCATCGCGTAAACAATGCGCCGCTGCACCGGCTTCAGGCCGTCGCCGAGCGCGGGCAGCGCGCGGTCGAGGATCACGTACATCGAGTAGTCGAGATACGCCTTCTCGGTGAAGTTCGCCAGCGCGCGCTTTTCTACGCCTTCAAAGTTCAGCTCTTCGTTTTTCATGGCGCTATCTTGGCGGCGCTCATGAGCAAGAACGCAAGTCCGCGCGCCGACCTTGGCCGAGTACCGCTCATATCTCCGCCATATTCCCGCTACGCTCCAACCATTCGCGCCTGTCACCCGAACGTTTCTTGGCCAGCAGCATATCCATCAACTTGTCGGTGTTGTCTTTCGGATCGACCGTCAGTTGCACCAACCGCCGCGTCAGCGGATCGATCGTGGACTCGCGCAGTTGCGAGGGATTCATTTCGCCCAGCCCCTTGAAACGCGTCACCACCGGTTTGACGCGCGATTGTTCGGCGGCCAGGCGCTTGAGCGTGGCGTCGCGCTCGGGGATATCGAGGGCGTAGATCACCTGTTTGCCAGCGTCGATGCGGAACAGCGGTGGCATCGCGACGTAGATGTGACCGTGCATCACCAGTGGCCGGAAGTGGCGCAGAAAGAGCGCACACAGCAGCGTTGCGATGTGCAGGCCGTCGGAATCGGCATCGGCCAGGATGCATACCTTGTGGTAGCGCAGGCCGGAGAGATCGGCAGAACCGGGGTCGACGCCGAGCGCGACGGCGATGTCGTGCACTTCCTGCGAAGAACCGATTTCGCCGGGCTCGAGTTCCCAGGTGTTCAGGATCTTGCCACGCAGCGGCATGATGGCCTGGAAATCCTTGGAGCGCGCCTGCTTGGCCGAACCGCCGGCCGAATCGCCTTCGACCAGGAACAGTTCGGAGCGCACCGGATCCTGGCAACTGCAGTCGGCGAGCTTGCCCGGCAGCACCGGACCGTTGACGGCGCGCTTGCGCGTGACGCGCTGTGCGGCTTTGAGCCGCTCCATCGCATTGGCAATCGCGAGCTGCGCGATGCCCTCGCCGGCATCGGGGTGCTGGTTGAGCCAAAGCGCCATCGCATCGCGCGCATGGGTCTCGACCAATGCCGCGGCTTCGCGCGAGGTCAACTTCTCCTTGGTCTGGCCGGCAAATTGCGGATCGCGGATCTTGATCGAGAGCACGTAGCAGACCCGGTCCCAAACATCCTCGGCGGTGAGTTTGACGCCGCGCGGCAAGAGATTGCGGAACTCGCTGAACTGGCGCACGGCATCGACAATGCCGGAGCGCAGGCCATTCACATGCGTGCCGCCGGCTACCGTGGGAATCAGGTTCACGTAACTTTCGGCCACCAGGTGCGGAATGTCGCTCGACCACGCCAGCGCCCACTCAACTACATCCCGCTCGGCGGCATGACGGCCGGTTATCGGCTCGGCGGGCAGCCGCTCGTGCTGCGCCACCTGCTCGAGCAGGTATTCGCCCAGGTGCCCGGTGTAGAACCACTCCTCGTGTTCGCCCGTGGCCTCGTTGCTGAAAGTAAGGCGCAGGCCCGCACACAGCACGGCCTTGGCCTTGAGCACGCGCTTGAGTTCGGGCACCGCGAAGCGTTCGCTGTCGAAGAACTTCGGGTCGGGCCAGAAGCGCACCGTGGTACCGGTGTTGCGCTGGCCAACGGTGCCGATCTCCTCGAGCTTCGAGGACACGCGCCCGTCCTTGAAGGCGATGTTGTATTCCTTGCCGCCGCGCCGTACCCAGCACTCGAGGTGCTTCGAGAGCGCATTGACCACCGAGACGCCCACGCCGTGCAGGCCGCCGGCGAAGCCGTAGGATTTGTCGGAGAACTTGCCGCCGGCGTGCAGGCGCGTGAGGATCAGCTCGACGCCGCTGACTTTTTCCTGCGGATGCTTGTCGACCGGCATGCCGCGGCCGTCATCCTTGACCTCGAGCGAGCCATCCTTGTACAGCGTGACGTCGATTTGCTTGCAGTGCCCGGCAAGCGCTTCATCGACGCTGTTGTCGACCACTTCGTGCGCCAGGTGATTGGGCCGCGTGGTGTCGGTGTACATGCCCGGTCGGCGGCGGACGGGCTCGAGGCCCGAGAGTACCTCGATATCGGCGGCATTGTAGTTCTGCGACATGCGCTGGAAGCTTGAGCCTCTTGAAACTGACGCGCGCGAAGTCTAGCAGAACGAGGCGCGCATGCCGCGCGCCCGATCAATCGAAATCGGCGCGCAGCGCAGTGCTCAATGCCGCGGGCAATGGATCGACTGCGTGCAGATAGGCCGGATGCTCGACACCTGCTGCGAGCGCCGCGCCCGATCCGATCCCCTGCACCATGGCCAGCGTGAACTCGAAGCGCAGGAAATGCACCGCCGAGGTCTTGTGCTCGTTCTCGCGCTCCAGGTCTTCGTCGGCGATTGCATACACCCGCTCGTGCCCCTGCACCTGCATCCAGCAGCGGCGTTCCATGCCACGCAGGGTCGCGAGTCGCTGCGCACGTTCGGCCGGATCGGGATATTCGATCAGCAGGGTTGCCTTCAGGTCGCGTCCGCCGGGGATCAGCGGATTGTAGGTCGCGAGTTCCTCGGTAATGCCGGCGGCTTCGAAGATGCGCTCGGTACGCAGCATCTCCTGCACCTGGTAACGCACGGTCTCGCGATCCTCGAAACTCCAGCTACAGTTCGGGCCCATTTCGAGCCGTCGCGCGGCACGATACCCGATCATGCGCGCGCGTATGACGGCGCGCTCGCGCGCATAGGCCTCGAGGGTCAGCAGGTCGGCAGTGGTCAGGATCTGCACGGCGTAGGTGAT
The DNA here is from genome assembly GCA_025350055.1 of Gammaproteobacteria bacterium. GTDB lineage: Bacteria > Pseudomonadota > Gammaproteobacteria > Steroidobacterales > Steroidobacteraceae > FEN-1191. The sequence goes on along the minus strand of JANXYK010000008.1, from coordinate 143,427 downwards.
TCGCGCTTCAGATGCCGTAGGCCATGCGCAGCAGCTTCAAGGGATGCTCCGGCTCGCGCGCGCCCTCAGGCAAGCCGCTTTCGATCTGGTGCCCGGCCATCGGACAATCGCTCGCATAGTGATTGGCGGCAGCCTTCTCCACTTTCTGCATCACCGGGCGGCCGATCTTCACCGAAGCCTCGCGGAATTCGCTCTTCAGCGCGTAGGTGCCATCGTGACCGGAACAGCGCTCGATCACATCGATGGAGGTGCCGGGCACGAGCTTGAGCACATCGCGAGTCTTGAGGCCGATGTTCTGCACCCTGAGATGGCAGGGCACATGGTAGGAAACACTGCCGAGCTGCGCCTTGAAATCAGTACGCAACAGGCCCGCCTTGTGACGCAGCATCAGGTATTCGAAGGGATCGAAGATGCGGCTCTTGATCAACTTCACGTCGGCGTCTTCGGGAAACATCAGCGGCAGTTCCTGCTTGAACATCAGCACGCAGGAAGGAATCGGCGCCACGATGTCGTAGCCCTGCTCCACCAGGCGCTTGAGCTGCGGGATGTTGTGTTCCTTTAATCGCGCGACGGCTTCAAGGTCGCCCAGCTCGAGCTTGGGCATGCCACAGCAGCGCTCACTCTCGGCCAGCTTGAGTTCGATGCCATTGTGGGCAAACACCGCCGCAAGGTCGGTGGCGAGATCGGGCTCGTTGCGATTGCCGTAGCAGGTGGTGAATAGCACCACGCGGCCGGTGGTCTCCGCGGTGGACTGCACTGCCGCCGCGGGCGGCGGCATGTTCCGCAGGCGCGCACGTGCAGTACGGCTCTCATACTTCGGCAGCGGCGCCTCGGGATGCACGCCGAGCGTGCTGGCCAGGAGCTTGCGCCCCACTTTGCTCGCATTCACCGCATTGACCAGCTGCGCGACCACCGGAATCCCGGCGATGTTGCCCACGGTATCGGTGGCGCTGAGCAGGCGATCGCGAAAGCGCGTGCCACCACTGGCGGCGCGCACGGCCTTGGCCCGCAGCATCAGGTGAGGGAAATCGAGGTTCCAGGGGTGCGGCGGCACATACGGGCACTTGGTCATGTAGCACATGTCACACAGGTAACAGTGATCGACCACTTGCCAGTAGGCGCGTTTGTCGACGCCATCGAGCTCGCCGGTGGCGCTCGCATCGATGGCGTCGAACAGCGTGGGAAAGGACTGGCACAGGCTGAAACAGCGCCGGCACCCGTGGCAGATATCGAACACGCGCTCGAGCTCCTGCTCGAGCGCGTGTGCATCGTAGAACGACGGATCGCGCCAGTTCAGCGGATGGCGCGTCGGTGCCTCGAGGTTCCCTTCGCGTTTGCCTCCATCCGCGCCTGCCATCAAAGCGTATCCAGCGCCTTCTGGAAGCGATTGGCGTGCGAGCGCTCGGCCTTGGCCAGCGTCTCGAACCAGTCGGCGATCTCGCTGAAGCCTTCGGCGCGCGCGGCCTTGGCCATGCCCGGATACATGTCCGAGTACTCATGGGTTTCGCCGGCAATCGCCGATTTCAGATTGGCGCGGGTCTCGCCGATGGGCAGGCCCGTGGCCGGATCGCCTACCGCCTCGAGATACTCGAGATGGCCGTGCGCATGGCCGGTCTCGCCTTCGGCAGTCGAGCGAAATACCGCCGAGACGTCGTTGTAACCCTCGACATCGGCCTTGCTGGCGAAATACAGGTAACGACGGTTGGCCTGCGATTCGCCGGCGAACGCGTCCTTCAGATTCTGTTCGGTCTTGGTACCTTTGAGGCTCATCGACTGCTCCTGTCAGATGGGGGTTATTTAGACTGAGTCTAAGCGCAGCAGAATGTACGGCGAGCCCCGACCCAAAGTCAACCGGGTTTGACCACTGTGCGCAACGCTGTGTAGGGTCACGCCACAACTTTTTTCCCAGCAGGTTCCCACGGTGGTCGCCAAACCCAAATCAGCCGGATTCGAGCAGACACTGGCCGAACTCGAGCAACTGGTCGCGCAGATGGAAAGCGGCAAGCTGCCCCTCGACGAAGCGCTGAAGCAGTTCGAGCGCGGCGTGCAACTGACGCGCGAATGCCAGGAAGCACTGCAGTCGGCGCAGGCGCGCGTGCAGGTGCTGGTGCAGCGCCCGGATGGCCCCGCGGTCGAGCCATTCGACGCCGTCGATGCGGGAGACAGCACCGGCAAGGCCACCTAGCCTCGTGGACGCGGCGAGTTTCAGTGCGCGCGCCGCGAGCGCCCAGCAGCGCATCCTCGCGGCGCTGGAACGCACCGTGGGCACCAGCGATCCGGCGGTCGAGCGTCTGCTGCAAGCCATGCGCTACAGCGTACTTGCCGGCGGCAAGCGCCTGCGTCCATTGTTGGTGTACATCACCGGCGAGGCCCTGGGCGCGCAACCCGAACAGCTCGATGCGCCGGCCGTGGCCGTGGAGCTGATCCATTCCTACAGCCTGATCCACGATGATCTGCCGGCGATGGACGATGACGATTTGCGCCGCGGTTTGCCCACCTGCCACAAAGCCTACGATGAGGGCACGGCGATACTGGCCGGCGATGCCTTGCAGGCGCTGGCTTTCGACGTGCTGGCGAATGGGGCCGGCCTCGATGAGCGCGCGCGCCTGCAAATGATCACGGTGCTGGCTGCCGCGATCGGCACGCTCGGCATGGCCGGCGGACAGGCGATGGACCTGGCCGCGACCGGGAGCCTCCTCACGGCAGCGGGCATCGAGGAAATGCACCGCCGCAAGACCGGCGCGCTGATTCGTGCCAGCGTCGAGCTCGGCGCCATTGCCGCGGGGCGCGTCGCCAGCGCAGAACGCGCCGCGCTGCAGCGCTACGGCGATGAGATCGGCCTGGCCTTCCAGATCCAGGACGACATCCTCGATGTCACCGGCGACACCGCGGTGCTGGGCAAGCGCGCGGGCGCCGATGCGGCCTTGAGCAAACCCACCTACCCCAGCGTTTTCGGCCTGGCGCGCGCCAGGGAGCTGGCCTGCCTGCACCGCGACCGCGCACTCAGAGAATTGGACAGCCTGGGGGCGGCCGCAGCACCACTGCGCGCCCTCGCCTACGCCGTGGTCGAACGCGTCAGCTAGCCCGCGGCGGCAGCGTGTAAACTGGCCAATATGGCCACTTCCAAGGATCCGTATCCCTTGCTGCGGCAGATCGGCTCACCGGCCGACCTGCGTGCTTTGCCCGAGCGGCGCCTCAAGGATCTGGCCCAGGAGCTGCGCGAATTCCTGGTGCAGACCGTGAGCACGCGCGGCGGCCATTTCGCCGCCGGGCTGGGCACCGTCGAACTTACGATCGCACTGCACTACCTCTACGAGACCCCGCACGACCGGCTGGTCTGGGATGTCGGCCACCAGGCCTACCCGCACAAGGTGCTTACCGGGCGGCGCGATCAGTTGCACACCATCAAGCAGCACGACGGACTGGCGCCCTTCCCAAACCGCGCCGAGAGTGAATACGACACTTTTGGCGTGGGCCATTCGAGCACCTCGGTGAGTGCCGCACTGGGCATGGCGGTGGCGGCCGCGCGCAAGGGCGAATCGCGGCGCGCCGTGGCGGTGATTGGCGATGGCGCGATGAGCGCCGGCATGGCCTTCGAGGCGCTCAATCATGCCGGCAGCCTGCCGGTGGACCTGCTGGTGGTGCTCAACGACAACGACATGTCGATCTCCGAAAACGTGGGTGCCCTTTCCAACTATCTGGCGCGGGTACTCTCGGGTCGCTTCTATGCGCACCTGCGCGAAGGCGGCAAGCGGGTGCTGCGCAAGATGCCGCACATCCGCGAATTCGCGCGCCGCTCGGAAGAGCACGTGAAGGGCATGTGGCTGCCGGGCACGCTGTTCGAGGAAATGGGCTTCAACTACATCGGCCCGATCGACGGCCATGACCTGAAATCGCTGCTGCGCACGCTGCGCAACCTGCGCGACCTGCATGGGCCGCAACTGCTGCACGTGGTCACGCAGAAAGGCAAAGGCTACGCGCCTGCGGAAGCCGACCCGATCACCTGGCACGGCCCGGGCCCCTTTGATCCGCAGACCGGGAAGCTCCTCAAGGACAAGGTCGCGGGACCCACCTATTCGCAGGTGTTCGGCAACTGGCTGTGCGATATGGCCGCGAGCGATGAGCGCATCATGGCGATCACGCCGGCGATGCGCGAAGGCTCGGGGCTGGTGGAATACTCGAAGCGCTTTCCGCAGCGCTACTTCGATGTCGCGATCGCTGAGCAGCATGCGGTGACTTTTGCGGCCGGCCTTGCGTGCGAGGGCCTCAAGCCGGTAGTCGCGATCTATTCGACCTTCCTGCAGCGCGGCTACGATCAGCTGATCCACGACGTAGCCCTGCAAAACCTGCCCGTGGTGTTCGCGCTCGATCGCGCTGGCGTGGTCGGCGGCGATGGCGCCACGCATAACGGCAGCTTCGACTATTCCTTCCTGCGGTGTATTCCCAACATGGTGGTGATGGCGCCCAGCGACGAGAATGAATGCCGGCAGATGCTTTATACGGCCACGCAGACCGGCGGACCTGCCGCGGTGCGCTATCCGCGCGGCACCGGGCCGGGCGTAGCGATCGAATCGGCCATGAGCGCGCTGCCGATAGGCAAGGCACAGCTGCGCCGGCGCGGCGACTCGGGCCTGCTGCTGCTCTCATTCGGCACCCTGTTGGCAACTGCGCTGGCCGCCGGCGAGCGCCTCGATGCCAGCGTGGTGAACATGCGCTTCGTGAAGCCGCTCGATGAAGCGCTGCTGCGCGAACTGGTGCCACAACATGTGGCACTGGTGACGCTGGAAGAGAACACGGTAGCTGGCGGCGCCGGCGGCGCGGTCGCCGAATTGCTGGATGCCGCGGGCCTGCCTGGCCCGCGCCTGCACATTGGCCTGCCGGACCGCTTCATCGAACACGGCAGCCGCGAGCAGTGCCTGACAGACGCGGGCCTCGATACCGCTAACGTGCTGGTGGCGATCGAAAAATGGTGGCAGGCGCAGGCGCCGAGGTTGAATACCGGCCGGACCGCCACCAGAATAGTGGCTGCGGCCCGCTCAGGGCCGGCCTGACCCCAAAACAACCCCAGGTGCGCCATGGATACCGCCGTAGCCGATCGTACTGACGCCCGCGCCGCCGTCGAGGACGTGCAGAGCCGCGCCGATACGCGCCAGATCGCGATCAACCGGGTCGGCATCAAGGACATCCGCCATCCGGTGCGCGTCAAGGACCGCACGGCCGGCGAGCAGCACACGGTCGCCACCTTCAACATGTACGTGAACCTGCCGCACAACTTCAAGGGCACGCACATGTCGCGCTTCGTCGAAGTGCTGCATCACGCGCCGGAAATCTCGGTCGATTCCTTCCGCAGCATGCTGGTGGAGATGACCGAGCGGCTGGACGCCGATGCCGGCCACATCGAGATGAGCTTTCCGTATTTCGTCACCAAGCGCGCGCCGGTATCCGGGGTCGAGAGCCTGATGGACTACCAGGCCACGCTGATCGGCGAATGCTGCCACGGCGAGACGCAGCTGTGGGTACGGGTGGTGGTGCCAGTCACGAGCCTGTGCCCCTGCTCGAAGAAGATTTCCGAGCGTGGCGCCCACAACCAGCGCTCGCATGTGACCATCAAGGCGCGGCTGCGCGAGCACATGTGGATCGAGGAGCTGATCGACATTGCCGAAGCCGAGGCCTCATGCGAGCTGTACGGGATCCTCAAACGCCCCGACGAGAAATACGTGACCGAGCGCGCCTACGACAACCCGAAGTTCGTCGAGGACATGGTGCGTGATGTGGCGGTGCGGCTCAATAGCGAGGAGCGCATCAGCGCCTACGTGGTGGAAAGCGAGAATTTCGAATCGATCCACAACCACTCGGCCTACGCGCTGATCGAGCGCGACAAGCTGCAGGCAGCAGTTACGGCGCGCTAGGCGCGCGGATCTCGCCGCCCTGCAGTCGGCCGATCAGCGTGCGCAGGAACACCCGGTTGAAGCGCAGCTGGCACGAGGCCGAGACCTGCTCGAGCAGCGTCGAACTCACCTTGAGCACGGTCACGACATCAGTGGCGCGGATGGTCGCGCTGCGCTTGGCGCCCTGCACATAGCTGGTCTCGCCGAAACACTCACCCATCGACAGCAGACCCACCGAGCCGCCGTTGCGTTCCACGGCGCAATTGCCGCTGACGATGATATAGAAGCGATCGTCCATCTCGCCTTCCTTGACGATCTCTTCACCGGAACTGTAGTCCTGCCAGTGGCTGGCGCGCATCACTTCCATGATCTCGGCGTGCGAGAACTCGTGGAAGAATTTCAGGCGCCGCAGCAGGCTGAACTGTTCCTGCTGGTTCATGCGCGAATTCTTCTGGCGCAGCTGCTGGTGCACGCGCGTCAGCTCGCCGGCCAGCTCCAGGCCACTCTTCTGGCGGCGCTCCGGGTCCTTCTGCATGGCCGTGGCCACCACGACTTCGAGCTCTTCGGGCACATCGGCGCGCAGCGTGTGGATCGGCGGCGGCGTCGCGTAGACAATCTGGTGCAGCAGCTTGGCCAGATTCCCGGCGCGGAACGGACGCGAACCGGTCAGCAGTTCGTACATCACGCCGCCGAGCGAATACAGGTCGGAGCGGTTGGTGAGCTCCAGGCTCTGCACCTGCTCGGGCGACATGTAGCTGGGCGACCCGGCGATGCCTTCGATGCGCGAAATCTCCGAATCAGCCACCAGCGCAATGCCAAAGTCGATGATGCGCACATCGCTGTTCTGCGTGAGCATGATGTTCGAGGGCTTGATGTCGCGATGGATCACGCCGCGCGAATGCGCGTAGTGCAAAGCCTTCGCGCACTTGAACATGATCTCGACCACATCGTCGATGCGCAGCAGGTTGTCGGGCCGGCAATAGGCGGCCAGGGTGCGCGCGCCATGCACGTGCTCGGTGACGATGTAGCAATGGCCGTTTTCCTCGCCCGCGTCGTAGATCGGCAGGATGTTCGGGTGATGCAGCATGCCCACCATGTGGGCTTCGGAGAGGAACATCTTGCGCGTCACGCGCGCGCGCTCGTCATCGCCACCGGTCTCGATGTTGTAGACCTTGATGGCCACGTCGCGGCCGTAATACGGATCGTGCGAGAGATACACCGTGCCGGTGCTGCCGCGGCCGACCTCATTGACGATGAGATACTTGCCGATGCGCTCGGGAATCGACCTGGCACTGGGTGTAACGGCTGCTTGCACTGACATCGGGTAACGGTCCGCGGACGGCAAATGTGTGGGTGAATTTGAGGATACGGAGTGCCGCCGGATGGAACTGTGACCGGGATCGCGGATCACCGGCAGGCGTTTGCCGGTGGCCGGAGCGGCTCAGCCGGCCTTAAGAAATGAAGTGCTCGAAGGGCGATTGCGAGAACTGGATCACGCTACTTCCGGAGCGTAGTACCAGCCCGGCGGCCGCCTGCAGCGTGCCGCAAGGGGTCAGCGGTAGGGCCAGTCCGGCGGCCAGTTCCTGCAGCCTGGCAGCCTGATCCGCTGGAGCCGTGAAACACAGTTCGTAGTCTTCGCCGCCCTGCAGTGCGCGCTGCCAACTGCTCGCGGGCTCATGCGCACGCAACGCTGAGGACACCGGCAGCCGCTCGACCTGGAGAATCGCGCCACAGCCGCTGGCCTGTGCGAGTCGCGCCGCATCGGCCAGCAGGCCGTCGGAGAGATCCATGCAACTGCTGGCGATGCCGCGCAGTGCCTGACCCAGGGCCAGGCGCGGCGTTGGATATTCGAACCGGGCGCGCAACCAGGCACGCTCAGTAGCACTGGCCGCGCTGGCGGCGGCACCGCTTGCGTCGCTGCCAAGCTGCAGACCCGCCGCGGCATCACCCAGTGTGCCGCTGACCCAGAGTTCGTGGCCTGGCCTGGCGCCGCTGCGTCGCAGCGCCGTGCCACTCTGGACCATGCCGCACAACTGCACCGTGATATTGAGCGGGCCGCGGCTCAGGTTGCCGCCGACCAGCGCCACGTTGAAGCTGCGCGCCAGCAAGCCGAAGCCCGTGGAAAACTCGCCCAGCCAGGCATCGTCGATCGCTGGCAGGCTCAGCGACAGCAGCGCCCAGCCTGGCGTCGCTCCCATCGCGGCCAGGTCGCTGAGATTCACGGCCAGCGCACGATGACCGAGCGAGCGTGCTGCGGCGCCGGGATGAAAATGCACGCCCTCGACCAGCGAATCGGTAGTCATCGCCAGGTCCATGCCGGGAGGCGCTCGCAGCACAGCTGCATCATCGCCGATGCCGAGCACGACATCGGTGCGCACCGAGCCCAGGTGACGGAAGTAGCGCTCGACCAGTGCGGTTTCGACTTCGCTCGCCATGCGCGCCGCGCTCAACGTTCCTCGGGACGCCAGGCGCGGGCGGCGCGATCGAGTACGCCGTTGATGAATTTGTGGCCATCGGTGGCGCCGTAGCGACGCGCGATGCTCACCGCTTCGTTGATCACCACGCGGAATGGCACGCGCTCTGCAGCGCGCAGTTCCACGGCTGCCACCAGCAGCACCGCATGCTCGACCGGGTCGAGCAGCGCCGCGCTGCGCGCCAGGAAGGGAGTCAGCGCCGCATCGAGCGCCTCCTGTTGTTCGACCGCGCTCTGCACCAGCGTGCGAAAGTACTCGCCATCGGCGCGCGCCATGTCGGGCTCGGTGGAGAACTCGTTGACCAGATCCTGCCACGGGCCGGCATTGATCTGCCAACGATACAGGGCCTGCACGGCCAGGCGGCGTGCCAGCGCACGCGCCGCGGATTGCGGATTGAAATTCCTGCTCACAGCGCGCGCAGCAGGCGCGCCATCACCACGGCGGTGTGCAGCGCCTCGGCGCCCTTGTTGGCGGCGCCTGGCGCGGCACGCTCCTCGGCCTGCACCTTTGTCTCGGTGGTGAGCACGCCAAAACTGATCGGCACGCCGGTACTGAGCATGGCCTGCTGCAGGCCGCGGGCGCATTCACCGGCCACGAAATCGAAATGCGCGGTATCGCCGCGGATCACGCAGCCCAGCGCCACGATGGCATCGCAACCACCGCGCTGGGCGATCACCTGCGCAGCCAGTGGCAGTTCGAAGGCACCCGGCACGCGCTCGAGACGGAGCGAGCGCGCCTCACCGCCGGCGGCGAGCCAGGCGGCACGGGCCCCGGCGACCAGCGCCTCGACGATCGTTTCATTGTAGCGCGCAGCAACGATCGCGACCCGCAGGCCTGCGGCGTCGACGCTGCCCGCAGCCTCGGTGGGTTTGCCCATGGCGCGAATTATAAGCCTGATTCGTCGATGTAGCTGACGATCTCCAGATCGAAGGCCGACAGGCCATGCAATTGCCTGGGCGCCGAGAGCACGTGCATGCGCCGCACTCCCAGATCCTGGAGGATCTGCGCGCCGACGCCAAAGGTGCGCAGCACGCCACCGGTGTGCGCGCCGCGCTCTTGCTGGCCGGTCGCCGGGCCCGGCAGGCGCACGGCATCGGCCAGTTCGCGCGGCGATTCTCCCTGGCGCAGGACCACGACCACACCGCTCGGCGCGCTGGCGATGCGCGCCAGCGCCGCGCGCAGCGTCCAGGCGCCCGACCCATCCTGCACGCCCAGCACATCACGCAGCGTATCGACCAGGTGCACGCGCACCAGTGGCGTCGCCGATTCATCCAGCTTGCCGTGCACCAGCGCCAGGTGCACATCGTGATGCACGTGGTCTTCATAGGCATACAAACGAAATGTGCCGTGCTCGGTTTTCACGGCCTGTTCGGCGATACGCTCAACCGAACGTTCATTGCGCAAGCGATAGCGGATCAGATCGGCGATCGTGCCGATCTTCAGGCCATGGGCCTGCGCGAACTGCTCGAGCTGCGGCCGCCTGGCCATCGTGCCATCTTCGTTCATCACTTCGACAATCACGGCCGCCGGTTCGAAACCTGCCAGCCGCGTGAGATCGCAACCGGCTTCGGTATGGCCAGCACGCGTGAGCACGCCGCCGGGCTGCGCCATCACCGGGAAGATGTGGCCGGGCTGGCGCAGGTCTTCCGGGCGCGCCTCGGGATTCACGGCGGCACGCACGGTCTGGGCGCGATCGTAAGCCGAGATGCCGGTGGTGATGCCCTCGGCCGCCTCGATCGAAAGCGTGAAGTTGGTGCGTTGCTCGCGATCGGTCTCGCTCACCATCAAGGGCAGGCGCAAGCGCGCGCAACGCTCGCGCGTCAGCGTGAGGCAGATCAGGCCGCGGCCATAGCGCGCCATGAAATTGATGTCTTCGGCGCGCGTCGCCTGGGCGGCCATCAGCAGGTCGCCTTCATTCTCGCGATTCTCGTCATCCATGATGACGACCATGCGACCGGCGCGCAGTTCGTCCAGGATCTCCTCGGTACTGTTCAGTGGCATGCCCGTTCCTTCAATGTGCGCCATCCGCGGCGCTCTCGAGCAGGCGTGCGGTATAGCGGGCGATGGGATCGATCTCCAGGTTGACCTGGGCGCCGACCGCGAGTTGGCCGAGCGTTGTCACCTGCAAGGTGTGTGGAATCAGGTTGACGGTGAATTCCTGTGCGCTCACCGCGTTGACGGTCAGCGACACGCCATCGAGCGCCACCGAGCCTTTGGTGGCGATGAAGCGCATCAGCCCGGGCGCGGCGCGCCATCGCAGGCGCTGCGAGCGCGCGTCGCCGTGGCTATCCACGAGCTGCGCGAGTCCATCGACGTGACCGGAGACCTGGTGCCCGCCCAGCGCATCGCCAGCGCGCAGTGCCGCCTCGAGATTCACGCGCTGCCCCTGGCGCCAAGCCGCTATGGTGGTGAGATCCAGTGTCTCGCGCGAGACATCAGCCACGAAACCACCCGGAGCGAGCGCGGCGACCGTGAGGCACACACCCGAGACCGCCACGCTGTCGCCCAGTTGCATGCGTGCCGCCTCGATGCCGGGCGCTTCGATCTGCAGGCGCAGGTCGCCAGCCTGTTCGGTGACCGCTGCCACGCGTCCCAGGGCCTGGATGATGCCGGTAAACATCATCGACTCTCCGTGGGCCGCAACACCAGCCGCAGGTCATCACCGATGCGACTGACCTCGTGATAGCGCAGGCCCAGGCGCTGATCGAGATCAGTGAGCTGCGGTAATTGCGCCAGCGGCATGGCGCCCGACCCCAGCAGGCAGGGAGCCAGATACAGCACCAGCTCGTCGACCAGCCGCTGGGCGAGGAATGCCCCCGCGAGTCGTGCGCCCGCCTCCACCCAAAGTTCGTTGGCCTCGAGTGCCGCGAGGCGCGCGAGCACGGCCCCGAGATCCAGCCCACCGCCGGCCGCAACCGCCACGGCTTCGACCTTGATGCCTGCACGCCGATAGGGCTCAGCGCGCGTCTCGAGATCGGGCAGCGCATCCGCGACCATGATCAGTGCCGCGCCTTCGCGATTGAACATGCGCGCACCCAGCGGTGCACGCAGCGAGCTGTCGAGTACCACGCGCATGGGCTGGCGGCTGGCGCCCTCGATGCGCACATTGAGCGCCGGATCATCGGCCAGCACCGTGCCGATACCGGTGAGCACCACGGAACTGCGTGCCCGGTAGAGCTGCACGTCGGCGCGTGCAGGCTTGCTCGTGATCCAGCGGCTGGCGCCGTTGGCAAGCGCGGTGCGGCCATCGAGGCTAGCGCCCAGCTTCACGCGCACCCAGGGGCGTTGCCGCTCAAGCCGCGAATAGAAACCAGGATTCAATTCGCGTGCTTCATGGGCCAGCAGGCCCGACTGGACTTCGATACCCGCCTCGCGCAGCACAGCCGCCCCACCCTGCATGCGTGGATTCGGATCTGCCCCGGCGTAGATCACGCGGCGCACGCCTGCGGCGATCAGCGCGGCGGTGCATGGCGGCGTGCGACCCTGCGAAGCGCAGGGCTCCAGCGTGACATAGGCCGTGGTGCCGCGAGCGCCACAACTGGCGGCCTGCAGCGCGCGCACTTCGGCGTGATCAGCACCGGCGCGCTCGTGCCAGCCCTCGCCTACCACGATATCGGCACGCGTGAGCACACAGCCCACACGCGGATTCGGGTCGGTGGTATTGGTGCCCAGTGCCGCCAGCCCCAGGGCGTGGCGCATGTGCTCTACATCGATCGGACGCCACTCGCTCATGGCGTGTCACGCTTCTTGCCACCTGGGCCGCTCGCGCGGCCCGTGCTGGCGCCCTCGACCGGCAACAAAGGCAACTGCTCGCGCTTGAGATCGCGCTCGGGCTCGCGCCGTCGCCGGTGCGAGCGCAGCGTATCGATCGTTTCCCTGAAGGCCTCGACATCCTGGAAGCTGCGATACACCGAGGCGAAGCGCACATAACCCACTTCATCCAGGTGTCGCAGTTCTTCCATCACCAGCTCGCCGATCTGCCGGGCTGGCACTTCGCGCTCGCCCAGCACGCGCAGCTTGTGGCACACACGCGCGACGGCTGCATCGATGGCTGCGCTCGCCACCGGGCGCTTCTCCAGCGCCTTGACCATGCCGGCATTCAGTTTGGCTTCGTCAAAGGGTTCGCGGCTGCCATCGCTCTTGATCACGCGCGGCATCAGCAATTCGGCACTCTCGAAAGTCGTGAAGCGCTCGCCGCAACTCTGGCACTCGCGGCGTCGGCGTATCTGCCGGCCGTCACCGGCCAGCCGCGAATCGGTAACGCGGGTGTCGTCATGATTGCAGAACGGGCAATGCATTACTCATCCGCTGGCCTGCCGGCTGCGCTCAGACAGGCTCGTACACCGGAAAACGACGGCACAGGTCGAGCACCGCGGCACGCGTTTTCTGGATCACGGCATCGGCGCCCTGCGCGTCGATCACATCGGCGATCCAGTTGGCGACCTGGCGCACTTCCGCCTCGCGAAAGCCACGTGTCGTGATCGCCGGCGTACCCACGCGCAAACCGCTGGTGATCATCGGCGGCCGCGGGTCATTGGGCACGGCGTTCTTGTTGACCGTGATGTTGGCGTGGCCGAGTGCGGCGTCAGCATCCTTGCCGGTCATGGTGCGCGCTCCGAGATCGACTAGCATCAGGTGATTGTCGGTGCCGCCCGAGACGATGTTCAGGCCGCGTTCGCTCAGCGCCGCGCCGAGCGCGCGCGCGTTGGCCACTACCTGCTGCTGGTAGATCTTGAACTCCGGCTGCAGCGCTTCGAGGAAAGCCACGGCCTTGGCGGCAATCACGTGCATCAGTGGCCCACCCTGCGTGCCCGGAAACACCATCGAGTTCAGTTTCTTGGTGATGGCTTCATTGGCACGCGCGAGGATCAGGCCGCCGCGCGGGCCGCGCAGCGTCTTGTGCGTGGTGGTGGTGACCACATCGGCGATCGGCACCGGATTGGGATAGTGACCCGTGGCGACCAGGCCCGCCACATGCGCCATGTCGACAAAGAACAGCGCACCGACTTCATCGGCGATGGCGCGGAAGCGCGCGAAGTCGATCACCCGCGAATAGGCCGAGAAGCCGGCGACGATCATCTTCGGGCGATGCTCGCGCGCCAGGCGCTCCACCTGCGCGTAGTCGATCAGGCCAGTCGCGGGCACCACGCCGTACTGCGCGGCGTTGAACAGCTTGCCGGAAAAACTCACCTTGGCGCCGTGCGTGAGGTGACCACCGTGATCGAGGCTCATGCCGAGTATCTTGTCGCCAGGCGCGAGCAACGCGAGGTAGACCGCGGCATTGGCCTGCGAACCCGAATGCGGCTGCACATTGGCGTAGTCGGCACCGAAGAGCTGCTTCGCGCGCTCGATGGCCAGCGACTCGGCCACGTCCACGTATTCACAGCCGCCGTAGTAACGCTTGCCGGGATACCCCTCGGCGTATTTGTTGGTGAGCACCGAGCCCTGCGCCGCCAGCACCCGCGGGCTGGTGTAGTTCTCGGAAGCAATCAGCTCGATGTGCTCTTCCTGGCGACGCATTTCACCCTGCATGGCGGCCTGCAACTGCGGATCGAACGAGGCGATATCCAGACGCGCGGAATACATGGCGGCAGCCACCCATGAGGATTGCGAAAAAGGAGCGGAATTGTACCGGAGTCAGTCGGCCAGCAGGGCTTGAACCACGCCCGTCCAGGCCTGGGCCAGGTTGGCGCGGTCATAGCCACCGCCACCCAGGGCCAGCACCCGGCCATGGCCCAGCCGATCGGCCAGCGCCCGCAGGTCGGCGGCGGCACGTGCGTGCATGGCCGGAGAAAAGCGCAGGTTGGTCAGTGGGTCGCCCGCGACGCTGTCGGCGCCGCATTGCAGGATCAGGAACTCAGGCTTGAAGCGCGCCACGTGCTCGAGCATCAGCGGCCAGACCGCGGCGAACTGCGCATCGCCGGCGCCCGCCGGCAGGGGCATGTTGAGCTTGGTGCCGACTGCCGCCCCGGTGCCGCTTTCATGTTCGTGGCCCGTGCCGGGATAGAGCGTCTGGGCGCTCTCGTGCAGGTCGGCGATGATCAGTTGCGGATCATCCTCGAAGGCGTAGTACACGCCATCGCCGTGATGCGCATCGATGTCGATATAGGCAATACAGCGCAGTCCGTGCCGGCGCCGCAGCGCCTCGATCACCACACCGCAGTCGTTGAACACGCAGAAGCCCGCCGCCTTGTCGCGGGCCGCATGGTGCAGACCGGCGATCGGCACGAAGGCCCGGCGGTGCGAGCCGGCCATGATCCATTGCGCTGCCTGCAGGCTGGCGCCCACCACGCAGGCGGCCGCTTCATAGACGCCGCGGTAACTGGGCGTGTCGCCGCCATCGAGCACGCCACTGCCCTGCTCGGAGCTGCGTTGCACGAATTCCACGTGCGCGCGGGTGTGGAACAGCAGCAGATCTTCGACACTGGCCTGCACCGGCTCGAGCAGGGTCACCAGCGGCGCGAGTGCGCGCTGCTCGAATTCACGCTGGAAGGCGCCGTGGCGGTCGGGTCCAAAGGGGTGCCCGCCCGGGAAACCGTAGCGCGCGATGCGCTCGCCCATGGAAACCGCAGTCTCGGAACCTGGCTGGCTCAATTGCTGATCCGGCGTGTCGGCCGCGCGCTGGCCATCCGGGGAGCGTACCACAGCCCGGCGGCGCCCCAGGCTTCCGGGACCGTGGCGCAGTCGGGGCTGCTTCAAGGATAATGCGCGCCCTCTCACGCTCAGGCAATTCAGGCACTCATGGCGCAGTACATCTATACGATGAATCGGGTCTCGAAGGTCGTGCCGCCCAAGCGCACGATACTCCGGGACATCAGCCTGTCGTTCTTCCCGGGCGCCAAGATCGGCGTGCTGGGGCTCAATGGCTCGGGCAAGTCGACGCTGCTGCGCATCATGGCCGGCATCGACACCAACATTGACGGCGAAGCACGCGCGCAGTCGGGCATCCGCATCGGCTTTCTCACCCAGGAGCCCGAACTCGACCCGACGCACGACGTGCGCACCGCGGTGATGGCCGGTGTTGGCGATACTTTCAAACTCCTGCAGCGATTCAACGCGATCAGCGACAGCTTTGCCGAGCCGATGGACGACGAGCAGATGAACAAGCTGCTCGAAGAGCAGGCCAAGTTGCAGGACAAGATCGATGCCGCGGGCGGCTGGGAATTGGAGCGCAAGCTCGAGATCGCTGCCGACGCGCTGCGCCTGCCGCCCTGGGAAGCGAACATCGCGCAGCTCTCGGGCGGCGAGAAACGCCGCGTGGCGCTATGCCGCCTGCTGCTCTCGCAACCCGACATGCTGCTGCTCGATGAGCCCACCAACCATCTGGACGCGGAATCGGTGGCCTGGCTCGAGCGCTATCTCGAGGAATATCCCAGCACCGTGATCGCGGTGACGCACGATCGCTACTTCCTCGACAACGTAGCGCAGTGGATCCTGGAGCTGGATCGCGGCCACGGCATTCCCTACGAGGGCAACTATTCCTCCTGGCTGGAGCAGAAGGAAAAGCGTCTGGCGCTCGAAGCGCGCGAACAGGACAGCCTGCGCAAGACACTGGCACGCGAACTCGAATGGGTGCGCACCAATCCCAAGGCGCGTCAGGCCAAGAGCAAGGCGCGCCTGGCGCGCTACGAAGAGCTGGCTTCCAAGGAATTCCAGCAGCGCAATGAGACCAACGAGATCTACATTCCACCGGGTCCGCGCCTGGGCGAACTGGTGATCGAGATCGAAGGAGTGCGCAAGGCCTTCAGTGACAAGCTGCTGATCGACAATCTATCGCTGCGCCTGCCGCCCGGCGGCATCGTCGGCATCATCGGCCCGAACGGCGCCGGCAAGACCACGCTGTTTCGCATGCTCACCGGAGCCGAAAAGCCGGATGCGGGTGCGATCCGCGTCGGACCTTCGGTGAAGCTGGCCTACGTGGATCAGTCACGTCAGTCGCTCGACGACAGCAAGAGCGTGTGGGCCGAAATCTCTGGCGGGCTCGACATCATCAAGGTGGACAACTACGAGACCCCCTCGCGTGCCTATGTCGGGCGCTTCAACTTCAAGGGCTCGCAGCAGCAACAACTGATCGGCGAGCTCTCGGGCGGCGAGCGCAATCGCGTGCACTTGGCCAAGGTGCTCAAGCAAGGCGGCAACGTACTGCTGCTCGACGAGCCCACCAACGACCTGGACGTCGAGACCCTGCGCGCCCTCGAGGATGCACTGGTGAGCTTCCCCGGCTGCGCGGTGGTGATCTCGCACGATCGTTGGTTCCTGGATCGCATCGCCACCCACATCCTGGCCTTCGAGGGCAATTCCGAGGTGATCTGGTTCGAGGGCAACTACCAGGACTACGTGGAAGACCTGCGCAAGCGCCGCGGCGACGATGCGACGCAGCCCCACCGGGTGAAGTACAAGCGCCTGACGGGCTGAGATTCCGCCTGAGCGAGATTATGTAACCCCCGGAACCTACTGGGAAAACCTACGCTGGCGCGCAGTAAAGATTCCGCTACACTGATTGCGACCGCAGCGGCGATTTGGGGATTGAAAGACCGCGCGGCAACAAGGCGCACATGTCGAGCTATATCGATGCTTCCGGCCGTCTGCATCACGAGCAGGAGGCCAACCTCGCCCTCACCTGCCCACATTGCCAGGTGCTCTCGCACATCACCCCGATCGCGGTACCGGGCTTCGACGAACTGGTCTCGCATCGGCCCAAGCATGTCGGCGTGGTCTACCGCTGCGACTCCTGCAACGCGCCGGTGTTCCTGCGCTTTCCGGTGCGCATGTATGGCAACAACCGCATCGAACTGGGTGCGCAATACATCGAAGTCGAGCGGCCGCGCGAGAAATTCAGCTACACCTACCTGCCGGAAGAGATCGAGACGCTGTTCCGCGAGGCATTGAGCTGCTTCTCGAACGCGCAGTACAACGCCTTCGCAAGCATGTGCCGGCGCACCATGCAGGCAGCCTTCGCGGACCTGGGCGAAACCGGGAAACTCAGGATCTTCGATCAGCTCAATGACGTTCGCGCCATGGCCGACCTCGACGCGCCCACCTTCATCGATGTAAAGCGCGTGATCTTTGGCACCGACAACGACCCGCACCCGAGCATTCCACTGATCGAGGATCAGCTCGCTGGCGTGCTGCTCGAGGTGATCAAGGATCTGCTGCACCAGATGTACGTGCGCAAGGGCCGTTTGCAGCAGGCGATGATGATGCGGCGCTTTTTTGCCGACGAGTCGCTGCGCAACATCAAGGCGCAGGCCGCGCCGGCAGCGCAGGGCGCGCGGCCCTAGCTCTTACCCCGCTCCGTGGCGATCGGCAGCGAGCGGGTCGCCCTCCACCGTGCCGTCGACCACGATGGTCGCGGCGCGCGGATGTTGCCGGTCAGCTGCGCATGTTCGCGCACCGCCACCGACTTGTCGGCACACACGTCGCCTTTGACGCTGCCCTCGACCATGACCACCTGCGCCTCGACGCTGGCAAACAGCCGGCATGACTTATGGCGCACTGCCGCCAGGCGCGGATGCAGCGCAACGAGCGCGCAGCCAGCCGGAAATCTCCTGGATCTCGGCGGCACAGACTTCGTGGGCCATCGGATATTCATGCCAGCTGACCGAGACGCCGAGCGCACGCAGCTGCGTGCAGGCCTGGCTACCCATCCCCAGCGCCAGCACCGGATCGTGACTGCCGTGACACATGAGCACCTGCGTCGAGTGACCCGCCGGTGTCAGTTCCTGCTCGAGCTGCGCCGCCAGCGGCAGATAGGCAGACAGGGCCATGATGCCGCCCAGAGCATTGCGCTGGCGCAACCCCACGTGCAGTGCCAGCGCACCGCCTTGCGAAAAGCCGGCGACCACGATGCGCTCGCGCGCAACTCCTGCGGCGACCTGGGTGTCGATCAGGCCGTTCATCAGCTGTGTGGAAGCACGCAGACCCGCCACATCCTGCTGCGCGGCGCGATCCAGGCCGAGCAGGTCGTACCAGGCGCGCATCGCTGCACCGCCATTGAGCGTGACCGGGCGTACCGGTGCATGCGGAAACACAAAACGCACGGCCAATTCGGCTGGCAGCTCCAGCTGCGACACGATGGGCAGGAAATCGTAGCCGTCGGCGCCCAGTCCGTGCAGCCACACCACCGCCGCGCTCGCGCGCCCTTCGGGTTCAACGCTGACGGCGCTGCTTGTCTCGACTACATTCATGTCGCGATTGAAGCACGAATGGCGCGGATATGCTCCGGCCCGATGCCGCAGCAACCACCGACGATCTGTGCACCGCGACCGATCCAGTCGCGCACCCATTCGAGATAGCCGTCCGGAGACAAGTCGGCGCGAATCTCATCCAGTTCCACATTGGCCTGGGCGTTCTCGCCTTGCGCACCTGCGCTGGCAGCCGCGAAGGCATTGGCGTACACGCCGATGCGCAATCCGGTTGCGTTCGCCTGTCGCGCGCGACGGTCTGCCGCAACGTTGACGGCAGCGCCCATGACCTCGGGCTGGCTGCAGTTGAACAACACCGCTTCGGCGCCAAGGCTCATCGCCGCCGCAACGGCTTCGCGCACCGGCTCGCCGGAGCGCAGCTGCGGCTCTAGCCTGCGCGCCGGCGCATCATCGCGCAGCGTGAAGGACAACCACAGCGGTTTGCCATCGCCTGCGGTGAGTCCGCGCACCAGTCTGGCTTCGGCGATGCAGCTCACGGTCTCGGCCTGCCAGTGATCGACGCAGGGACGCAACTGCGCGATCAGCGTGGAAAGTATGGGCCGCGCCACGGCGGCATCGAACCAGTCGGCGCGATAGGAGCCGCAGACCGGCGGCAGCGAGCCTGCAACCGCAACGCGGCGGCCCGCGCTATCCGCGGCCTCGCGCGCCAGGCGCCCGGCCAGTGCTATCAGGGCCGGCCCCTGCTGCGCAAAGCGTACGGCACCGATGTGGAAAGGCACCAGCGCATAGCTGTTGGTGGTGATGACATCAGCACCAGCCGCGATGAAATTCTGGTGTACGCGCGAGACGAAGGCCGGAGCCTCGATCAACGCCAGGGCCGACCATTCGGGTTGCCGGAACGGAGCGCCTATGCGCATCAGTTCGCGGCCGGTTCCACCGTCCAGCAAGGTGAGGCTGTTCAACGCCGCCCCGTTTTGCTCAGCCGCCATTCCCGAAGGTGGCCCAGCCATCGCAGCGCCCGCCCCTGGGCGCCGCCAGCGCTTTCAAGGCGGCCTGTTCAGCGATCACACCGACATGAGTCGCCAGCATCGATTTCGAACAGTACACGCTCCACTTGCCGCTGCCGCCTTCATCCGAAATCGAGGGATCGAAGCCCTGCGCTTCGGCCAGCTCGGCGATAGCCCGCGCACTGCCCTCGTCTGGCGCCAACACCGTGAAGTCGATGACCATCGCGTTGCTCATGTCCGCGCCATCGGCCTCGACGCGACGCAGTGCGTCACCATCGGCATCGTCCGGGAATTCCATGGCCCGCGATTGTACGGGGATTCCAGCGTGCGCAGACGGAATTGTCAGTGCGTCAGCGCCAGCGTCCAGGCCGCCGCCAGCGAGGCGAGCGCGAGGGCTCCGCTGATCCACTGCGGCACGCGATTCAGCAATGCGTTAATCGCCGGCACTGCGGCCACCGCGCCCAGCACTCCGCCCAGCGTGAATCCCATGACATGCGCAATCAGGTCTGTGCCTTCGCCGGCACTGCCTAACCAGCCGAGCAGGATCACGCCCCCCACCAGCGGCGCCCAGCGCAGCACGCGACGCTGCGGCAGGTAGTAGCGCGTGCGCCAGGCATGTGCGGCCATCAGGCCGAGCGCTGCGAACACGGCGGTCGATGCGCCCGCGGAGTGATACCAGGCCGGACCGAAGTGCGCATCGAACAGGTTGGCGGCAGCCGCAGCAGTGACGATCATCAACCAGGCCCAACCGTTGCCCAGCTGTCGCGCCGCCAGTGTGCCGAACCACAGGCCACCACCAAGATTCGCCATCAGGTGCGCGCCGTCCCAGTGCAGTGTCAACGCTGTCCATGCGCGCCACCATTGCCCGGAGCGCACGGCGAGCGCATCGAGCACACCATTGTCGAAAGCCTGCGCCGGCCAGAGGCCGCTCGAGATCGCACGCGCCACGCCCAGCAGTATCAGCACGTAGAACACAGTGCCCAGCCAGGGGATGGAGTGCACATGTTCTGCGGGCACGGCGATGCGCGGTGCGCGGGCCGCGCGACGCTCGGCGTTGTAGGCACGCAGGTGCCCCGTTGCGGCCGGCAAATCGCCTGCCCATACCGCCAATCGATAGTTGAAACCGTCATACTCGATCACGCTGGCGATGCCGACAGCATTCAACACGAATGCGCGCTCGTCGCAGGCCGCTCGTGTCAGCGACTCGTACACGCCAGCTAGAACGAGGGGCTCCTCAGTCATCGGTCCAGCGTAGACTGGCGTGCAGCGCAGCGGCAAGCACATGGACTGAGAGGCAATGCGGATGAAAGTTCGTCATGTATCAGCGGTCGGCCTTCTTCTGGTGTGTGGTCTCTGGGCCGCAAGCGCTGCCGACTCGGAAAGCATCCTGTTCGTGGGCAACAGCTTTACCGCAGGCGCCCTGTCGCCCGTGCAGGCATTCAGGCCTGAGAGCGTGAATGACCTGAACCAGAGCGAAATTGGGGGCGTACCAGCACTATTCAAGAGCTTCAGCACCGAAGCCGGGCTGGACTACCAGGTCAGCCACGAGCTCGCGGGCGGCATCAATCTCGATTTTCACTACCAGCAGAAGGCCGAACTGATTGCGCAGCACTGGGATCATGTGGTGCTGCAGCCCTACAGCACGCTGGACCAGGAACATCCTGGCGACCCGACGCGGATGATCGACTATGCGGCCAGACTCACGACGCTGTTGCAGTCGGCCAATCCTGCGGTGGACATTCGCCTGGTCGCCACCTGGTCACGGGCAGACCAGGTCTATGAACCGAGTGGGCACTGGTATGGCAAACCCATCGATGCCATGGCCACGGAGCTGCGAGCGGCCTGCGATGCGGCGCGGCGCAATGCGCCAGGCATCCACGCCGTGATTCCTGTGGGCCAGGCCTGGAACCAGGCCATGCAAACGGGCGTAGCACTGAGCAATCCCTACCTGCAGGCGCCGCCCGGCCAGATCAACCTCTGGGCTTCGGACAATTACCACGCCAGCGTGGCGGGTTACTACCTCGAAGCACTGGTGGTTTTTGGCAGCGTTACTGGTCGCGACCCGCGCAGCTTGGGTGCGCATGAACAGGCGGCCGCGCAGCTGGGCCTGGCAGCTGGCGAAGCTACGGCCCTGCAACGCATTGCTCACCAGGTACTGAGCGGCGATGGGCCGGTCGATGCGCCGTCAGTTGCACCGGCGATCGGCGTACTCGACCAACCCTGTGCCAGAGTGCCCATCAGTCCCACGGATGCGCACAAGGCCTCGGCCGACTGGTACGGCAACTGGATGCACGACTGGCTGGCGCTGGACTGGGCGCAGCAGTGCCGCTACCAGGCCGAAAACGCTGCGCTACCAGCCGCCAACAGCAGGCGCGTCGTTTACCTGGGCGATTCCATCACCGAGGGCTGGAAAACGGCAGACCCCGCTTTCTTCAACACTGATGTGCTCGATCGCGGCGTCAGCGGTCAGACCACCTCGCAGATGCTGCTGCGCCTGCGCAGCGACGTGCTCGAACTGCATCCGCAGGTGCTGCACATCATGGCGGGTACCAACGATGTCGCGGGTAACACTGGCGCCACCTCGCTGGCCCACATCGAAGACAACATCGCCAGCATGGCCGAGCTGGCGCGCGCGCACGGCATACGCGTGGTGCTGGCTTCCATTCCGCCAGCCGCCAGCTTCCCCTGGCAGCCTGCGATGCGGCCGGCGGCCCACATCCAGGCGCTGAATGCCTGGCTCAAGGCCTATGCGCGACGCGAAGGCTTTGTATACGCGGACTACTATGCCGCGCTGGCCACCGGCGATGGTGCATTGCCCTCCTCGTTCTCGGAAGACGGCGTGCATCCCAATGCCGCGGGGTACTCCGTGATGAAGCCGATTGCCGAGCGGTCCGTGGCGGAAGCGCTGCGTCGTCGCCCGAAGTGATCGCCCGATAGCGGCCTCGCCGCTGCCTTCAGTTCGTATCGCTGAGCGTCTGCAGGAAGGCAACGACATCATCGACCTCGGCGGCGTCGAGCACCGGCGGCTCGCCCGCTCGCCAATTGAACGGCGCATCAGAGCTGTTCACGTTGCCTCGCAACTCCACCGGCAGGTCGTCGTAGGGCAATGACGCGCCGGCGGCACGCGGATACCACAATTGCGGTAGCCGATCGCGCTCCACATAGAATCGCACCGCTTCTGCCAAAGTAGTGGCGCGGCCGTTGTGAAACAGAAAACGACGGCGCGCCACGTTGCGCAAACTCGGAGTCTTGAAAAATCCGCAGTAGTTGCGCTCGCCTTGCAGATCTGCGCGACGCGGCCCGCATAAACCGAGATCGAAGAACTGCCGTTCTGCATTGGCAGGGATGCCCGGGTTGCGTGGCACACCCAGCGCATGGAAACTGAAGTCGGTGAATGCCGGAGCGCGCCCACCCGCGGCGCTGGCATGCGGATGACATTCCGCGCAATTGCCTTTCGCCGGATCGACGAACAGTCGCAGGCCGCGCAGCTCCTGGGCACTGAGCTCGAGCTTGCCCGCCAGGAACTGATCGTAGCGACTGCTGTAGGGATGAAAGGCCGGGTCTTCGAGCTGGTAGCGTTCCAGTGTCTCGGCGGCATGCTCCACAAGTACATCATCCGCCGAGAGCTTTTCAGCACCGTAAAGCTGCCGGAGCTCATCGAAATAGGCCGTGGCACGGAGCCGTCGCGCGACTTCGGTGACGTTTGCGTTGGCCATCTCCACCGGGTCGAGCAGCGGCAGCAGCGCCTGCGCGCGCAGGCTTTCCGCGCGTCCATCGCGCATGAAACCACCCGTGGGCCCGCGATCTGCCGACTCGCGCGCGCTCGACACATAGTAATGACGCGTGAAGCGCGGCGTGTGGTCGAGGTAGCGGAGCGAAGGCACGGTGCGCAGCCCCGGTCGGTCGAGCGCCGGACCGCCGTACATTACGACACCCGCGGTGCGCGGCGCCGCAAAAGCGTTGGACGGATCGTGACAGCTGGCGCAGGACTGCCGGCCCGACGCCGAGAGCGAGGGATCGCTGAACAGGAGACTGCCGAGTCGGGCCGCGCCCGACAGCGGCTCAGCCGGATTCGCCGTGTGCGCCATCATCACGCCCAGCAGCCCCAACCAGCGGCGCGCGCTCATGCCGCCGCTCAGAAATTGAACAGCGTTCGCAGGTCGCCCACCGCTGGTGAGTTCAGCGGCCGGTAAGGATCGGCAGGATTCATTTCTGGATTGGGCAGGTTGTCGCGACTGCGCGGCGACAGCGGCGTCAGCTGCCAGTTGTACTCGATGAATTTCAATATCGAAGCGTGATCGTGGTACACGTGATCGACGTGACCGCGCTTCGCATAGGGGGAGATCACCCACAGCGGCACGCGCGGCCCATCTCCGAAGAAATCGACCACCTGGATGTAACCGCTGTCGAAGAAGCCACCACCTTCATCGGTGGTGGCGATGATCGCCGTGTGTGCCCACAGTGACTTGTTCGCCTGTACCGCGCCGACTACATCGCGCAGGAAGCCTTCATAGCTGGCCACGATGGAGTAGCCTGGATGGCCGCTGTCCAGGCCCTTGGGCACCACGAAAGTCACGGCCGGCAAATGCCCGCTGGCGATAGCGCGGCGCAGCGCGGCGAGCCCCTGCAGTCGCGAGCGCAGTTCCGGCCGCGTCATCACCGCTTTCGAGGCCACCAGCGGATCGCCGGTGAAATTGTATTGTTTGCCCTGTGCGGCAGCGAACGACAGGCGCAGGGTCTTCATGTCCACCGCCAGGTCTTCCGCGTCGCGACCGCCCGTGTACCACTTCCAGCTCACGCCGCGCGCACTCAGGGCTGCGCCAATGGTGGGTTGGTACTGCGGCGGATAGACAAAATTGTCTGGACCCAGCGGTTGCAAGTGACCATCCAGGTCGTAGCCGGCCGCGCAGTTGTTGACCAGATAATAAGTGTCGGCATCGCAGCGGCTGGGCACACCCTTCGCCGCCAGCACCTGCAGGATCGGTGCGACACCAGGCTGCGCCGCATCCGAGCAGTTGACGTAGGAGCCGCCCTGGAAACCGTCGCGCTGGTAGAAATTCTCCGTGCCGGGCATCGGATCCGGATTCTCGATCTGCGATTCCGGCGGCACCGCGGGCACGCCATCGCTGTTGTAAACCGCCGCATCGGCGGTGCTCAGCGCATAGAAATTGGCGCCGGTACCGCCCATGATCGACTGGTGGTAGTTGTCGCTGATCGCATAGCGATCGGCGAGTGCGCGCAGGTAGGCCGCATCACCAGCCTGCATGTTCATGAAACCCATCGGCTCGCCGCCCTGCTGCGGATCCTGCGGGCTCATGCCGTCATTGTCGCCGCCGATGCCCGCCTTTTCCGCCACCCAGACGTACAGATCGGGCTGCGCATTGTCGCCACCGGTCTGTTGCCACATCTGGAAGAAGCGATGCGGCGGATCGCCGGTCGAAGTACTGAGCGCCGTCATCGTGCTCGCCAGCGTGGGCGGTACTGTCGCCTTCGCGTAGGGCACGTAGCGCGTGATCTGGAACGGACCGGGCGGCAGGTCTTCGGGGAAGCGCGTATCGCCCATAGGTTTCAGGTCGCGCAGCTGCGGATCGATCACGCCTGCCAGTCGCGGTTGCGGCAAGTGTTCGTAGGCCCCTTTGCGCGCGAGCTGCAGCGAGTAGTACGGCGCCGGCTGCGCGCGTTGCTGCACGGCCAGCGCATAGTACGGGCCCGGGCTGCCATTGGCATTGACGATGCCCTGGGAAAGCAGATTGCGCACTTTCGCACCGGACTTGGGTACGTAGGTGGCGAACAGTCCGTCAAAGGTCTGGTTCTCACCGACGATGACGATCAGGTGCTCGATCGGCGTCGCGGTCGCAGCACTGCGGGTGGGCGCTGGTCGCGGCGGCTGTGCTGCGCAGACACAGCCGCTGGCAACAACGGCCAGCGTAGCCAGGCCGCGAGCCCACCGACGCCGCAACGTCAACATCGTCGGCGGCGATCCTGCGTGCAAGTCGAGGCCAGTCATGGTGAGGGACGATAGCACGCTGCACGCGACCCGTGAGCTAGGACGCCGCCACCGGTGCGAGACGGCGCTGCTGGCGCTCGGCGATGGGCGGATATCCAAACAGGCTCCGGTAGCATTTGGAAAAATGCGGCGGCGACTGGAATCCGCAGGCCGTGCTCACCGCCATGATCGGCATCGCTGTCTGCAGCAGCAGTTCGCGAGCACGCCGCAAGCGCATCTCCAGGTAGTAGCGCTTGGGCACGCAATTCACGTACTGCTTGAACAGCCGCTCGATCTGCCGCTTGGAGATGCCCGCTTGCCTGGCGATGGCGCCCAGCGAGAGCGGATTCTCGATGTTCGCTTCCATCAAGCCGGCAATGGCGAGCAGGTTCGGATGCGCCGCGCCGAGCTGCGCACGCAGCGGGATGTATTGCCGGTCATTGGCATTGCGGATCCGGTCGACGATGAACTGCTCGGAGACCAGCTGGGCCACTTCGGTGCCGAGCCTGGATTCGATCAGGTGCAGCATCATCTCCAGCGGTGCCACGCCGCCCGAGCAGGTGTAGCGGTTGCGATCGATCGTGTAGAGCTGGTCGGAGATCAGCACGCCGGGGAACTGCTCGCGCAGCGCGGAAAGATTTTCCCAGTGGATCGTGGCGCGATAGCGCTCGAGCAATCCGGCCTGCGCCAGCGCATAACCGCCGGTGCACAGTGCGCCCAGCGTCATGCGCCGTTCGGCCAGTCGCTTGAGCGCGCTCAGCAATCGCGGTGTGATCGCCTCGCGCACCTCGGTACCGCCACAGACGAACACCGCGTCGACCAGCTTTACCTGGCTCAAGGCCACGGTAGGCGCCAGGGTCAGGCCGTTGCTGGCGGCCACCGGGTTGCCGTCCAGTGTGACAATCTGCCACTCGTAGGCATTGGTGCCCGACACGCGGTTCGCCATGCGCAGCGGCTCGACCGCATTCGATACTGCTATCATCGAGTAGTTGGCCAGCGTCAGAAACGCAAAGCGGGCGGGCTGGGTCGGGTCGGCGGATTTCACTGTAATTTGCGGCTGCGACCTTGAGTCGTGTCGATACACGAGTATAAGGCTCGCTGACGCGAATGCATAAGTCGTTGTCGCAATCTGAGCCGTGACCGCCAGTGCGCGCTCTACACTGCCGGGGCCTACGGCGGGCTCAACGAGGGAAATGCGGATGAAAACTCAGGCGCGCGTGGTGGTGATCGGTGGCGGTGCGGTCGGTGTCAGCACGCTGTATCACCTGGCGAAGAAGGGCTGGAAAGACGTCGTGCTGATCGAGCGCGCCGAGCTCACCGCCGGGTCCACCTGGCACGCCGCCGGACTCCTGCCCCTGTTCAACATGAGCTACACGGTCGGACAGCTGCACAAGTATTCCGTCGACCTGTACAAGCGCCTGCCGGCCGAGACCGGACAGGACGTCAGCTTTCACGTGACCGGCAACCTGCGCCTCGCGACCAGCAAGCAGCGCATGGATGAGTATCTCAAGTATTGCAGCACCGCCAACACCATCGGCGTGCCCTTCCGCATCATCACGCCCGATGAGGTCAAGAGCCTCTGGCCGCTGGTGAACCTGGGCGATGGCAAAGACACGTCGAAAATCGTCGGTGCGCTCTATCACCCTGATGACGGCCACATTGCCCCCGCCGACCTGACCCTGGCGCTGCGCCGCGGCGCACGCGCCGCTGGCGCCGAGATCTACGAACACACTGAAGTCACCGGCGTGAGCCGCCGCCCTTCGGGCGACTGGCAACTGACCACCAACAAGGGCGACATCATTGCCGAGCACGTGGTGTGCGCGACCGGCAACTACGCGCGCCAGGTCGGCCGCATGTTCGGCCTCAACGTGCCGGCGATCCCGGTCGAGCACCAGTACATCGTGTTCGATGAATCGCCGCAGCTCGCGGCCTATCGCAAGGGCGGCGGGCGCGAACTCGCGGTGCTGCGCGAATCCGATCAATCCTACTACCTGCGCGAAGAGCGCCTGGGCTGGATCCTCGGGCCCTATGAGAAAGGTGCGCCCGCGCGCTTTGCCGATGGCGTACCCGAATGGTTCGGCAAGAGCCTGTTCGAAGGCGACCTGGAGCGCCTGGTGCCGCACATCGAGGCCGCGCAACGGCGCGTGCCGGCACTGGAAAATTGCGGCATCAAGCAGATCGTCAACGGACCGATCTCCTACACGCCCGATGGCAGCCCGCTGATCGGTCCGGCCTGGGGCGTGCGCAACCTGTGGCTGAATGAAGGCCACAGCTTCGGCATCACGGCCGCCGGCGGCTCAGGCTGGCAGCTGGCCGAATGGCTCAGCGAAGGTGAACCAGGCATCGACATGCTCGCAGTCGATCCGCGGCGCTTCGGCCCCTACACCAGCCGGCGCTACGTGGTGGCCAAGAACGAAGAGACCTACGCCGAAGTCTTCACGATCCATTTTCCGGACGAAGAGCGCGCCGCGGCACGACCGGCCAAGACCAGTCCGGTGTACGACAAGCTGGCGCGCATGGGCGCGGTGTTCGGCCAGCGATACGGCTGGGAGCGCGCCAACTGGTTCGCACCCAAGGGCGTCGAGCCGCGCGATGTGTGGAGCTTCCGGCGCAGCAATTACTTCCAGCATGTCGGCAACGAGTGCCGCATGTTGCGCAGCGGTGTCGGCGTCATCGATCTCACGCCCTTCACCAAGCATGAGGTGACGGGCCGAGGCGCCGAAGCCTGGCTCGATTCACTGGTCGCGAACAAGGTACCGGTGAAGAGCGGGCGCGTGTCGCTGTGCCATGCGCTCACCCAGCGCGGCGGCATCCGCTCCGAGTTCACGATCAGTAAGATCGCGGATGGTCACTTCTACGTGGTCAGCGCCGGTGCCGCCGAGCGCTACGACTGCGACCTGCTGCAACGCCACTTGCCGACTGACGGCTCCGTGCAGCTGCGCAACATCACCACGGCCCGCGGCTGCTTCGTGCTGGCCGGCCCGCGCTCGCGCGAGGTGCTGGCGAAGCTGGTCGACGTGCCGCTCGACAATGCCCACTTCCCCTGGCTCAGCAGCCAGGTGCTCGATGTGGGTCTGGCCAGTGACGTCTATACGCTGCGCGTGAATTTCGTGGGTGCGCTGGGTTGGGAGCTGCACTTCCCGATCGAGTACGCGCATCACTTGTTTGATGCCCTCTTTGCCGCGGGCGCCGAATTCGGCATCGGCATGGTCGGCATGCGTGCCATGGAATCGCTGCGCATGGAAAAATCGTATCGTATGTGGGGCAGCGACCTGACGCGCGACTACACGCCCTTCGAAGCGGGCCTTGATCGCCTGGTGCGCATGAACAAGGGCGACTTCATCGGCCGCGCGGCGCTGGAGAAACAGCTGGCCGACGGCGTACCACACCGCTTCATCACGCTGGACGTGCACGGCGTCACCGATGCCGATCCGCTCGGCAATGAGCCAATCTTCGCGGGCGATATCATGGTGGGACGCACCACCTCGGGCTACTACGGCCACGTGCTGCAGAAGAGCCTGGCGATCGGCTACGTAAAGAGCGCGCATGCCGCGGTCGGCACCGAGTTGTCAATCGAAATCCTGGGCGAGCGCAAACGCGCCACGATCCTGGTGGATTCACCCTACGACCCGCAGAACGCAGAGCTGCGCGCCTGAGGCGCAGGCACTGCGCCTCAGGCGCGAACGCCTCAGAACATCCCGACGATATTGCCCTTCTCGTCCAGGTCGATCGAGTTGGAGGCCGGGTTCACCGGCAAGCCAGGCATCGTCATGATGTCGCCGCAGATCATCACGATGAACTCCGCGCCGGCCGCGAGCCGCACTTCGCGGACGTTCACCACGTGGCCGCTCGGCGCACCGCGCAGCTTGGGATCAGTGGAGAAGGAATACTGGGTCTTGGCCACGCACACCGGATAGTGCGCATAGCCCGCGTCCTGCAGCGCCCGGATGCTGGCGCGGATCTTCGCATCCGCAGTGATGTCGGACGCCCCGTAGATGTTGGTGGCGATCGCCTTCATCTTGTCCCATAGCGGCAGACTGTCTTCGTAGAGGAAATGGAACTTGCTGGGCTGCTCGCACAGCCGCACCACTTCCTCGGCCACCTCGGTCGCACCCTTGCCGCCTTCGGCGTAGTGACGCGCATTGATCACCTTCACGCCCTTGTGCGCGAGGCGGGACTGCAGCTCCTTGACCTCGGCCGGCGTATCTTCAGCGCGCTGGTTAATCGACACCACGCAGGGCAGGCCGAAGCGATCGCGCATGTTGTCGATGTGGCGCTCGAGATTGACGATGCCCTTGGCCAGCGCCGCGACATTTTCCTTGGGCAGCTCGGGCACTTCGATGCCGCCGTGGTATTTGAGCGCGCGCACCGTGGCCACGATCACCGTGCAGGCCGGGCGCAGGCCCGACTTGCGGCACTTGATGTCGATGAACTTCTCGGCACCGAGGTCGGCGCCGAAGCCCGCTTCGGTGACCACGTAGTCCGCGAGCTTCATGGCGCTGCGCGTGGCGATCACGGAATTGCAACCGTGCGCAATGTTTGCAAACGGGCCGCCATGGATGATGGCCGGATTGTTCTCGAGCGTCTGCACCAGGTTCGGCGCCAGCGCATCCTTCAACAGCACGGTGAGCGCACCGTTGGCTTTCAGCTGCTGCGCGAGGATCGGCTTCTGATCGCGCGTGTAGCCGACCACGATCTTGCCGAGGCGTTCCTTGAGATCGGCGAGGCTCGAGGCCAGGCAGAAAATCGCCATGATTTCCGAGGCCACGACGATATCGAAGCCATCTTCGCGCGGGAAACCATTGCCGGGGCCGCCCAGGCCCACGGTGATCGAACGCAGTGCGCGATCATTGACATCGACAACGCGCCGCCAGGTGATGCGCCGTACGTCGAAGCCGAGCGCATTGCCATGATAGATATGGTTGTCGATCAGCGCCGCCAGCAGATTGTTGGCCAGTGCGATCGCGGCAAAATCGCCGGTGAAGTGCAGGTTGATGTCCTCCATGGGCACCACCTGTGCGAAGCCGCCACCGGCGGCACCGCCTTTCATGCCAAACACCGGGCCGAGTGCCGGTTCGCGCAGGCACACCATGGCCTGCTTGCCGATGCGATTGAGCGCATCGCCCAGACCCACCGTGGTTGTGGTCTTGCCCTCGCCCGCAGGCGTGGGCGAAATCGCCGTGACCAGGATCAGTTTGCTGTTCGGACGCTCCGGCAACTTGCTCAGGTAGTCGAGCGAGATCTTTGCCTTGTAGCGGCCATAGGGCTCGAGGTAGTCGGCAGGGATGCCCAGACGGTCAGTGGCCAACTGCAGGATGGGTTTCATGTTCGCCTGTTGGGCGATTTCGATGTTGCTTTTCAACCTGCTCCCCTAGATGAATCTGGTTCTGGTATCGGCGCCCGATGGCGTACTCGAGTACGCTGTGCAGCTTACAAGTTTACTGGCCGGCATGGGGCAATCAAAGGAGTGTTGCCCTAAACCAGGTTTGCAGCGCATGACAATTCCAGATCGGCCAATCGCACGCCGCGCGTGCCTTGCGGTTCCCGCCGGCTTGGTGGAATATAGTCCGTGATAACAACGGTTTTCGCGGCGTGCCGTCGGTGGCTCGCCGCCCCGCAGTCGCGGCGCGCCCACGGCGTTTTCCGGTTTCCAGGGGAATCAGAACATGAACTCGAAGATCACGCTCGCTGTTGCTGCCATCCTCGGCGGCTCCTCCTTCGCTACCCACGCTGCCGAACCGGCCACTGAATCGGCGGGCACCAAGGACTCGCTGGAAGAGATTGTTGTTACGGCGACACGCCGCTCGGAGAGCATGCAGAACGTGCCGATCGCGATGCAAGCGTTTACCGCCGAATCGCTGAGCCAACTCAACGTCACGACCTTTGACGATTACGTCAAGTTCCTGCCCAACGTCACTACGGCCAACAATGGTCCGGGCCAGAACGAACTCTTCATGCGCGGCCTGAGCGCCGGCGCCCAACCGAGCCAGGGTAGCGGGTCCACTGCGGCCTACCCGAACGTGGCCATCTATCTGGACAACCAGTCCGGTCAGCTGCCGGGCCGCAATCTCGACATCTATGCCGCCGACCTGAACCGTATCGAGGTGCTGGAAGGCCCACAGGGCACGCTCTTCGGCTCGGGTGCCGAAGCGGGCGTGATCCGCTACATCACCAACGAACCGAAGCTCGATGTCACGGAGGCCAGCGTCAAGGCCGGCTATAGCGTGACAGCGCACGGCGACCCCAACAGCGATCTGACTGCGGTGCTCAACCTGCCGCTGGTCGATGGCAAGATGGCGGTGCGCGGCGTGTTCTACAACGATCACCGCGGCGGCTATATCAACAACGTGCCGGGCACCTTCACGCGCAAGAACACGGATATTGGTCTGCACTACGCGCACTATCCGTCGACCAATGGCCTGTGTCCGGATGGCAGTTCAGATGGCGGCTCGGGCAACTGCGTACCGCCTGGCAGCCCTTCGCTGACCAACTACAACATGACCGGCACGGCCATCAACCCGGTGACCTACCAGGGCGTACGCGGCGAGCTGCTCTACAAGGTCAACGAAGACTGGAACGTGCTGATCACGCAGAGCTTCCAGAACATGGACGCCGACGGCGTGTTCTACCAGCAGCCCTTTGCTTCAGACGGCGCCGCGCTAAAGCCGCTGGAAGTCACGCTGTTCAACCCCTCGCACAACCGCGACAAGTTCGAGAGCACGGCGTGGACAGTCAATGGCAAGTTCGGCAACCTGTCGGCGGTGTATACCGGTGGTTACCTGGTGCGCAAGGTCGACCAGGTCAATGATTACACCAACTACGCGCGTGGCGTGTACGCGGATTACTACCAGTGCTATGGCCCGGGCAGCGGTTATGACAACACCCTGCAGCCCACCTGTTTTTCGCCCAGTACGATCTGGCGCTCGGCGGAGCGCAACGAGCATCTGCAGAACGAATTTCGCCTGAGCACGCCGGACGATTGGCGGCTGCGCGGCATCGTTGGTGCCTACTACCAGGACAACAAGCTCTATGACCAGAGCGACTGGCGCTACAAGACTGTACCGGCGTGCACGGCAGCCCTGACCACCGGCTGCTTTTCACAGACCGGAACCATTCCCGGAACGACTGTGGTGAATCCCGGCATCCGCGATCCCAACAGCTCCTTCTACCAGGACGACGTGCGTGATACCAAACAGACCGCGTTCTTCGTGTCCTTCGACTACGATCTGATACCGAAAGTACTCACGCTCACACTGGGCACACGCCATTTCAATTTCAACAACTCCTTCAAGGGCGGGGTCAGCACCAGTTTTGGCTGCTTCGCTGCCGGCGTCCAACCCACCGGCTGTCATGAATCTGTGCACGACCTGCCCTATTTCGGCTACAGCTACAATCTCGACGCCGAGCACCTGCAGGGCTCCGAGTCCGGGTTCAAGAGCCGCGGCAACCTGACCTGGCACATCACACCCGATGTGATGGTTTATTACACCTACTCGCAGGGTTTCCGCCCCGGTGGCTTCAACCAGAATGGAAATACGCTGCACGCCTACGATGGCAACGGCGTGCGCCAGTACGTCATTCCGAAGGCCTACCTGTCCGACAAGCTGACCAACAACGAGATCGGCTGGAAGACCGAGTTTCTCAACCACCGCCTGCAATGGAACGGCGCGATCTATCAAGAGAACTGGGACAACGTCCAGGTGGCATTTTTCGATCCCGGCGTGGTGGGCAATGTGTTCTACGACACCAACGGCCAGAGCTTCCTGATCAAGGGTATCGAGACTTCGTTCGTGGCGCGGCTGGCACGCGGACTGACGCTGCAGGGCGCGGCGTCGTGGAACCAGAGTCGCCAGACCAACTCACCAATTCTGCTCGACAACAATCCAGCCAATCCGAATTTCGGCAAGCCGATCACCGAGACCTGCGGCACTTATGCCTGCGCGACGGGAGTACTGCCGGGCCCGGTAACCAATCCCTTCGGCCCGATCGGCTCGCCCACCGCCAATTCACCGCCGCTCCAGTACAACCTGCGCGTGCGCTACGAATGGTCGGTCAACGGCTATACGCCGTTCGTGCAGGTGTCGGGCAACTTCATCGGTCACTCCTACACGCAGGCAGGCTCGAATCCGACCATTGCGCAGGCCAACGGCATCAGCACCGGCAGACTCCGCTTCGAGAATCCCTCCTATTCAACCTATGACGCCTCCCTCGGCGTTTCGAAAGGCCAGTGGTACGCAAACCTCTATAGCGAAAACCTGGGCAATTCAAACGCCAGTACTTTCGTCAGCAGCCAGCAATTCATCATCGCGCAGACCCCGCTGCGGCCGCGCATCATCGGCCTGACATTCGGGTGCAAACTCTGAGCGTGGAGCGGCCAAGCTGATTGCCGAACGCTGATCATCGGCCCAGCCGTCGCCAGCGGCCGGACCCGCGCTCGCGAATATATGAACCAGCCTTCGGCGGTGGAACTCGGTGTCTTGCAGCTGCGCGAGCTAGTCGCTAAGCGGCGCTACGCTGAAGCCGTGCAGGCGGCAGACAAGCTGCTCGCCGAGGTGCCCGAGAATCGCGATGTCTTGTACCAGTGCGCCCAGGCGCAACGTCTGCTTGGCGATATTCCGGCGGCGCTGAAAACGCTCGCTACCATCCAGTCACTGCACCCCCGATTCAGCCGCCTCTATCAGGAACGCGGCCAGTGCCACGTAATTCGCAAGCAGGCGCCGCTGGCCATCGAGGCCTTTGCGCAGGCCGTGCGCATGAATCCGGCATTGCCCGTCAGCTGGAGCATGCTGGAAGGACTCTATCGCATGACCGGGGATGCGGCGGGTGCGGCCGCCGCCGCGACGCAGGTTTCAATGTCGAAGGCGTTGCCCTCCGAAGTGGTCAGCGCGACAGCCCTGTTTCTGGACGGCGACCTGGCGGCTGCCGAAGAGCGCGTGCGTGCCTTTCTGGTCGGCCACGGCCATCACATCGAAGCCATGCGGCTGCTCGCGCGTATCGGCATCGCCCGCGGCGTCTACGATGACGCCGAGCTGCTGCTCGAGGCCGTGCTGGATCTGGCGCCGGACTATCACGCCGCCCGCTTTGAATATGCGCGAGCGCTGTGTGAACGCCACAGCTTCCAGCAGGCTCACGTCCAGACGCAGCGCTTGCTGGCGGCCGAGCCGGCCAATCGCAACTACCGCACGCTCTACGCGATGAGTTGCGTTGGCCTCGGGCAGCACGAACGGGCCATGACGCTGTACCGCGAGTTGCTGGATGGCGCAGCGCAACCCGCGGAGCTGCATCTGTCGATCGCCCATTCGCTGAAGACCCTGGGTCGGGATGCGGAGGCCATCCAGGAATACCGCGCCGCGGCTACGGCCCGTGCCGACTACGGTGATGCGTACTGGAGTCTCGCCAATCTCAAGACCTATCGCTTCGAGGATCAGGAGCTGCAGCAGATGCAGACTGCGGAGGCCGCGCCCGCCGTGGCCACCGTCGATCGCATCCACCTGTGCTTCGCACTCGGCAAGGCGCTCGAGGATCGCAGACAGTATGCGCAGTCTTACCAGTACTACCTGCGCGGCAACGCGCTCAAGCGCGCCGACAGTGCCTACCAACCCGAAATGATCGAGCAGAATACCCGGCTGCAGGTCGAGGTGTGCAGCGCGCCGCTGTTCGCGCGCCACCAGCACAGCGGCGCCGCTAGCGCCGCGCCGATCTTTGTCATCGGCCTGCCGCGCTCCGGCTCGACACTGCTCGAGCAGATCCTGGCCTCCCATTCTCAGGTCGAGGGCACGCACGAGCTGGCAGAGGTTCCGCGCCTGGTCGCTGAAATCCGTGGCCGCGAAATCGAAGATGGCCGGCCGCGCTACCCGGCGGCGCTGGCCACGATGAGCGCTGCCGATTTCCTGCGGTTGGGCGAGAAATACCTGGCTGAGGCCAGTGTCTATCGAAGTGGCAAGCTGTATTTCATCGACAAGATGCCGAACAACTTCCGCCATGTCGGCCTCATGCACCTGATGCTGCCCAACGCCAGGATCATCGACGCGCGCCGCGAGCCCATGGCGTGCTGCTTCGGCAACCTCAAGCAGCTGTTCGCCACCGGCCAGGAGTTTACCTACAGCAGCGATGATATTGCCCGCTACTATCGAACCTATCTGGAATTGATGCGTCACTGGGACCAGGTGCTGCCAGGTCGCGTGCTGCGCGTGCACTACGAGGACGTAGTGGAAGATCTGGAAGGCAATGTGCGCCGCCTGCTGGAGTACTGCCAGCTGGAATTTGAGCCCGCCTGCGTCGAATTCTACAAGACCGAACGCAGCGTACGCACTGCCAGCGCGCAGCAGGTCAGGCAGCCGATCTACCGGGAAGGCCTGGAGCAATGGCGCCACTATGAAACGTGGCTTGCGCCGTTGCGCGAAGCACTTGGCGACGCCCTGGTTCGCTACCGCGAGCCGTCAGTAGGGTGATTGCACGTCCTGCATCGCGACGTACACGCTCTTGAGCTGGGTGTAGTGCTCGATGGCGGCGCGGCTGTTCTCGCGGCCCAGGCCCGAGGACTTGTAGCCACCGAAGGGCAACTCGATCGGCGTCACGTTGTAGTGATTGATCCAGCAGGTGCCGGCCTGCAGCTGCGCCACCACGCGATGGCCACGCGTGAGATCGCTGGTGAAGACGCCCGCCGACAAGCCGAATTCGGTGTCATTGGCGCGGCGGATGACTTCCTCTTCGCTGTCGAAGGGCAGCACGCACATCACCGGCCCGAAGATCTCCTCGCGCACGATGCTCATCGCATCGGCGCATTGCTCGAAAATCGTGGGCTCGACGAAACTGCCTTTGGCCAGCGCGCCTTCGGTGCGCTGCGCGCCACCGACCGCGACGCGCGCGCCTTCCTTGCGACCGGCGGCGATGTAGCCCAGCACCTTGCGCATGTGCTCGGGTGAAATCAGCGCACCGACCTGTGTCTGCGGATCTTCCGGATCACCGACCTGCAGCGCGCGCGTGCGTGCCACCAGGCGCTCCATGAACTGCGGCAGCACGCGACGCTGCACGTACACGCGCGTGCCATTCGAACAGACTTCACCGGCGGAATAGAAATTGCCGAGCATGGCGCCCGCCACGGCATTGTCGAGCGACGCGTCGGCAAACACCACGATCGGGGACTTGCCACCCAGCTCGAGCGTAACCTGCTTCAACGAGTCCGCAGCATCGCGCATCACCGCGCGACCGGTCGGGACTGATCCGGTCAGCGAAACCTTGCGGATGCCGGCATGCTGGGTGAGCAGTCGACCCGTCTCGATCTCACCCTGCACCACCTGAAACACGCCCGGCGGCACCCCGGCGTCGAGGTAGACGCGTTCGAGTTCCATGGCAGTCAGTGGCGTAAGCTGTGCCGGCTTGAAGATCATGGCATTGCCACAAGCCAGTGCCGGCGCCGATTTCCAGCAGGCAATCTGCAGCGGATAGTTCCACGCGCCTATGCCCGCCACCACACCGAGGGGCTCACGGCGCGTATAGCCGAATGCGGCCGGCCCCAGATCCACATGTTCGCCCGCGATGGCTGGTGCGATGCCGGCAAAATACTCGAGGCATTCGGCACCGGAGATCACATCGACGACGCTGGTTTCCTGGATCGGCTTGCCGGTGTCGCGCGTCTCGAGCAAAGCCAGCTGATCGTTGCGCTCTCGCAGCAGATCGGCGGCGCGACGCAGGATCCGGCCGCGCTGGGCGCCGGTGAGCGCCGCCCATTCGCGCTGCGCGGCTTGCGCGCGTTGCACGGCCGCGTTGATCGCGGCGGCGTCGGCACACTCCAGGCGCGCCAGTTCCGCACCTGTAGCCGGGTTAAAAGTAGTTATATATTTCATATAGTTATTGAACTAATCTCATGCGCTTTGTCGGTCAACAAAATGAGGCCGCGCAGCGCGAATGGAAAAATCATCATGCGGGCGGGATGAGTAAGTGGTCAAGACCACCTATCATGACCGGATGAGAATAATCGGGGGCGTCGACAGGGAATTACCTGTTGCGGCATGGGCTGCGCTGCGTGCGCTGCCGGTGTTGGCGCTGGCGCTGATGTCGGTGCTGCTGATCGCCGCATCGCCAGCTGCACATGCTGCCGAATCATCGGGCGTAGTCGCGGAGAGCGCGAGCTGCGCCACGGTGCGTCTCGCTGATATCGGCTGGACCGATGTCACCTCCACTACCGCCGTGTTCTCGCAGATCCTGACGCGCCTCGGCTACCAACCCAAGACCACCGTGCTCTCCGTGCCGGTAACCTTCGCGTCGATGAAGAATCGCGATATTGATGTGTTCCTCGGCAACTGGATGCCGGCGCAGCTCGCGAACATCAAGCCCTTCGCCGAGGACAAGTCCGTCGAAGTGCTCGGCGCGAACCTGACCGGCGCGCGCTACACGCTGGCGGTGCCCGACTACACCTATGCGCAGGGGCTGCACGACTTTGCCGATATCCAGCGCTTCGCGACCCAGTTGAATGGCTCGATCTATGGCATCGAGCCCGGCAATGATGGCAACCACCTGGTGCTGACCATCATCAAGCACAACCAGTTCGGGCTCGGCAACTTCAAGCTGGTCGAGTCGAGCGAACAGGGCATGCTGGCGGAAGTCGAGCGCGCCGTGCGCGATCACCGGCCCATCGTGTTCCTGGCCTGGGATCCGCATCCGATGAACCTGCGCTTCACGCTGCGCTATCTCACCGGCGGCGACGCCACCTTCGGCCCGAACTACGGCGGCGCCACGATCTACACCGTGGTGCGCACCGGCTACCTCAGGCAGTGCCCCAATGTAGGCCGGCTGGTGGGCAACCTGAAATTCACCACCGCGCAGGAAAGCGAGATCATGACTCGCATTCTCGACGCGAAAGAGACTCCGGAGGTGGCGGCCGCCGCGTGGATCAAACAGCACCCACGCGAAGTGTCGGCCTGGCTGGTGGGCGTACACACGATCGACGGTCGGCCTGCCATTGACGCGCTGAATCCCGTGGCGCACGCGGTGGGCGGGCGCTCGCTGGAAGACTGGATCGTCAGCCACAAGATTCCGCTCGGCGATCTCATCGCCTCCGCGATGGAATGGGTGAAGGTGCATGGCGTGGGTTTCTTCAAGGTCGTCTCGACCGTGGTGGCCGGTGCGATCGACGGACTGACTCGCGTGCTGCTGTACATTCCCTCGCTGCTGCTGATCGGCCTGCTCACCGTGCTGGCCTGGGTGTTGCGTCGCTCCTGGCCGCTGGCGGCGTTCGTGGCACTGGCGCTGCTGTTCATCCTCAACCAGGGCTATTGGGTCGCGACGCTCGAGACGCTGTCGCTGGTGACATTGTCGACGCTGACCTCGGCCGCCATCGGCCTGCCGCTGGGCATATTGGCGGCGCACCGGCCGCGCTTCCACGCGGCGCTGCATCCGGTGCTCGACCTGATGCAGACGCTACCGACCTTCGTTTATCTGATTCCCACATTGGTGCTGTTCGGCCTGGGCGTGGTGCCCGGGCTGATCTCCACCGTGATCTTCGCGCTGCCGGCGCCGATCCGCCTCACGCACCTCGGCATCTCCAATGTGCCCGTGGCGCTGCGCGAAGCCGGCGAAGCCTTTGGCGCGACGCCCTGGCAGTTGCTGTGGAAGGTGGAATTGCCCAGCGCGCGCAAGAGCATCATGGCGGGCGTGACCCAATGCATCATGCTGAGCCTCTCGATGGTGGTGATCGCGGCACTCGTGGGCGCAGGCGGTTTGGGTGCGCCGGTGGTGCGTGCGCTGAACTCGGTGCAGGTGGGCATGGGCTTCGAGGCGGGCTTCGCCATCGTGCTGCTGGCGATCGTGATCGATCGCATGACGCGGCCGACGGAGCGTCAGTCGTGAGCGCCGCGTTGGAATTCCGCGAGGTCGACATCCTGTTCGCACAGAGCAAGGCCGGGCAGAAGAACCTGGCGGCGGCCGCCGCAGCGCTGCACGCCGGCGCCACGCGCGCCGATATCGCCACTCGCTATGGCGTGATCGCAGGCGTCGTCGGCGCTTCCTTGAGCGTGCCGACGGGCCAGATCTGCGTGCTGGTGGGTTTGTCCGGCTCGGGCAAATCGACCCTCATGCGCGCGGCCAACGGCCTCAACCGCGTCAGCAGCGGCAAGGTGTTGCTGCAGGATGGCGCCACTACCGTGGACGTGGCGAACTGCGATGCCGGCACACTGCGACGCCTGCGCCGCAGCCGGATCGCGATGGTGTTCCAGCAGTTCGGCCTGCTGCCCTGGCGCAGCGTGCGCGCCAATGTCGGCTTCGGCCTGGAATTGCGCGGCGAGAGCCCGTCGCGGCTCAAGCAGATCGTCGATGAAAAACTCGAGCTGGTCGGCCTGTCGCAGTGGGCCGAGCGCTCGGTGGGCGAACTCTCTGGCGGCATGCAGCAGCGCGTCGGCCTGGCGCGCGCCTTCGCCACCGACGCCGACATCCTGCTGATGGACGAGCCCTTCTCTGCGCTCGACCCGCTAATCCGTACGCGACTACAGGATGAACTGCTCTCGCTGCAGTCGCGGGTCAAGAAGACGATTGTGTTCGTCACCCACGACATGAACGAGGCCATGCGCCTCGGCAACCAGATCTCGATACTCGATGGTGGCCGCATCGTGCAGTCTGGCACCGCCACCGATATTGTGACCCGGCCCGCCAACGACTACGTCGCGGCCTTTGTGCAGCACATGAACCCGCTCACCGTGCTCACGGCCACGATGGCGATGCGGCCGCTGGCGCAGTTGCATCGCGAACAATCCTCGGTGTGGCTGGACGCGCGCCGCTACTGCAAGGTGGAACTGGACGCGGAGGGCCGACCGGTCAGTGGCTGGTGCGCGGGCCAGACGCTCTCGCTGGTGACCGATGCCGCCGCGGCCCGCGCCGCCGCGAATCGCTGCCTGGTGCAGGTGACAGGGCACTGCACGCTGGAGCAGCTGGTCGAACTGCACGATGCCAGCGGCCAGCCGGTACTGGTTACCGACTCCACTGGC
The DNA here is from genome assembly GCA_025350055.1 of Gammaproteobacteria bacterium. Lineage (GTDB taxonomy): Bacteria > Pseudomonadota > Gammaproteobacteria > Steroidobacterales > Steroidobacteraceae > FEN-1191. The sequence continues at coordinate 102,949 of JANXYK010000008.1, read as the reverse complement.
TTGATTGGCGTCTGCGGCCCGGAACAGATTATTGGCGCCCTGACGCGCCATCGCCAGACACAGCCCGTGCCCGCCGCTACTGCCAGTTAACTCTGCCGACTGGCGCTGCCGACTAACGCTGCTGCGTGCGCCAGTTCGACGCCTCGTAGAACGGCGCAGTGGATGGCGGCAGCGGCGCCTTCCCACGAATGTGATCCGACATCTTCTCCGCGATCATGATGGTTGGCGCATTGAGGTTGCCGTTGGTGATCGACGGCATGATCGAGGAATCCACCACCCGCAAGTTCTCGAGTCCGAACACCCGCGCCTCGTTGTCGACCACAGCCAGTGGATCCGCCGCGCTACCCATCTTGCAGCTGCAGGAGGGATGGTAGGCGCTCTCTACTTTGGCGCGCACGAAGGCATCGATCTCGGCATCGCTGTGCACCCCGGGCCCGGGCTGCATTTCACGACCCCGATAGCGGTCGAAAGCCGGTTGCGCGAACAGCTCGCGCGTCAGGCGCACGCACTGGCGCATCTCCACCATGTCGTCCGGATGGCTGAGATAGTTGAAGCGGATTTCGGGGTACTCGCGCGGATCGCTCGAGCGCAGCCGCACCCAGCCGCGACTCTTGGAGTGCATCGGCCCGACATGCGCCTGGAAGCCGTGCTCGCTGGCCAGCGATGAGCCATCGTAGGTCACGGCCACCGGCAGGAAGTGATACTCGATATCCGGATACTGGATGCCGGCATTGCTGCGGATGAAACCGCAAGTTTCGAAATGGTTGGTACCGCCGAGGCCATCCTTGAACAGCATCCAGCGCATGCCGATGCGCAGTTTGGCCAGCGGCGACATGGAGGAGTAAAGCGAAACCGGTTCGAGGCAGGCCTGCTGGAAATAGAACTCCAGATGATCCTGCAGGTTCTCGCCAACACCGGGCAGATCGCAGACCAGTGGAATGCCGAGTGCCTTCAGTTCCGCGGCCGGCCCGACGCCCGAGAGTTTCAGCAGTTGCGGTGTGTTGATGGGACCCGTCGACACGATCACCGCGCGACGCGCACGCACCTGCTGCGTGCTGCCAGCGCGCAGGTACTGCACGCCACAGGCGCGCTGCCCCTCGAAATCGATGCACGTGACCAGGGCCTTGGTGCGTACCTCGAGATTGCGTCGCTCCCGCGCACGACGCAGGTAGGCATTCGCGGCGCTGGCTCGCACACCGCCATCGACCGTCATGTCCATGCGGCCGAAGCCTTCCTGGCGAAAACCATTGATGTCGGAGGTTCGTGCATAGCCAGCCTGCACCGCCGCATCCAGCCAGGCCTGGTGCAGGGGATTCGCCAGCGTGCCGTAGCGCGTGCCCAGCGGCCCTGCGCTACCGCGATACTCATCCCCGCCTTCAGCGCGATGCTCGGCGCGCTTGAAGTACGGCAGTACATCGCGATAGCCCCAGCCCGCCGCGCCCTGCTCTACCCAGCTTTCGAAATCGAAGGCATTGCCACGGATGTACACCAGGCCATTGATCGACGAGGACCCGCCCAGCACCTTGCCGCGCGGGGTGTGGAGGCTGCGGCCACCGAGTCCGGGTTCGGATTCGCTGTGGTAGCCCCAGTTGTAGCGCTTCGTGTTCATCGGAATCGCCAGCGCCGAGGGCATCTGGATGAAGATCGAGCGATCCGAGCCGCCGTACTCCAGCAACAGCACCGTGCTCTGCTCGTCCTCGGTGAGGCGGTCGGCCAGTACGCAGCCGGCGGAACCGGCACCCACGATCACGTAGTCGAATTCCCCGGCTTGTTGCTGCACAGTCACTAGTTCTTAGCTTACAGCCCTTGTACAGCCTTGGCGCCGCCCGCCGGTTGCTTACAGTATCGCATGGCGCACCGGGGTAAGCCGATGCCGCAATCAGGTCAGACGCCAGTAGGGGTGCTGACCATACTTGTGTAGGATCGGGGTCTGCTTGACTTTCCACGACCAGAGGCGAGTGCCCATGAGCGAGAATCCGGCAGTAGCAGAACGACGCGCGCGCCCCAGCGGCCGCGAAGCCAAGCGCGCAGCGCGCGCAGCCCGCGCGGCCGTTTCGGTGCCCTACATCACCCGCTCCATTCCACGCTACGAAGTGCTCAATGAGGAAGGCCTGGCGCTCATCGAGCGCAACGCCGATACGATTCTCGAGGAAATCGGCATCGAATTCCGCGATGATCCGGAGGCGATCGAGATCTGGCGCAAGGCCGGCGCTGACGTGCAGGGCGAGCGGGTGCGCTTCGTGCGCGGCATGTGCCGCGCACTGGTGCAGAAGAGCGCGCCGCGCGAATACACGCAGCATGCACGCAACCCGGCCCGCAGCATACGCATTGGCGGCCTCAACACGGTGTTCGCGCCCGCCTATGGCTCGCCCTTCATCCACAACCTGGATGAAGGCCGCCGCTACGCGACCATCAAGGATTTCCAGAATTTCGTGCGCCTGGCCTACATGGCAAATTCGCTCCATCATTCGGGCGGCACGATCTGCGAGCCGGTCGACCTGCCGGTCAACAAGCGGCACCTCGACATGGTGTACGCGCATATCAAGTACAGCGACAAGCCCTTCATGGGTTCGGTGACGGCGCCGGAACGCGCGGCCGACAGCGTGGAAATGGCGCGCATTGCCGCGGGCCCCGACCTAATCGATCCCGAGACCGGTCGTCCCAAGACGCTGCTCACCAGCCTGATCAACGTCAACTCTCCGATGACCTACGACGCCACGATGCTGGGCGCTCTGAAGGTCTACTCACGCGCCAACCAGGCCGTGATCGTGACGCCCTTCATTCTTGCCGGCGCCATGTCGCCGGTGACGGTAGCCGGCACCGCGGCGCAGACGCTGGCCGAGGCGCTGGCCGGCATGGCCTTCACGCAGTTGCTGAATCCCGGCGCACCGGTGATCTTCGGCAGCTTCGCCTCATCGATCTCGATGCAGTCGGGCGCGCCGACCTTCGGCACACCCGAGCCGGCGCTGGTGCTCTACACCATGGCCGCGCTGGCGCGGCGACTCGGTGTACCGTTCCGGTCCGGTGGCGGCCTGTGTGCTTCGAAGATCCCCGATGCGCAGGCGGCTTACGAGTCGGCGCAGACACTGCTGCCCACCTGCCTCGCAGGCGTGAACTTTGTGCTGCACACCGCCGGCTGGCTCGAGGGCGGGCTGGCGATGGGCTACGAGAAGTTCATGTTGGATTGCGACCAGGCCGGCATGATGCACACGCTGCTGGCCGGCATTGATCTGTCCGACAACGGCCAGGCGCTCGATGCGATCCGCGAAGTGGGCCCGGGCAAGCATTTTCTCGGTTGCAGTCACACGCAGGCGAATTTCGAGAATGCCTTCTATCGCTCACCGCTGGCCGACAACAACAGCTATGAGCAATGGCAGTCCGAGGGTTCGCAGGACATGGCCCAGCGCGCGAACAGCCTGTGGAAGAAGCAGCTGCGCGAATACGAGGCGCCGCCGCTCGATGTTGCAGTAGATGAAGCCCTGCTCGACTACATCAACCGTCGCAAGAACGCTTTCCCCGACTCCAACATCTGAGCGCCCGCCGGCGCGCGGCGCCCGCACTCAGGCGCCCGCCACCCACACTCGTGCATTGCGGAAGATGCGCATCCAGCCGCTGTCGACGCCGGCCTCAGGCGGATGCCAGGAATTCTGCGCCGTGCGATACACCCGCTCCGGATGCGGCATCATCACCGTGCAGCGCCCGTCTGGTGTGGTGAGCGCCGCGATGCCGGCCGGCGTGCCATTGGGGTTCGTAGGGTAGACTCGCGCGGCATTGCCACGCCCGTCGCTGTGCCGGAGTCCCACCAGGCGCTGCTGCAGGCAGTATTCCTGGTCGGCATCGTTGCGGAATTCCGCCCGCCCCTCGCCATGTGCCACCGCCACGGGCAACAGTGAACCTTTCATACCCGTGAGCAGCACCGATGGCGAGTCGAGGATTTCCACCAGGCTCAGTCGCGCTTCGAACTGCTCGCTGCGATTGCGCACGAAGCGCGGCCAGTGTTCGGCGCCCGGAATCAGTTCGCGCAGCAGCGCCATCATCTGGCAACCGTTGCAGATGCCAAGCGAAAAGCGATCAGCGCGCGCAAAGTAGGTGGCGAATGCTTGGCGCGTGGCTTCGTGGAACAGGATGGATTGCGCCCAGCCGCCACCGGCACCCAGCACATCGCCGTAGGAAAAGCCGCCGCAGGCCACCAGGCCGTGGAACGGCTCGAGCGTGCGCGTGCCATTGAGCAGATCGCTCATGTGCACATCGTGCGGCTCGAAGCCCGCGCGTTCGAGCGCCGCAGCCATTTCCACCTGACTGTTGACGCCCTGCTCGCGCAGCACGGCCACCGCCGGGCGTACACCGCTGGCGATGTAAGGCGCGGCGATATCTTCCTGCGGGTCGTACTCCAGCTGCCAGCGCAAGCCGGGTGCGCTGCTGTCGAGCGTCACCGCCTGCTCTTCGTCGGCGCACTCCGGGTCATCACGCAGGCGGCGCATCTGCCAGGACATCTCTGACCAGGCGCGGCGCAGTTCCGCCCAGGGCTCATCGACCGTGGCGGCCCCGACGCTGAAACGCAGGCGCGCATCGGCGATGGGCCTGCCGATCACGCGGCTGCAATCCTGCAGCTGCTGGGCGATGAGTTCCTGCCAGACTTCGTGCAGGCGCGCGGTGGCCACCTGCAGCACCACACCGCACTCCTCGCTGAACAATTGTGCCGGCGCGGGCCCGCGCGCCGCATCGAGTGAAATCTCCAGGCCACAGTGGCTGGCGAAGGCCATCTCGGCCAGGGTGACGGCCAGGCCACCGTCGGAGCGATCGTGGTAGGCCAGCAGCAGATCGCGCGCGCGCAGCGCGTTGATCGCCGCCGCACAGCGCCGCAGCAACTGCGGGCTGTTCATGTCAGCGCAAGGCCCACCCTGCACGCTGTACACCTGCGCCAGGGCTGAACCACCGAGGCCGTTGCGTCCTTCACCCAGGTCGATCAGCAGCAATGTGGTCGGGCCCTGATCGAGCCGCAGCAAGGGCGTGAGCGTGCGGCGCACGTCTCTGACGGGTGCGAACGCCGAGATGATCAGCGACAGGGGCGCGAGCACCTCGTGCGCGCCGTGCTGGTCATGCCAGCTGGTCTTCATCGACAGTGAATCCTTGCCGACCGGAATCGCCAGGCCCAGTGCGGGGCAGAACTCCTCGCCCACCGTGCGCACGGCGCTGTACAGCGCGGCATCTTCGCCAGGCTCGCCGCAGGCGGCCATCCAGTTGGCCGAGAGCCTGATCTGACTGAGATCGCCAATGTCGGCCGCGAGCATGTTCGTCACGGCTTCGGCTACCGCGAGCCGCGCCGCCGCCGCGGGATCGAGCAGCGCCACCGGCGTGCGCTCGCCGATCGCCATGGCCTCACCCGCAAAATTGCTGTAGTCAGCCAGCGTGACGCCGACATCGGCCACCGGCACTTGCCAGGGCCCGACCATCTGGTCACGGCTGATCTGGCCCCCAACGCTGCGATCGCCAATCGTTATCAGGAAGGTCTTGTCAGCCACCGCGGGCAAGCGCAACACACGATACAGCGCCTCGCGCAGATTCACGTTCCTGAGCTCGGACTCGGGTCCGCTGCCTGGCGCGGCCGATGGCAACGCACGCGTACTGACATCGCGGCGCATGCGGGGTGGTTTGCCCAGCAGGTCGCTGATCGCCAGGCGCACTGGGTCATCGCCGAGCAAGGCATCGCTGACCCGCAGCTCGCCATCGTCGGTGATCACACCTATATCGGCGTAGGGACAACGTTCGCGCTGCGCCAGCGCGGCGAATTGCGCCAGGCCCGCAGACTTGATGGCCAGCACATAGCGTTCCTGCGCCTCGTTGCACCAGATCTCGAGCGGTGACATGCCGGGCTCGGCGCTAGGAATGTCGCGCAGTTGCAGCTGCGCGCCGCGCTGGCTGTGTGCGACGGCTTCGGGCACCGCATTCGATAGTCCACCCGCGCCCACATCGTGGATTAACTCGATCGGGTTGTCGGCGCCCAAGGCCCAGCAGCGATCGATGACTTCCTGCGCGCGCCGCTGCAACTCCGGATTGCCGCGCTGCACCGAAGCAAAATCGAGCTCCGCACTGCTGGCGCCACTGCCCACAGAGGAGGCCGCACCACCACCGAGACCGATGAGCATGGCTGGCCCGCCGAGCACCACCAGGTGCGCGCCCACCGAGACCACGCCCTTCTCGACCTGCGCGCGGCGCACATTGCCCATGCCGCCCGCGAGCATGATCGGCTTGTGATAACCACGCACGCGCCCCGGCGGATCGCCGGCTTGCTGCTGTTCAAAAGTGCGGAAGTAACCACAGATGCCTGGGCGACCGAATTCATTGTTGAAGGCCGCCGCGCCAATGGGCCCTTCCAGCATGATCTCCAGCGCCGTGGCGATACGAGTCGGATAGCCCTGCGATTGCTCCCAGGGCTGCTCGTAACCCGGAATGCGCAGGTGCGAGACCGAGAAACCCACCAGCCCCGCCTTGGGCTTGGCGCCGACACCCGTGGCACCTTCGTCACGGATCTCGCCGCCCGAACCCGTGGCCGCGCCCGGGAACGGTGCGATCGCCGTCGGATGATTGTGCGTCTCGACCTTGATCAGGATGTCGATCGGCTCCTGGCTTGCACGGTACACGCCGCTCAGTGGGTCCGGGAAATAACGTGCGCCTTCGTTGCCCGCAATCACCGCCGCGTTGTCGCGGTAGGCCGAGAGCACGCCCTGCGGCGCGCGCTCGTGGGTATTGCGGATCATCGCGAACAGCGATTTCTTCTGCGCCACGCCATCGATCACGAAATCGGCGTTGAAGATCTTGTGCCGGCAGTGCTCGGAATTGGCCTGCGCGAACATCATCAGTTCGACGTCGGTAGGATCGCGCCCGAGGCGCTGGTACACGGCGTAGAGGTAATCGATCTCGCCCTCGGCGAGCGCCATCCCCAGGCGCTGGTTGGCTTCCACCAGCGCGGCGCGCCCCGTTGCCAGCGACACCCGCTGCAACGGGCGCGGCGTCTCGACGCTGAACAGCGCAGCCGCAGCGGCACTGTCGACGAAGGCAGCCTCAGTCATGCGATCGTGCAGCACCGTGGCCAGCGTAGTCAGTGGTACCGTCAGCGCGCCATCCAGCTCGTACTGGATGCCGCGCTCGATGCGGGCGATGAAATCCAGGCCACAGACCCGCGCAATATCGGTGGCCTTGCTCGACCAGGGCGAGATGGTGCCCGGTCGCGGTGCCACTACCAGGCTCTGCGCCGAGTCGCGCAACACCACCCCGGCGGGCACTTCCAGGAGTCGCTCCAGCTCGGCGCGTTGCGTAGCGCCAGGCGGCGAACTGCACTGGATGAAATGCAGGTAGCGCGCACGCACCGCCAGCACCTGCGGATCCAGGCGTCGCAGTCGTTCGCACAAACGCGCCAGGCGGAACGCCGAGGCGGCCGGCGCACCAGGCAGCACCAGCACGGGTTACTTCTTCGGGCCGGGTTCGCCGGCCGGAGCAGAATAGTGCGCGGTCGGGAACGGCGTGACATTGCCGCCGCCCTCCAGCGCCACGATCTTGCTGACGCCCTGCTTGCGCACTTCGTCGATACGCACCACGGACTGTACGGGCAGGAAACTGCGCTTCACGCCGGCAAATTCGGCCTTGATGCGCTCCTCGCCCGGATCGAGCACCAAGCCTGAGCGCTCGCCAAACACCAGTTCCTCGATTTCCACGAAGCCCAGCAGGCTCCCGTGGCTGATTTTGCGGGCATACACCTCGTAAACCTTGCCCTGGTTCACGAACATAATCTTGAAGATGTGATTGGATGCCATCTGTATAGGATTGCGGCGGCCCGCCGGGGCCGGCGCGCCTATTATATTGGGTTGAGACCCCCGGCGAGGAAGTGATTGGTGGCGCTACGCCTGACGATAATCAGTGACCAGGTCGGCGAGCTCGGCGAGCGCGCCAGCGTGCTGTTCGGCCCGGAGGGGGGTCGGATCGGCCGTGCCCATGACAATGAGTGGGTACTGCCAGACCCCAAGCGCTACCTCTCATCACACCACGCCCAGATCAAGTACCGCAATGGCAGATTCGTCGTCGAAGATACCAGCACGAATGGCTTGTACCTGAACGATCACGCCGACCCGGTGGGGCGTCTGGGGCCCCAGCCACTGCGCCACGGCGACCTGCTGCGCCTCGGCGCCTACCAGATCCGGGTCAGCGACGACGCGGCCGTCGGTGTCGATGCGAGCTCCGTGTTTGCCTATTCCCAGCCGGCAACCGATGGCAATGGCGCACGACAGGAAGACATTGGCATCGACCTGAACATCAGCGAACTGCTGGTAACCGATGCGGACCTGAGCAGCCAGCGGCGCGCCTTCGATCCCTGGGGACAACCGGTAGGCGACTCGGCCCTGCTGCAATTCGACAGTGCCCAGCAATCCGCGACCCGCAACCCGCGTCCGGCGATGGCGCCGGCGCCGCGGGCCACGCCGCCGGCCAGCAACGGCCACAGCGCCGGCAATGCCAGCGGCGGCGGCACCGGCAAGGGGCTCGACGCCTTCAGCCGCGGTGCGGGTATGAACGCCAAACAGCTGCCAGCCGAAAGCACCGATCGCCTGCTGAGACTGGCGGGCCTGCTGTTGCGCGAGGCGCTGGTGGGCATCAAGAACCTGGCGCGCACGCAGCGCGAGATCCGCCAGAGCTCGGGGCTGTGCGCAACCGCAGATGATCCGGAGCGCGTAGCGCTGCAGAACCTGCCCGTCGAGGATCTGCTGGCGCGCCTGCTGGTCGGGCACGAGAACCAGCAGCTCGATGCCGTGCAATGGATGCGCGAGCTGTTCAGCCTCGCCGCCCGCCACGATGCAGCGCTGATGCGCGCACTGCGCCCGGCACTGGATGAATTCACCAAGCGCCTGGATCCCGCGGTGCTGCCGCCGGGGCCGGCATCCGCAGAGCGATTCCGCAGCATCACGGAGGCGGCCAGGGGACAGCTCCCGCACCTGTTCTCCGAAGCCCTGGCGCGCCAGTTCAACGAAGAGATCGTGCACGGGCCGGAAGGCGGCTGAGCCTGAGCGGCGCTGCCTGCACCTCTCAGTGCAGCAGGATACGCAGTGCGCCCAGCGGATCGTGCGTGCGCGCGATGCTGAATATAAAAAGATAGACCAACAACGCAGCCGCGAAGCATGCGGCCCGCGCACGGTAGCTGCGGGCGCGGCGCAGTGCCATGACGCCCAGCAGGATGTAGATCACCAGCAGCAGCACTTTTGCGGTCAGCCAGGCCTGCTGGAAGGGATACTGGTGCAGCAGCGTCACCAGCATCAACGCTGCGGTCAACAAGGCGCTGTCGATCGCATAGGAGAGCCAACGCAGCAGCGCGTGATTCGCGTGACCTAAGCCGGCCAGCATCAGGCAACCGCGCAAAAAGAACAGGCTGCCCGACAGCAGTACGCAACTGATGTGGAACAGCCTGATCGCAGGATAGAACTCGAGCATCTACCGCTAGGATACCTTTCCGTTGTCTTGACGGGGTGCAATCCACAGGCGCAGTACGAACCACGCCAGCAGCAGCGCGCCGATCGCGAACAGCGTGTCGCCCGGCATGCGCATCCACACCAGCAGGTGCATCAGCGGCCGGCCCATGAACTCGGCCGAGCGCGCGTACCAGTAGCCATGTTCGAGCGCAGCCTGCAGTTGCAGCACACCCATCGGCAGCAAGGCCAGCAGCGCCATCAGTGCGAGGCCGATGTTGAGCAACAGGAAAGACGCACGCAGATTGCCATCACGCCAGACCACATTGGGGCGGAGCCCCCGCAGGCAGAACAGCATCAGGCCGATGCCCAGCATGCCATAGACACCGAACAGCGCTGTGTGGGCGTGGAGCGGCGTGAGATTCAGGCCCTGCATGTAATACAGCGCCAGCGGAGTATTGATCAGAAAGCCGAACAGACCGGCGCCGACCAGGTTCCAGAAGGAAACCGCCAGGAAGAACAGGATGGGCCAGCGGTAGCGCGTCATCCACGGTGTCGCCTGGCTATGCGTCCAGGTCTCGAAGGCTTCGAGGCCGATCAGCGCCAGCGGCACCACTTCGAGCGCGGAGAAGGATGCACCGAGGGCCAGGATGCCGATCGGCGTGCCCGCCCAGTACAGGTGGTGGAAGGTGCCGAGCACGCCGCCGGCCATGAACACGATGGTGGCGAACAGCACGTTGACCGTTGCCGTGCGCGCGCGCACCAGCCCCAGGCGCACAAACAGGAAGCTGATCACCGCGACCGCAAACACTTCGAAGAAGCCCTCGACCCACAGGTGCACGACCCACCAACGCCAGTACTCCACGATCGAGAGGTGTGATTTCTCATGCCACATCAGCCCTGCGCCGTAGAACAAGCCGATCGCAATGGTGGACAGGAACAGCAGGCCCGTGATCGAGGCCATGTCGTCCTTGCGCCGCAGCGCCGGCCACAGCGCGCGCCCGACCAGCGTCAGCCAGATCAGCAGTCCCACGAACAGGAACAGCTGCCAGAAGCGACCCAGATCGGTGTATTCCCAACCCTGATGACCGAACCAGAAATTGTAGGTCAGCCCGAGCTTCTGCATGACCGCCAGCCATTGTCCCGTGAAGGCACCGACGACGATGACCAGCAGACAGACGAATAAGGCATTGACGCCCAGTCGCTGGAAGCGTGGTTCGTGACCGGAGATGGCCGGTGCGATATAGAGCCCAGTCGCAAGCCAGGCCGTGGCGATCCACAGTACCGCGAGTTCCGTATGCCAGGTGCGTGTGATCGAATACGGCAGGTACTTTGCGATCTCGAAACCGTAGAACTGCTTTTCGACCTGGAAGTGCGCCGTGATGGCTCCGAGCATGATCTGAACCAGCATCAGCGCCATTACGAGCCAGAAATACTTGGCGGTGGCACGCATCGAGGGCGTGATGAGGAGACCCTGTAGTGGATCGCTGGCCGGCGGCACCAGCGGCTGTTCTTTGCCGTGGTAGGCCGCGTAGTGCCAGGCCAGCAGGCCGATGCCGGCGATCATGAACATCACACTGAACACTGTCCACAGGAAGGTGCCGGGCGTGGGCACGTTGCCGACCACCGGATCATAGGGCCAGTTGCTGGTGTAGCTGGCCTTTGACTGCGGGCGCTCGCTGATCGCCGCCCACGAAGTCCAGAAGAAGAATCCCGTGAGTTTCTGGCGATGCTCGCTGGTGTCCACGGTGCCATCGCGCATCGCGTAGGTCTCGCGCAGTTGCGCGGTGGCAGGATCGTCACTGAACAGGCTCTGGTAGTGCGCCATCACCACGCGGATTGCCTGGGCGCGATCCGCCGATACGGTGATGCTCTTCGTGGCGGCATCGTAGGTATTCGGGCGCAAGGCATCGCGCACCCGCAGTTTCAGTACTTCCTGGTCGGCATTGGGTAGCGCGGCGAAGTCCACCTGGTGTTCGCGCTGCGCCCAGATATCGAGCAGCGCCGTGGTCTCGCGATGCAGCCAGTCGGCGCTCCAGTCGGGCGCGATTAGCGCGCCGTGGCCCCAGATCGTGCCCAGCTGTTGACCGCCAATGCTCTGCCAGACTTGCCGGCCAGTCTCGATGTCATCGCGCGTATACAGCACCTGGCCGCTGGCGCTGACTACGCGCTCGGGCATCGGTGGCGCGGAGCGGTACACCTCCCCGCCCATCCACAGCAGCACCGCGAAGGTTACGCTCAGCAACACGCCGAGACCGATCCATAGACGCTTGGTTTCCGACATTGCCGTGCTCCCTGAGCTTGCTACCTACGGCAAATGCTAGTAACGCCGCCATGGCAGCGCCCTGATCCAGGTCAAGCGGAGCGGCGTTAGCGCCTTGGGCAGCGTGGGCGCCTAGGTAGTCAACACATTGCGCGCCAGCGCACGCAATGCCTGCGGGGCAGTAAATTTCACCTCGCGCCCGGCCACGCTGATCAGGCCCTGGTCCTGGAATCGCCGCAGCACGCGGCTGACGGTTTCCGCGGCAAGTCGCAAGTAGTTGGCAATATCGGATCGCGGCATCGACAGGTGTAGCGCGCTGGTGGAAAAGCCACGGGCCGCAAAGCGGTCGGCAATGCTGACGAGGAACGCGGCCACGCGCTCATCGGCGCTGAAATCGCCCGCGAGGAGCGAAGCGACACCGATGTCCTTGCTGAGCAGGCGGAACAGCTGCTGCTGGATGCCCGGGATGCGCGCCGCCAGCGTCTCGAGCGCGCGGAAGGAAAAACGGCACAGATAGACGCTGTCGAGCGCCACGGCATCGCAGGGATAGTGATCCGGATGGATGCCATTGAGCCCCACCATTTCGCCCGGCAGATAGAACCCCAGCACCTGTTCGCGACCCAGGCTGTCGATCAAGCGGGTTTTTACCGTGCCACCGCGAACCGCGAAGATCGCGCCGAAGGCCTCATGCGCACGAAACAGATGCTCGCCCTCGCGGAACGGGCCGACGTGCTCCACCAGGCAATGCAGCACCTGCAAGGCGGGTTTGTCGACGCCCGAGGGCATGCACACGGCACCGAAAGCACAGGTGGAACAGAACCTGAGCTCATTGCCGTCATCCGGAAACGGCCCACTGTGAGGCGCGGCGCGGTGCACGCCGCCATGATACGCAATCCGCCGCGGACGGCGCCCGATGAGTTACGGCGCATCGAGTTGCTGGCTCTCCACGACCGGCAACCGACCGCCATCGATCGCCGCACAGTACTGCTGCAGGTCAGCAGCATTCCTGGTCTGGCAGCTTCCGAAGCGGCTGAGCGCACCCGGACCCAGACCCAGCACATCGCAATGCTGCATGGGCTCACAATGGCTGCTCACGGTACGCGCCGGCGCAAAGTGCTGCGCCAGCGATTGCAGCAGATCCTCGCGCTGCGCCCGCTGCAGTTGCCCGAGGCCGGCACCGACGAAACAGAGTTCGATGATCTGCCGATCGCGCGCCAGCAAGGGCGCGTAGCACTCCATCTCGCGGTACAGCCGTTGCAGAAAGGCCTCGCCGCCCTGCCCGGCCAACGAAACCTGCAGCACGATATCGCGCGGGATGGGATCCTGGTTGCTGTCCTGGATCGCCCGACGCAGCGCCGCCTCGCCCGATTCGGTGTTCAGAGCGCACATGGAACTGACTTCATGCGCCGAGGCTAGGCCGCGGCATTCATTTGCGCCTTGACGAAGATCAAGCGCGCGACGGATCGCTGGCACCCGCCTGTAGGCGAATCAGTTATTGCAAGGAATTGGCGGAGAGGGTGAGATTCGAACTCACGTGCCGGATTTACCCGACCATCCGATTTCGAGTCGGCGCCGTTATGACCACTTCGGTACCTCTCCAGGATGCTCGGGTGGCGAGCTGCTATTCTAGCCGAATCTTGGAGAGCGCTGACTGCCAATGACTGCAAATCGCTGGTGGCCACCCGTTGCGGCCGCGCTGACCGCCCTGCTTCTGCCGGGCCTGACAGGCTGCGGCAGCCAGCCCTCGGGGCTGGCCCAGATCAAGGCGCGGGGCGACCTGCGGATGGCCACACTCAACGAGCCGACCTCCTATTATCTGGGCGCGCATGGCCCGCAGGGCTTTGAATACCGCCTGGCGCGGGCCTTTGCCGACAGCCTCGGCGTGCAGCTCATCATCGTGCCGGCACGCGATCGCAGCCAGCTGCGCGAACTGATCAGCGACGGCAGCGCCGATATCGTCGCCGCGCAATTGACCGTCGATGGCGTATGGAAACGGGCCGGCCTGGCAACCGCCACCTACCAGGAAATCGGCCAGCTGGTAGTGCAGCGGCGCGGTCACCGGCCCACGCAGAATATTGCCGGGCTGACTGGGGCGCGGGTGGTGGTGCGTGCGGGCAGTCCGCAGCTCGAACTGCTGCGCGGCCTGCGTGCCAGCGGCGCCAGTTACCTGGCATGGACCGAGCTGCCGCGCGAACAGGCCGATCCGCTCGACTGGGTCAGCACGGGCGATGCCGACTATGCGATCGTCGACGCCAACGAGTTCCATTTCGCGCGCCATCTGTATCCGGATGTGATCGTGGCCTTCACGCTGCCGGATCCACGCGCTGTGCAATGGCTGGTGCGGCGCACGGCGCTGGACCTGCGCGATACGGCCAACGCGTTCTTCGGCGTGGCGCGCGACAGCGGCCTGCTGCAGCAGCTCACTCGCGCGGCCGAGGCGGAATCCAGCGGCTTCGAATACCTGGAGGCGCGACGCTTCCAGGACGACATCGTGAGTACCTTGCCGGCGCTGCGTCCCTTGTTCGAACAGGCCGCCGCGAGCAGCGGCGTCGACTGGCGCCTGCTGGCCGCGGTGGGTTACCAGGAATCGCACTGGGATAGTCACGCGAGCTCGGGCGACGGCGCCGCGGGCATCATGATGCTCACCGCCGATACGGCGCGCTCGGTGGGCGTGAGCGATCGCAACGACAACCGCCAGAACATCAACGGTGGCGCCGCCTACTTTGCGCAGGTGCTGCAGATGATTCCGGCGCGCATTGCCGAGCCGAATCGCACCTGGCTCGCGCTGGCCGCCTACAACGTGGGTTTCGGGCACCTGGAGGACGCGCGCGTGCTGGCGCAAAGCCACGGCAAGGATGCCGATTCCTGGGCTGATGTCAGCCAGTACCTGCCGATGCTGGCGCAGGAGCGCTGGTATGCGCAGGCGCGGCGCGGCTACGCGCGCGGCTGGGAGCCCGTGCGTTTCGTGGAACAGGTGCGCGGCTTTCTCGCGGTGCTGGAATGGTACGGCGACGATCACACGCCGGCGCCCGGCCTCGTGCGCAGCCCGTTCTAGGTCTTGTTGCCACCCGCCGGCTCGCGACGCGCAGCGAAAAAACCCTTCAGCAGCGCGCCGCATTCCTCAGCGAGCACGCCGCCAAATACATCGACGCGATGATTCATGCCCGGCAGCGCGAAGGCGTCGAGCATGCTGCCTGCGGCGCCGGCACGTGGATCCCAGGCGCCGAACACCACGCGTTGCACGCGCGCATGCACGATGGCAGCGGCGCACATCAGGCAGGGCTCGAGCGTCACATACAGCACGCTGTCGCCGAGGCGGTAGCTGCCCAGCGCCTTGCCGCCAGCGCGCAGCACTTCGACTTCAGCGTGCGCAGTCGGGTCGCAGCCGGCGATGGGCCGGTTCGCGGCACGCGCCACGATGCGGCCGCCACTCACGAGCACCGCACCCACTGGCACTTCACCCTGTGCCCGCGCACCCTCGGCCTGCTGCAAGGCCGCGCGCATGTAGTCGGTGTCGAGGCTCAAGGCTGTGGGCTCTCCGGCAGCGCTTCAATCAACAGGTGTCGCTGGAACTTCGCCGGCAAACGCACGAGCGGCCCCTGCACCACCCCAAGGTCACGATCCGCTTCGTAGTCGTGCACGCGATAGCGGCCCGGGCCCAGGCCTCGCAGTTCCACCTGCCCGTCGAAGGTCTTGGCGAAGAACGCGTAGTAAAGCCGCTCACCCTTGCGGATCACGTGGGTCTCGGGCCGATCGAATCCGATGTCGTACAGACCGCCCAGGTACTCGCCCTCCGACAGGCGTTTGTCCTGGTACTCCCGAATCCAGAAGGCCCACTCCTTTTCGCGCGCCGGGCTCAACAGCAGTTTCGGATCCTTCTTGCCGGGCGCTCCTGGCCACACGAAGTTGCTGCCAACGACGCCACCCACACCGAGCGTCGAGGCAAAATCATCACCGCCTTCGCTCATCTCCACGTGGTCGCCAAAATAGGCAAGGCCATCACCCGCCAGCGCCTTGAGCGTCTTGCCCTTGAGGCGCACCTGCCAGGAACTCTCGGGATCCGAGGCCACGGTCATGTTCATGTAGGGCAGGTTGAAGAACGAATAGCTGGTACCACAGGGACAGATCTCGACCAGCGCATCGGCCTTCTGCTGATGCGAGGCATCCCAGATCGATTTGAAAAATCCCGGCAGGCCTTCCACGGCATCGGTGGGCGCGGTGTGGTGATGCGCGGGGTTGAAGCAGCGCGGCGCGCCATTCAAATGCTGGCCGTCGACCTTGAGCCCGTCGAAACCCCAGGTGCCCAATGCCTTGCTGGCAAAGGCTGCCGCGTCCTCGCGCACCGGCTCGTAGGCGGGGCACAGGTAATAGGAGTTCCACCAGCTGATCATGCGCCGTTTGCCATCCTGCTTCAGCAGCAGCTGCTCCGGATGCTGACGCTCGACTGGGCTACCAGGATCCGCAGCCAGCGGTGTCCACCATAATTGCGCCTTGAGCCCCATCGCATGGATCTTGTCCACCAGCGCCTTCATGTCGGCATCGCCGTGCGGATACTTGGCCGGGTTCGGTGTCCAGTCGCCCTCGGCCACCTGCCAACCATCGTCGAGTGTCACCCAGCCAAACCCCAGTTGCTTGACGATGGGGAGCGTGGCGATCACCTGCTCGAGCGTGGCATCGCGACCATAACCCCAGGCGCACCACAGCGGCTCGAAGGCGCTCGGGGGCGAGGTGGGCAGTTGCACGCCCTGCTTCACCATGTAGCGCCGGTAATCGCTCAGCGTGCTGAAATGATCGCCATGATGGGCGCCGACAAAAGTACGCAGCGTGTCGATGCTTGCTCCAGGGGCCAGCCTCATGTGCATGCTGTAGTGCACGCCCAGCGTGGCGCCACTCGCGTCTTTGCGTGCGATGGGCAGCGAGACCAGGCGCGGGCTGAGTTCCAGCTGGCCGACCGCAATGCCGGCATCCCGCCGCCATACATCGACCACCGGCGTGCCGCCGCCATAGTCGGCCGCATTCATTCCCTGAAAATTCTCGCGTTTGAAGCCAGCCGTCAGCGGCAGCACCCAGTCGGGGCGGTTCGCGTAGGAGCCGCTCTGGTATGACCACAACTCGGCATGATCGTCATCGCCCGAGGCTACCGACGCGCCGGGCGACGCGGCGATCGTGTAGGCAGCGTTGCTCCAGCCACGAAGCGCCAACGGAGTCTTGCCTCGATTGGTGTAGCGCACCTGCACCACGGCCCAGCGCGGGAACTCATCGTAGAGCGTTACCGCCACTGTCTTCTCAAGCGCGCCCAGGTGGCCGGTCAGTTCGTGCCGATGACCTGTGCCCAGCTGATCACTCACAGCTTCCTCGCTGTGATGGTCGAACTTGAAATCACGCAGCTCGCCGCGATCAGTGGACAGCGTTTCCGAGGCGGCATAACCGCCAATGCGATGCGCAATACCATCGATCAGTGCGCTCACCCGGCTGTGCAGCCTGGCGTCGAATTCCAGGCGCAATTCCCTGGATTCCAGCGTAACCACTGCCGGGGCCGTGGACGCCGCTATCGCGGGCGTTGCTGTCGCGCCCATGCTCAACACGGGCACGGCCAGGAATAGCAGCGCAGTCAGTGGCCTCGTAGAGAGCTTCGCAATATTCATGGGGCGCCCCGCGACTGCTTTGCCTTCCAGGCCTGGCCAAACAGGCGCTCGGCATTGCGGTAGTACAGTTTGTCGATCACGGCGCGTGGCAACTCAAGCCCCGGTACGGGCTCGGCGAGTTCAGTCACCTTCTGTATCGCTCCGGTATTGAAGTAGCGCCAATCCGATATCCAGCGCTGGTGGGCTTCCTTGCGCATCGTCCCGCTGTCGGCAGCGGCTTCCTGTGTCAGGTCGGTGCCATACAACAGGCGATCCTGGTACTTGATGAAGAAGGCACGCACTGCAGCGCGATCGCGGTTCGACTGGTACTGCACCTGACCCATGCGCGCCGCGAGATCGACCTGCGCCAGCGGGTAGCTGTCCAGGAATTTTGCCAGCTTTGCGAAACTCCACTCGAGGCTGGCAAGGTGCGCGCCCATGAAGTGCAGCTGCGGATGGCGCGCCAGCATGCGATCACGCGCCCCCATCTGCGCCTCGTACGAGGGCAACTCGGGGTGCAGGAACATGTGGTACTGCGGATGCTCCTGGAAGTACTCCCGGTCATTGTTGACCGTCATCTGCTCGAGCGGCAGCCAGCAGTTGTGCGGCTCGCCCTGGTGACCGATCAGCACCTTGCCGCGCTGTCGCACCTGCTCGAAGATCGCATCCAAGCGCGCATCGTCGATCATCACCAGCTTGCCGGCGCGATCGCGGAACTCCATGCCGATGTTCTTCCAGACCTTGATGCCCACGGCACCAGCGGCAAAGGCCGCATCAAGCTCGCCTTGTACCCGGCCCTGCCAACCCGCGTCATCCCAGCCCTGCATGGAGAAGGTGGCCGCGAAGGCCACGATGTCCGGGTGCTGCTGCGCATCGGCGCGCGCCAGCGCGAGCTGCTCGGGCAGTGGCGGGAAATCCGGATAGTCGACGTTGATGGTCAGCAGGCGGAAACCATCGGCACGCGCCTGTTCGATGAGTGCATCGGAACCTGAATTGATGTGCACGTGCACGTCGATCTTGGGCTCGGCCGCGAAGTCGGCCTCGCTGCAGCGGCTCGGCAGCTGTGCACAGCCCACCGACAGCAGCATCAACATCGGGAGCGGTGCGTAACGTGCGTTCTTCATGCCTGATCCTTCTGGCGCAGCCGCTCAACCGCACTTGCGGCCAGTGGCTGGCGATGGATGCGCGCCGCGTACAGGGCCGCGCCGATGTCCGGTGGCAACAGAGGCTCGCGTAGCTGGTAGCTGGCCCAGCGCGTCGCGAGTGCTGCTGCGAATCGTGGCTGCAATATGCCACTGGCATTCACAAACACGCCGCCCGAGTACGACACCAGCACAGCCTCCCCAGCCTTGTAGCCCAGGCGCTGGCGGGTCGCATCGACCAGGCCCGCCAGTTCCTCGGCGGCCTGAGTGAAGATCGCGACGGCCTGCTGATCGCCCATGACCGCGGCTTCATGCACCAGCTTCGAGAACTGCGCCAGCGCCGAACGTTCGGCGCCGGCCTCGCTGTAGATACGTGCGCACAGGTCGAGATCGTAGTCGAGTGCGAGACGCGCGTTGAACAACTGGTGCAGCGGGCCGCGCGGCAGGCGGCCGTCGCTCATGCGCGAATAGATGTTGAGTCCATGAGTGGCGATCCAGTAGGCCGAACCCTCATCGCTGAACAGTTCGCCCCAGCCGCCGCAGCGTGCCGACATGCCGCCGCGCTCGCCGTAGCTGATCGAGCCGGTGCCAGCCACGACGCTGATGCCATCGATACCGCCCAGGGAACCCGACCAGCCACACACCATATCGTTGCCGCAGCGATAGCGGCCTTCCGGCAGACACCCCGAAGGCAGCGCATCGAGTGCGCCGGCCACGGAGGAATCCTCGCCGTAGGAAGGCAGGCCGAAGAACGCGAACTCCACAGCGCTTGCCGGCACGGCCGCCTTGGCCAGCAAGGTCTGCACGGCCGCATGCAGGAGGCTGCGTACGCTGTCCATACCGGTGGCAACGAAGTGCGCAGCGCTGGTCAGATGTTGCGCCAGCACGCGGCCATCGCGATCGATCAATGCCAGCGCCGTCTTGGTACCACCGCCATCCACTCCCAGGAACATGATCGGCCTCCGTACCTACAGGGAATGGATCGTCACGCCGCGCACCACGCGGTTCACGGTGCCAGAGGCGCTGGGCTCATCCGGCTTATTGCCAATCTGCAGCGCGCGATGAAAGGCATAGAGCTGCGCGCACAGCACATATGGAAATGCGAGCTCCCAGTCCGTGGCCTCGGCGAGCCCGCTCAACTGCAGGCTGTTGCCGAGCATCTCCCGATCCGCCGCCTGCGCGCTGATGGCCAGTACCGCACCAGCCCGCTGATCCTCACGCAGTTCGCGCAGCAGATCCAGGTCATAGCGTCGAGTGTAGGGATCATTTGACAATAGCAACACCAGCAGGGAGTCGGCCGTCACGATGCTCTTGGGTCCATGCCTGAACCCCAGCGGCGAATCGTAAGTGGCTACCGCGCGACCGTCAGTCAGCTCCAGCAGTTTGAGCGCGGCCTCGCGTGCGATGCCCTTGAGTGCATTGCTGCCGAGGTACACGACGCGCGAGTAGTCATGGCCGGCGAGCGCACGCAGCGCGCCACCCTGGCTTGCCAGCAGCCCGTTCGCGGCAGCGCACAGTCGCGCCATCCCGCGCTGCTCGAATGCCTCGCCCCCGACGCCAAACGCAAGCAATGCGGCCAGCATCATCGAGGTGTAGCTCGAAGTCATGGCGAAACCCTGATCGTGGGTCTCTGGCGGCATCAGCAGCGCGAGGTTGCGCTCGCGGCCCTGGCAGCGCCGGTACAGCGTGCCCTGGTCATTGCAGGTAATGATGAGCTGGTGGCATTCAACCAGCAGCCGCTCAGCCAGTTCCACGACGGCCACACTCTCGGGGCTGCCACCCGAACGCCCGAAGGAGACCAGCAGCGTAGGCACATCCGGCAGCAGAAATTCACACGGTCCAGAGAGCAGATCGGTGGTCGGAATCGCCAGCACCTGGCGCCCAAGACTGCGTGACAGGGTCGGCGCCAGGCATTCGCCGATGAAGGCGGAACTGCCGGCCCCCGTAAGGATAATGCGCAGCTCCTGCCGTGCCAGCAATGGCCTCAGGAAGGCGTCGAGCTGTGCGCGCCGCTCGCGCACCACGGCCGCGGTGCGCGTCCAGGACGCCGGCTGCTGCTCGATCTCGCGCGCCGTATGCAGCGCTCCGCTCTTGCGCAGCGCGGTTTCTTCAAGCTGCAGATGCATCATCACTCCTTAAGACGCTCTGGCCGCAGGCCGCCGCGTATTGCCCGAGCACCAGGGAGACATGATGCATCGCCAGTTCCCTGGCATCGGGCTTGATGTGTCCTTCGCGTACCGCCTGGTATCCGGCGGGCAGGTACTGGCTCAGCAAGGCCAATGGTGGCGCCCGCTCGCCGAAGTTTGCAAACAGGCGCTCGAGCGCGGCGGCCACCGCCGGCTGCGGCCAGTAGTAACGGATGCGATCGCTGAGGCTGTATTGCCAGTCGAGTCGCAGCTGTGCGCCGCTGCTGCTGTAGTAGCGCTGCCAGTAGCGCGGATCGGTTTCCATGGCCTTGAGTATGGTTCTGCGCAGTCCCGAGGCGCGCTCGCTCCCCAGCAGTTCAGTCTCGATCTGATCGAGCGCAAACAGTGCTTCGCGCAGTGCAAAGCTCAATGCCGGCCCCACTTTCAGGATCGCGAAATGGCCGCGCACCAGCGCCCGCAGGTTGTCCGCCCTCTGATAGTCGGTGGAGTGCGCCTCGTACAGCATCTGTTTCTGTGTCGCGACCACGGCGCTCAGCTCGCCCACGCCCCCAGGCTGGAAATCCACCACCTGGTAATGATCGAACTCGACGCCAGGCTGCACCACGAGGCCTATCACGCGCGACCAGGCATCGTGCAGCCCGACTTCATCGAAAGCGCGACGATGCGCGGCGATGGTCGCAGCCGCAGCGGCCGGAGCAGTCGGGGTCAGTTCGTGCAGCGCCTCGTGCGCACCGCCAGGCACCGGCACTTCGGTGCCGACGATGTACACCGGCGCTTCGCCGCCCGCCTTGCGCCAGGCCCGCTCGGCAATCGCACACAGGCGCGCGGCGCGCGCCGCCACTGTGGAATCGCTGAGTGGCACGGGATCGCCCACGCAGGACATCGAACAATCCAGATGGATCTTGCGGAAACCCGCGGCGAGGTAGTCGGCGATCAGTCGTTCGGCATTGCGCATCGCCGTTTCTGCTGGCAGCTGCTGCCAGCAGTTCGGTCCGAGGTGATCGCCGCCGAGCATCACTTGCCCCGGCGACAAACCGACGCGCGCAGCGATCTCGTGCACCAGCCGCGCAAAGTCAGCCGGCCGCATGCCGGTATAGCCACCCTCCTGGTTGACCTGGTTGGAGGTCGCCTCGATCAACGCGGGGCTGCCTTGCTGTTTCGCGAAGCGCAGTGCCGCCTCGATGATCAGGGGATGCGCGCAGCACACCGAGTAGATACCCACGGCCTTGCCCGCCTTGTGCCGGGCGATGATCTCGAGCAGGCTTTTCATGTGGCGACCTGCACTTGCACGCCGGCCGCGCTCAGACCTTCGCGCACCTCATCCGGAATGCCGGCATCGGTGATCACGCGCGCAATGCGCTGCGGCTCGACAATCTTGTGCAGGCACAGGCGATTGAATTTCGAGGAGTCGGTTACCACGATGATCTCGCTGGCCGCCTGGCACATCAGTCGATTGAGCAATGCTTCGGGCTCAAAGTGGGTGGTAATGCCTTTTTCGATGTGAAAGCCATCCGCTGCCAGGAACAACTTGTCGACATGCAGATCGTGCAGCGCACGCTCGGTCTGCATGCCGTAGAACGACATGTTCTTGCGGCGCAGCGTGCCGCCGAGGAATACCAGCTGCACTGATTCGTGGGTCGAAAGCTCGCTCAGGATCCCGACATCGTTGGTCACCACCACCATGGGTTCGGCCGCATGCAGGTGGCGCGCAATCTGGAGCGTGGTGGTGCCGGAATCGAGCAACACCGATTCACCCGGCGCAATCAGTGCCGCAGCCGCACGGCCAATGCACGCCTTCTCGGCCGCATACAGCTTGCTCTTGATGTCGACCGCGTTCTCGTTCGGCAGCTGCGAGCCAATGCGCAGCAGTGCTCCGCCCGAGGAGCGCGTGCAGATGCCGCGCGCATCGAGAAAGTTGAGATCCTTGCGCAGCGTCTGCGTGGAAACCCCGAACTGATCCGCCATCGAGGGAATCTGCACGCTACCCTGCTCGCGCAGCATGGCGACGATGCGCTCGCGGCGTGCACTGGTATCGCGGCGGACGATGGCGCGACTGCTGCGGATCACGACCCACCTAAGACTGTGCCGCTGCCGACCGTCGCGCTGCCAGGCACTTCGGACTCGGGCTCGATGGCCAGCAGTACGGCTGCCAGCAAGGCCAGTGCGATGCCGGCGATCTTGGTGGCGGTAGGCGTGGTCCCCAGCAGTACGATCGCCAGCAAAGCCGTGATCAATGGTGCCCCCGCATTGGTCAGCGGCGAGACCACGATGGCCTTGCCGTAGCGGAATGCGTATACCAGTGTCAGCGCGCCAACGGCATTGAGGATCTGGATACCGGCCGCGAGCCATGGCCCCTTGAAACCCCAGTTGATGGGCGCATTGAGGTCCGTCATCGCCACGGCTACAGGTGCCAGCAGCAATCCGCTCAAGGTCATGTAGAAGAAGATGCTCTCGGCGCTCATCGTCGCGTTGGCCAGCTTCATGAAGAAACCCTGCACGCCCCAGGCGACGAGCACAGCGAGGGCCAGCGCGAACCACAGCTCACCAAAGCCGCTGGCGCCGCGAGTGCTTGAGTAATCGAACAGGGGCAGCGAACACAGTGCGAGCACGATGCCCAGGGCCCCCAGTTTCCCGGTGCGCTCGCGCAGCAGGCTCAATGACATCACGATCGTGACCACCGGCGAGAGCGAGATGATCGGGAAGATCAGGTAGGTGGGGCCGATGCGCACCGCGTGGAACAACAGCATCTGCCCACCTGCGCCCAATAGCCCGATCAGCAGGCCGTAAGTGATCGAGCGCGCATCGTGCTGCAACTGCCAGCGCGCGCGCGTCAGCGCATAGATCGCCGGAGGGATCATCGCGAGCGCCCAGACGCAGTAGATCAGCGTTTCCGGGAAACCGTAGTTCGCGGGCAAGCCGGTGAATGCGCCCCAGACACCCCAGAAGGCGGTCGTTACCAGCGCGTAGATCAGCCACGGTCGCGAGATCATTGATGCTGCCCTCGTTGCATTGTGGTTGTTATAGGCGAAACATCTCTACGTTTCAATAGCAATCGCCCCGAGCAGTCTAACGCCATTTCATGGCCGCACCGGCGCTGTTGCGGGCTGCATTATCGCTAAAGGTCACTCTTGAATCCAATCTCTCGTTCGTTTAATTTCCAAACCAGCACAACCCCAGGCTGCCTGCCGAGACGCGGCAAGGCAGACCGGCACCACGAGATCGCAGAGGGAGAATCCGATGAGCACGAGCAATTCCCGGCCGCAGACCAGCAGGGCGCAGTTGATCTGGGCGACGCTGATCGGAATGGCGCTGACAGTTCCCGCGCTGTCGCAGTCCGTGCCTGCCAAAGTGGATGCATCCGCAGCGAAGCCAGCCGATGGCATCGAAGAGGTCGTTGTCACCGGGCTACGCGCCAGCCTCGAGAAATCGCTGGAGATGAAAAAGGAATCGCTGGTGGTACAGGATTCGATCAACGCCCTCGAACTCGGCCGCTTCCCGGATGCAGACGTTGCCGACTCGCTGAGTCACCTGCCGGGCATAACGATCACGCGCACCACTGGTGGCGAGGGCATGCGGATCAGCGTGCAGGGCCTCGGCCCCGAGTACAACCTGATTACCCTGAACAATCGCATCCTGGCCACCGACGACGATGGCCGCGAATTGGCTTTCGACGTGCTCCCTTCCGAAGTGATTTCCGGCGCCGACGTGCTCAAGTCGCCGCAAGCTTCCGCGCTTGAAGGCAGCATCGGCGGTACCGTCAACCTTCGCACCGCCAGTCCCTTTGACAAGCCCGGCTTTCATGTCGGCGTGCACGCGGAAGGTGACTACAACTCGATGTCGAAACTGCACGGCAGCAAATTCTCGGGCTTCTTCACCAACACAAATGCCGACCGGACCACGGGCTTGCTGCTCGCGATCGTGCATTCGGACGCCAATACGCGTACCGATTCGCTCAACGCCTACAACCAGAACATCTACGGTCCGATGAGCTATCCGTTTCCGAACACCAATCCGGCCAGCAGCACTCCGCTCGATGCCACGCCCTGCTGCATCACCTTTGGGTCGATCTACGACAAGAAGAAACGCGATGCCTATTCAGGCACATTCGAGTGGCGCCCGAATGCGGATTTCACACTGGTGGCCGATGGCCTGTACACCAAGCTGCACGATCCCCAAATCGGCTACAACCAGTCCTACTACTTCGCGGCCGACGATCAAGGCAACCCCTGGACCAGTGCCACGGTGACCAACGGATTGGTGACCAGTCTCACGACACCGCTTTTCCAGCCGGAAATGGTCAACAACACCATCAATCGCAATGTGAATACATCGATGATGGGCCTCAAGGCCACCTGGAAGGTGAACGATCGCCTGACCATGACGAGTGATGCCTACTATTCCAGAGCTGACCGCCCCGAAGGCGGCCTGGACACCTTCGTTACTGCCGGCCTGGTTTCAAATACGCCCGATGCGCAGGACATCCTGATCTTCACGGACGTTCCCCACAGCCTGCCTAACATCAATGTGCTCGTGCCCTATACGCAGCTCGGACTTGGCGCCTGCCCCTCTGGCACCGATAGCCCGGGAAATGCGGGTTACTGCTCCTACACCGCATTGATGAATTCGGGCGCGCTCAACGACAACAAATACTGGTCGACTCACTATGACGGACTCAACGGTTTCTCGGTGCAGGACAAAGTCACCGGTTTTACCCTTGATGGCGCATACCTGATCAACTCGGGCGTCGTCGACAAGCTCACGTTCGGCATTGCCGAATCGCGTCGCGAAAAGAGTCGCCAGGACATCAGCAACGACTGGAACAATGGTTCCGGCCAATATGGCCTGCTGTACAACACTGCTGGCTGCCCGGTGCAGTGCGACCCCTACAGCTTCGGGTCGCAGGGGTTCAATGTGATCTCGATGATCAGCCCGCCCAATTTCATGCAGGGCGCGGGCGGTTCCTATCCCTCGACCTTGCCGCGCCTGGATGTTGCGCAGTTGCTGGCCTTCATGCGCAGCCTCGATGGCAAGCCGAATCCCTTCTTCTGCACCGATCCGGCCGACGCCTCGACCTGCACACCCTTTGATTTCTCCGCGACGCTGCCGCAGGCGAACCCCTTCAATTCCTACGACGTCACGGAAAAGACTCACGCGATTTACGGCGAGCTGCAATTCAAGGGCTCGAACTGGTCCGGCAATTTCGGCGTGCGCATCGTGCGCACCAATACCACGGCCTCGACGCACGCAGCTGTCCCCGTTTCGCTCTGGACGCCAGATGCGACACCCAGTGGAACCGTGACGTACAACGTGCAGTATTCCACCGCCGCGCCAGTATCCAGCGACGGCCATTGCACGCTGGTGCTGCCATCGCTGAATCTCAGCTACTGGGCCATTCCGGACCAACTGCAACTGCGCTTTGCCGCGGCCAAGACCATGTCGCGCCCCACGCTCAATGCCTTGGCTCCGGCTTCGCAGAACAACGCCATCAATGGCGACCCCACGTTGAATTATTTTGGCACTTCGGGGCTGCGCCCCGTCACGGCGACCCAGGGCACGATCTCCGCCGAGTGGTACTACCGGCCGCACTCAGCCTTGACGCTGGCGATCTTCGACAAGCAGATCCGCGATGACATTTATATCGGCGTCCAGACCGACGTGGATCTGGGCACGATCCGCTACACGGGCGGTGCGCCGGGTAGTCCTGGCGCGGTGGCGCATCCTTTCCTGTGGAGCATCTCGGCTCCGATCAACGGCGCCAAGAGTGGCTTCTACGGCGCGGAGATTGGTTGGCAACATCTGCTCGACAATGGCTTTGGCATCCACGTCCAATACACGCACACACAGAACAGCAGCCACATCAATTCAGTGTCGCCGAACACCGTATCGCTGGGCCTGCTCTACGAGAAAGGGCCGTGGAGTGCCGACGTGAATTACGACTACCAGGCCGGCTACGAATTCCAAAGCGGCGACAGCACCGACGTGCCGGGCTGGCCCGCGATCCAGGATCCCTACAAGTGGGTAACCGCCAGCGCGCACTACAAGATCGGCGACCACTTCAACATCTACGTGGAAGGCAAGAACCTCACCAACGAAGTGGCGCGCACTTACCTCAACGGCAACCCGCTGCTGCCCTGGGCACCGGGCCAGCAGGTCGGCCAGAGCGCCAGCGGCGTGGGTGCCGGTTACACCGCTTACGGCCGCTTCTATACCTTCGGAGCCTCCTACCAGTTCTGAGCGCCGAGCCGCTCGCGAGGCCAATCGCGTACCATGGGTGACCTTCAAGGAGGGTCACCCATGGTCCACGCGCGCCCGCTGCTGATTTCACTGTTGTTGCTGGGCACGTGGTGCCTGCCCGCGCCGCAGGCGTTTGCTGCCGATGCCGACAAGGCTGACGCTGCAAAATCCGAGGCAGCGCCACCCAAGGATGACGACTTCAAGTTGCCGGCGTTTCCAGCCGATCGCACGGTGTCGCAAACCATGCAGCTGGGCGGCCGCGTGCTGAAATACGATGCGACGGTGGGCTCGCTGCCGGTGACCGATGAGAAAGGCAAGGTCATCGCCAACGTGATGTTCACGGCCTACACACAACCTGGTGCCGGTCGGCCCGTGACCTTTGCGCTCAACGGCGGACCGGGCGCCTCCTCCGTGTACCTGAATCTCGGTGCACTGGGCCCGAAGCGGGTGCAGTTCGGCGCTGAGGGGAACAGCCCTTCGGATCCGCCGCAGCTGGTCGACAACCCGGGCACCTGGCTGGATTTCACCGACCTGGTGTTCATCGACCCGGTGGGCACAGGCTTCAGCCACGCGCTGGTGAAGGAAGACGAAGCCAAGAAGCGTTTCTACGGCCCGAAAGCCGACGTCGAATATCTCTCGCGCATCATCTACGACTGGCTGGTGAAGAACGAACGCCTGCAGTCGCGCAAATACCTGGTCGGCGAAAGCTATGGCGGCTTCCGCGCGCCGCGCATCACGCACTTCCTGCAAACCCGTCTGGGCGTAGCGCTCAATGGCGTAGTGCTGGTCTCGCCCTATCTCGATCCAACGGCATCCGGGAGCGGCGATCTCTCACCCCTTCCCTGGGTGTTGACGCTGCCCAGCATCAGCGCAGCCAATCTCGAGCGTCAGGGAAAACTCACGAACGCGGCGATGAATGAAGTCGTGAACTATGCGCGCACGGACTACGTCGCCGACCTGCTGCGCGGACGCTCGGATCCGCAGGCGCTCGAGCGCATCGTCAAGCGCGTCACGGAACTCTCGGGGCTCGACCCCGTGTTCGTGCGCCGCTCAGGAGGGCGCCTGGAGACCCAGGCCTACCTGCGCGAAGTGTTCCGCGCCGATGGCAAGCTCGGCAGCCGTTACGATTCGAATGTCACGATGTGGGACCCGTTCCCGTTTTCGCCCAGCCAGCGCACCAATGATCCGCTGCTCGACAGCATCATTGCGCCCACCACGCAGGCGATGGTGGATTTCGTCACGCACACCGTGGGCTGGAAATACAGCGCCCGCTACAACGCGCTCAGCTACGAAGTGAATGCACTGTGGACCGACGACAAGGGCGATGACAGCGGCAGCATGGAGCACGGCTCGGTCGAAGAGCTGCGCAAGTCACTCGCCGTCGATCCGAAACTCAATGTGCTGATCGTGCACGGCTGGGACGACCTCTCCTGCCCCTTCATGGCCTCGGTGCTGATCGTGGACCAGATGCCGATCATGGGAAACCCTGATCGCGTGCAGGTACGCGAATATGCCGGCGGCCACATGTTCTACAGCCGCAGCGACAGCCAGCAGGCCTTCCGCAGCGACGCGCAGAAACTCTACGCGGCGCACTGAGCGCGCCGTCTAGGGCGGCGCGTGGGCCGCGAAATAGCGATCGAGCAGTGCCTGGCGCGCCGCACTGCTGTCGGCTTGCGCGCGCGTGTTCACATCGATCGTCAGGCGCTGGCCGCTGCGATACTGCGGCCATCGAGGCAGCGCGTCGCCATTCGGATCACCGTGCTTCACGAAGTTGATGAAGTAGGCACGCATGGTCTTCGAGACCAGCTGATCCTCGGCGGTCCAGGCGTACACGACATTCGTGTTGAGGTTGCCGAGTGCGTATTCGATTTCCGCGGAATGATTGGCGCGCCGTGGGCGCTCGAGCGTGGCACTGCCGCCGGCGGCGACGCTGGCCTTGATCGCGGCCGCCTCGGCATCGGCGCTCATCGACGGACGCGGCCTCGAGAACAGGTAGAAGTACGTGGGTCGGCCGCCCGTGCGGGTAGCCGTATCGATCCACTTGCGCGTGCTGTAGGCAATGAACAGGTCGCTGTCCAGGTCTTGTGCGGCATCGAGCACGGGCTCGCCATCGGCCGCAGCGCTGTAGGCTGCGAAGAACGCGTCGGCGTCGGCACCATAGGTTTTCGCGAGCGCTGCCTTGTAGGCCGCCACCGTGGGCGGCGCATTGCCCAGCACGCCTTCGGGCTGGCCTTCGCCCGAATTGACGCCCGCCAGCAACGGCACATGCGCTTGCGCGCCAGCGGCATAGAGTTGCGCAGGCTGACGCGGGAAGAACCAACCGTCGATCGTTGCGCCGAAACGCAAGTGCTCGGACTTGCCATCGCTCTTGAATGGATTGCCAGCCAGCTCCAGCAACTTGTCCGCGGGTATGGCTCGCAATCCGGCGATCGATTGCGCACCGTTAGCGCGCGCGAAGCGCACGCCCCTGCTCTCGGCCTGCTCGCGCGTGTCCGCAGACAGCGTGCCCAGCAGCGAGCCGCTCTCGCCGATTGCGCCACTGATCAGGCCCTTTGAAAGCGGCGAGACCATCTGCGCGCTCACCGACCAGGAGCCCGCCGATTCGCCAGCGATGCTCACACGCCGCGGATCACCGCCAAAGGCCGCCACGTTCTCGTGCACCCACTCGAGCGCGGCGCGCTGGTCGAGCAGGCCATAGTTGCCCGAAGCGTGGCGCGGCGATTCCTTGCTCAATTCCGGATGCGCCAGGAATCCGAACACGCCCAGGCGATAGTTGACCGTGATCACTACCAGACCTGCGCTCGCGAGGCTCTCGCCGTCATAGCGCAGCTCGGAGCTGTCACCGGCGATAAAGCCACCGCCGTAGAAATACACCAGCACCGGCAGCCGCTCGCGCCCGGATTTCGCGACCGTCCAGATGTTCAGATACAGGCAGTCTTCGCTGACGCCGTTGGAGCGGAACACCATGTCGCCGAACACCGGCTGCTGCATGCAGCGTGGTCCGAACTGGCGAGCCGCTCGCACGCCTTGCCAGTGCGCCGCAGGCTGCGGAGCAGCCCAGCGCAATGCACCGACGGGCGACTGCGCAAATGGCACTCCGCGGAACTCACGCACGCCCGACGCCTGCATGCCGAGCCCCTCGAGCACTCCTTGCGCGCTGCTGACACGATCAGGAACCTGCGCAGAATCGGCCCGCAAGGGATTGCACCAGGCAATGCCCAGCATGATCGCGATCACTACCGAGGCCATCAAGATGTGAGTTCGCTGCATTGAGTACTCCCATGGCGCGACCCATTCTACCGCGCAGGGCGATGGATCATTCATTTGTGTTAGGGTTTGATCGCATGACTCTATTGCAAAGAACCCTGGGTGCAATGCTCGGCCTGCTGATGGCTGGCGCACTGGCGTTGTGGTGGCGCACTAGTGAACCTGTGTCCGGCCCGGCTGGCGTCGCCGGCATCACGGTCGGCACTGAATCCGCCGACAAAGTCGATCGCAGCAGTTACAACACCGCACTGGCGCTGCAGCGCCTGGCCAATGGCTCGGCCGAGCAGGCGCTGGCCGACAACGCGATGCGCCTCGCAGATCATGACCTCGACCTGGCCTTCAATGTCGCCTTGCGCCGGCTCGACGCACACCCGCAAATACTCAACGCCGAGGCCCAGCGCATTGCCGAGCGCCTGCAGCGCTCGCAGGAGCAATTCGCGCAGGACCAGGAGCGCCTGGTGGCGATTGCCACCTCGATCCCGCACGCCTCGCCAGCGCGCCAGGCCGAGCTGCAGGCCGAGGTTGGGCTGGAGCAGTCGCAGATCGAACTGGACCAGTACGAGATCGAAGAGGCGAAGCAGGATTTCGAAGCGGCCGGCGGAAATCTGCGCCAGCGCATCGAGGCCGAATCGCAGGAGCGCGAGCTGCAGGAAAAGCAGCGCGCTGCCCCGCCAGTGACGGCGGCACCGGTACCCAGTTCGCACGGCGGTATGGTCGGCGACCTGCAACAGTGGCAGGAGCACTCGCGAATTTGTCAGCGCCTGCTGTCTACCGCCGATGACGCAGCGCAGCTCAGTACTGCGCTCGCCGGCGATCGCCAGCAGCTCTTAGCGAAGATCGATCGGCAAAAGGCTGAACTCTCGGCGGCGCGCGATCATGAATCCGCCCAGAACCTGCAGGCGCTGACGCAGGACATCGCTGCCGACCAGAATGTGCTGACGCTGTATTCGCAGCGCGTGCGCACCCAACGCTCACTCGGCCTGGTGTACCGGCAATGGGGCGAGACAGTCGCCGTGCGCTCACGCGCCGCAGTGCATGCGCTGGCGGGGAGCCTGTGCGCGATCTTCGTACTGATGCTGGTCCTGTTGTTCCTCGATCGCTGGCTGCAACGCGTGTTTGCGCGCGTGCGGCAGGATCGCCGGCGCGTCGAGACCTTGCACAACATCAGCCGCACCCTGCTGCAGCTGATTGCAGTCGTTGCCGTGCTGATCGTGCTACTCGGCACGCCCAACCAGTTCGGCACCGTGCTGGGCATCATCGGCGCCGGCCTCACGGTCGCACTGAAGGACTTCATCGTCGCCTTCATCGGCTGGGTGGTGCTGATGGGCAAGAACGGCATGCGCCTCGGCGACTGGGTGGAGATCAACGGCGTAAGCGGTGAGGTCATCGAGCTGGGCATCTTCCACACCGTGCTGCTGGAGACTGGCAGCTGGGGCGATGCCGGGCACCCGACCGGTCGCCGCGTCACCTTCACCAACAGTTTTGCGATCAGCGGCCACTACTTCAACTTCTCCACGTCGGGCCAGTGGCTGTGGGATGAATTGTTGCTGGTAGTGCCGCATGGCCGAGACCCGCATCCGATCATCGAGGCCTTGCGCCAACAGGTCACGGCTGCCACGGCGGAGAACGCCCGCCAGGCGGAGCTGGAATGGCAGCGCGCCGTGCCTTCGCAGAGTGGCCGCATTTTCTCTGGCACCCCAGGCATCGATGCGCGACCCGTGGTCGGCGGCATCGAGGTGTCGATGCGCTACATCACCCGTGCGGACGAACGCTTCCAGTTGCGCGGCAAACTCTACCAGGTGGCGGTCGACCTGCTGGGCGAACAGGCCGCGGCCGCATTGCGCCCCGCCTAGTCGACGCTCGCTGATCGGAAGATCAGTCGATATCCTTCTGCTCGGCGCATTCGGCCAGGAAGGCTGCGCCATACTCCGCGAGCTTTCTCTGGCCCACACCATGCACCAACAGGAACTGCGCTGCGGATTGCGGCCGATGCGTAGCCATATCCTCGAGGCTGCGGTCGCTGAACACGATATACGCCGGCACGCTGCGCTCGTCTGCCAGCTTGCGGCGCAGCGCGCGCAAGCGTTCGAACAATTCACCGGATACAACGGAAGCAGCAGCGGCAACGGCCGACGCTGAACTTGATGCTGCTGCCCCCAAAGCCGTGCCAAGGGCCGAGCGACGCGCGCCACCGGCGATACGGACGGCTTTGGCGCTGGCGATGATGTCCTGCCCATTGCAGCGTGCGCAGGATGTACCGCAAGGAGCAATGGGCTGCGCGAAATGGCCCGCCAGCCCCTGCCACAGGCAGCCGTTGCTATCGGCCAAGTCGAACATGCGCCGCACGGCGCGCCGCTGTTGCGCGGCGACCTCGGCAACCTGCACGGCCGACTTTTCCAGCAGCCGATCGAGCGACACCACATCGGCCCAGGAATAAAACAGCACGCAGTCGGAGCCGGCACCATCGCGCCCTGCGCGGCCGATCTCCTGGTAGTAGCCCTCGATGGAGCGCGGCATGTCGCGGTGGATCACGTAGCGTACGTTGGACTTGTCGATGCCCATGCCGAAAGCGATCGTGGCGCAGACCACCTGCAAGTCGTCGCGACTGAACTGTTCCTGAGTCGCCGCGCGCTGCTCGGCGCTCAGTCCCGCGTGATAGGCCGCCGCACGCAGGCCCTTGCGCGCCAGGAATTCCGCAGTCGACTCGGCCGCCTTGCGCGACAGGCAGTAGACGATGCCAGGCTCGGCGTGGCGCGCGCGCACCAGCGCCAGGATCATCTCGCGGACGCCATCGCCCTGCCCCTTCTTTACGGCATGCAGCTGCAGATTGGCGCGATAGAAGGAGCCGCGCACCGCCAGCGGCTCGCGCAGTGCGAGCTGCGTGACGATATCCTGCTTGACGCGCGGCGTGGCTGTGGCGGTCAGCGCCAGGATCGGAATGCCATTGAAGCGCTGCTTGAGACCGGCAAGATTGCGGTAAGCGGGACGAAAATCGTGGCCCCATTCACTGATGCAATGGGCTTCATCAACGGCAATCAGCCGCAGGTCGAGCTGATCGAGCAGTTGCCCGACCGAGGCATCGATGCCTTCCGGCGCCGCATAGAGTAGTTCGAATTCGCCGGCGCGCACTTGCGCGGCGCGGCGCGCACGCTCGGCGCCGCTGAGCGATGAATTCAGGAAGGTGGCGCGGATGCCGACCTCGGCCATCGCATCGACCTGGTCTTTCATCAGCGAGATCAGCGGCGAGACCACCAGTGTCAGGCCGCCCAGCAGCCGCGCCGGAATCTGGTAGGTAACCGACTTGCCTGCGCCGGTGGGCATTACCGCTACGCAATCGCGACCGGCCATCACCGACTGGATGATTGCGAGCTGCCCATCGCGGAAGGCCGGATAGCCGAAGATATCGTGGAGTGCGGCCAGTGCACGCGCCTCTATTTCCGCATTGTGGGCCGGACTGGCGCTCACTCCTGCAGCCTGGCCTGCAGCCTGCCGCGCGCGCTGCGCCGCCTGCTGCAACAGTGCCACGGCCTCGTTGCTGAACAGTTCCGGCGTGCTGCGATAGCAAGAGCGCAGCACGCCCAGGCGCGACGCCAGTTCTGCAGCGGGCAGGCGATCGAGTTCCCTCGCTTCGGCGAGCACCCGATCGGGTGCGCGAAATACGCTGTCGTCCATATGGCCGCAACGATACTACAAGGCGACCATTCGATGAGCCGCGGAAAACTCATGCAGGTAGCTGCTTTTGATACCACCCCGGCCTTGCGCAAGCTGCGGGGCGGTCGTCTAATGCGGGTTCACCATCAGGAGCCCGCCATGAAGTACTGCCTCGCCCTTGCGGCCGCTTTGGTCATGTGTACCGCCAACGCTGCGGCCCCCAAGGACACACCGGCCGGAGAACAGCGCTTTCGCGAGCTGTACAAGGAACTGGTTGAGACCAACACCTCGCTCTCGGCCGGCAGCTGCACGCTGGCTGCCGAGCGCATGGCGGCACGCCTGAAGGCCGCGGGATTCGCCGACAGTGACCTGCATCCCTTCAGCGTGCCAGAACATCCGCGCGAAGGCGGCCTGGTCGCCATCTTCCCCGGGCGCGACCCCAAGCTCAAAGCCATCCTGCTGCTGGCGCATATCGACGTGGTTGAGGCCAAGCGCGAGGACTGGACCCGCGATCCTTTTACGCTGGTGGAAGAGAACGGCAACTTCTATGCGCGTGGCGCCAGCGATGACAAGGCCGAGGCCGCGATCTGGGTCGACACGCTGGTCCGCTACCGCGCCGAGAAATACCAGCCACGCCGCACGCTCAAGCTCGCGCTCACCTGCGGCGAGGAAACCGCGGGTGCCTTCAACGGCGCGCAGTGGCTGACCGAGAACCGTCGCGAACTCATCGATGCAGCCTTTGCACTCAACGAGGGCGCCAACGGTGAACTCGATGCCAGCGGCAATCGCCTGTCGCTCGATGTCGAAGCGGGCGAGAAGTTTCCGCAGAACTACCGGCTCGAAGTGACCAACCCGGGCGGCCACAGCTCGCGGCCGATCAAGGACAACGCGATCTATCACCTGGCAGCAGCCCTGAGCCGCATCAGTAACTACGAGTTCCCGGTGATGTTCACCGACGCCAATCGCGGCTACTTCTCTGGCATGGCGAAGATCAAGGCCGCCAAGGGCGAGCCCGGCGTCGCCGATGCGATGAACGCCTTTCTCAAGGATCCTGAAGATGCCCAGGCCATCGCCCTGGTCGCCGCCAAGGACCCGAGCTGGAACGCGACGCTGCGCACCACCTGCGTCGCCACCATGCTCGATGCCGGCCATGCGACCAACGCGTTGCCGCAGCGCGCGCGCGCCAACATCAACTGCCGCATCTTCCCGGGTGTCAGCGCTGCCTCGGTGCGCGACAAGCTCGAGGAACTGGTGGCCGACCCGGCGGTGAAAGTGCAGCTGCTCGAGACCCGAGGCCCGACCGCCGCGCCACCGGCACTCACCCCTGCGCTGATGGCGCCCATCGAAAAGCTGGCCGCCGAGTTCTGGCCGGGGGTACCGGTACTGCCCATCCTGCAGGCGGGCGCCACCGACGGCGAATTCACCAATGCCGTGGGCATCCCGACCTATGGCGTGGAACCGGTGTTCTCTGGGCCGGACCTGGGTCATATCCACGGCCTGAATGAATACGTGGGCGTGCAATCGCTGTTGGAAGGCCGGGAATTCCTATACCGGCTGGTCAAGGTCTACGCCGACCAGAAATAGCGCGCCCCCGGGAAACATAGGGACAAAAGATAATGAAGGGCTAGAGAAATCAGCGGCTTATTGCTATCCTAGGCGGCTTTCCTGCATCGTCCCCGGCCGGCCCTGAAACGGGCGGGCCGGCGGGCGCTTGCGGGCTTCAATCCATAACCGTCATGGAATCGTGCAATGCCTCGTACAACCGCGCTTTCAGATATCCGCAACATCGGCATCATCGCCCACGTCGATGCCGGCAAGACCACCACCACCGAGCGCATCCTGTATTACACGGGACGCAAGCACACGATCATTGACATCCATGACACCAAGGATCTGAAGACTTCGACCACCACTGACTACCTCGAGCAGGAGCAGAAGCGTGGCATCACCATCCAAAGCGCCGCGGTGTCGGCCTTCTGGCGCGACAAGAAGATCAACCTGATCGACACCCCCGGGCACGTCGATTTCACCATCGAGGTTAACCGTTCGCTGCGCGTACTCGACGGCGCGGTCGTGGTGTTCGACGGCGTGGCAGGCGTGGAACCGCAGTCCGAAACCAACTGGCGCCTGGCGGACAACTACAACGTGCCGCGCATGTGCTACATCAACAAGATGGACCGCAGCGGTGCCAATTTCGTGCGCTGCGTGGACATGATCAAGAAGCGCCTCGGCTCCCGCCCGCTGCCGGTGCAGCTGCCGATCGGCTCGGAAGACAACTTCAAGGGCATGATCGACCTGATCGAGATGAAGGCCCTGGTCTGGGATTCGGACGACAAGGATTCGATCTGGCAGGTGCTCGAGATCACCCCGGACATCGCCGACAAGCTGCATATCACGGTACCGAGCGATCGCAAGCTCCTGGCCGAGATCGACAGGTACCGCACCGAACTGGTCGACACCTGCCTCGAGCAGAACGACGCGGCCATGGAAGCCTACATCTCCGACGGCACCGTGCCCTCGGCGACGGTGCTGCGCGAAGCCATCCGCAAGGGCACGCTGACTTCGGCCTTCACGCCGGTGTTGTGCGGCTCCTCGTACAAGAACAAGGGCGTGCAGCAGGTGCTCGACGCCGTGGTCGATTACCTGCCGGCGCCCACCGATGTCGAATCTATCAAGACCGTGGATGCCGATGGCGAAACCATCGGCGAGCGCAAGTGCTCCGATGACGAGCCGTTCTCGGCGCTGGCCTTCAAGGTGATCAACGACGCCTATGGCGCACTCACCTTCATACGCGTGTACTCGGGCGTGCTGACCAAGGGCGCTTCGGTACAGAACTCCACGCGCGGCAAGCGCGAGAAGATCGGCCGCATGGTCGAGATGTTCGCCAAGGAAGCCAATCCCATTGAAGAGGCGCGCGCCGGCGACATCGTCGCGCTGGTGTCACTGGCCGATACCGAAACCGGTGACACGCTGTGCGATGCGGGCAATCCTGTGGTGCTCGAGCGCATGCGCTTCCCCGACCCCGTGATCAGCGTGTCGGTGAAGGCCAAGACCAAGGGTGAGCAGGAGAAGTTCGGCGCAGCGCTTGGCAAGATGGTGCGCGCCGATCCCTCGTTGCACCTGGAGACCGATCGCGAGACCGGCCAGACGATCCTGCGCGGCATGGGCGAGCTGCACCTCGAGGTGACGCTTGATCGCATGCGCACCGAATTCGGTGTCGAGGGCACGATGGGCGAGCCGCAGGTGGCCTATCGCGAAACGCCGACCAGGAAGATCGAAGAACACTACACGCACAAGAAGCAGACCGGCGGTTCGGGCCAGTTCGCCGAAGTGTGGATCAAGTTCGAACCGCTGGAGCGCGGCGCCGGCTTCGAGTTCGTCGATGAGACCAAGGGCGGTTCGGTGCCGAGGGAATTCATTCCGGCGGTCGAGAAGGGCCTACGCATGCAGAAAGAAGATGGCGTGCTGGCGCACTATCCCACCGTGGATTTCCGCGCCGTGCTGTTCGACGGCAGCTACCACGATGTCGACTCGAATGCGCTGACCTTCGAGATCGCGGCCAAGGCCGCGTTCCGCGAAGCCATGCGCAAGGCCTCGAGTGTGCTGCTCGAGCCGGTGATGCGGGTCGAGACCGTGACCCCGGGCGACAACCTCGGCGATGTGATCGGCGACTTGAACCGCCGTCGCGGCACGATCCAGGAACAGCTCGAGCGCGGCACCAACACCGCCGTGGTCGCGCTGGTGCCACTGTCAGAAATGTTCGGCTACATCGGGCAACTGCGCAGCATGACCAGTGGTCGTGCCTCGTACACGATGGAGTTCTCGCACTACGACCCGGTACCGAAGATGGTGGCCGATGAGGTCATCGCCGAAGTGGCCAAGGCCAAGGCAGCCGCCTCGGCCTGAGCAGGCGTACAGACGATCCCCGCCGGGAGACAGGTCCCGGCAGGGTTTTTATTCCCGACATTTCATTCCAGACCGGGATTGATCAGGTATTTGGCGCCTGTGGAGCGCCGAGCGTATTCGGCCACAGCCTCAAGCTGCAGCGCGCCGCGTAATGACACCACGCGTGTGTAATGGCTGGCAAAAGTGCTCTTGAGTTCCGAGGCGATGCGCTGCTTGAACTGCTGCGTCTTCACCTTGCCGATGCGCTGCAGGAACGGGAACACCAGCCACCCACCCACGCCCCAGCTCAGGCCGAAGGTACGCGTGATTTCCATCGCGCCAGTATCCAGCGATCCGTACACATAGACCTGCTTGTGCACAGAGGTGCCGTAGGGGCCAATTTCCACGGCGTTGCGGATCAGCGCCGCTTCCATGCAGGCCAGTATCTGGCCCGCCAGCTTGCCACCACCCACGGCATCGAAGGCAATGGTCGCTGCAGTTTCGGTCAGCGCCTGCGTCAGCTCCTCGATGAAATCGGGCGAACTCGAATTGCACACCCAGGTGGCGCCGATACTGCGCAACAGCTCCTGCTGCTGGGCGTTGCGCACGATATTCACCAGCTTGGTGCCATTCTTCACGCACACATGCTGCAGCATCTGACCCAGGTTGGACGCAGCTGCGGTGTGCACCAGCGCCGTGTGCCCTTCACGGCGCATGGTCTCCACCATGCACAGCGCCGTCAGCGGGTTCACAAAACAGGATGCGCCCTCGGCAGGCATGGTGCCAGCCGGCAACACCAGGCAGTCATCGACCTTTAGGCAGCGATACTGCGAATACATTGCATCGCCGAGCGCGGCCACAGTCTGGCCCAGCAGCGCCTGCGCTGCAGCCGAGGCACCGGCCGCCACGACGACGCCCGCGCCTTCGTAGCCAACCGGCTTCGACTGGTCGAGCCGGGCCGCCATGCTACGCATGCGTTGCGGTGGCACGTCGGCCGTGATCGCCGGCGCGGCCGCAGTTCCTGAAGCACGCGCCGTGGTCATGTCTGCCGCACCGAACAGCACTCCGATATCGGAAGGATTGATCGGCGTCGCCTCGATGCGCACCACGACTTCATCCGGCCCGGGATCGGGTGTCGGCAGGTCTAGCAGCGAAAGGCGCAGCTCACCACCGGAAGTGATTTCGGAGCGCAGCTGCAGGCCGCTCCTTATGTTGTCAGCCATAGTTTCCGCATCTTCCACGGCACATCATGGCGACACTCTAGCCGTCGAACCCGCCAAACGGTAGCCCACAGCGGCCCGGGCGGGAGGCACGGACTATTTGCGTGCTAGGGTGCCGGCATGGAGTTCGACTACGTCGTGGTAGGCGGCGGCAGTGCCGGTTGCGCGCTCGCAGCGCGCCTGTCGGAAGACCCTGGCTGCCGCGTGTGCCTGCTGGAAGCGGGTGGGAGCGGCCGCAGTCTCTGGGCCCGGGTGCCGGGCGCCATCGTGATGGCGCAGCGTTCCGCGGCGCTGAACTGGCGCCTGCATTCTGTGCCGCAGCGGCAGCTGAATGACCGCCGCATGGCAATTCCACGCGGCCGCGGCCTCGGCGGCTCGGCATTGATCAACGGCATGGTGTATTTCCGGGGACATCCACGTGACTACGACCAGTGGGCTGCGCTCGGCACCACGGGCTGGAGTTACGGGGAAGTCCTGCCCTATTTCAGGCGCAGCGAGCACAACGAGAATTTTGGCCCGGATGAGTACCACGGTCGCGACGGGCCGATGTACGTCCGCAGCGTCACGCGACCCAATCCGCTCAACGCTGCATTCTTCGAAGCGCTGGCGAGTCTGGGCCATGTAAAGCGCGCCGACCTGAACGGCGCGGACAGCGAGGGCATGGGGCTGCGCCAGCTGTCGATCCGTGCGGGGTATCGCGAGACCTCGGCCAGCGCGATGCTGCGACCGGCAATGGCCAGGAGCAATCTGACCGTACTGACCGGCCTGCAGGTCACGCACATCGTCGTGCAGGATCGGTGCGCCGTGGCAGTCGAGGCGCGTGGCGCGGGTGGCGGCTGCCGTGTGCAGGCGCGCCGCGAGATCGTGCTCACTGCCGGGGCGATCCACTCACCGCAACTGTTGCTGCTTTCCGGCATCGGCGATGGCGAGCGGCTGCGCAACTTCGGCATCAATGTGCAGCATCACTTGCCAGGCGTCGGTCGCAACCTGCACGACCACCTGGCAAGCCCGGTGCACATGCACACGCGCGACCCCACTTCCTATGGACTGTCGCTGCGCTCGCTTCCGCGCGGGCTGTGGAACGTGGCCGAGTATCTGTGCGCGCGCCGCGGACCGCTAGCCAACAACGTATTCGAATCGGCCGCCTTCGTGAAATCCTCGCCGCAGGTCGATCGGCCCGATGTGCAGCTGGTGTTCCAGCCGGCACGTCGACCGGGCCACAGGTTTCCGTTTCCGCTCGGCCATGGTTTTGCAATCAGCCCGGTGGGCCTGTATCCGCGCAGTCGAGGCCGGCTCACGCTGGCGAGCCGCGATCCTGCTGATGCGCCGCTGATCGACCCCGCTTTGCTTTCCGAACCGGAGGATCTGCGGACGCTGATCTTTGGCATCCGTCTGGCGCGCCAGGTGTTCGCGACCAGCGCGTTTGCGAAACACGCCGCGTCAGAATCCTCACCGGGACCTGAGCGGCTGAGCGATGCCGATCTGGAAAGCTACATTCGCGCCGAGGCTTACACTGTGCATCACCCGGTCAGCACTTGTCGCATGGGTAGCGATGCAGCCGCAGTCGTGGATCCGCACTTGCGCGTGCATGGCCTCACGGGCCTGCGTGTCGCCGATGCCTCCGTTTTCCCTTCGATTATCGGTGGCAATACCAACGCCGCGGTGGTGATGATCGCAGAGAAGGCCAGTGACCTGATACTGGGCCGGGCGCCCATGCCGGCAGAGGATTCCAGGGCGCGCGGGGCATGAGCCACGCGCTATAGTAGGCATCACGATGACCGACACACTGGGAAATGCTGAACGTAGCGAGATCGAGCGCGCCTGCGAACGCATGGTCTACGCCTATGCACGCGCACTGGACCTGGGCGACATGAGCGGGGCCACCGATTTCTTCGCCGAGCAAGGCTCATTTGCGCGGCCCATGACACCCGACCAGGTCATCCAGGGCCGCGAGAACATCCGCGCTGCCCTGCTGACGCGCCCCAAAACCCTGCTGACCAAACACCTCGCCACCAATGTGTTGGTCGAGGTAACGGGTCGCGATGAGGCCCGCGGCCTCTCGTACCTCACGATGATCTCCACGACGCCGGGCGATGCCCCGGCGCCCTTCACTTCCGCCGGGCCGATCTACTTCGGCGAGTTCAAGGACCGGTTCGTGCGTGAAGCTGGTGTATGGAAATTCCTCGAGCGTCGCGGTTCAATCCAGATGAAGTTCTTCGGTCAGGGCACTAGCGCAGCAGCGCCAACGGTTGCGGGAGCTGCGCCAGCAGCTGCGCGCTGAAACGCGCATCAACGTGGAAGAATGCCGCGCGCGCCACGCTGGCGCCGCGATTCTCCCAGGCATGATCGGCGCCCCGCTGCACCACGACATCACCCTGCCGCAAGATCACCTCACTGCCATCGAGTATCAGCACCAGCTCGCCCGCGATCACCACCACGTAGTCAAGCGTCTGCGTCCGGTGCATCACGGTGCGTTTGCCGCCCTCACCCAGGGGATACACATCGAGGATGCGCAGCAGGTGACCCGAGATCGGCATCAAAGTGAAAGACCGTTCGTTGGGCTCAGCAGCCGACGCCGCCGACAGTTCCGGCACCGGGTCCATATCGCCCCACATCTCGTGGAAATCGGCACCAATCGCCGGCCCGTGCATCGGGTGATGCTGCGGCGGCGGGCCGTCGGACAGCACCACCGACTGGCCGCGATGATTGTGTCCTGTGACCACCCGTCTTGTAGAATTCGTCATCGACTGTGCTCCAGTCGGCCCCGAGATCAGGATGATAGCTTTTTCCAGCCCAGCCGCCGCCCAGGTGTACAGCGAGTACGAAGGGCGCATTGCCGAGGAACAGGTGCGCGCCGCCGCACTGGGCAAGGACCTGTTCGCACACCGCGACGAGTTCCTGCTGCCGGTAGGCCCTGAAGTCGGCGCCTTCCTGCACAGTCTGATACTGGCGCGTCGCCCGGCACGCCTGCTGGAACTGGGCACCAGCTACGGGTATTCCACCCTGATACTCGCCGATGCGGCGCGCCAGGTGGACGCCAGGCTCGTGACCATGGAACTCGCCGACTACAAGCAGGCCGAAGCGCGCCGGCAAATCAGTAACGCGGGCCTGGCCGGTTCCGTGGAATTCCGCCTGGGTGATGCAGTGGCCATGACCCATGCCGATACGGGCGCAGACTTCGAATTCGTACTGCTCGACATCTGGAAGGAACTGTACGTGCCCTGCCTGCAGGCCTTCTACCCGAAGCTGGCCGCCGAAGGCATCGTCGCGGCCGACAACATGGTCGAACCCGTGTACGCGCGCGACAGCGCGAGAGCCTATCGGCAGGCACTCGGTAATCTGTCGGATATGCAGACCACGCTGCTGCCAATCGGCAGCGGCATTGAGCTCTCGGTACGATGGCCGGCCGGACACCACAAGCTCTGAGAGGCCACGGCTCTTGAATACGACAGCAACTGGGACCCAATCACCGGCGCAAACGACCACGCCGCCGCGCGTGATGGGCGTGGTGCACACCACCCTGTTCATGGTCACCGCGGGCAGCAGCCTGCAGTGGACCGCCACCGCAGCTGCCACCGGACCGAGCGCACTGGTGGTATGGCTGATCGGTGGCCTGACGATGTTCCTGCCTATAGCGGTTTGCATGGTGTACCTGGGCTCACGCTTTCCCGGCGAAAGCAGCATGTACACCTGGAGCGCCCGCGCCTTTGGTCCCTTCGCCGGCTACATCACCGGCTGGACCTATTGGACCGGCTCGCTGGCATTTCTGCCGACCGTTCTGTATTTCATCGCCGGCGCGTCATTGCTCTG
Source organism: Gammaproteobacteria bacterium (assembly GCA_025350055.1). Classification (GTDB taxonomy): domain Bacteria; phylum Pseudomonadota; class Gammaproteobacteria; order Steroidobacterales; family Steroidobacteraceae; genus FEN-1191. The sequence goes on along the minus strand of JANXYK010000008.1, from coordinate 60,257 downwards.
GTCGCCCTCGAGCACCACGACGGCCGGCACTCCCGGCTATTTCATTGGCTACTCGCTGGTTGTCATGGCCTGTTGCGCGCTGCTCAACGTGCGTGGCCTGTCGGTGGCCCGCTGGCTCAACAGTGCCGGTGCGGTGGCGCGCTGGGTAGGTTTGCTGCTGCTCGTGGCCTGTGCAGCTGCAAGCTGGTGGCGCTTCGGTCCGGCCACCCACATCAATCTGCACAGCCTCGTGCCAGCGTTTCACCTGCGCGATGTGATCTTCTGGACGGCTCTGGCTTTTGCCTACACGGGGCCCGAAGCCGTGACCTTCATGACCGCCGAAGTGCGCGAGCCGCGCCGTACCATTCCGCGCGCGCTGGTGCTGGCAGCACCGATGGTCGCCGCGATCTATATCATCGGCACGGCAAGTATCCTGATCTCAATTGCGCCGGAACAAGCCAGCGGCGTTTACGGCGTGATCGAAGCGATACACATGACCGCGTCGCACCTGGACCTGGGCTGGATCGTATTCATCGGCGCGGCCTGCGTGGTGCTGGATCGCGTCGGCAGCCTGTGCCTGTGGCTGGGCGCACTGGCACGCATACCCAGTTCAGTGGGCATCGCCGACTACCTGCCGCGCAGCTTTGCGAACCTGCAGCCCAGGAGCGGTGCGCCGGCGAACGCCATCTGGATGCAGACCCTGGTGGTCGCGGCGCTGGTGATCCTGGGCCAGAGCGGCACCTCGGTGCGTGGCGCCTACAACGTGCTGATCGAGATGATGGTCGTCACTTCGATGGTGCCGTTCCTGCTGATGTTTGGCGCTGCGATCAAGTTGTCGGGTGGGCCACCGGTGCCGGGCACAAGCCGCATCTGGGGTGGACGGCCCGTGCTGGTGCTGATCGCATCGATCGGCCTGCTGGCAACCACAGGTTCGATGGCGATCGCTTTTGTGCCGCCGCCAGAGGAGCCAGAGCCGATGCTGGCCATCATGAAAGTGGCCGGCATGACGGCTGTGTTGCTGCTGGTCGGAGCCTGGCTGTACTGGATGGGCAGTCGGCAGCAGCGCGTGCGGGCGCCAACCAAGTAGTCGCACGACGCGCTTGCCTGCGTGCCCCGCACTCGCACTCGCGCAGTCGCGCAGTCGCGGTTCAGATTCTTCGTGCCGGCTCGCCAGTAGCCGCCGCTTCATTCACCTGCGCGGGCAGCATGCGGTTCACAATGCCGTTACGCTTGACCACCACATTGAAAACCACACCGGCCGCGTGCAGCACGATCAGTGTGTACACCGCCCACTGCCCGTACACGAAATGGAGGGTGTTCATCAGCGAATTCAGCTTATCGCTCCGGGGCACGAGCGGAGCGATCGTCACCAGGTTGAAGAACTTCAGCGAGTAGCCGGCGGCCGCGGCCGCGGTATAGCCGGTGATCGGCATCCACAACAGCAACACATAAAACAACCCGAAAGTCGTTGCGGCCAGTGCACGCTCCCAGGGCGCGAGGTTGGAAGGCAATGGCGGCGCCCTGTCGATAAAGCGCCAGACAATGCGCAGCGCCGTCAAACCCAGCACCACGATGCCGAATGAACCGTGCCAATCGTAGAGGCTGTCGGTGAAGGGCGCATCTTCCTTGGCGTTAATCATCACCCAGGCGAGTGCGATGATCGCGACCAGGCAAAACGCGGTCAGCCAATGCACGATCATCTGTCGGTGTGAGTAGCGACTCGGCATGTTGCGGGCTCCTTGTAGCCGGCATCATAGGGTATTGCCGGTGCTGTGCCGAGCCTTGCTCGGCGCCGCCAGCTCCAGCTTGATCGGGTAGGTCTGGTTCGATGACCACTGCACGACATAAAGCGCGCCTTCGGCATCGACGTACACGTCGTGCGGATGGGCGAAGAGGTAGTTGTACACGGACAGCGGCTGCAGTTTGCCATCGACGTACTTCGGCGGCTCACCCCCCACACAGGAGACCACACGATCGGCGCCGTCCAGGATCATGATCATGCCACTCAGGCAGGCGACGGCGAGATGATCGTGGAGCCTGCCGGGGAAGGGCGCCACATTGCTGGGCTGAGAACCCGGCACCGGCACAATCTTCAGCAACTCGCCTTCCAATGAAAACCACTTCAGCATCTCATGCCCGCGATCGCAGACCAGCAACAGCGGCTTGCTGGAGCGGTTGTCGATCCACACCGCATGCGGTGTCCTCAGCTGCTCAGGCGCATCGCCCTCGCCGCCAAAGCTCGCGATATAGCGGCCCTCCGGATCGAAGTGATGCACGAAGCTGGAGCCATAGCCATCGCTCACATAGCACTGGCCATCAGGCAAGGTGGCGCTGTTGGTCGGATGATAGCGCGTGGGGTCCGGATATTTCTGTGCGACGGCCGCGAGGCCGATGGAACGCAGCTCACGCCCATCAGGTGTACAGACCGATACGACCTGCCGGTCGTGATCGGTGATCCAGAACTGCTCGTCGCCGGCGTGCTCCACGATATCGAAGCCGTGCGCGGCCGGAAAGCGGCTTTCCCAGGCGGCCCGGAACTCTCCGCTGTGCGCATAGGCAATCAGGTTGTTGTGCGTGTCATTGGTCAGCATCACGATGCGGCCACCGCGATCCTCGGCAATGCCGTGGCAATCGGCAACTGGGTAACGTTGCCGATCAAGCCGGCCCCAATAGCGATCAGCGCGATACTGGAATTCACCCTGCCCGAGTCGCTCGGGTTCGAGGCGACCAGCCATTGACGATCGTTTCGCGGCCGCAGCAGCCTCGTGAGAGTGCAGCGCGGCCCCTGCTCCGGCAACTACCAACGGCGCAGCTGCCAGCACCGATCTTCGGGACACCAGGAGACTGTCGGAGTGCTTCATGTTCGGCTCCAGAGAAGGGTCAGGGCTTCAGGATCCACCAGACCAACAACACGGCGAACACCAGGCACAGCAGCGCCCAGCGCACGGCCACGAGTTTCGGTGGCGGGCCGGCAGGCAACATGGCATCCGGCTTGCTGCCATTGATCATGGGCGCAACCAGATTCTCAGCGCGCACGTAGCGGTAGTACAGCACAGCCACGATGTGCAACCACACAAATGTCAGGATCACATTGAAGATCGTGCCATGCAGAGTAGTCAGGCGATCGGATAACGCGGCACTGATCCGTGCCGCCAGTGGCCCGAAGAAACGAATGCCATCATTGCTGAACAGGCCGGTCATGGCCTGCAGTGAGAGCACAGTGAGCAATGCCAGCACCATCCAGCCGCCGGCTGGGTTGTGACCAGCGTGTAGCTGTCCTTCGCCACGCTTCGTCGCCCGAAGGTATTCCAGCGCCTGCCTGGGGCTGCGCACGAACTGACTGAACCGCGCGGTGCTCGAGCCAACGAAACCCCAGATGATGCGAAACACCAGCAGGGTCAGCAAGGCCAGGCCCGACCACAGATGCACTCTCAGCAGACCGTTCTCCGCGCTCACCCATGAGCACAGCACCAGCAACACCAAGCTCCAGTGGAATACCCGCACCGGCAGATCCCAGACGCGCACCAGCTTAAGGGGTGTCTGCATAGACGCGGATGCCCCGCTCTCGCATGCTCGCCAGCGCCGCAGCCAATGACGGGCCAGCGTGCACACCCACCAGTCGCAGAGTGCGCAGGTTTGTCATGGCGAGCAGCGCCTGCGTGGAAGCTTCGCCCACGGCAGTACCCGACAGATCGACGCGCACGATCGAGGCAACCACGGGCGCAAAGGCTGCAAACTCCCGATCGCCAAAACTGCGCCCCAGTCGCGAAGCATTCAATTCCAGTCGCGCCGAGCTGCGTGCCTCATAGTCGATGACATACGGGAAGCGCCGCTGCAGAGCCTGCAGCGGCCCATCGACAGGCGCGCGCTCCGCTGCCAGTACCTTGGGATCTACCGCGAGGATGGTGACTTGCGCTACAGGCTTTGGCGCCGTGCTGAATGCACTCAGGGGCTGCACGCCCGAGGCGCCGGCGGCAATCCAGAGCTTGATCACGGTGACATCATCGGGAGCGAGCGGCGACAGGCTGCTCGGTGGCATCAGCCGCTCACTCCCGGCGGGCAGCGCGATACGCTGCACCAATCCGCTGCCGCCGGGATTGCCCGGTGCGATCACCGCGCCGTGTTTACCACCGCGCAAAGCGGCTCCCAGTGAATCCAGCCGCAGCTTGGCTTTCTGTCGCCCTGGTCCGTGACAGCTCCTGCAATGCTGATCGAAGATCGGCGCGACGCGCGCTGCGTAGAATGACTGCGGCGACTGCAGCGGCGGACGTTCCAGGCCCAGGGTCTCGCGGATCGCATGCGCAAGGCTGGGTCGCAGCATCGCGAATGCCGCCACCGTCGCCACCGTCAGCAGTGCCACCCAGCTGATATAGCGGCGCGCCGACAGCCTGCGCCGCCCAAGGTCGGCCGCATGGACCCCGGCATCACTCATGCGAGCAATTCGGCGATCACCCGGGCCGGCTTCACGCTGGTCAGTTTCTGCTCCAGCCCCTGGTAGGGGTAGTTCAACTTGCGATGATCGAAGCCCAGCAGATACAGCATGGTCGCGTGCAGATCACGGATCTCGACCGGATCGCGGACGATCTCGTAACCCATTTCGTCGGTCTCGCCGTAGCTCATGCCGCGGCGGATGCCGCCGCCGGCCAGCCACATCGTATAGGCGCCGGGGTTGTGGTCGCGACCCACGTATTTCATCTGCTGGCCATCGCGATTCTCGCGCATGGGAGTGCGGCCGAACTCGCCTCCCCACACGATGAGCGTATCGTCGAGCATCCCGCGCTCTTTCAGGTCAGCGAGCAATGCCGCCATCGGCTGGTCGACCTCGAGGCAGCGCTTCTTGAAGCCGATATTCAGGGCTTCATTTTCCGACGAACCATGCGAATCCCAGCCCCAGTGGTACAACTGGATGAAGCGCACACCGCGCTCCGCAAGACGCCGCGCCACCAGACAGTTGTTGGCAAAGCTGCTCTTGCCGGTCTCGACACCGTAGCGCGCCTGTACACTGGCGGGCTCGGTGTGTATGTCCATCGCATCGCTGGCATCGAGTTGCATGCGGAAGGCCATTTCGTACTGCGCGACGCGCGTCAGGGTCTCCGGATTCCCGAAACCCGCGTAGGTCTGCTGGTTGATGGCGCCGATGGCATCGAGCATCTGGCGGCGCAGCGGCCGACTGACGCCGGGCGGGTTATGCAGATACAGCACGGGCTCGCCCTGCGACCGGCACTGCACGCCCTGGTACACGCTCGGCAGATAACCCGAACCCCACAGCTGCTTGCCGCCATCCGGCGACTTGCCGCCCGAGAGCAGCACGATGAAGCCGGGCAGGTTCTGGTTCTCGGTGCCGAGCCCATAGGTCACCCAGGATCCGAACGAGGCATAGCCCATGCGCGCATTGCCGGTCTGCACCAGCAGCTGCGCTGGCGCATGGTTGAACTGGTCGGTGTGCATCGAGCGCACGAAACACAGCTCATCGATCTGTCGTTCCAGGTGCGGCAGCCGATCGGAGATCCACTGCCCGTGGCTGCCCGCCTGATGGAAGGGATATTGAGCACCAAGCAACTTGGGCACGCCACTGATGAATGCAAAGCGCTTGCCGGCCAGGTAAGACTGCGGACAATCGGTGCCGTCGAAGCGCGTCAGCACCGGCTTATGTTCGAACAGTTCGAGCTGGCTGGGTGCCCCGGCCATGTGCAGGAAGATCACGCGCCGCGCCTTGGGCGCGAACTGCGGCGGCAACGGTGAGAGCGGTCGCGCCGCATCTCGCCTGAAATCCAGCCGCGCTTCCTCGCCAGCTTCGTGCGCCGCTGCCTGCGAGGTCAGCGGCGTCAGGCCGCCCACGCTACCCATGAACATCGCGCCGAGCCCCCCCGCGCAACCCTGCAGGAAATGGCGGCGCGTCTGTGCCTGCAGCTGCGCGAGTGCGGGATTGATGTCGATGTCCTTGTGGCTCATGGCCTCTACCTCGTCAATGCAGCATCGAGATTAAAAAGCACGCTCGCAAGCGCCGTGTAAGCGGCACGTTCGTTCGCACTGCCGGCGGCCGACGCGTGTCTTGCCTTGAGCACAAAGTTGGTCAGTGTCTTGTGCTCATCTGCGCTCAGCTCGCGCGAGAGCACGCAACGGGCCGCATAGTCAAGGCGCGCGGACAGCGACTGATCGAGCGCCAGCATGCGCCGCGCCAGCGCCTCGCTGGCTTCCTGGTACACGGGATCATTCAGCGTAACCAGGGCCTGCAAGGGCGTGTTGGTCACAGTGCGGCGCGGCAGGCTCACGATGTGATCCGCGCCATCAAAGGTGACGAAGCTGGGGTACAGTGCCGTGCGTCGCAGATAGGTATAGATGGCGCGGCGGTATCGTTCCGGGCCCTTCGCATCTTCCCAAACCCGATCGTCATACACACTCATCCACACGCCAGCGGGTTGCGGTGGTTTCACTGGCGGCCCGCCGATCTCCGGGCTGTACAGGCCGCTGGCCACCAGCGCCTGGTCACGCACCATTTCCGCGCTGAGACGTTGCTGCGGTCCGTGAGACAGCCATCGGTTGCGCGGATCCTGTGCCGCGATGGCGGGTGTAGTGCGCGCACTCTGGCGATAGGTTGCGCTGGTCGCCAGTTCGCGCAGCAATGCCTTCATGTCCCAGTGCAGATCACGCTGGAAATGCAGCGCCAGCCAGTCGAGCAGCTGCGGGTGGCTCGGCGCCTGCCCGGCACTGCCGAAATCCTCGAGGGTCTCGACCAGGCCAGTGCCGAAGAGTTGCTCCCAATAGCGGTTCACGGCCACCCGCGCTGTCAACGGCTGATCCCTGGAGAAGAACCATTGCGCCATGGTCAAGCGGTTGCGTGGCGCGTCCGCAGGGATCTTTGGAAAGATCGCCGGCACGTCGGGCTGCAGTGGCGGACCCACCTTGCTCAGGAAATTGCCGCGCTCGAATTCCAGCGACTGGCGTTGCTCGAAGTCCGACTGCTCGGCCATTACCGGCAGCGCGATGCTGGGCACCTGCTCCAGTTGTCGCTGCACCCCGACCAACTCGCCGAGACGCGCCGCCAGCTGCTGCTCCGTGGCGGGTGATTGCCAGATCGGGTCAGCGCTCGCATAGAGATGAATCCTTCGCAGTGGTGCCGGCCTGGAATCTATGCCCGTGGTGTGCAGCAACAGCAGCTTGAGGTGAGCGCCCGCCGGTACATTCAGGACTCGCGCCGGCACAGCCACCACCCAACGCGAGCGGAACAGCTTGGAATTGGCAGCAAAGCCGCTGCTGTCCAGCTCGGCGTCGCGCGCTTCGCTGAGTGGATAGGGTGAGCGTACCGCGGCAAGCAGATTGTCCTCGGCATCAGGCAGGAAATAGCGGATGGCGACCCGCTCCTCGCGGCCGTCGGCCTGCACGATCCACACGCTGATGCGATCGACGATGAAGCCATCTTCTGGCGTATGACCAGCCAGCGCGGGATTGAGCACCGGCGACTCGACGCGCAGTGCGGTCACAATCTTGGTTGGCGCGACCGTCTGCACCTGGAACTCCGAGAGCACTGGAATCGTGCCACTGACCTGTACACCGCCTGCGCCATCACGGACGAGCGCCACGCTCAATGCCTGCTCGCGTGCCCGTTGCAGATCCGCGCGCCAACCCTTGATCGAGGAGCTGTAGAACTTCTCCAGCTGCCTGGGCGTGCGCTTCAAGTCCGGATCCGGGTTCAGGCGTTGCTGCCTGGCCTGCTCGTAGATACGCAGGTTCCGCTCCAGTGCCGGCACTTCCTGCATCGTGCCCCTTTCCACTGGCAGCGCGCTCCATTGTGCCCTGGCTTGCAGCGCGCGGCCCGCGCTCACTACATCGTGCAGCAGCTGCGCGCGTCGCGCAGCCAGCGCCGCCACGGCGCCGCGCTGCGAGTGGTCCTTCGGCACCGACAACGTCGGATAGTCATCAGACAGATCAGCATCGCGCGAGGTGTTGTAGAACCCCAGAAACTTGTAGTACTCCGCGTGCCGGATCGGATCATAGGGATGCGAGTGACATTGCACGCAGTTCATCGTCAGGCCGTTGAGCACCGACCAGGTGGTCGCAACGCGATCCATCACGGCCACCAGGCGGAACTCTTCGTCGTCCGTGCCGCCTTCATCGTTCACCGGCGTCAGGCGCTGGAAGGTGGTCGCGATACGATCATCGAGGCTGGCATTGGGCAATAGGTCGCCCGCCAGCTGCGTAGTGACAAACTGCTCGTAGCTGAGATTTCGATTGAAGGCGTTGATCACCCAATCACGCCATGGCCAGACTACCCGGTCGTGATCGGCTTCGTACCCACGGCTGTCCGCATAGCGGGCCAGATCCATCCACAGCGCCGCCCAGCGCTCGCCGTAGTGCGGTGATGCCAGCAACCTGTCGACCTGGCGCTCATAGGCATCGGGCGCCGTATCGGCCAGAAACTCAGCCAGCTCTTGTGCGGTCGGAGGCAATCCCGTCAGGTCAAAAGAGGCGCGGCGCAGCAGCTGTGCACGCGTGGCCTCGACCGCAGGCTGCAAGCTTCGCTGCTCAAGAGCGGACAATATGAAGCGGTCCATGGGTTGCCGCGGCCACTGCGCGTGACCGACGGATGGCAGGGCCTGTTCCCTGGGCGGCACGAAAGCCCAATGGTCACTCCACTGGGCGCCTTCCCGGATCCATTGCCGCAACAGCACGATCTGTTGCGGCTGCAGCGCCGGCGCGTGATAGGGCATGCGCACTTCAGGGTCGGTTGCGGTGACCCGCGCGATCAGCTCCGAGGTCTCCGGGCTCCCGGGCACGATGGTCGCGCGACCGGAACTGCCCTTGCCGAGGGCTTCCTCACGATAGATGAAGGAAACATTATTCCGCTGGCGCACACCACCGTGGCAGGACACGCAGTACTGGTTGAAGATCGGACGGATATCGCGGCTGAAATCGACCGCCGCGAGCGTAGTTCGTTGATGATGCGCAAAATGCACCGTGGCCAACAGGCCAGCGCCCACCAGCACTGCAGCTACCCATGCGAGCGATCGTCCAGACGCCATCTGCTGCTTCCGCCTTGTACTGCGGCAAGCTTCGGTCTTCTGCAAGTTATCGTCAACACGCGCCCGCTACTTTCTCCAGCCAGCCAAAGAAATGCATTTCCCACTTGCCGCGACCCAAGTTTCTGGTAGTTTTGAACCTGCGAATTGCGCTTCAACATCACTCGCGGGTGCCCCATGAATAGCCGACTCGTGCAATGCCTGCCTGCCACTCTCTCCGCCCTGCTGCTGGCGGCGTGCGCGACTGAGACGCATCAGGCCGTGAAGGTAGAGAAGCCAGTCACAGCAGCGACCGTGGCCGCCTACAGCGGTCCCCGCCACGCGATTGTCGTGGGCCAGTTCGACAATCGCTCGCAATACCTGCGCGGCATCTTCTCTGACGGCGTGGATCGCCTGGGCGGTCAGGCCAAGACCTTGCTGATCGGACACCTGCAGGAAACCGGGCGCTTCTCGGTGCTGGATCGCGACAACATGAAGGAACTGGGGCGCGAGGCGGGATACTCCGGCAAGGCCCAATCCATCACGGGCGCCAGCTACATGGTCACTGGCGACGTCACAGAATTCGGGCGCAAGGAGACCGGCGACGTGCAGCTGTTCGGAATCCTGGGATCCGGCAAGAAGCAGACGGCTTACTCCAAAGTCACGCTCAATATTGTCGATGTGGCTACATCCCAAGTCGTGTATACCGCCTCCGGTGCGGGCGAATATGCATTGAGCGACCGCGAGGTCATCGGCTTCGGCGGTACCAGCGGCTATGACTCAACCCTCAATGGCAAAGTGCTTGACTTCGCCATTCGCGAGGCCATCGACCGGTTGGTCGAGGGTCTCGGGCAGGGCAAGTGGCAGGCCAGCCACGACGCCAAACCGTGATTCCTCTGCTGGGGCGGTCTGCCGCGCTGGCGACGCTGACCCTGGCGGGCTGTGCGGCGCAGCCAACGATTTATTACTGGGGCAACTACCAGGCACTGCTATACCAGTCCTACCACGAGCCTGGCGGTGTGCCACCTGTACAGCAAGTAGAACTTCTCGAGCGCGATTACCAGCAGGCCCTGGCGAAACATGCCCGCATGCCCCCGGGCTGGCACGCGCACCTGGGTGTCCAGTATTTCAAGCTGGGCAAGGTTGACGATGCGGTGCGCGAGTTGCATACCGAGAAAGCCGAATTCCCCGAGTCCAGCGTATTCGTGGATAGGTTGCTGGCCAATATCGGAAAGACGCAATGAGCGCGCGTCGGAAAGCTGCCGTTGCAGTGCTGCTGGCGGCGACAGCGCTCGCGGGCTGTGTCGAAGTGCGACCCTACGACTATTCGGCCTTGCGTGCCCGTCGGCCGGTCTCGATACTTGTACTGCCGCCACTTAACGAAAGCGTCGAAGTCAACGGGCCCTACTCCTTCCTGTCTACGGTTAGCCTGCCAATCGCCGAACAGGGTTACTATGTCTACCCCGTGCAGGTCATCGACGAGTACCTCAAGGAAAACGGCCTACCCACGGCTGGCGAGATGCATCAGGTGCCATTGGCAAAACTGCGCGAGATCGTCGGTGCCGACGCCGTGCTGTACCTCGATCTGCAGCAATACGGCACCAAGTACGCCGTCCTGGCAAGCACGACCGTCGTCTCCTCGCGGGCCAAACTGGTCGATACCCAGACCGGCCAGACCCTTTGGGAGGGCATAGCCACCGTGCAGCAGAACCCCAACAACAATTCCGGTGGACTGCTGGGTGCGCTGATCGGCGCCGCGCTAAATCAGATCATCAACTCAAAGACTGATTTCAGTCATCAGGTCGCTGCCATGACGAGCAGCCAGCTTTTCACGCAACCTGGGCACGGCCTGCTGTTTGGTCCACACCACCCCAAGCACGACAGCGACTGACGCCAGCGCCGAAAAGCGGCATCACGCGGACAGGACGCATCGCACGTCCTGCCCGCCGGCTGTAATGTCAATTATTGCCGGTCGAACACCATGACGTTCGTGGTGTGGCTGCCATCCACAGCCGTGAGACGAGTGTCAGAGGTGAGCTTCTTGCCATCGTGCGAGACCGTACGACTGGTCTTGCCTACCACCTTTCCGGAACGTTTCAACTGGAAACTCGCCGCGTGACTATTGAGCTGCTTCGCACTCAGGCTGTCGTAGTCAGGGTTTCCCTTGACCGGGTAGTCCTTGCCGTCCAGCCGGTAGGTCGTCTGCGTCAGGCCTTCCTTGCCATCAGCACCGGTCGACTTGATGGTGACGGTGATTTCATCTCCCGACTGTGCGTAGGTGCGCATCTGGGCTTTGGGCGTGGCTCCGGACTTGAACTTTGAGGCAGCGACGTTCAGTTGCCAGGTACCGACCACGGGATCGGCGGTGGCAGCAGCGAATGCGCCGACGGTAAAGAGTGACAAGGTAGTGAGTAACAGGAGACGTTTCATTGATATTCCCCCCGATAATTGGCGTTTTGATGGGCACACAGATCGCGCGGGTGCGCGCCGGCGAGTCTACTCTTGTCTGGGCGCTGCAGGCACATGGCGTCCGCGCTGAGGGAATCCGCTCAACCGGATTCGCGTCAACAGCTGATAACGCCAGCAGCGTTGACCCCGCTCCACCGCAAACCTAGAGTCACTGACGCGCCGATTTGAGCTTCAGCTTGCGGGCGCATGACAAGTACGGCTAAAGCGGTGAACCATGTCGATACAGCATTCCGGCAACGGCCAGGAACCCCTGATCTCGTTCGAAGTCTTTCCACCCAGCGAGCCGGCGGCGGCCCGCCGGTTATGGGATACAGCCGGGGGACTCGCGACCTTCGATCCACGTTTCATCTCCGTAACCTACGGCGCGGCCGGTTCATCGCGCGAGCGTACCCGGCAGTGCGTGGCGGAACTGATGGCATGCACCCGGCTGCCCACGGCACCCCACCTTTCGTGTGCGGGCACAGACCGCGAGACGCTGCGCGAGCTCGTGCAGGCCTACTGGCACTCGGGTGTGCATCAGCTGGTTGCACTGCGCGGCGACGGCCTGAACGGTGACCGCTTCGTGCCGCATCCGCAGGGCCTCGCTTCGGCAATCGAGCTGGTCGAACTGGTCCGGTCAGTAGCGCCTTTCGATGTGTCGGTTGCTGCCTATCCGGAGACCCATCCAGAAGCCGCCTCGCACGCCGCGGATCTCGAGCACCTGCATCGCAAGCTCGACGCCGGGGCCACGCGCGCGTTGACGCAGTTCTTCTTCGATGCTGATGTGTATCTTCGATTCCGCGACCGCTGCGCGGCACGCGGCATTCATCAGCCGGTGGTTCCGGGAATACTGCCCATCAACGATCTGGCGCAGACTGCGCGCTTTGCCAGGCGCTGTGGCACCTCGATCCCGGACTGGCTCAGCGAACGCTTTGCTGGTCTGGAGCCTGAGACCGACGCGCATCGCGCAGTGTCTGTCAACGTCACTGTCACGCTGCTGGAGCGCCTATGGTGCGAAGGCGTACGTGAATTCCACTTCTACACGCTGAACCGCGTCGAGCTGCCGCGCGCCGTGTGCGCAGCGCTCGGCTGGGATGCCAAACTGCGGGGTCAATTGCGGGAGCCGGTCACGAAGCGCCCAGCGACCTGAGGCGGGACTGGCTTCGATCAGCCGCGGGCGCGTGCTGAAGTGACTGCCCGCGGACGCTTCGCCGCTGCCCGCTTCTTCTGCGCCAGCAGCGCCGCGGTGATCGAGGGCAGCAGGCCGGGAAAGCGCTGGTTGATTTCCTCGCAGCGCGTGGAGTTGTGCAGTTCCACGCCATGACGCTCGCTGCGGATCAGGCCGGACTCGCGCAGTACCTTGAAATGCTGCGAGAGCGTGGATTTAGGCAGCACCTGGTTGCTGATGGCCAGGAACTGAGAGCAGGTGCAGGGCTGCGAGCCACCGGCAAGGGCCGCAAAGATGTGGGCCCGGTTGGAATCGGAGAGCGCGTAGAGGATGCCCTCGACGCTCACGTCTTCAATGGCCGGATGCTGCAGCGGTCTCATGCGCACTTGAACCCAGAAAACCTGCCATTAGTCCATTAGTTCAATACTCATGAACTAATATAGTTCATGTTTCCTGAACCTCTGTACGATAGCTCCCGTGGATCAGACGGGAGCGGCGCAAATGGCCGCCCCGACGCAGCAAAACAAACAGAGCAATTCAATGATACGCGTGCCGCCCGCGGGCGGGCTGATCGATCTGCAATGTGCCGCGCATCAGTCGGGTGCGGTATCTGATCATCCGCAATCCAAGACCCTGCTGCACACCGGCGGTCGCATTGAATCCGCGACCGTCATCCGCTATCTCCAGCGTCACCTGATCGGCGCTGATGCGCAGCGCGACGTGGATCATCCGGCCGCCACCATGCCGCAAGGCATTGTTCACTGATTCGTGGGCGATCCGGTGCAGATGATCGGCAATCGAATCGGCGATGGCGCCCTCGTCGCCGGAAACATCGACCCGCACGTCGATGAAGAAATAGCGGCTGTTGACGGTATCGGCGAGGTGACGCAGCGCCAGCAGCAGCGAACCCTCGACGTGCAGCGGTGCCAGTCCGTTGGCCAGTTCGCGCGCCGTCGCTATCGCCCGATTGACGTGCCCGGCCACGCCGCGCAATGAAGCCTGCAGCGATTCGACATCTTCGCCCTGGCTGGCGCTGGCACTCTGCAGCATCAGCGCGATGCCAGTGAGGTCCTGGCCCAGGCCCTCGTGGATGTCGCTGCTCAGTCGCAAGCGCTCCTGCGCGGCGATGCCTAGCACTTCGCGCTCGAGTATCCGCCGCTCCGTGATATCCGATACGGTCAACGTGATGCCTTCGATCAGCGGACTGGCGCGCTGGTCACTGCCGGCCACACTAACGGTGCGCTGCTCACCACTCGGGGCAGAGAACTCCAACTCGATATCCTTGGTGGTCGCTGGATCAGCCTTCAACCCATCGATGAACCTGGAAAGTGGCGCCACATTTCCGGGGCCCAGCAGTGCTGTGGCCGTACTGCCCTGCACGCTGCTCGCCGACTTGCCGAGGATGAGTTCCGCGGCCGCGCTTGCAAAGGTGACTGTACCTGCGTCGTTGACCACAGCGATGACATCCGCGGAGCGCCTCACCAGCTCCGTCAGGCGGGCGTCGAGCTCCCTGATTGCCAGTGCCCGATTGAGGCGCCGCAACTCTTCGCTCACAATGCGTTGCCGCGCAACGACCAGGATGGCCCCCAACACCACCATCCCCACCAGCACCCGCATGTCGACGCCATTGCGCAATGCTTCTGATGCGGCGAGCAGCACGATGGCCAACAGCAACACCAGCGCCGGCAGGAAACTGTAGGTCGGTGCGCTGGCACTCGCCCGCTGTTCATCGGGCGCGCGCGGCCGCAGCTCGATGGCCGCCGCCGTGGTGATGCAGGCGCTGAACAACATGTCGCCCGCCGTGAATGCCAGGTCTCCAGCGCCGTAGATCGAGCGCAACACGGGTACGCCGCCCGTGCTCCAGCCCAGCCAAAGCAGGTCTGTTATCAGGCTGACGACCGCGTCAACGACGATCATCATGGCTGCCCGATCCGGGCGATCACCGCTGATCTGCGTGAACAACAGCGCCCGTGGCCGTCATGGTAATGCTGATGCCTGCCGTGTAAACGAGCTTGGTGCCGAAAGTCATGGCGAATACCGCACCCGAAGCTGCGGGAAACTCGTACAGAAAGGCCCACAGAATGGCGACCACCCCGAGCAATACCGTCGCGGCGTTGATCCACACCTGCCGGTGCCGGAATTTTCCGCCGCAGCTCAGATTGAAATACACACACGCGCCGGTCATGAACGGGTAGTAACTCTGGAATGCCGCGTCGACTACCGCCCGGTACAAGGAAGGTACCGAGGCGTTGTAGTGCGGGTAGACCATGCCAAAACTCAGGTCCACCGCAGCGCTCGCGCACAACAGGATCCATGCCATGCGCCGATAGCCGCGCAGGCGCGCTGAGCGCAGCAGGACGACGATGGCCACGATCTCAATGACATCGGCGGGTGCCACAGCCCAGCCGATCAGGAAATCGAGTACGTTGGTGTTTCGCCAGGAGGCGAAGAAGCAGGCCATCAACAGCGCGGCATACAGCCACGAGACCAGGGTTGCCAGACGGGCCGCACGGCTGTCTGGTGCAGTGTTGAGACTGAGGCTCACTCGAGGGTCGTCAGCCCATGCTGGATCGCAAACTTGACCAGTCCGGCCAGCTGGTTGACCTGCAGCTTCTGCATCAGCCGGCTACGGTAGCTGTCGACGGTCTTGGGCGAGAGGTGCAGCAGTTCGCCTATCCTGGCACTCGAGTTGCCGTTGACCACCAGGCTCAGCACCTCGCGTTCGCGCCGGCTGAGACTGTCGATCGGGTTGGCTACGCGTCGATCACCGATGCCCTGCGCCACAACCTCGGCGACCTGGCGGCTAAGGTAATGCTGCCCACAATCCACGGCACGCACCGCATCGATGATCTCGGCGCTGGCCGACTCCTTGAGCAGATAGCCGCGGGCACCCGCCTCGAGCGAGCGAACCACGTTCTGCGAACCCGAGTGCATGGACAGCATGACGATAGCGGTATCCGGGAGCGCCGCGTGAATCTGACGCGCGGCCTCGATGCCATCCAGGCCTGGCATCGAGATATCGAGAATCACGACTCGCGGCCGGATCCGTCGCACCATCACGACTGCATCGCTGCCGGTCGCAGCCGAGCCGGCCACCTCGATATCCGGGTGGGTACGCAGCAGCGCCGTCAGTCCGTCGCGAACCACGGCGTGATCGTCAGCGATGAAAACCGTTATAGGCATGCCACGCCGAAAACTGCTTATTGATTATAAGTGCCTGGAACAGAGCTGCCGATGCAAGATTTCCCTACACGAATCTTCCAACATTCCCCGCAGCCGCTTTGCAAGTCCCTGAATAGGATACCGCAAATGGGAACGGTCACCAGGTCGCGATCTTACCCATAGCTTTCGGTAGGGCACCCATGCGAGATGTCTGGCTGGATAACGGAGTGGTCTGGGCTGCGGCTGCCGCTGGGCTGCCTGTCAGTGCCAGCCGACGGCTGACGCAGCGCGCCATTACCATGGCTGGCGAGGCCAAAAGCAGCCGCATCATGCTCGACTTTCGTGGCGCCACGCTGATCGGCAACACCCTGGCACTCACCTGGCATGCCGACATGCTGGCAAGACTCAAGCCGCCCGGCGAGATCCACATGGCCATGCTGTGCTGGCAGTACTCCGATAGCGTGCAGCATTGGGAGCGCACCATGAAAGAGCGCGGTCACCTGGCCGGTGTATTTACTGACAGCGAGGCGGCGTTGGCCTGGCTTGGGGATGCGGCAGCTGCGCCTGCAGCGCAGGCAGCGCAGGCAGCCGAAGAACCCACCGATGCCGAGTCGCTCAAGCGGCTGCTGGAGCGCTATGCCGATGGCCTCAGCGCCGTGCCACACAGCCAGGTGGTAGCCGAATTCCTGGAGCTGCTCGATTGCCTGCTCGCGAATGCCGAACTGCTGGGCGTAGACGCGATGCGCGGCCTGGAGCAGCAGTTGAGGATGCAGAGGAAGCGGCGCGACCAGCGTTAGGTCGGGTTTATTTCGCCTGGCGTAGGCGGTGCTTCCTGATGCCATCCTGGCATCCCTGTATATAGGCAGGTATCTCGCTCTTGCACTCGGCGTCCGACACCACGCGATTCTCAAGGGCCCAGCCATAGCCGGCTGCCCACGGACTCTGCTGCGCCCCTCTAGGCATATTCTCGATAAACGCTTCCAGGTCCCTGCGTCGCGCGCCCGGCGTCGAGCGGTATACGGCATATGACGTGAATGCCGCGAACCCAAGCACAAACGCCAGCAGGATGACAATGCCGGCACCTGTAGGCGTCCCGGGCTCGACGGGCGATCCCAGGTTGAGTCGCATCAGCAGCCGGGCACCGGCCAGCAGGAGCAATGAAGCAATGGTACCCACGATAGCGAAGCGCTTCGCGAGTCGATAGCCGCCCCAGAAGACCAGCACCAAACCCATCGCAATAGCCAACAGCATGCTCAAGATGGCCCCTCCCCTGTGCGCGTGGCACTTCGAGGCGGCAGTGTAGCCTGAGCTTGCCAGGATCCTCCCGTCAGAACTTGTAGTTGGCACGCAGGTAATAACTGCGCCCAATCGGATCGGCATAGCGCCCGTCATACCCCTGCTGGTTGCCGCCACCGGCATTTTGCAGCGAGAGCGGGGGCGCCTTGTCACTCAGGTTCTTGACGCCGATGGTCAAAGCGAGGGCGCTGACGATGTCATAGGAGCTCTGCCAGTCCAGTGTCGTATAGGCTGGCACCAGCAGGCAGCAGAAGTTCACCTTGGCGCCAAATCCATTCGGATTGGCGGGGTCCGCGAGGAATACCGCACCATCGCCGATATGACTGATGTCCGTGTAGCCAGACTTGTAGTTCGCCGACAGTGTGTTCACCCAGCGCCCGGTCGCCAAGCTCAAGGCTAGCCGCGATACCGTCTTGAACACCACGGTATTGTCCGGACCGAATACACCGAGGTCGGTGTTCTTGGGCAGACCCGACCCGTAAGTGTAATCCTGTTGCAGCATGTAAGTGCCAGTCCACGCTGCATTGAAACGGCCCCAGGAAGTGCTGCGCGCAGAGTTGAAATTCCAGTCGATGCCTGAGTAGTTGGCCTCACCGCCATTGAAGGGCACCTGCTTGAATGCAATGGTCGTGAACTGCCCGACCGGGTCGAGGTAAGGACTGACAAACAGGTACGCGTACTGCGCCGGATTGTTGAAACCATTCTGCTCACTGATGCCGGCGGACTGGATCTGGTCTTTGATGTGCACGTTCCAGTAATCCAGGCCCAGTGACAGCGCTTGCAGCGGATCGACCCGAACGCCAAAGGTGAACTGCGTAGATTTCTCTGGCTTCAGGCCATTGGGGCCCGAATCGCCATTGGCCCCCGATAACAGGTCATATTGCGCATTGCCGGGCAGGCAGCCTGGAGCACCCGCTATGGGGCACGAGTAGCTGCCTGCGGTCGAACCGCCAAAGGAAAGCGTTCCAGCGATGTCGCTGATGTCCGGAACCTTGAAGCCGGTGCCGATCGAACCGCGCAACGACAGCATGTCGACCGGGTGGTAGCGAAACGAGACTTTGTAAGTCGCCTGGCCAAAGCTGTTGCCCAGGTCACCCGATGGGCGCTGGTCGTACAGGCCGGTCGCCGGATTGGGCACACTGGTGTCGAATAAGGTAGTGCTATGCACTCTGGAATAGCTGTCGTAGCGCGCCGAGGCGTTGACACTCAGATCGGTGCGTACCGGCAGCAGCCATTCCGCGTACACGCCACGGTTGGTGCGGTCTCCTTCTTGATTCACAGCACCGCCAGGGCCTCCGACAACCGAGTCAGTAGTGCTTGGCTGCGAAACAGTGCCATTGCCCGCCCGCACGATGTCGCTGTTTTCAATGTTGATGCGCGCGAATGCGTACTCGGCGCCGATCGACAGAATTGAAGCACCGCCAGGCATGTCGAACACATGGTGCTGCGCGTTGACCTCCAGGCTGTTGAGGGTCGAATGATTGGTGCTGAAGTTCGTGTGCAATATGGTGTTCTTGAGCGCGCTCTGCCCGGTCCCCATCACCGGGTCGTAGGCGCCGCTCGCCACCGCAGTAGAGAACAGGTCAAAGTCGAGATAGCCACCGGCCGCCGTGTCGGTAAATTTCCCGGTTGAAGACACCAGCGCAGCCTTGAAATCCCAGCCAGCGAACCTGGTGTTGAATCCCGTCGCCAGATGGCGGGACTGATACTCGAAGACGTCGGCGCGTCCGCCGGCCGAGACGGCGCGATACCCCAGCGTCGCCTTCGCATCGATGGCGCAGGGATTCGGTCCTACCACAGCGGCAGTCGGGCTCGTGCAGCCCGTGCCATCTCCTACCCAGGTGATGTTGTTCGCCCTCAGGTACGGCACTACGTAGCTGTTCCAGAGTGCCGATAGCCGGTTCGGGCGAAGGCCAAGCGGCTGGGCCGGCGGTGCAAACTGGGGTGTGGTAGAGAACCTTGAAACCAGCGCGTCGAACCAGAATTCGCTTTGCGAACCCACCTTGAAGGTGCCGCGGATCAGGCCCGCGTCGCGTTGGTACGGAGCAATGTCCTGCACCGTGGCGGCGAAGTTGAAGCGACAGGTGACATCAGTGGGCGAGCCTATCAACACCGCCGCATTGGCATTGCCGCAATTGCCGTTGGCCGAATAGTACGGATTGTACGAAGCCAGACTGCCAGGGAGGGTGATGTTGCCGGGCTCGGTGTTGCCAGTGCGCGTGTTCAACACGTAGTTGACACCGCCGTAGCTGAACGGAAAGAACCCGCCACGGCGTGATGCCGCGCGTTCACTGGCAAAGAGCGGGTCTTGCACATCATGGGTGTAGGTAACGAGGATGTTGTAGTCATCGGTGGCCAGGCTGCCGAAGCCTTTGCTGAATCCCGCGTTCCAGGAATTGCCGCCCGCCTGATCAGAAACCGACGCATGGTAGAAGACGTTGCCATCGGTGCTGTTCTTCTTCAGGATGAAGTTGACGACGCCAGCCACGGCATCGGCGCCGTACAGTGCAGAAGCACCGTCGGTCAGCACCTCGACCCTTTCAACGGCCTCAAGTGGAATGCTTTCGAGGTTCACGGCCGAGCCGCCGCCCAACCCGCTGTTGAGTGGGAACGATGCCACGCGCTGTCCGTCGAGCAGCACCACGGTGTATTTCGAGGTCAAGGCATGCAACGCCGCTGTGGTCTGGCCAGCGCCACCACCGTTCACGCCGTTCGATGCGGCGATAAATCCTTGTACCGCCGGCAACTTCTGGATCAGGTCGCTCGCGGAGGTCAATCCGGTCCGGGCGATGTCCTGCTGGGTGAGGATCGTCACTGGCACCGACGAGTTGTCGGCTTTCTGCGCAATGCTCGAGCCGGTCACCACGATCTCTTCCAGTGGAGAATCAGGCGGTGCTTCCGCCTGTGCGGACCAGGCAAGGCTTGCGAACAGCAGCGCTCCCGCCAACCCTGCAATCGCCCGGACCTGCCATCGCGGGTGCACCATGAGCTCATCGGTCTTCGAAAACGTGGCATCTGATTTGAGAATCTTCACTTGTCGTCCCCATGTAGTCCGGAATCGTTGCCGGACTCTGCCCTGCGGAGAACGCGTGTCCAAAGCGGCGATGGGGCAATCGGCTGCACCGATTGGTCGGCAATGGCGGTACCCGCATCGGCGGCGCCGATGGCCTCATCGGCGTTTTGAGGCACCTGCCTTGCCGCCGCAGCATGCGCAGGGCCCGCGCCGTTTGCGGGCTTCGCGCGCAATCCACATCGAGGAGACCGGCAATGCCAAGAACGATCAGGAACTGGGCCCTGCTAGCGACAATCGCGCTGCCCGTAGCAATTGCCTCCGCCGCCGATGCTGATCACTGTAGTTCCACTGACCATCGCCAGCTCGATTTCTGGCTGGGCGACTGGGATGCTTTCGAGTGGGGCGAGCTCAACCATGTCATCGCCCGGACACACGTCGATCTCATTGCTGCGGGCTGCGCCATCCACGAACTCTATGAGCAGTATGACGGCCTGATCGGCGACAGCATCCTGAGCTTTGATTCAGCGCGCAAGGCCTGGCAGCAAACCTGGGTCAGCAATTTCGGTTCGCTGATGGTGATATCAGGGGGCTTCAGTGGCGGAGCGCTCACGCTTGAAGGTGAAACCCACACCGGCGACGGCCGCTCGGTATTGCAACGCATAACCTGGCAGCAGGAAGGGAAAGGCGTGCGTGAATCGTCAACGATGTCGAGAGACGGCGGCAAGACCTGGCTGCCGGCCTTCGACGTGCTGTTTCTCAGACATCAGTGAATGGCAGCCGAGGCACGCTCGATGCAATGGATCATGTCTTCGAGCGGTGAGGCTTCAATCGGTTTGTCGTGCGTGGTCAATTCCAGCGCGATGGTCGGCAGCGGCTCTTGTACCCGCAATTCAACAAACTCACCGGCCGCCAGCTCCCTGGCGATCGCATAGCCCGGCAACAAACCAATGTATTCACCGCCGCGCACGCCAATCTTGACGCCATCGATGCTGCCAGCCGACTCGAATCGCGGTTGCACATCAGCCGCGGCGAACCACTCACGCATCAGGGTATAGAACGCGCCGCCAGGATCGGGAAGCAGCAACGGCCGCCGCGCCAGATCGCGCCTTTTGATCCTGATTCCGCCAGGCGTATCACGCGACGCCACAAACAGACTCAAGCGCGCGGGAGACAGCATGCGGCTGCTGCCTCCGTCGCGATCGAGTGCAGCCTTGGGTCCCTCTACGGTGATTGCCGCAGCCAGTTCGCGGCGCTGCACCCGCCTGCGCAAGTCCTCGCACAGACCTATGGTTATCTGCACATCCAGCGCCGGCCAGTGCGATCGAAACGCCGTCAATGCATGGGGCAGCAGGAAGGTACTGGCGGATTCCACCGCACCGAGACGGATGATATTCGCGTGAGCCGAGGTCACGCTCGCCAGCGCGGCCTCCGATGCATGAATTAGCACCTGCGCATGTGGCAGCAAGGCCAGCGCGGCAGCCGAGAGTGCGGCCTCCTGACCTGGACGGCGCAGCGTGACGGGTGCGCCAATCAGCCGCTCGAGTGACAGCAGGGTTTCAGAGACCGTAGATTGCGCCAAGCCCAAGGCGCGCGCAGCGGCGCTGACACCGCCGTGGTCGCTGACGGCCATCAAGACCCTGCAGTGCCGAACTTCCAGATCGCTCACCATCTACTACCGATCGGTATAACCGATGCCTCCATCGTGGTTTTGGACGCCTGCTCCACCCACCGCACACTGCGCTACCGAGTCTAGATCAATTGCGGAGCGAAGGTGAAGCCACTCGATTTGATTCCTGCGTTGGTAGTCGTGGACATGCAAAAAGGTTTCGATGACCCTCGTGGGGGCAGCGCAACAATCGCCAGGCGGAAGCGCGTATTGCCTCGTTGCTGCAGTGCTGGCGCGAGATGCGGGCTCCGGTCATCCACGTGCATCACTGGTCCCGCAGTGCTGACGGATGCTTCCGGCCGGGCACGCGCGGCAACGAACCCAAGGATCAGGCCATTCCACGCGCTGGCGAAGCTGTCTACCAGAAATCTGTCAACAGCGCCTTCATTGGCACGACGCTCGAGGCGGACCTGCGCCAACACGGCATCGACAGCCTGGTCATCGTCGGCTTGACGACCAACCACTGCATATCGACCACGGCGCGCATGGCCGGGAACCTGGATTTCAGGACTTATGTCGTAGCGGACGCAACGGCCGCCTTTGACCGCAGCGGCGCCGACGGACGCACTCGCGCGGCCGAAGCGGTACACAACGCCGCGCTCGGCGACCTGCACCTGGAGTTCGCCGAGGTCGTCGATAGCGACGCACTGCTGTGGGCATGTCGGAGCAGCCGATGATCACCAGGGAGGCACTGCTGAGGATTTCGCTCCGGGTGTTCGGCGTGGCGTTCATGGCGCTCTATCCGCTGGGATTGCTCTGGCCGTCCGGCTGGGTCTGGCATCACGGCGAAGGTGGCTACTACCTGCAGATGATCGAGGGCATCTACATCGTGCTGGGCATCTTCCTGATCAGAGCCGCCAACAATCCCGCGGCTCATCGCAGCCTGATCTCGTTCACGGTGTGGTCAAGCCTGGTGCACGCATTGATCATGACGGCCCAGGCGTTGCGCGATCAGCATGAGATCGGTCATCTGGTCGGCGATGTGCCCGTGCTGATACTCGTCGCCGCCGCGCTTGGCCACCTGAGGCCGGGAAGCCTGCCGCGCCGTTAGCAGCACACAGAGGCGCGAGTACTCCTCAGATCTCAAGGAACAGTCGATGCAGGCGAGCCGATTCGTCACGCCCCAGGCTCGTGAGCAGATCCGCGAGCGGCCCTGGTCGGCCGTAGGCATGACCCTGCGCGAAGTCCACGCCCATGGTCTTGAGTCGCTGCGCGAGTTCCTTGCTCTCGACAAACTCGGCCACCGTTAAAATCTTGTAGGCCTTGGCCAGCTCGACGATGCCGCGCACCGTGGCCTGCGACTTGGTGTTGGTGAGCATGTCGCGCACGAAACTGCCGTCGATCTTGAGGCAGGCCACCTGCAGGTTCTTGAGCGAGCTGAGTGTGTTCGCACCGGTGCCGAAATCGTCCAGCGCCACGCGGCAGCCCACCTTGCGCAGTGTCGCCAGCAGATCGCCGGCTTGCGAGAGGTTTGAGATGGCCGCCTGCTCGGTCACTTCGATAGCGATACTGCCGGCAGGCAACGCGGCGGCCTTGAGGTTGCCGAGAAAATGCTGCGCAAAGGCCTCATCGCCCAGCGACTGCCCCGAAACATTAATGGACATGTACAGGCCGCTGGAACCGAGCAGACCACGATACGGTGCCAGCATTTCGAGCGCGTGCTGCGTGACCCAGCGATCGATGGACGGCAACAGCTGGTAGCGCTGCGCGGCGGCGATCAGCGGCCCCGGCGATACCAGCGAGCCATCGGGCATCTTCAGTCGCATCAGTATTTCGTAACCGCCTGGCTCTTCCATTTTCTGCAATGGAGCGATGCGTTGCGCATGCAACTCGATGCTGTTGGTGCGCAGCGCCTGGCGCAGCGTGCCGACGGCCGCCACGTCGCCCTTGCGGCGCATGATGCTGCTGTCCTGGCAGGCGTAGACTTCGATGCGATTGCGACCGTGGTCCTTGGCCTTCTTGCAGGCTATTTCTGCCGCGGCCAGCGCTCGCGCCAGGCCTTGCGGAATATCGACGACGTCGGCGATGCCACAACTCACCGACACTTCCATGCCCCCGTTTGGTTCGGACTCGGGACCTATCGCAATCTTGGCTACCGCCTCGCGCAGGCGCGTGGCATGCACCTGCGCCTGGGAGGCATCGCCATCCGAGAGCAGGATCGCAAAGCGGTCGCCTGTGAGGCGCGCGCACACGGCGCTCGCGGGCAGCGTCGGAGAGCCGAGTAGTCCCGCGACCCGCACAATCAGCTCATTGCCCAGCTCAAAGCCGTGCAGCTCATTGATCACATGCATGCGATCGACGTCGACATAGATGAGACTGTGCAAGGCATCGGGTGACTGCGACGCGAGTTGCAGGTGCGTCTGCTCGAGGCCGCTGCGCGTGTGCAGGCCTGTCATGAGATCGAACTGTGCCTCGATCAGCGAGGCGGCCTGCCGCCCCAGGTGGCGCCCCAGGTAGGCGTGCTTGTTCTCGAAATCACCGCGCTCGTTGGAATTCAGGAACACCATTGCGCCGATGACACGCCCGGTCGTCAGCACCACGGGCACGCACAGAATCTTGCAGGGTTGCGGCGCACCCTTGCCGGTGCCGCCGTTCATCACCAGCGCGCGATTGCGCCTTTGCACCCAGGTGAGCAACTGCGCGCGGTTCTTGCTGAGCACGGCGCGCAATGCCGGTGCCCGTGAGGCCTCGGCGGCGTGCTCAATATGCAGGCGCCGGTCGGGAATCAGCAGCGCGCCCAAGGCGCTACGCATGCGCACAGTGGCGGCTGCCAGCAGCTGCTCGAGCACCTGGCGATCGTCGGTTGCACCCTGTAGCTGCTGCGATACCTTGAACAACCACTCGAGTTCATGGGTGCGCTCGGCCAGGGTCTGCTCGCGCTTGCGTCGCTCAGGCTTCGCCTCACGTGCCAGTTCGCGCACCAGGCTGTCGATAACCGGCTTGAGTTTCTTGCGTATCGCTGCCGGTTCGCTGGTCGGCGCGCGCGCCGAGATCTGCACCGCGAACACCCCAAGCAGTCGCTCGGTCTCGGAACGCAAGGGAATAGCGACGGTCAGGTCCCTGGAATTCAGTCGCTCCGCGAGCTGCTGCACGTTGTCCAGATTGCGGGGAGTCTGCAGCCAGTCGGCCACATTTCTGGCCAGCAAGGCCCCTGATTGCCCGCGCACGGCAAGCCGGGCATCGAGCAGACCCGCTCCGGTGAGCCCGGAGACCAGGGCGCGCGCGATGTCGGTGTACGAGCCGAGCATGTCCCCGGAGGCTGTACTGGCACGCGCCGGGCTTCTGGCTCCATCAGCAGTCATTTCATGGTTCGCGCGCGGCGCCTCAGGGCATGGGGTAACCGTGGCCGCTGCTCGCGGGGCCTTTCCTCGGGCAGGAATACGGCGTTGGGGCGCGAATCTTGAGTTTGCCTCCCCGAAGCTGTGAGGCGGTTCCCGTATCGCACTCAATGACTTCGGGCGGCGCCAGCTGACGCTACTGCGCGCTCGCCAACCAGACACTCTGAATGAGCCCATCAATCACAACGTAGGTCACCACGGCTTCGACCGGTTGCTCGCGCAATCCCGAGATGCGCTCGTGATCGACGACTTTGTTGCCGACTACCGACCGGTGCACCAGCGCCGTATGCAATGCCGGCAGGTTGAAACGCGAGTCACGGTAGAAGTCAGTGAGCGCGGCCTTGCCGGAAATCGCCGGCGTCGTCGACGGAATACGGTGGAGCGCGACCCCATCGCTGTCAGTGGCGACGAACACGCCCAGGTCATGGGCGTTGTACGCATCCAGTTGTCGCTGGACAACGCGTTCTGCTGCCGAGATCGAATGGCCTCGTTCCATCGCGCAGCCTCCCACCACGAGCGCACTTAGCAGCAGCGGCATTGCGATCTGGCGCTGCACGCTGTGCACCGTCAAACGCCGAGCAACTCCACCTCAAATACGAGCATTGCATTCGGCGGAATCACGCCGCCGGCACCGCGGGCCCCATAACCCAGCTCGGGCGGAATCGTCAGCACGCGCGTGCCGCCGACCTGCATGCCTTGCACGCCCTCATCCCAGCCGCGGATGACCTGGCCGCCGTCGAGTTCGAATTCGAACGGGCGATTGCGATCCTTGCTGGAGTCGAACTTGCACCCGCGGCTCTGCGGTGCAGCGGCGTCGTGTAGCCAGCCGGTGTAGAGCACCTTCACATTGTTACCTGAAGCCGCGGTCGCGCCGCTGCCGGGCACCGTATCTTCGTATTTCAGGCCTGAAGGAGTCGTCGTCATGGTCGGGTTCCTTGCGTCAGATCAAAACAGCGATCGCGCCACTAGGTAGGCGAGCGCAGCGATGAGTGCAGCCGCCGGTATCGTCAGCACCCAGGCATAAACGAGCGAGGCCGCTACATCCCAGCGGGTGCGCGACGGATTTTGTATGGCGCCCGCGCCGAGAATGGCGCCAGCGATCGTGTGCGTAGTCGACACCGGAATGCCGAAGCCGGATGCGATGAAAAGCGTGATCGCCCCGCCGGCCGAGGCAGCAGAGCCGCTCGCTGGTGTGAGTGGCGTAAGCTTTTGCCCCATGGTCTTGATGATGCGCCAGCCACCCATCAACGTGCCCACGGCAATGGCGGCGTAGCAGCTCACCATCACCCACAGCGGCAAGTGCGCCTTCGTGGTCAGGTTGCGGCTGATGAGCAGCAGCCAGATGATGCCCATGGTCTTCTGCGCATCGTTGGCACCATGCCCCAGGCTGTAGAGTGCGCTGGTCACGAGCTGCGTGCGCCGGAACCAGCGATCGAGCCGGATCGGCGCGATGCGAAAACACGCCCAGCTGATGCCCAGCATCAGCAGGCCACCGATCAGCAGACCCAGCACCGGCGACACCACGATGAAGATTGCGACCTTGATGATGCCCGTCGCCTTGAGCGCCACGAGCCCGCTCTTGGCCATGCCCGCCCCTATCAACCCGCCGATCAGCGCATGCGAGGAACTCGACGGAATACCCAGATACCAGGTCACCAGGTTCCAGATGATGGCGCCGACCAGCGCGCCGCAGATCACCGCATCATTCACGAACGCGGGATTGATGATGCCCGAGCCAATGGTCGCTGCCACTTTGGGTGCAAACGCATAGATGGCGGCAAAGTTGAAGAGCGCCGCCCAGGCCACCGCCTGGTAGGGCTTGAGCACCCGCGTCGATATCACCGTGGCGATGGAGTTCGCGGCGTCGTGGAAACCGTTGAGGAAGTCGAAACCCAGCGCCAGCAGCACGAGCAGCCACAGCGCCGTGACCGTAGGATCGGAGAACACGCTCAGGCGTTCTGCAGCGTGATGTTTTCGATGAGGTTGGCGACGTCCTGGCACTTGTCGGTCGCCGCCTCGAGCATCTCGTAGACCGCCTTGAGCTTGATCACCTGGCGGATATCAGCCTCATCGCGAAACAGCTTCGAGATCGCCGCACGCATCACCCGGTCGGCCTGCGATTCCAGGTTGTCGATTTCGCGACAGATCTTCAGGGCTTCAGGCGCATTGCGCATGTTGTTCAGCAGCGCCACGGCCGACTGCAGTCGTACGCAGCAGGTCTGCAGCAGCCCCGCAAGCTCGATGGCGGGGTCGGTCACCTGCCGCACGTCGTAGAGGTTCAGCGATTCGGCGCAGTCCTGCATGAGATCGAGGATGTCGTCCATGCGTGAAATGAGGCGATGGATGTCGTCCCGGTCGAGGGGCGTGACGAACAGGGTCTGTATCAACGCTACCGTCTCGTGCGTGATGCGATCGGCATTGTGCTCGAGATCGTTGATTCGCTCGATGCGGACGAGGCGCTGTGTCTCGTCCTGGTAGTCTTTCAGCAGGCCCGAAAGCACCCCGCTCGCCTCGGCAGCCAGGCTGGCGTGCTGGTTGAACAGCTCAAAGAAACGGTTCTCGCGCGGAACGAGCTTGGCGATGAGGTTCACGGCTGGCCTGTTGTTATTGGAAGGAAGGGCAGACTCTACCCTGTCTGCCCATTCGGGAGTAGCCACGCAGCGCCAAAGGGGTTGGCCAGCGCTGGTCGACCGGCGGCGGTATCCTATACTTTACAGCTGCCGGTTCAGCGTAGTGGGGGGAAGATGGCCATGCGTATCAGCACACTGGGGGTTTGCGTGCTCGCCATGCTGGGCCTCGCCGGACTGTTTCCGGCGGACTCAACGGCCGGCGATACCGGACACGAAGGCGACTTCAAGTTCCGTTTCCTGGGTCCCAAGGTCGGCAACCGGATTGCGGCAATCGCGGGTGTTGCCGGCGATCCGAGCGTGTACTACGCGGGTGCCGCCTCGGGTGGCGTGTGGAAGTCGGAGGATGGCGGCAATCGCTGGTCGCCTGTGTTTGACAAGCAGCCTGCCGCCGCCATTGGCGCACTGGCCGTCGCTCCATCGGAACCAGGCACTGTGTGGGCGGGCACCGGCGAGGCCTGGATGATCCGCGACAGCGACGTCATGGGCAATGGCATCTACAAGTCTACGGATTCAGGCAAGACCTGGACCCTGATGGGCCTGCCGGAGTCTGGCCGCATCGGACGCATCGTGATCCACCCGCGCAATCCCGAGATCGTGTTTGCCTGCGTGCTCGGGCGCGCCACGGGGCCGCAATCCGAACGAGGCGTATACCGCACCATGGACGGCGGTGTGCATTGGGAGCGCGTGCTGTTCGCGGGCGAGAACACCGGCTGTTCGGGCCTGTCGATGGATGCGCATGACCCACGCACACTGATTGCCGGCATGTGGCAGGTGGAACTGCACACCTGGGGCGAACTGAGCGGCGGGCCCGGCAGCGGGCTCTATATCTCGCACGATGGCGGCTCGAAATGGACCCGGCTCGAGGAGCATGGATTACCGCACGCTTCGGTGGGCAAGATCGATGTCGCGATCGCGCCGACCAATTCCCGGCGGATCTATGCGCTGATGCAGACCGCGGACCAGGGCTCGGTATGGCGTTCCGACGATGGCGGCGAACACTGGCGCACCGTGAACTACCAGCGCGCACTGATCGGCCGCGCCGGATATTACATCCGCCTCGCGGTATCGAGCGGCAGCGACAGCGAAGTGTATGTCGCCAACAGCTCCTTCCATCAGTCGCTCGACGCCGGCGAGAATTTCCACGAAGTGCGCTGGGGCGGCGATACCCACGACATCTGGGTCGATCCGGCAAACCCTGATCGATTCGTAATTACTGACGACGCCGGCCTCATCATCACCACGGTCCATGGTCGTGGCTTCCACCGCGTCAACCTGCCGATCGGGCAGATGTACCACGTGGCCGTGGACAATCAGGTGCCCTATTTTTTCTACAGCAACATGCAGGATGACGGCAACCTGCGCGGCCCGGTGGTAGGGGGAGATGGGGAGGCCGACTGGAATCGCCACATGGGTGGGTGCGAATCCGGTTTCACGATCCCCGACCTCGCAGACCCCAATGTGGTCTGGGCCACCTGTTACGGCAACAAAGTCACGCGCTGGGATGCACGCTACAAGGAAGCGCATTCCCTGAGCCCGTGGAAGCTCACGCTCGATTCACCGCCCAACGGCCTGAAATACCGCTGCCACTGGACGGCGCCGCTGGCGATCGACCCCTTCGAACACGATACGGTGTATTACGGCTGCCAGGTGATCTTCAAAACCACTGACGCCGGCCTGAACTGGAAGGTCTCGAGCCCCGATCTGTCCACGCAGGATCCCGATCACCTGATGCCCTCCGGCGGCATCGTGGGGGACAACCTCGGGCAGTTCTACGGCGAGGTGGTATTTGCCATTGCACCCTCGAAAATCCAGAAGGGGCTGATCTGGGCCGGCACCAATGACGGACAGCTCTGGTACAGCAAGGATGCGGCAGGCAGCTGGACCCACGTGAGCGGCAAGATGCCCGGCCTTCCGCCCTGGGGCACGATCACCAGCATCGCACCCTCGAGCTTCGATGCGGCCAGCGCTTACGTCAGCGTCGATCTGCACCTGGCCGACAATCGGGACCCGTTCATCTACAAGACCGACGACTATGGCAAGACCTGGAAGCGGATCGACGGCAATCTGCCCCGGCACGCGCTTTCCTATGTGCGCTGCGTGAGCGACGATCCCAACAGCGCCGGGCTGCTGTTCGCCGGCACGGGCAATGGCGTGTATTACTCGCTTGACGACGGCGGACACTGGAGCGCACTGCGCAACGGTCTGCCCCCGGCCCCTGCGAGCTGGGTAGTGGTGCAGCCCGGGTTCCACGACCTGGTGGTCTCGACCTACGGCCGCGGACTGTACGTGCTCGATGATATTTCGCCGCTTGAGCAGATGGCCAGACACCCCGCGGACGCGGCCGTCGTATTGCATGAGCCCCGGGCCAGCTACCGCTTCGTGCGCAGCCCGCAGGCACTGCTGAATTTTTCGCTCAAGTCCCTGCCGAAAGCACCCGTCGAGTTCGAGATCCTGGACGCGCAGGGCAAGAGCGTGCGCACGCTCACCCCGATGGAACCCGCGGACCTGGCAATCGGGCTCAATCGCCAGCAATGGGACCTGCGCTTCGATTCGCCGCGCGTGATCGCCTTGCGCACGGCGGCGCCCGACAACACGCGCATCTGGAACGAGCCGCGCTTCCGCGACGCGGACTCCAGACCCATCACGCATTGGGGTTCGAAGCCTGGCGAAGTGGGACCGATCGCGGCGCCAGGACATTACTCGGTGCGCATGCGGGTGGACGGCCAATCGTATACTCAGCCGCTCACGATCTTGAGCGATCCGCGCGCACCCGGATCGGCTGCGGATATAGAGCAGTCGGTGCAGACCCTGCTGCGCATTCGCGACGATATCAGCCACGTTGCCGACGCCGTCAATCAGATGGAATGGTTGCGCAGGCAGCTCGAAACCGTGATGGTGATGCTGCGGCCACCGAGGAAAGTCGATCGTCCCGATCCCGTGATCGCCGAGGAAGGCGACGAGCCGGACCCAGAGCCTACGCCCGCCCCGGCGGCGCCGTTGAGTGAAGCGCAGAAGCTGCAACGGCAGCAGCTGCTGGGTGCGATCGAACAGCTCGATGCGAAGCTGCAGGCGGTGGAGTCGCGGCTCGCCTCGCGCGCCCTGCGTAACAGCGACGACAAGTATTTCGTCGAGCCTTACGGCTCCTATCTCGACCTGATCTGGCTCAACGCCGAAGTCGGCACCGGCGGCGGGGACGTGGCAGGCAGCGCCGATTTTGCGCCTACCGTGACGCAGCTCGATCGACTGCAGGGTTATGAGGCCGAAGTGGCCAGCGCGGATGGCGAATTTCGCAGGATCCTGGCCGAGAGTCTGCCGCCACTGGCGCAGCAGCTGGACAACGCGAATTCCCCGCCAGTGACGCTGGGCACACCAGCGCCGTAGCGGACCAGCGTGAGGTCAGACCCACGGGCCATGAGGCGACGGATGTCGTCCCGGTCGAGCGACGTGACGAACTGGGTCTGCAGCAGCGCCACCGTCTCGCGCGTGATGCGATCGGCGCTGTGCTCGAGATCGTCAAAGCGCGGATCCTAGCCGGTTAGGGCTTCCCGGTGTAGCCACCGGGATGAAAAGCGCGCCCAATCCCCCGTCTGCGATGCCGATCAGTCACTGAGGTTGCACTCGAGGCGCGACGAGCGCCTTCCCAGCGCCGGAATCTCCCGCGACCGGGCAAGTACAATCGTGCTCTGGCACGACTCCCGTGTATGCAATCCTCATACTCTTGATCTATTCTTCATGCCTTGACGCAAGGATGCCTCGGATTCCATCTATGCCTGGCCTCTTCGGCGCAATCAACCCCTCCCTTGTCGGCATCCCCGACCATCAGCTGGCTAGCAAGACTCTTGCGCGCATGCAGCGCAAGCTCACTCACGAGGATCACTACCGGAGTAGTGAATGGCAGATTGCTGACCGAGGTGCCGACATTCGCCAACTTGGGTTCAGCTCGCTCTTCGGCGACTACCATGATGCCGCTCTCGGGATGATCGGTCGGTACTACGGCACCCTGGAGCGCGATACTGCACAGACGCGTTGGCCCGATGCACTCAAGGGATTTTTCAGCCTAGCATGCCTCGATGAGCGCCACGACTGCTACTGGCTCGTTTCTGACCGGCGTGGCGCGGAGCCCGTCTACTACACCGAGGTAGCCGGCATTCTCTATTTCGCTCCCGAGGTCAAGGCGCTGCTCGAAGTTCCGGGAGTGGTGAAGAGCACCGACATGGCAGCCATGGGAGCGCTGCTGGCATGTGGTCACCTCTATAACCATCAGTCGTTGTTCGCGAACATCCACAGGTTGCCTGGTGGTCATGCGCTGCGGATCCAGGATGGCCATGTGACCGTCATTGAGTATTGGCGCTTCCAACCCGGAGAGCGTGCCAGCGATCTGTCCGCGCGGGACCTGAGATCCGAACTGGGTCAATGCGTCACCGATTCAGTCCGAAGACACCTCGGCAATGACAATCGCGCAATCATCTTTCTGAGCGGAGGTTACGACTCGCGCGGAATCCTCGGCGCCGCGCTCGAGGCCGTGAATGGCAATGCCACTCGCCTGAACACCGCGTCCTGGGGGCTGGACGAGAACGCACCTGGCACGGACGCGCACGTCGCCGGCACAATCGCCCGCGACCTTGGCGTCAACCATCTGTTCATGAAGCGCAGCACAGAACACTACGGCGCGCGCTTCGCGCGCACCAACTATCTAATTGATGCGCAGTCGGACGTGGCAGCGCACCACCCACAGGAATTTGATTTCATGACCCAGCTTCGACAGCAGGGATTCCACCGGGTCATCAGAGGAGACGAGGCGTTCGGGTGGGGCTCGCGCGCATACAGCCTGACGGGCGCGTTTGCGAGAGTGGGCCTGAAACCGCTAAGCGGGATCGACGGATTGCGTAACTACTTCCAGCCGGACTACTACGCGCGGCTGGCCGATGCCAATCACGAGGAACACAACCGTTACTGGCATCAGTGTGACGGCATGGAGCCGAACACAGCCAAGGACTACCTGTACTTCAATCATCGGGTGCAGACCTACCTGGCATCGGCGAGCTACTTCAAACAGGTGCTGCACGATCACCGCAATCCACTGATCGACGATGCGGTGCTGGATCTGCTCGGCACAATTCCGAGCGCACTTCGAATCAACAAGAATCTGTTCACGGACATGTCCCGGTCACGTTACGCAACCCTTGCCCGATATCCATTTGCGGCACATAGCGGGGAGGAGGATTGGGAACAGGTCCTCAATACCCAGTCTCCGTTCAGGACCTATGTGACCGCGCAGGTTGCGGATCGACGTAGTGGCGTGTGGCAGATCTTCAATCAACAGGCCATCAGCCGGCTTGTCGATAACAGCGCAGTCGTTCCACAACCTTCGCCGTGGAAAGCCCGTACCAGAAGACTCATCGTGGGCGCGGGTCGCACGACACTGCGAAAGCTGGCGCCTGCCGCTACAGATCGCATGCAAGGTGCCCGCCTTCTGCGGCGTGAGCTGGACAAAACCTCGATGGTGATGCGGTTCCTGGTGGTAAAGAACTGGCACGACACCTTCCAGTGACACCCCCTGAGCGCCGCAGCCGGCCCGGGCAAATCCCGTACCGGCCGGCTGCGGCCTTGAATCGCAGACTGGATGACTACCGCGTCCACCCAGCAAGGCGCTCCAGCTCACTGTGCCACGTAGTACCCCGACACCGAACAGGTCAGCCCACCCACGCCGGCCGTGAACGGACCGGCCTGTATCTGCACGAACACGTTGGTCGTGGCTGCGGGGAACCCATAGGCATATATCTTCATCGGTGTCGCAAACGCGTAGTAGTCGAGCTGCGGGCTACCGTCGGTCAGGCTCAGGAAACGTGACATCAGGAAATTGTGGTAGAAATTGGCGTGGTTCGGAGCCGCCGGCATGCTGATCAACAGCAGCAGATCCGAATAGGGATTGCTGAGGTGATTGACACTGGCGCGGCATGAAATGCTCTCGATGACCAGGATCTGGCCCGCCGGCACGAGCGGAGCGCCCCCGCCAGTGCTGAGCGTGCAACCTGCCTGGCCAGTCGAGTCAAACAGCACATCGCAGGCGGCTTCGACGGCGTGGCGCGCCGTGTCCCCGCCCTCGACATAGAGTGGATTGGCCGCCGTAGTGGCTATACCCACAGACCCGCTGGTGATGTTGGCGTTGACCGTGCCAGTCACTGGCACCGTGTTGCCGACGCTGACGGTACCCGTGACGGACAGCGGCAAATTGACAATAGACACTGGCAACGACGGCGCAGCGTAGGCCAGGCCAGATAGCGCGACCAGTACCGCGCTGCAGACTGCAATTCGCACAGTGTTTCGCATCTTCATTCTCCTTGCTGAGTACGGGTTGAGCGACGACGCGCAATATATAGATCCGCATTTTTAATCGCGTCCCCGGAACTGGGGACGGCGCCCACGGCACTCGCCGCGATAGTTGTTGGCCTTCCCTAGGCGTCAAACCCCTGCATACCACGCATAGCCACTCTCGGGAGACGCCGAACCCAGGCCCTTGCCGAATTTCTTCAGGTCGTCCGTGACCGTCAGGCGGGTAATGAACTTGACGCTCTTGTACCCCAGCTGTCGCGGCACGCGCATGCGCAGCGGCCCACCGTTGCCCACCGGCAGATCGCCGCCATTCATGCCATAGGCCAGATAGGTCTGCGGGTGCAGAGCGTCGCCCATGTCGATGCTGTCCCACCAACCGGGCTCGATCGAGAAATAGACCACGTACCTGGCACGCGGCCGGATACCGGCCACCTCGAGTACCTGCGATAGCGGCACACCCTTCCATTCGGCGACATACGACCAGCCCTCCTCACATGACAACTGGGTGATCTGCGTACGCGACGGATAGCTCTTGAGCTGGGCCAGCGAAAATGCTCCTGGCCGATCGACCATGCCATCGACGGCGAGCCGCCAATCAGTGAAACCTCCAGCCTGGAGTTTCAGGAACGCTTCACCAGGCGGTGCGATCTCATTGGCGAGAGGTCTGCTCGAGATTTCGCTGCGCGCAAATTCACGAGCCATCGAATGATTCGCGAGCAGCCGGTAGGAAGCGTAGTTCAGTGTTTCACCAACGCCCCAGATGCCAGCGTGATCTGGCGGGATCAGTCCGTACTTCTTCGCCAGGCTGGCGCCCACACCCAGCCCCGCAATACCCGTTGCAGCCGCGAGTCCGGTCTTGATCAGCTTGCGTCGCGAGAGATCAGTCATGGGTTCTCCTGCACTCCATCAACCCGGCCCGTGATCATGCCGCGCATGCGGCTGCGGAAGCCTGCGAA
The DNA here is from genome assembly GCA_025350055.1 of Gammaproteobacteria bacterium. Taxonomy (GTDB): domain Bacteria; phylum Pseudomonadota; class Gammaproteobacteria; order Steroidobacterales; family Steroidobacteraceae; genus FEN-1191. The sequence goes on along the minus strand of JANXYK010000008.1, from coordinate 25,272 downwards.
CCAGACCATTCCAACGTGGACCAGGAAAAACAACAGCAGCAATACGGCGACAAAGAAATGAATGGTGCGCGCGGATTGCCGCCCGCCCAGCAGGTCGACGGTGGCCGGAAATGCCGAGGTAAACGCCGGTGACATCGCCAGCCCCGTCCAGACGACCAGGGGGAACAGCAAGAAAATCACGACCAGGTAGCTGAGCCTTTGCAGCAGATTGTAGGACCAGGCCTCAGCCGCACTCGGTCGCTCGAAGCGCAAATGAACGGCAATCGACTTCCAGAGCGCCCGCCACGAGGCTTCATCTCCACGCGGCAGCAGGTGTTTGCGGAAATGCCCTGATACAAAACCGGCAACCACATAGACCAGGCCTGCCAACACCACGAACCAGGCCGCCTGGAAATGCAGCGACCGGCTCCAGCCGTTCTGGTCCGGCAACACATAGCCGTAGCCGGTCTGTACCAATGATCTCGACGCGGGAATCGGCAGCTGGAACAACGCTGGCGTCAAGACATTGCCATTCTCGCCCCAATAGAATCGCGGATGGGAGATCAGTATCTCGACGCCGCTGACCAGCAGGGCAAGAACTGACAGCGCGGTAATCCAGTGCGTCGTGCGAACCAGAGCGGAGTGACGCGTGGCCTGCGCAGCAGTTGATGCGCGGGGAGCGGCCCCCGGCCCAGGTTTCTCGGGCGCTGATTGCATACCTGCCTTTCGAATAGGTCTACCGGCGGGCTTTACCGATCCGTACTTTATCAGTGGCCCTAGACTATCCCTACGGTAGCATCCCGTCTATTGACCAGATCCGGAGTTTCCCGTGCCAGGCCCAAACCGTGATTTTCAGCTCGAGATCTACTTTTCCAAATGGGAGTTCGCCGCCCGCTATCACCTGACCGCGTCGGACGCCCAGAGCATGAGCCTGCGGGAACTGCTTGCCCATGGCTCGCCTGCCGATCGCGAGCGATTCCAGGAGCTTCATTTGGGCTACACGCAGACATTCGGCGCGCCGACCCTGCGGGCAGCCATCGCTGCAACCTATGATTCATTACAGGCGGAGGACATTCTCTGCTGTGCAGGTGCGGAAGAAGCAATCTACATTGCCATGCAGGTGCTGTTGTCGCCCGCTGATCACTGCATCGTCATTACCCCCAACTACCAGGCCGCGGAGACGCTGCCGCTGTCGATTTGTGCCGTGTCCGGCGTGCCACTCGACGAAGAAAACGCATGGGCGCTGGACGTCGATCGGATCAGGTCAGCGTTAAGGCCGAACACCAAGCTCATCTCCATCAATTTCCCGAACAATCCCACCGGCGCCATTGCTTCGCATGCGGCGTATGCCGATCTGGTCGAACTGTGCCGTTCGCGCGGCATCTGGCTGTTCAACGATGAAGTCTATCGCTTGATCGAGCGCGCTCCGGAGCTGCGCCTGACACAGGCAGCCGATGCCTATGAGCGCGGCATTTCGCTCAACGTGATGTCCAAGTCCTATGGTCTGCCGGGCCTGAGAATCGGCTGGCTCGCGGCGCGCGACCGGGAATTCCTGCTCCGCTGCGAGCACTACAAGCATTATCTTTCAATCTGCAATTCGGGGCCCTCGGAGGTGCTCGCCGAGATCGCGCTGGCAGCCAAAGAGCCGATCCTGGCGCGCAACCGCGCGCTCGTTCGCCAGAACATCGGGCTGCTGAACGATTTCTTTGCAGGATTTCCCGGGCTGTTCGATTGGCGCGAACCCGACGGCTCCTGCGTGGCCTTCGTCCGCTACCGGGGTGCGGATGGCGTCGAGACCTTCACCCGCCGTCTGATCGACGAGAGTGGCGTACTGCTGCTGCCCGCCAGCGCCTACCGCTCGGAACTGGGGCCTGTTCCCGCCGATCGGTTTCGCATCGGCTTTGGCCGTTCTGGACTGGAGGAAGGGCTCGCAGTCATGCGCGACTGGTTGCTCCGGAATGCCTGATGAGCAATCTGCAAATCGGCCAGCCCGTGATTGACGCTACACATAGGGAGAATGGGATGAATACATGCTTGACCCGATCCCGCGTGCAGGCCCTGTGGATCAGTCTCGGCCTGTTGTGGGGTGCCGTTGCTTTCGCCCAGGCTCCACCGGACATGCGGCTGACTCCCGCACCGGCACCCCAGGGGACCAGCATCCCACTGCTCGCGGACGCGCCCGATCAAGAGCAGTGGGAACACATGATGGACCAGACGACGGTGCGCAACGTCACGCGACCCGCGCTCTATCCCGTGCTTCCGCCTGCCGGCCAGGGCAATGGCAAGGCCGTCATCGTCGTGCCTGGTGGTGGCTACCAGTTCGTGTCGATGGATAGCGAGGGCTTCCGCGTTGCCTACCGCCTTGCCCAGGCCGGGTACACCAGCTTCGTTCTCAAGTACCGCACGATGACTACCGCCCGCGACCCGGAAGTCCACATGCGCAACATGGCGGCGCTATTCGGCGATCTTGGAAAGCGGGAACTGGCCGATCATCCACCGGCGGTCGACGACCTGGCCGCCGCGCTCGCACGGGTGACGCGCGAGGCGGCGCAGTGGAAGATCGATCCTGCCCAGATTCACATTGTCGGCTTCTCGGCCGGCTCGCGTACCGAGATCCGGCTGTTGGAACAGCGGCACGCAGCGGTGCTTGCACGAAGCGTGGCGCTCATCTATCCACCCATGACGCAGAAGGTCGCGGGCGGACCGCGACCGCCGCTGTTCCTGGCGATCGCGGTCGATGATCCGCTGTTTCGGCAGGGCCGCCTGGGCTTGCTCGATCAATGGCTGAACGAAAGCATGAAAGTGGAGTTTCACCTGTATTCCGGCGGCAGCCACGGATTCGGGATGCGGCCGATGGGCACGACCAGCGATCACTGGATCGATCAGTACCTCGCGTGGCTGGCGAAGCAATAGATCAGCCTGAGTATTTGGCGCTGCACCGCACGCGTGGGGCACTACAGGCCGAGGTAACAGGTTGCAGGAGTGCGGGTGGATTCAGGACTTGCAATCTGCCCTTTTTAGATATATCTTAAATGATGAGTCATGACCACAATCATGAGTGGAAACATAGACCTGCGCGATCTTTATGGAGCGGACCGAGGGGCTCCGGTGGCCGAGGCGGCCATCGTGGACACCCGGCTGGCGGCAGCCGGCGTCATGGTGGCGAGGGCGGGCACGGCGGCGGGCGTGGTGGCCGGTATTTCGGCCGCGGCGACCTGCGGCTGGTGCTGCTCTCGCTGATTGCCGAGAAGCCCAGGCACGGCTACGAATTGATTCGCTCGATCAGCGAGTCGTCGGGCGGCATCTACCGCCCCAGCCCTGGCGTCGTCTACCCCACCCTGACGCTGCTCGAAGATCTCGGCCACGTGCGCACGACTGTTGACGATAGCCAGCGTCGACTGCATGAGATCACCGCCGAGGGTCAGGCCTACCTGAGCGCGCATCGCGTATCGCTCGAGGAGATGCGCTCGCGGATCCCCGGCCGGCGCTCGCCAGAGGTGCAAGCGCAGATCGGCGAGGTTCGCGCCGCGATGGAGTCGCTGAAACAGGCGCTGCGATCGACACTCGCCGCGGGACCAGTCGGTGCCGCCCACCTGGCGCGCACCGTTGCCGTGATCGAACGGGCGGCGCGAGACGTTGCTGCGAGCGGTGACAAATGAGCGCGCTGCAGGTGAGCGCCACCACCCGAGTTCCGACCGACGCCCCCGCACGCGTGATGACGCGACTGTGCAAGCACTTCGCACACAAGGCGCCGGTGGAACTCGAGGCTGCGCGCGGGCGCATCGGGTTCCGCTCCGGCAGCTACGCAGAGTTGCACGCCGCCGACGCATCTCTGAACATTCAAGTGTTCGCCAATGACGAGGCGACGCTCGAGCAGTTGTTCACGGTGATCGAACGCCATCTCAAGATGGTCGAGTTTTGCGAGGCCATGCCGCAGCTCGTCTGGCTCCGGGTGGCCGCATGAAGATGGTGCCGATTTTCGTCACTCTGCTAGGTACCGGAAGGTATTCATGGATCCGGGTTTCCAGTCGGTCGAAGTGGCCGTGACGGCAGGCGGCCTGGATGCCGCGGAAGCCGGCTCCTGGCAGTGGACCGTGCGAGACGGGAGCGAGGACATTGTCTGGAGCGGCCGCTACCTGCGATGTGGCAAAAGGTCGAAGGCAGGTGGCGGCTCAGGTCGGATCTATACGCGGAAACGGCCTGCAGCGGCGGTCGCGCCAACTTCTGTATGATCGCTCCAGTGCACCCCGACAGTACGGCACATGAGCCCACACCCTACGAGGCGGCATGAGCGCGGATTCCGACGCGCGATCGCTCGCAGAGGCTGAGCAGCGCATCCGTACTGCACTCGCCGCCGCACCCGATGTGGCACGCCTGCATGACGATCTGGGAACAGTCCTGTCACGACAGGGTCGCCACATCGAAGCGATACCGGCCTTCGAGCGTGCCCTGAGCCTCGACTCCAGATTGCCTCACACGCGCAAGCGACTCGCGGATGCACTCGCGACCAGCGGGCGGGGCGAAGATGCGGACCGGCTATACGCAAAGTACTTTGCGCAAGACCCGGACCGGCAGGCGATCGCCGAAGGCGCCGAGCACTTGAGAGCCGGCCGCAAGACTGAGGCCGTTGCCGTCTTCGAGGCTGTACTGCGCCGCAATCCGGATCATATCGACGCGCTGCGGATGCTGGCGCTCACGCTGGCAGGCGATCCGGCGAGGGTGGAAGACGCCGAAGCACTATTGAGTCGAGTGACCTCGCTGGCACCCGACTACACGGCAGCGTGGATCAACCTCGGCGGGCTGTACATCGACCAGAAGAAATGGACCAAAGGCATTGAGAGCTTTCGGACCGCCACACGCTTGAGCCCGTCGAATGGCGCGGCCTGGTCCGGACTCGCCAATGCGCTGGCGCAGGCCACTTACCCGGAAGAAAGCGCCCTCGCCTATCGTCGGGCCGTGGAGCTCAACCCCGACGACCCGTACTCGCAGATGGGCATGGCCCACGTACTGAAGGCCGTAGGCAGGCAGGATGAATCCATCACCGCTTACCGTGCAGCGATCGCGTTGCGCCCGGATTTCGGCGAAGCCTACTGGAGCCTGGCTAATCTCAAGACCTTTCGCTTCCTGCCCGAAGAGGTGGCGGCCATGCAGCAGCAGGTGGACCGCGAGGAACTCGCGCCATCCACCAGCGTGCACTTCTGCTTCGCGCTCGGCAAGGCCAACGAAGACCTGCGCGACTACGATGCGGCGTGGCACTGGTACCACACCGGCAACCAGCGCAACCGGCCGCTGGTCTCGCACGATCCGCTAGTGATGGAAGACCGGCATACGGCGATCATCTCGACGTTCACGGCCGAGTTCCTGCGCTCGCGCGAAGGCCAAGGCTACGAAGCGGCGGATCCGATCTTCATCGTGGGCCTGCATCGCTCGGGCTCGACGCTGATCGAGCAGATCCTGGCCTCGCACTCGCAGGTGGAGGGCACGGCGGAATTGCCGATCCTCGGGCAGATTGCCGCCTCGGTCGGTCGCTATCGACCCGACCACGCAGCCTTTCCGGAGGCAACGCGCGAACTGCGGCCGAAAGACTGGCGCGCGTACGGCCGGCAGTACCTCGAGGATACGCGCCGCTATCGCCATACATCGCGGCCCCGCTACACCGACAAGATGCCGAACAACTTTCCGCTGATCGGCTTCCTGCACCTGATCTTGCCCAACGCCCGCATCATCAACGCCTGCCGGCACCCGCTCGATGCCCTGCTGGGTAACTACAAGCAACTGTATGGCGCAGGACCCGACTACAGCTACGACATGGAAGAGCTCGCGGATTACTACCGCCAGTACCATCGCCTCATGCAGCATTGGGAGCAGGTGCTGCCGGGCAAAGTGCTGACAGTGCACTACGAAGACACCGTGCTCGACCTGGAATCGCAGGTACGACGCATCCTCGAACACTGCGGCTTGCCGTTCGAGGAGTCGTGCCTGCACTTTTATCGCAACGAGCGCGTCGTCAAGACGGCGAGCTCGGAACAGGTGCGGCAGCCCATCTATACCGGCTCGCTCGGCACCTGGCGTCGCTACGAACAGCATCTGGGGTTCTGGAAAACGGAGTTGGCCGATATCCTCGCGACCCTGCCTGAGCGTGTGCGCAGCGCCGGCCTGACGCCTGCGCCGTGATCTGATGCCTGTCGGCAGTCGCTAGTCGAAGGGCCAGACGGCGAGCCCGTGGATCGCATTGCGGATGTCGCGGGTCAGGTTGACTGACAGCAGCTGCTCGTTCGCCTTCAGATCGTAGACAGTAACAGTCGAAGGCGAACTTCCGCCGGCCACGAGCGTATTGCCCAGCACGCACAGGCCGCGTGCGAATCCCTGACGGGCGATACCACTCGTGTCCGCATCGCAAAAAGTCAGGGTTTCAGCCTCATAGGTCGGCACCTTCATGATGCGATCCTCGCGATCTTCGCGCCCGGAATAGCGCAAGGTACCGGCCTCGGTGTCGTTGAAGAGCACGCCGTCGCGAAACGGTCGTGCATTGTGGGTGCCCGGCGGCAGCTCCACCGCCATCGACACGCGCTTGCCAGAGAACTGCAGCATGCCACCGGTGTGCAGGCCCGAGATATACATGCCGGTATCGTCGGCAAAGACATTGTTGAAGTGCAGTTTGTTCAACGGCAGCGGCCCCTCTGTGCCCAGTGGATTGAAGCGCGAAAAATTGAAGCGGTAATTGTGCGTCTGCACGTGCATGGCCCAGTCGAAGGCCTGCGCATCGAGGTTGAAGCCGAGAATGCTGTCAAAGCCCGTTGAGGTCAGGAACAATTCGCGACCGTGGATGGCGAGCTCGTGGCAATGACGCAGATACGGGCTGCGCCAGGAGCCGATGTGGCGGAAATCGGGTGTATAGGCGTGCAGCTCATCGCTGGAGGCCATGTAGACGCGTTCGCCGTCAATGGCGATGCCGCGCAGGCCCCGATCCCAGCCTCGACCCTGCCAGTCGATATCGACCGTGTTCCAGTCGATCGTCTGCACGACCTCACGCGCCTTGAGGTCGATCAGGTAGACGCCGCCATGGCTCTCGCCTTTCTGGCTGCCACGCACGACAGACGAGGCCACGAGTCGCCTGACGCCCAACATTCCTGCTCCGCTGGCGCGCCCTTGCGGCGGCCTAGAAGTTCTTGCGTAGCGTCAGGCCGATGGTCCGCGGTCGGAAACGTGCCTGCAGGTTGTGGAAGCGCGGATCGCCGAATTCATCCGCGTAGGCTTCCTCGCCGGTGGATATCCAGCTCGAGCCACGCGAGTCCCAGACATTGTCTACCTTGAGCGAGATCTCGGTCTTGCTCGGCAAATTCAGCCCGAGCAGGAACTTGCCAAAATCCCAGGGCTGCACGCGGCCACGCGTACCGTTCTCGGCAGCACGGAACAGGCTCTGGTATTCGTATCCCTGGTGGCTGTATTCGAAGCGTGACCACAGGTCGCCGCCGAAGGGCTTCCAGTTGAAGTTGTAGTCGATGCCTGCGCTGGCTTTGAATTTCGGGGCACCGACCATCATGGTGCCAGCCGGAATCACCGAGTTATCCGGATAGTGCACATCTTCCGTCAGTTTCGGGTTCGCGAGCGTCACACTTAAATCGAAGGACAGATGGCGCGTGGCGCGCGCCTTACCGCTGATCTCAATGCCTTTGGTTTCGGCACTGCCACCATTGATGGTGCCGTGCGCCCACCAGGGCGCGCCGCCGGCGTGCGTGCTCTCGAGCTGGATGTCCTTCCACTGCATCAGGAACGCGGAGACATTCAGCGTGAGCCGTCGGTCCAGCCACTGGCTCTTGAGGCCCGCCTCGTAGTTGAACAGCTTGTCGGGCTTGTAGCGCGCCGGCACGATGTGGGAGGCGACAGCGCGCGGGCTGTTGGTGCCGCCCAGGCGATAGCCCTGGCTGAACAACGCGTACAACATGCCGTCCTTGTTGTACTTGTACTGCGTGCCCAGCTTGAACAGCTGCGCACTGTCGCTGCCATTGCGTTCATTGGCGCCAGGCGAGTTCACCGGGATGCCCTCGGGCACCTGGTAGTTCTGGTCGATATTGCGGTCGTACTTGAACCAGCGAGTGCCCGCAGTCACTGTCCAGGGCTCGGCCAACTTGTAGCTGATCTCGCCGAAGACCGCGGTCTGCTTGACCACACGGTCGAAATTCTGGATGTATTCCACTGTCGTCGGTGCCAGGCAGATCACGCCGGTACCGCAGGCACGATCGTTCGCTCCAATCCAAGAGTTGGTATTCATGAACTGTTCGTTGCTGGTGCCATAGACCCAGTTGTCATGCACGCGCTCGAAGAACAGGCCGCCGATCCACTGCAGGCGGCTGTCACCCTTGGAAGTGAGCCGCAGTTCCTGCGAGAAGCGGTACTGCCACTGGTCATTGAAGGTGGTGCTGGTCGTGAATGATCCGTCGCTGGTCAGGCGCGTGTCGTAGAAGGCGTAGTTCGTGCCGAGGTGCTTGGCCTTGTACTGCTCATAGGTCATGTTGTCTGTCAGATAAGTCATGTGACGCGCGAAATAGGCGCTCGCTGATTTCAGCTCGGCGAACCCCAGGTCTGCGGTCACCGTCAGCGCCGATTGCCACCAGTTGTCATGCCGCTGCTGCTCGATGAAGCGGGTGATCTTGGCATCACCCAGCGCCGGGTCGCTGAGCCAGTCGCCGTGTGTCTGGTCATTCTGCGCGGTCAAGTTGAAGAGCACGTCGACGCGATCACTCGCCTTCCACAGCGTGGCCAGCCGGCCGCCGCTGAGCTTCTCTGCGTTGAAATTGTCCTTCGCGGCACTGGCATTGGTGAGGCCGCCGGCGAGGTCAGGACCCAGCACGTTGTCGATCCAGCCGCCGTTATCGGCGTAGAAGCCGACCAGGCGCATCGCCAGCTTGTCGCTGACCAGCGGAATATTGAGATGGCCGTCGGCTTCGTAGCTGCCGGCGCCGCCCTGCGTGGAACTGCCCGATACGCTGTATTGCCCGGAGACGCCCTTGAAATCAGGCTTGTTGGTGATGATGCGCAACACGCCCGTTTCGGCCGATGAACCGAACAAGGTGCCCTGCGGGCCCGGCAGGGCTTCTACCCGATCGATATCGACGAGATATGGGCTGACCTGCGTGGCATTGGTAGTGATTGGCTGGTCATCGAGGTACACACCAGCCTGGGCATCGCCGTAGAAATCCTCGCTGTCGGTGGCCACGCCACGAAAGATGATGTTGTTGCGCCCGGGTTCGAGCTGCGCCAGCGTCACGCTCGGCAGCGCCTTCAGGTAATCGCCCATCTCCTTGAAGCCGGATTTCTCGATCTGGTCGTTGCCGATGACCGTGATGCTCTGTGGCACGTCCTGGACATTCGTCCTGCGCAGGGTCGCCGTTACCACGATCTCTTCGAGTGTCAGGTCGTCCTTCGACTGCTGCGCACTGGGCTGCGCGGCATAGGCCTGCGGAGTGGCGGCATACAAGGCCATGGAGATCGCACTGGCCAGCATGGAGTAGCCAGGAGCCAACGAGGCCGTGTGCGCTGTGCGCATCGAACCCGCCTGCTGATTACGCTTATCGGGCGCTGCAGTCATGCCATATCCCCCCTGATTACTTAAGGATAATAAGCGTTCGCATTATCCTTGGGTAGTGGGCACAGGCTCCTTGTCTGCAGGCACATAGTCGAAGATGAAGTGGATGCGATCGTTTGCACCCTTGTTGATGACGCTGTGCATCAGCCGGTTGTTGATCTCATAGGCCTGCCCGACCTCGAATTTGAATGGCCTGCCATCGACAGTAAAGCGCACCCGCTCATTGGTGGTGATGGGCACGTGGATCCTGTGACCCACGGCAAAGGAGGGATGCGCATCTCGATGCGGATCGATCTTGCCGCCGGCCACGAGCTTGGCGGCCACGGCGCGGATGATGCGCCCTCCCGGCGGGTACCAGCGGGCGATGATCTGGTCCATGAGCGGGACGGCCACGTCGGCCAGGCGGTTCCAGCCCGCCTCGCGCCGCACATCGATGCGCGGCCAGGGATCGACTTCGGCAAACAGCAAGACGATCGATTGCGTCAGACGATGGACCTCATAGTCCTTCTGGCGCTGCTGGTCCTCGAACCACGCCGAATCGTCCTGCGCGGCGATGGCGGCCGCCAGCGGGGCGGCATCGACCTTGCCATGGCAGAGCACGCGCTGTGGGATATCCATGGCTCAAATATAGCCAAGGTCGGCGATATACTGCAAAACATGGCCGATATACGCATCCTCTCGATCATTCCGCCGATGACGCAGCTCAATACGCCGTATCCTGCCACGGCCTATCTCACCGGATTCCTGCGATCGCGCGGGCTCGAGGCCAACCAGGCGGATCTGTCGATCGGCCTTGCGCTGAGGCTGCTGTCGCCGGAGGGCTTGCAGGCCATTCATGCACCGGTTTGCGCCCTGCCCCGCAAGCAGCACACAGCGTCGACGCGCTTTTTCGCCAATCACATCGACACCTACCGCGCGACGATCTCGCCAGCCATCCGCTTCCTGCAAGGCCGCGATCCGAGCCTGGCATACCGTATTGCTTCGAGGCAGTTCCTGCCAGAAGGACCGCGCTTCACTACGCTCGAGAGTTACATCGACGGCGCGCGAGGCGAAGTCGATCCGCTGGACTGGGCTTTCGGCGCACTGGGATTGCAGGATCGTGCCAAGCACGTTGCCACGCTGTTTCTTTATGATCTCGCGGACGTCATTCGCGATGCCATCGATCCGCGCTTCGGCTTCGTGCGCTACGCCGAATCGCTGGCGGCGAGCCAGCCAAGCTTCGATCAGCTGCACGCAGCGCTCCAGGGGCCGCAGGGCCTCGTAGACAGCTATCTGCACGACCTCGCGCTCAAGGCGCTGGCGCAGCATCAGCCGACCCTGGTGCTCATCACCGCCCCATTTCCGGGCAACGTGTACGGTGCTTTCCGTATTGCGCAATCCATCAAGCAGGTGAACGCCGCCGTGGTGACGGTGCTGGGCGGCGGCTATTGCAATACCGAACTGCGCGCGCTGGATGAGCCGCGTGTGTTCAACTATTTCAACTTCATCACGCTCGACGCGGGCGAGCGCCCACTGCTGGCACTGATCGAGCACCTGCAAGGCAAACGGCCGCTCGATCGGCTGGTCCGCACTTATACACGCGAGCGTCACTACATCGATTTCCCGGAGCCGGACATCGCCTTCTCCGACAGCGGTACGCCTACGTACGCCGGCCTGCCGCTCGACGACTACCTCTCGCTGCTCGACATGCTTAACCCGATGCACCGATTGTGGTCGGATGGGCGCTGGAACAAGTTGACAGTCGCACACGGCTGCTACTGGAAGAAGTGCAGCTTCTGCGACGTGAACCTCGACTACATCTCCCGCTACGACCTCGCGGCTACCGATGTGCTGGTCGATCGCATCGAAACCCTGGTGCGCGAGACGGGACAGACGGGCTTCCACTTCGTGGATGAAGCCGCGCCACCCAAGGCACTCAAATCACTCGCGAACACTCTGCTGCAACGGCAGCTGGAAATATCGTGGTGGGGCAACATCCGCTTCGAGAAATCGTTCAATACCGGGCTGTGTCAGCTGCTGGCCGACAGCGGCTGCATTGCGGTAACTGGTGGACTGGAAGTGGCATCGGATCGCCTGCTCAAGCTCATGAAGAAAGGCGTGTCGATCGAACAGGTAGCCCGGGTCACGCGCGCGTTCTCCGACGCGGGCATCCTCGTGCATGCCTACCTGATGTACGGCTTCCCTACGCAGACCGTGCAGGACACCGTCGACGCACTGGAATATGTGCGCCAGTTGTTCTCAGCCGGCTGCATACAGTCGGGCTTTTTCCACCGCTTCACCTGCACTGTGCACTCGCCGGTCGGCAAGCATCCGGAGCAGTACGGTGTGACGCTGTCGCCGCCACCGCACGCCAGCTTCGCCAACAACGACATCAATTTCACGGACCACACCGGTATCGATCACGACCAGTTCGGCCTGGCGCTCAAGAAGGCACTGTACAACTACATGCACGGCGTCGGCCTCGATCGCGACGTACGCGGGTGGTTTGAGCCCGAGGCAAGTGTCCGGCGCGCGGGCGGCAAGCGTAGTGCGAGCCGCCGGGCGAAGCACAGCGTGCCACGCACGACAGTGGCGCCGAACCTGATCGAACGCGCGCTGGCCTGAGCGGCGCGCAGGTGCTCATCGCCTTCAACAAGCCGTTTGGCGTAGCCTGCAAATTCACCCCGGAACCGGGTCGCAAGACGCTGGCGGACTACATCGATGTCCCGGCTGTCTATCCTGCTGGCCGGCTGGATACCGACAGCGAAGGCCTGCTGCTACTGACCGACGATGGCGCACTGCAGGCGCGCATCGCTGAGCCCAGGCAGAAGCTCGCGAAGGTGTATTGGGCGCAAGTGGAGGGTATTCCGGCGCCAGCGGCGCTAAAGCAGCTTCAGGATGGCGTGAATCTCGGCGATTTCACCACGCAGGTCGCGGATGCAAAGCTGATTGCGGAACCTCAGGGCCTGTGGCCGCGCGATCCGCCGATTCGCCATCGCGCACAAATTCCGACTGCCTGGATCGAACTCACCTTACGCGAGGGCAAGAATCGCCAGGTTCGGCGCATGACGGCGAAAGTGGGCTTTCCTACGCTCAGACTGATACGCGCCGCCATTGGCAAGCTCAGCGTGGCGGGATTGCCATTGGGAGCCTGGCGGGAAATTGCGCCGGATACGCCGTGGAGCAGACTATAATCGGCCTCGCATGATCAGGCTCTCACGCCGCGAGTTCCTCACCCCACCCTGCGCGACGTATCACGTCCCAGCCATTGTCGCGATTGAAGTCGCACTTCAAGTGCCTCCGTAGGCTCGGCCGTCAAGTTCACAGTCTGTAACTGGACTCTCCGGACTCACCTCGACGGCAACCGCCGGATTTGCAATAAGTAGCCGGATGCCGGCCGATCGTCGCCGTCGTCTCTGAGCATCTATAAAACAACGACCTATTGTCGCCGCGCGCCGCCTTTCACCAGCAATACTCAGGCAGGCTCGACCGCGACGCCCAGCCCTTTCGCGGCCTGGCGCACGCGTTCGTCGAGGCTCAGTAGCCGTAGGCCGACGACCGCGGCACGCGCAACGAGAAGCGATGCGAGGTGGATGGCATTGAGTGTCCGAATCGGTTCACCGGGAAACGGCTGACGCGCGCGATCGACTATTTCTCCGGCAATCCGCAGAATTTGCCAATGAGCAGCAGCCGTGATGAGGTGCGCTCGACGGTCGGCGGCTTCTGCTTCGGTCAGCTCCTTGAGTGCCACCGCCCGCAGCAATACTCGATCGCATTCGATCAGCGTTAGGTCGGAAGCGACAATGACTTCGGCCTCGCCGAGCAGGCGGCGCACCGCGGGTGCGGTCGGCTCGTCCAGGAGCCACGCCAGTACCGCACTCGACTCCGCGTAGACTTTCACCGAGTGCCGCGCTCCTGGTCGAGCAATTGGGCGACGCTCCGCCGACGCTCGCCTTGTTTTCTCCGCAGCGCCGGGTACAGGTCCGCCGCGGCCGGAGCACCCAGGGTCAGGAGGCCCCGTTTAGCCAGCGCCTGGAGTCCCGCCGGCACCGACGGATCGCCCTGCCCTTGCCCGGGTGGCAGGAGCTCAGCCACGACTTCTCCCCGATCGGTGACCAGGACGCTCTCGCCCAGTCGCACGCGGCGGAGGTATTCGCTCAGTTTGTTCTTGAGGTCACGGACGCCGACGGTTTTCATGTCGCTGATTGTAGCCACTGGGCGCTACATTGTCAAAAGCATCCCCGGTCGGTGCGCCGAGGGTCCGGTGCACGTTCGGGACCGCTGATTACGACCTCAGTCAACACCTGACCCGGGTCTTCGTGCCGATTCAAAATCGCGCGATTCCCAATGACCCGATGTAGAGCGTCAGATGGACCCGCCGGCTACCTGCCGCGCCACGGTGTACCGCGATTGATGACGATTTCCCCGTTCTCTGCGAAATATACGGCCTGTATCGCCATGCTGCGCAGCCAGTATATGGACTTGCGGGCGCTGGCACGCGGGAGCAAGCCGCGACACCTACGCAACCGATCGCGATGACTGCTGCACCTGTCACGCCGACTGCCAACGGATGCACTGATGCAGAGTTGCTCAAGCCGTTGTTGCAACGCTATGCCGATGGGCTCGGCTCCGTGCCACACAGCCAGGTGGTCGCGGAATTCCTCGAACTGCTCGAATGCCTGCTCACGAATGCTGAACTGCTGGGCGTGAATGCGATGCGCGGGCTGGAGCAGCAATTGCGGATCCATAAAAAGCGGCGCGATCTGCGCTGGCGTCGGCAATGCCCAGCGGCGCTGATACTCTGCAAAAAACCGTAGGTATCGCGCAGAGCCCGCAGCCGCTGCCAGCAGCGGCCAGCGCAGATATTGCTTACGGTTTGCAGGTTCAACCTTACCGGGAGCTTGCGGCGAGACTTACACTGACCCGAATGCCGCGACCGAGCGCGCCATCCGCAATCGTGACTGTCGTAGCGTGCGCGCGGGCAATGGCGGCCACGATTGCCAGTCCGAGTCCGGCACCGCCGCCGGCGGTTCCAGGCACCCGATGGAATCGCTCCAACACCCGCAATCGTTCATTGGCCGGAATTCCATGACCGTTGTCCTCAATTGCCACTTCGATCCGCTGTCCGTCGGTAACCAACTGCACGCTCACGGTGACCGTGCCCTCTCGCGGCGTATAGCACAGCGCATTGTCGATCAGGTTACCCAGCATTTCACCGAGCAGACGCTCGTTGCCCATTACCCAAAGCGGCGCATCCGGCACGGCGAGTCCGAAATCGATATTGCGTTCCAGTGCGATGGCAATCCACCCTTCACCCACCTGCCGCGTCAACGCCGTGAGATCGACAGGCGCAAATGCCTCCAGCGCCGCGGCGTCGGGCGCGCTGCGCGCCAGTGTGAGCAGCTGCTTGCTCAGTCGCGCCGCCCGCTGTACCGCTGCGTGGAGTGCCTGATGCGCCGCGCGCGCAGCCTCGGCGTCAACCGCGCGTGCCGCGCGCTCGGCATGCAGAGTGATGGCTGCCAACGGCGTTCGAATCTGGTGTGCCGCATCGGCGACGAAACGCTGCTGGGCATCGAAGGCATGACTGATGCGACCCAACAGGTCGTTCAATCGCTGCACTAGCACCCGCGCCTCGTAGGGGCGACCGGATTCCGATACCGGCGCCAGGTTGTGCGGATCGCGTGCCGCCAGTTCGTCGGCCAGGTCGGTCAATGGTTTCAACCCACGCGCGGCGCTCAACCAGGAAAGCAGCAAAGCGAACGCCGCCAGTGCAATCTGCGGTGCCACCATGACTAGCAGGATCTCCCGCGTCAGCGTCGAGCGTTTCAGCAACGTCTCTGCAACCTCGATTTCCACCGGATCCAGGACACCAGGAACCGTCGTTCGCCAAGCTACCAACCGGATGGGATGGCCCAGGAACTCGGCATTGGCGACCTGCGGTCCCGCATCTTGCGCCATCGGCAGTCGTGGGAGGCGCTCATCACCGCCCACGGTGCCCTGGTGTTTGGCGCTAATGCGAAAATAAGTGGTGTCCACGGCATCGAAGCGAAACACCTCGATGGCATTGGGTGGCAAGTTGAATCGCACTGCGCCCGCGTCGACGCGCACTGCACGCGCCAGCGAGCGGGTCGAATCGATCAGCCAGCGGTCGTAGACCAGGTTGGCGAAATGCAGGGCCGTGTAGTAACAGGCCAGTCCATCTAGCAACAACAGCAACGCCAGGGCGATTCCGAAGCGCAATACCAGCCGCGAGCGCAGTGATTGCTCAGTCTTCGACATGCGCTTCCAGCAGGTACCCGAAACCACGCAGCGCGCGTATCACCAACCCAGCCGACGATAGCTTACGGCGCAGGCGGTGTACCGCCACCTCGATGGCAGAGTCGGAGGGTCGTGACCCGTTGCGCTCCATGCGGCCGGCAATGCGCTCCTTGCTGACGATGCGGCCCGCCGGTTGCGTCAGCAGTTCGAGCAGCAGCAGATCGCTGGCGCCAAGTTCCAACGGCTGACCTTTCAGCATGGCCACCGGTTCCCCCGGCACGAAACTCAAGGCACCTACATGAATCACATTACCGCGATCCACCCGCTGCCGGCGCATCAGCGCACGCACTCGTGCCTCGAACTCCGCCAGCTCGAAGGGCTTAACCAGATAGTCGTCGGCGCCTGAGTCCAGGCCAGCGATCTTCTCAGCCAGACTGTCGCGCGCGGTGATGACCAGCACCGGTACGCTGCGCCGACGGTTGCGGAGCGCGCGTAGAACTTCCAGGCCATCCATGCCCGGCAGGCCCAGATCCAGGATGCACAGATCGAAGTCGCGCTCCTGCAGCTGCAGCAGTGCCTCGCGCCCATCGTTGCTGGCCACCAACTCGTGGCCTGACTGGCGCAACAGATCCGCCAGACCTTCGCTCAGTGCCGCATCATCTTCCAACAACAACATCAGCATGCCGTATATCCATCATCGTCGCCCTGCCCAGTAAGCCTCGTGAAAGCCCGTAGCACCATACTTGAAGGCTTATGGACCGACACATCATCCGCACCCGTATTGCCATTCGCGTGACCCAGGGCGCTCATAGTAGCTGTCGCGCCAGCGGTCTGCAGCCACCATTGTTGCTGGCCGCGCTGGCTCTGCTGACGGGTAGTCTGGCCGGCTGCCAACGCAGCGCCGACGAAACCCCAAGCCCCGCAGTGCCTCGAGTCACCGACAGCGTGGTGGAGTTTCCGCAGCGCCAATCACCGGACTCCATCGTTGCGGCCCCGCCCGAAGTTCACACTTCGCGCGCGTTGACGCTCAGCGGCCGACTGGTCTGGAATGAAGATCGCACTGTGCGGGTGCAGGCGCCCTTCTCAGGGCGCGTGCTGCGCATCCGCGTGCAGCTCGGCGATCACGTGGTGCGCGGCAGTGCGCTGGCCGATCTGAGTTCGGCCGAGTACGGCTCGGCACAAGCGGACTTTCGCAAGTTCGAAGCCGCTGGCAACGTGGCGCGACGTACTTTCGAGCGCACCCGCGACCTGTATGCACGCGGCATCGTGTCGCGCAGTGAACTGGAACAGGCCGAGGCCGCGGCCACCTCGGCCGACACCGATATCACCCGTTCGCGCGTGGTGCTGCGCACCTATGGCGATGCCGGCAGCCAGATCGACAATTTGCTGACCCTGCGCTCACCGATCGACGGCATAGTCGTCGAACGCAACATCAATCCCGGGCAGGAATTGCGCTCCGATCAGAGCGGCGCCCCACCCTTCGTGCTGACCGATCCAGCCTCGCTGTGGATTCAGTTGGATGCGCGCGAGGAAGACCTGGGTCAACTGCGCAACGGCAGCGAGTTCCTCGTGCAGTCACCGGCTTTTCCGGAGGCGAGTTTCAAGGGTCACATCATCCGCGTGGCGGACTTCGTCGACCCCAATACCCGAACGGTGAAAATCCTGGGTCTGGTGCCCAACGCCGGACGGAGCCTCAAAGGCCAGATGTACGTCACCGCCAGTCTGCAAGTAGATGCCAGCGTCAACGTCACCGCGGCGGCCAGCGCCGTGCTGCTGATCGGCGACAAGCACTATGTGTTCGTGCGCCAAGGTGATCGATTTGAACGTCGCGAGGTGGCCGTAGGCGTCGAGCAATCCGGCCGTGTCACGCTGCTTCACGGCGTGGAGCGCGGCGACAGCCTGGTCACCGACGGCGCCTTGTACCTGGAGAGCCTGCTGGAACAGCGCCCGGGCCGCGCCTGATGCTCCAGCGGTTGATCGCCGTATCGCTGCAGCGGCCGCTATACGTGCTTGTGGCGGTGGCACTGCTGGTCGCCGGCGGCGTATACGCGTTCACGCAGCTGCCTATTGAAGCCTTCCCTGATGTCACCGACACCCAGGTGACGGTCATCGCCCAGTATCCGGGCCATGCCGCCGAAGAAGTCGAACAACAGGTCACGGTACCGCTGGAGATCGCGCTGGCTGGGATGCCGCACGCAGTGCGGATGAACTCGCACACGCAGCAGGGCCTGTCCTACATCAACATCACTTTCGATGATGTGCCCACGGACTACTTCGTGCGCCAGCAGGCACTGGAGCGGCTGCGTGATGCCAGTCTGCCCGACGGCGTTACGCCAGTGTTGGCGCCCCTGACCACCGCCATTGGCGAAGTCTATCGCTACCGACTGACCGGCGTGGGCTACGACTCACGCCAGCTGCGCTCGATCGAAGACTGGGTGGTAGAAAAGTACCTGCGGCAGGTCCCTGGTGTCGCCGACATCGTCTCGATGGGCGGACAGATCAAGCAATACGTGGTAACGCCCGACCCCGCGCGACTGCGCGACCTGAATGTGTCGATGGCCCAGGTGTACACGGCGCTGCAACGTGCCAATACCAATGCGGGCGGTGGCATCGTCGAGCACGGAGCGCAGCAATTCCAGCTACGCGGCATCGGCATGTTGCATGGAGTTGCCGACATCGCTGACACCGTGGTGACGGCCAATGCGGGCGTCCCCATCAGGGTACGCGAACTTGGCACGGTCAGTATCGGCTCGGCCCAGCGCGAAGGCATTGTCGGCCAGGATGGCGACGATGACATCGTCATGGGCATCGTCGACATGCGCAAGGGCGAGAATCCGTCGGTGGTGTTGCACGCGCTGCACTCGAAGATCGCCGAAATGAATGACACCCTGTTGCCGCGCGGCGTGAGTCTGGTGCCCTTCTACGACCGCTCATGGCTCATCCATCGCACGCTGGGCACGGTATTCCGCAACCTGCTTGAAGGTGCGTTGCTGGTCATCGCGGTGTTGTACGCATTCCTGAGCGACTTGCGAGCTGCGTTGATTGTTGCCACGGTGATTCCGTTGGCACTGCTGGCCACATTTCTCGGCTTGCACTGGCTTGGCATGCCGGCCAACCTGCTGTCACTGGGCGCGATGGACTTCGGCATCCTGGTTGACGGTGCGGTCATCATGATCGAGAACATCATCCGCCGCCTGGCTGCCGCGGGCGCCCCGGGCGGCGGCGCTGCTGGCGCCGACGCTGCGCTCGGGCGACGCCAGAGTATCCTCGCCGCCGCCACCGAAGTGGGTCGGCCCACGCTGTTCTCGATGCTCATCATCATTGCGGCCTACATCCCGATCTTTACCTTGCAACGCCAGGAAGCGCGCATCTTCGCGCCTATGGCCTACTCGGTCTGCGCCGCGCTGATCGGTGCGCTGCTGGTTTCGCTGACGCTGATCCCCCTGCTTTCATCGGTGGCCCTTCCTCGCGAAACACCGCGGGGCGACAATGCGCTGATGGCGGTCTGCAAGCGGCACTACCAGCCGTTGCTGCGCTGGGCGCTGGCGAATCCGCGTGTGGTCTTCACGAGCGCCATCGTCGCGCTGGCACTCAGCCTGCTGCTGGCCACACGACTTGGCAGCGAATTCATTCCTGAGCTCAACGAGGGCGACCTGTGGGCCAACATCGCGCTACCACCCAGCCTGTCGGTCAGCGAGGCTAGGGCCGAAACGCGTCGCATCCGGACTGCTATCCGCTCCGTACCTGAAATCAGGACGGTCGTATCCAAGGCAGGTCGGCCGGAGAATGGCACCGACCCTAAGAACATCAGCAGCGTGGAAGTCGCCATTATCCTCAAGGACGAATCGCAGTGGCGGCAGGGCATCGACAGGGACCAGATCATTGCACAGCTAGGTACCGCTGTGCGCCGCCTGCCCGGGCTGGACCCGAGCTTCGACGGTCCGATCTATGACAATGTGCTGGAAAGCATCTCGCAGGTTGACGGCCAGATCGTCATCAAGATCTTCGGTGATGACCTGGATCGGCTCAATGCGCTGGGACATGAAGTCTTGCGCGAAATCGCCCCGGTTGCCGGCGTCGCTCAGGCGGCCATCGACCGCGAGGGTCTGCTGCCGCAATACCTGCTCGAGGTCAATCGCGCCGCCGCCGCCCGCTACGGCCTGAATGTGGCCGATATTCAGGATCTGATCGAGACTGCTGTGGGCGGCAAGGCGGCCACCGAATTGTACGAGGGCGAGCAACACTACGGCGTGGTCATCCGTCTCGCCGATGCGGCGCGCGGCATCGACGAACTACCGGCGATGCTTATTGCCACATCCGATGGTGCGCATATCCCGCTGGCCGAGGTGGTGCATTTCCGTCAGTACAGTGGTGCGATGGACATCGCCCGCCAGGACGGTGGTCGTCTGCTCTCGGTGGGCGTATTCATTCGCGATCGCGACATGGGCAGTGTAGTCAAGGATATGCAGCAGGCGGTTGCCGCGCATGTCCAACTGCCGGCCGGCTATCGGCTGCAATGGTCGGGAGAGTTCGAGAACCAGCAACGGGCATTGCGACGACTGAGTATCGTGGTGCCGATCTCGATACTGATCATCTTCCTGCTGCTGTTCAATGCCTTTGACAGCTTCAGCAGCGCCGGGCTGATTATCGCCAATTTGCCTTTCGCACTCATTGGCGGCATTGTCGCACTGTGGGTAAGCGGTTTGCCGCTGTCGGTCTCTGCCGCCATTGGTTTCATCGCGCTGTTCGGCCAAGCGGTGCTCAATGGCGTAGTCATGGTCTCGCATTTCAATCAACTGCGCGACCAGGGTCTGGAGCTGCGCGAGGCGGTGGAACGCGGCGCAATCGACCGCTTGCGCACCGCGCTGATGACTACGCTCCTGGCAATGCTTGGCCTGCTGCCTATGGCCTTGTCGCGGGACATTGGCTCGGAAACCCAGCGACCACTGGCCACGGTGGTCATCGGTGGACTGGTCTCATCGACGCTCCTGACGCTACTGGTGCTGCCCACGCTATATCTGCGTTTTGCAGCTGCGCGCCGCCGCCCGCCAAATACCGACGCGGGTTCAGCAGCCGCTGCAAATCAGCCTCGCTGATATGACACGTGCGGGCGACTGCGGCAACCGGCGCCACAGATAGCCGGCATACCACTGCTCGCGGACGCGCCAGCAACTTTGGATCGATCGAGTCTGTTCGGTGTGGCTCATCCGAGAGTTCATTGGCCCGAAGGCCGAGTTTGTCTGACTGAAGCGACCGAAGGGCTGCCCGAAGCGCGCGATCGGTTTTTATTTCGACGGTGCGGACTTCAGCCACGTCGACTCGAAAGTGACCTTCGAAGTCTTACTGGCGAGTTTTGGTCTTGAGGGCGATGCAGGGCTCGCGCGCCTCGGCGGGCTCGTGCACTTCCTGGACGTCGGCGGAATTCGGGCCCCGGTGGCCCCAGGCCTCGCCGCCATCGTCTCGGGTGCTCGTGCGCTACAGCCAGACAACGACGCGCTGCTTAGACAAGTGAGCCCCGTGCTCGAGGGCCTGTACCGCGCCTGTTCAACCCCCGAAGCGTGGCGACGTCTGCATGCGGCGGCGGATACGCTGAGCAATGGACTCACCTTGATCGAGGCGAGCGACATAGGCTTGAGCGTTGTGCTGCAGATGAAACTGACAGCGCTGCCACGGCACGCTGGGCAAGACCGCGCGGCGGGCGGCCTTGAGGCCCGCGTGATCGTCGGAGACAATCAACTTCATACCGCTCAGTCCTCGACGCACCAGGCTCTCGAGGAACTCGCGCCAATGCACCTCGGCTTCCGACAACGCCACGGAGGCGCCGAGAACTCGGCGCTTTCCATCTGCAGTGACGCCCACCGCCACGAGCACCGCGCAGTCGCGGATTTGCCCGCCCTCGCGTACGCGCTCGTAGCGTGCATCCAGCAGCACGTAGGGTGTTTCACCCAGCGGCCGCTCACGCCACAACGCCAAGCCGACGTCCAGTTTCTCAGTGACACGGCTCACCTGCGTCGAGGAAATCGACACGTCAGGCCCCAGCAGACGCTGCAACACGTCGATTACTTTGCGCGTTGAAACACCCTGAACATACATCTCGGCGAGCATCAGGTTAACGGCTTGCTCAGTGCGCGAGCCCTTCTCGAGTGCACTGGGATAAAAGCCTGCTTCGCGCACTTGCGGAACGGCAAACCTCACTTCGCCGACACGCGTCATAACGGTCTTGGGCTTAAAGCCATTGGCGTAGTCCACGCGCTCAGCCGAGCGCTCGTGTGGTGCTGCATTGAGAAAGCGACTTGGTTCAATCGTGCTCGCCTCATCGAGCAGAATGCGCAGCGCCTCGCCGGCGCCGTCCAGTCCTTGATTGAGTAAAGCCGATAGGGCATCTTGCAGAGGATGGTTTTCAACACGTGGTGTCATTATCGTTCCTTCGAGGTCTCAGAGTGAATGGTACCTCGACGAAATCTCGCCCCGCATCGCTCCACCGGATGCGGCCGCGCCATGTTGCACGTCCTCGCGCCTACGGCGCTCGGACCTGCAACATGGCGGCAGTGCCTTGACTGTCAAAGTTACAGAAACGATGGTGCACTAACTCAAAACACGGGGCGGCCATAGAGGAATCAATGCTGCGCGAGCGCAATACGACGCCTGGCTGGCGATTGCGGAATCAGCAGACTGGAAGACGCCGGAGGCGGTGAAGAAAGCGCACCCGAAGGCGAGCATCTTGAAGGGCGGTCGTGTGGTCTTCAATATCAAAGCCAACGATTTTCGGTTGATTGCCTTGGTTCAGTACGTAGATGGCATTTTGATGATCCGATTTTTCGGATCGCATGAAGAATACGACGGCATTGATGCGGAGACAGTGTGATGAAAACGACGTTGATTGTGATTCACAATGAAGCGGACCACGCTGACGCCAAAAAGCTGGTTGAGAAGCTAATGGGATCGAGTGACTCTCAGGACCGAGCACGGATGGTAGCTCAAGCTCGCTTGGTCGAATCTTACGAGCGCGCGCAGTGGCCGCGTACGGCGCCGGCGATTCCAGCACTCCTCACCTACTTGATGGATCAGCACGGCCTTTCGCGCGCCGATCTCGTGCCGTTACTTGGCACGGCCAGCCGAGTGAGCGAGGTCTTGACCGGCAAGCGGGACTTGAGCATGACAATGGTGCGCAGACTCCGTGAGCGCTTTAACGTCTCAGCAGATTTGCTGGTTTCGCGGGGCCGAGCGCGCAACAGGAAAGCTGCGTAGCCTTGCTTTAGCACCACCGCAGACGTGTGAGCGTCGCCCAGGCAGCAGGGTTGGCTGCCGCCACATACCTTGAATATTGAGCGATCGCCACTCAATATTCGAAGTCTGAACTACGCAATGACCGACCTCTCAAACCGACCCGAAGCGGGCGACGGCGAGTGTTGGCTCTCGGGAAGGCTGATGATGCGTCCCGCTGCTCCGCAGTGATTTCATCTGCGCATGTTTTCGTCTAGAAAGGTAAACACGGCGGGCTCCCAGATATTCACGCCGAGATGCAGAAAATCGTGGCCCTCATCGGCGGTGTCGCCGATCGGCGGATAGATCTTCAAGCGATGCGGTTTGCCGATTTGTTCGCGGCGAGTGTCCAGCATCTTGCCTGACGAGAGAGAGTAATCGTTTTCGGCGTGGATGAAGAAGACCGGCGCTGCGATATTTCCAACCGCGGCCAGAAGCCGCGCCCGCAATTCCGAAGAGCGATCAAAGCTATAGCCGGCTGCGGAGAAGACGACGACCGCTCGCAGATTCGGCTCGCGTTCGGCCATGAGCACCGTGAGCGAGCCTCCAAACGAGTGGCCGACAAGGGCGACATCTCCCGGATCAACGTAGGGGCGTGCCCGCAGAAACGCGAGTGCGGCCTGGGCGTCCGCCATGTCTCGGCCTGCCAGCAACTGTAACTGCAGCGCATTGCGCGCCTCCTGCCCGTGCGCCGCGAATTCCCTGTTCATTAGCTCAACGGCGTTAGCCCCCTGATCAGTGGAGAGCCCGTCGCCGCGCCTGTACAAGTAGAGGAACACGTAGCCATGGCGAGCGAAGACCGGACCGAGCGTATCGGCATTCCGCTCGTAGGGGCCGAGGCGCTGCAGCTCTTCGCTGGTTCGGCCGCTGCCGTGATTCAACAGGATGGCAGGGAACGGGCCGCGGCCCGGCGGACGCCAGAGCACCGCGTGCAGGGTGGCCGAGCCGCTGCGAATGACGACTGACTCGGGCTCGCCCGACGTCTGACCCCAGGCCGTTGCAAGCGTGAGCGCTAGAACGAGCGGCGCTAGGACGAACGCGTAAAGTCTTGTCATTCGGCACCCCTCAATGGCTGGTTAGCACGGACTACCGAGCTAACTTCGTCATTTCCCGAATGTGCACAGTCTATCGCGACCGACGAGCGGCGCCTGAGTGGCCGCCAATCCAAGACTGTCAGCGACGGTTCCTGGCCGGGTGCGGCCACCCATCCAAAGAGGGCGGACTCGCGCGACATCGGAAGACCGCGGGCAAGCGCACGATTCAGACGTCCTCTTTCTGAGTGTAGTGCAGAATTTCCTCGGTTCGGACCCACCCAATTTCGTCAGTTGGGGACCACCTGATTTCGGGGATTGGGTACCACCGGCGGGGCGTGTTTTGACGCGCCCGAAGCGCTCGCCGGAGTGGTCCACCGATGTCGATGTGCAAGTCCAGAAGCCCGTTTCCAGGGGTGCCCCAAGCCAGGGGTAGGTGCCGGTCGCGGCCCTGCGGGCCTTGCGGGTGGTTGATTTTTGCCAACGCGCGGTCTCAGCCGCGGAATGTGGCGTTCTGGCGGCGGGCCAAGCTGCGGCGGGGCGCTCGGCTACCTTCGTGCTTCCACACGAAGGAGAGCGCGCGATGGGAAGCAGGAGCATGACGGTGCGTCGGCATGAAGAGATCCGCCGACGCCTCAGCGAGGGTCGGGGCTTGCGCGAGATCGCGCGCGCACTGGGCTGTTCACGGCGCACCGTGCGGGAGGTGCGCGACGGGGACCGCAGCTCACCGGACCGGGCCAAGCCTCTGAGCGAACCGCTGTGGATGGCGCAGCTGGACTGGCCCTCGATCATCCACGAGCTCGGTCTCGGTCACCCGCTGAAGTTCCTGTGGGAGGAGAAGGCGCAGCAGCTGATCACGTACCCGAATTTCTGGAAGCACTTTTACCGCAAGTTCCCGCAGTACCGGGAAACCTCGGTCACGGCGCGCGAGTTTGCGCCGGGCGAGCGGATCGAAGTGGATTACGCCGGCGATGCGCTCGAGTGGGTCGAGCCGAACACGGGGCTGATCCGCAAGGCTTACGTGTTCGTCGCGGCGCTGGGTTTTAGTCAGTTGCTCTTTGCCTGGGCGGCCGAGGACATGAAAAGCCGCAACTGGCTGGGGGCGCATCGGCGCATGTTCAGCTTTTATGGCGGTGTCGCGCATGTCCTGGTGCCCGATTGCCTGAAGCAGGGCGT
>JANXYK010000038.1 GCA_025350055.1 Gammaproteobacteria bacterium | reverse complement strand
CTGCGATTCCAGGCCTCGTGTTCATAGGTGTCGTCGAACACCACGACCCGGCCCTCCTGCCATTGATGCTGTTCACCGCCGACATTCAGCAGGCAATTCTCTGGCACCATCAGTGGCAGGTGACCCACGAGCCGCGTGTTGGTTACACCCCGGTGCGGCAACAGGTGAGTGCCTGGCGTGAACACCGAATAGAGCACTTCGGGCCCGTGTTCCCGAATCCGCGCCAGCGGCAGTGGCTCGAGCGCAGCGGCAGTCCGCGGACAGGCCTGGCAGTTCTCGGGCCGCACCACGCCATGCCGGTAGAAATAGTAACCATTCCAGCTCGGCGGGGAATCGAGCCCGCGCAGGTTTACCTGTTCGAGCTCGTCGGAGTCGAACACCCGCTCGCGTCCGTGAGTCGTTGGCAGCAGTGCCTGCATCTCGGCGCGGATCGCCGCTGTCTGCGCTTCCAGCGCCGGCAACCAGGGGCACATTGCAAGATCGAGGTATGGGCTGGCAGGCAGGTCGGGAAAATACAGGAAGCTGGGCTGTTGCCGCGGGTCCGGATGCACGGCTGCTTCCTCGTTGAAGTAGACGCGCAGGCACTTTTCAACCCGCTCGAGAGAATCCGAACCGTAGCGCTCCCTGATGGGCGCAAACAGTTGCTGGAATGCAGCGCGCCGTTCGCTGCGGACCTGCAGCACGGCGTGCTCGATAATCGGTTGCAGCGGTTTGGGCGTCGTGTCGGCATTGAGCCAGCGCCCCTGCTGCTGGGCATCAGCCAGGGCGCGCGCGTACTGGACGATGGCATCGTGCTGCTGGCCGAGTTGTTCCAGGGCCCGACCCAGGTGGAGTCGGGCGATATGCAACTGTGGCGCGGCCTGCAGCGCGGCTGCTTGCGCGGCGACGGCGGCCTGCAGGTCGCCCGCTGCTTCCTGCGCCAGCCCCAGATGGTGCTGCGTGATCGCATTGGCCGGGTCGACCGTGGCGCCTCGTCGCAACAGGTCGACCGCGCGTGACGCGTCGCCGTTGCGCAGGGCGATTAGCGCGGCCACGTTCAGCGCTTCGACGTTTTCGGGCGCGGCATCCAGGATCTCGAGGAATGCGCGCTCGGCTTCGGCCACGCGGCCCAGACGCAATAGCTGTTGCGCTTCAGCGGCAGACGTCATAATTGTCCTTGCCATGCCCCTGGAAGATCTCAATCATTACGTACGCTCCTACGACGACGACCTGAGCGGCGATTTCTGTCGCCAGCTCATCACGTCCTTCAATTCCCTGGAACGCTTCCAGAGACCCAACGGCCGCAGAGCACGCGCTGGACTCGAGGAGTCGGCCTGGACTGAATTGAATGTGACGCGCATGTCGGATCAACCTTTCCTGCAGATGTTCCGCCAGATCATCGATCGGGCGCTGGCCCGCTATAACGCCGATATCGCCCTCAGCATACCCATTCCGAACACTCCGCTGATCTCGGACCTCGTGATCAAGCGTTACCGGCCCGGGCATGAGGAGCAGTTCCAGCTGCATTTCGATGCGGTCGACTTCGTCGCCAACCGCTATCTGGTGCTGATGTGGTATCTGAACGATGTCGCTAAGGGAGGCCAAACGCGCTTTCCCCAGATCGGTTGCGAAATTGTACCAAAGGCCGGCCGCCTGCTGATCTTCCCACCTTATTGGATGTACCAGCACGAGGGTGCGCCGCCGCAATCGGGCGACAAGTACATCATCTCGACCTACTTGCTGTTCGAGCCGTTGCAGCCGGCAGCCAAGCCAGCGTAGTCCCAGCGTTCGAGGTAGGGCTGCACGGCAGGCAGCGCGCCGGTGAAATGCTGCTGGTAGCGCTGCCAGCGACCCACCGAGCGTTCGTTGATCGGTTGCACCACTTGCGTGTAGCTGGGCGTGCTGATGAAGCCCTTGCGCAACGCCTGGATGCCGGGCTCCAAAACCGCATCGTTCCAGGGCAGACCCAGGAATTCGATGATGCCACGCGACTGTGCGCCGAAATCGGCGACGTATTGCTCGTAGCGCAGCTCGCGCGCATTGGTCGCGAGCATGGCCTGTTGCTGGTACCAGAAATCGAATGCGCGCTGGAACCCGGCGCCGAGCGTTGGCAGGTCGCGGCACATGAGCGCAAAATCGGGTGCGCGGAAATGCTGCATGTAGCAGCTGAGCATGACGTCGCAGGGGTGACGGATCGCCAGCAGGATATGCGCATGGGGGAACACGCGGTGTATCGCCGGCAGGCGCAGCAGGTTCAGCGGGTTCTTGTCGACCAGTCGTTGTCCAGGCTGCAACCTGAGCTTGCGGCTCACCTGCTCCCAGTAGCGCTCGCGCACGCGCTCCAGCTCGGCCGCGCCGAGCTGGCTCATCTGCCCCGGATAGCGCGCGCCCGCGCTGACCAGGTCCTCGAGCACATTCTGCAGGAACGGCTGCTCGTCCATGGATTGCAGCCGCGGGTGAGCGTCGAGAGCCAGCTCGAGCAACGTAGTACCGGAGCGTGGAAAGGCGACGATGAACACCGGGCTCGCGTCCGGGCCGGGCGCATGGGGATCGCGCCAGTGGGCGATATCGGTGCTGTCGCAGCTGTATTCGGTGATGCCCAGGAGTGGCGCGCTGCGCATTGCCGTGATGGGCGCGGCCTGGCGCAGGTACTCGACCTGTGAGGCATGGGCTTCGAGCAGCGCGGCATAGGCCTCTTCATAGAGTCCGGCGGCATCCAGCGCCTTGGCCAACGGGAAGAGCGAGAAATGCCGGTTGGCCACGTCCAGGCACGCGTCGGCGGCCTCCCGGTACAGTCTGATCGCGGTGTCGTATTGGCCGTCGCGCTGCGCCAGCCGGGCCCGGGTCAGCGCCAGTTCCCCGCCCAGCGATGCGGTCCGCGGATCGGCAGCGAGCCGCTCCAGCTCTGCCCTGGCCTCGTCGACCCGGTTGCTGCGCTCGAGCACCTGTACCAGCACCAGCCTGGCCTGTGGATCCGCATCGGCGCCGGCCGTGGCCTGGCGTACCGCGGCTTCGGCCCGTTCCTGCGCGCCGAGTTTCAACAGCAGATGCCCGATCTCCGCTGCCAGCGCCTGGGTCGGCGCGCCATACTGCTCCCAGCCGGCCAGGGCCGCCAGCGCGTCGTCCATGCGCAGGCTATCGTAACAGCACTGGGCATAGCGAAAGCGGATCTCCGTATCCTCCGGGGCGAGTGCCAGGCCCTTCGCCAGCAGTGCGCGCGCAGACTCCAGGTCGTTGCGTTCAATGTGCGCCAGCGCGACGTTGTAGTAGAAATCAGCCGAAGACGCGCCCAGCGCTGCGGCTCGGGCAAAGGCCGACAGGGCATCGTCCAACCGTCCGGTACAACGCCTGGCCGTGCCCACGTTCATCCAGTGCAGGGCCTCCCGAGGTTGTAGCGTCGCCAGGCGCAGGTAAACGCTCTCGGCTTCATCAAAGCGCCCCAGGCCGTGCAGCACGAGTCCCAAGGTGCCGAGCGCCCCGACATGATCCGGGACCAGGGCGAGGGCTGTGCGGCACTGCGCCTCGGCTCCTTGCGCGTCTCCCTGCTCGAGAAATCTGGCGGCGAGTTCGTTTAGTTCGTCGGGGCTTGTCCGTTGCGCTGGCATGTGGCACGAATGATACGAGAAATAAAAAAGGCCGCGCGGAGGTCCGCGCGGCCTTGAGTTGCAAACAGTTCCTGCAGCTTAGAACTTCGCACCGAGGGACGCGAAGTACTGCCGGCCGAGCGTGTCGTAGGTATTCACGTCGGTGTTCGCGTTGGTCACGTTGTTCTGGTACAGAACCGGAGCCTGCTTGTCGGTCAGGTTACGCACGCCCAGCTGGAACCGGACCTGGTGCGGCAGGGTGACTCCAACCTCGAAGTCGAAGTAGGTCTGCGACGCGATCGGCAGCGGTGGCTCCGTGCCCGGCGCGTACGGCGTACCGGTCGGATCCTTGCCCGAGCGGGTCGGGTGCGGCACAGCGATCTTGTCGAGATACCGACCCGTCAACAGGGCATCCACTTTCTTGTAGTTCCAGCCGATCGTCAGCAGGCTGCGCAGCTTGCTGATATTGCCGAACTGAGTGGTGTAGGTGCCCAGCTTTTTGTCGACGGCGGCCCCGGGTGCCGGAATGTTGTCGTACTTGGTAACGCTGGTCACGTCAGCCGTGAACTGGAAGGAACCGATGCGCGTGCCTTTCAGGTTGTAGCGAACATCGAAGTCCATGCCGTCGGTCTTCAAGCTACCGATGTTGAAAGTCGGTGATTCGAACACCAGGATCAGACCCGAGTTCGGGCCGGAAGTGTAGCGGTGCACCAGGCTGCAGTAGTACGGGCTACCCGAGGCGAGGCACTGATTGATCGAATAGTTCGGATCGAGCGTCGTGATCAGGTCGTTGATCGTGTAACTCCACGCATCGACTTCCAACGACAGTCCGGACACCTGGTGCGGCTCCCAGACGAAGCCATAGGTCGTCACTGAACCGGTCTCCGGCTTCGCATGGGCATTGCTTTCCAGCAAGCCGGTGATCTGGCCATTGGGCTGGGCAAAATTGGTGCCCGGTTTGACTCCCGCGCAAGCCAGTGCGATGTTCGCGGCATTCGGGCCGGTTGCCTGAGCCGTCGTCAAGCCGGTGCATGGATCGTTGAAGGTAATCGAAGAGTTTTTCGGGCTGGCCGCGATGTCGGCCACCGTTGGCACACGGAAGATCTGCGAATAGGTGCCACGGATCAGCAAGTCCTTGATCGGACGGTATTCAAGCTTGAAATCGGACCGGGTCGTGGAACCGAACAGTTCGTAGGTCGAATGGCGTATTCCGTAGTCCAGCGACAGGGAATGCGCG
>JANXYK010000015.1 GCA_025350055.1 Gammaproteobacteria bacterium | reverse complement strand
TGACCGTGGACCTCGGAACCCTCCGCAACTGGGAGCAGGGGAGGCGCGAACCCCAAGGCCCGGCCAAGGCGCTGCTGCGTGCCATCCGCAAGGATCCGCGGAACGTGCTGAAGGCGCTGGCAGCGTAGCGAGACTGCCCATTTCACAGGGGACGAGGGCGACAAGCTCGTCAAACGCGTGCTGGGGCACTCGGATGGCTCGGTGACGGCTATTTATAACCGCTACGGCTATGTATGCGAGATGCGGCGGGCGCTTAAGACCTGGGTCTTGGAACTGCTCTCGGACGGCCGGGTGAGCGTGTTCGGCGCCGCCGTGGCACCAGTGGCGGCACAGACCAAAGTGGCGAAGCCGAGCTGATCGACTATCTGGACTATCACTAGAGGTAGAGCTGATGACTCAGATGCACAATCCGGCGCACCCGGGCGAGGTGCTCCGTGAATACCTGCCGGAAGGGTTGGCCGTGACGGAGGCAGCTCGCCGGTTGGGCGTTACGCGCCAGGCCCTGTCTGCCGTGCTGAATGGCCGGGCCGGCGTCAGCGCCGAAATGGCGCTGCGGCTGGAAGCCGCATTGGGTACAACTGCGGAGATGTGGATTCAAATGCAAGCCGGTCACGATTTGTGGAAGGCACGTCAGGGACCAAAGCCGAAGGTGAGTCGATTGGCGGCGTGAAAAGGCGTATGGAACGCACGTTGGATAAAGTACTGAAGTCCCTGCCAGCAGTAAAGTGCGCGGCCGTCCGGCGCCGAGCGGACGAGCTCATCGCTGAGGAACTATCGCTTCGGGACCGGCGCGGAGCGCGGAAGCGCGTTCGTCGCGTGACCGGCTGACGCGCTCCGCCAGCCACGACTGCACTTTGCCCTCGATCCATCCCACCGCGCGCGTCGCGATGCGCACGCGCGACGGAGACCCGCGTTCCGCCTCCAGCTGGTAGATCATTGACCGACTCAACCCCGTTACCTGACAGACCGCCGGCAGACGAAGAATCTGGATGCTCTGCTGCTCACCAGTTATTGCGCTCCCCATCGACGACTCCGACGCACAGTGGTTCCAGCGCTTTGGAATCGAGTTGTCACCGACTACAACCATTTCGGCTTTCACTGCACGGCAATGGACCGCAATGAACGTCTGCGGTGCCGGCTGGATGTCGTGAAGCTGCTCGCCATTCGAACGGCCTGCGAATCGCCAATGAGTTTCCGTCACTTTCGCGGACTGCCATTCGCGGTGTCTGCCGAGTATTGGCCACTTTTGGTGAAACGCAGGATTGCCTGCCGGCCGCTGGTCTTAAAGAATGTGATCCATGAATGTAGCACCAGCCAACAAGCTCATCGCGGCATGCGTTACCGCAGATGCGAAGGCGAAATTCAAATCTCTGGCACAGACCTACGACGTTGCAGAGTCCGCACTTCTTCGTCGGCTTGTTGACCGAGCTATCGATCCGATGGGTTCGAGCGGGTCAGAGGTATTGGGTGGCGTACACGGCCGCGCCCGCGCGGAACGCCTGTACGTCCGCTTGTACCCCGACGACCGCCTGCTACTGGCAGAGCGTGCCGCCGCCCGCGGCACGCCCGCAGCCACTTACCTGGCGGTATTGGCCCGCTCCCATATCCGGCATCTCGCGCCCCTGCCGGACGCGGAGCGTCGAGCCTTCGAGCGCTGCGTTGCAGAGCTATCTGCCATCGGCCGGAATCTGAATCAGGTCGCACGTCGCGCCATCCAGGTGGGCGTCATCACCAGCCTCAGCCGCCAGGACATCGCCCTGTTCATGCAGGTGTGCACCGTGGCGCTGGAGAACTTCAAGGCGGCTGTCAAGGCCAACAAGGCCAGCTGGGAGTCCGGCTATGAAACGACACATCGCTGAGGAACTGGCGTTCGACTTTCGCGCCCATGGCCGAGTGGGGCGGACAGACCAGGCGCGTCTCTCGCCCGCCCAGGCCCAGATGGTGGCTCGTACTGCCGCCCTTGAGCAGAGCGTTAGGCGAGATGGGTAGATATGCTCAGCTAACTACAGCCAAGTCACGGTACCTCAAGGCAATGGAATTCATCGGGTGGCCTTCCGCAAAGCTGCCAGTGACGACCGGCAGCAGAGCGTCGGAATCGACCGATATGCCGATCCCTCGCGTTGCCACCGATGCAACCGCGCAGCGCCAAAAACTCGCTCCCCTGCCAAGGGCGCGGCTCGTCCGCGGCAGGGAAGCGCGCGTGAAGGGTGTCGATCAATCCTCGGAATCGTGCTCAGGCTCGTCAACTGAACGCATGTAGTGTCTAAAGACCCAATTTGAGACACGGCGGCCCTGAGCTTGGGCGGTGGTGTCCGAGTTGCGGTAGTGGATACCGACGTAGACGCGCGCGTCGATGACCTCCTGCTCCGCCTGTGAGAAGCGGGTGAAGGTGCGGGTCTTCTGCAGTGCCAGCGCATTGGTGGTGGTCATTTGAAACTTCAGCTCATCGCTTTTGAAGAAAAGCCGCAGCATATGAGAGACAGCGCCGCTGATGTCGGCGTGGCCCGAGGGATACTCGGGAAAATTGGGTGTATTAATGAGCGGCTGCCAATCAGGATCGACCACGGTAGCTGGATTGCCGTCTTGGTCTCCTAACCGGATCGCCGTGATCGGACGCCAGAAACTGTAAAAGTACTTGCTCTCCCAGCAAGCAATTTGAGCATCGGCCATGGCCGCCTCGGCCAGCGCAAACATGCGAGCCCTGTCGCCAGTGTCATGCAGGTACGTATCCGAGATGTACCGCAGTGCGTTCTGCCACAACACGGGCCCGCTATCCGCCCAGAAGTGGCCGATCTCCGTCTGTTCAGCAGTGCGCGTGGTGCTGGTCAGCGAACCTAAAGTCATTGTTTCCTTATAATCGTCCGCCCATAGACGGCTCCCCAAGCCGGGGGGCGGGTCAACTCGAAATTGCGAGTCGCTATACATTGTGAATGGCGTGACGGTTGCCACCCACGGAGTCAGCCCCGAAGCCAACCTTGGCGGCGGTCCCGGGAGCAGGGACGGCGTAGGTCTCCATTGACCGATGTCGTTCTTGCCGAGGAAGGGTGGCGGGTTGAGCGGAAAGCGGCCGTCGTCTGCGCGTAGCGCCAGAATGTTAGCTGCCGCCCGGGCGCCTACCGCAGTCGCTGGATCAAGAGGATCAATGCCATTCGCGGCCAAGAAGTCCGCATAGTCCGCGTCCAACATCTTTTTTTGCGCTGGGAACAGCCCAAGCAGAACGTCATGGCCGGCCTTGGCCGCCGCAGCGCTCGGCGAACCCGTCGCGCCGGGCACGAGAGTGTAGTACGGCTCGTAGCGGCGCTCGATAGACGCAACTGCGTCGTAAATTGCCAGATGAACGATGGCAAAATCGAGCGCGGCAACTGGCGGCGGATGGCCGGCTGTCTTCACCGCTGTCTCGCTGATCTGGTTCCAGGCTGAAATTGCGTCAGCGGCCTGGGCACTCGTTACTGAAAGGATCACGAAGACAGTTGAGGCGAGTCCCCATCGCAAGATCTTGTTCATGGTAGCTCCTTAAGTTCGGGCGGTGAGTCTGGTTCAAGCGCGCCAAACGTCGCGCACGGGTGCGGCGAGTTCAATCCTCTGCGGCTGCTTTGTTCACGATCTTCTTATAACCAGCTAAGCTACTGATCTGTAACGCCGATGTCGTACCAGATAACCTGCACGGACTGTTGTTGGATGGCCGATCGTATGTGAGTAACATGCGGATGGCGGACTGCCATCCATGCAAGCAACTAGCCTCCCCGCTGACGTCTTCCAGTTCGGCGTCTTTCAGCTCGCCCTGAAAGCGGGTGAACTGCACAAGTCCGGTGTCAGAGTCAAATTGCAGGACCAGCCGCTTCGAGTGCTTGCCCTGCTGGTGAGCCGCGCCGGTCAGGTGGTTACCCGCGAGGAATTGCGAGAGCGAGTCTGGCCGGGAAATGTTTATGTCGATTTCGATCAGGGGCTGAACAACGCGATTAAGAAAGTACGCGAGGCTCTGGGAGACTCAGCGGACAGCCCTAGATTTATTGAGACTGTAGCAAGGCACGGTTATCGCTTTATTGCCGCTGTAAGCGCAGCGCCGGTGCGACCTGCCGAACCCCGATCTCAGTTCGGATTAACTGTCCGGCGTGGCATTTTGATCAGCTTGGCCGCCGCTGTACTCGCAGCCGTAGGTTACTGGGCGTGGCATGGATCGGCCATGCGTGCCGGACCGATTTCTGAAAAGGTGATCTTGGCGGTGCTGCCTTTTGAAAACCTGAGTCGTGATCCGGACCAGGAGTTTTTCAGCGACGGCCTGACTGAGGAGATGATCGCTGAGCTCGGGAGGCTAAATCCGGAGCAGCTTACAGTTATCACGCGTGGCTCTGTTGCAAAGTACAAACGCACCAGCCTTCCTGTAGCCCAAATCGGCGCAGAGCTTCACGTCGACTACGTTGTACAGGGAAGCGTTCGGCGCGCTCCCGACCGCGTGCGAATCACCGTTCACCTGATTCGGGTCCCGGAGCAGACCGATCGCTGGACTAATAGTTATGATCGAGATCTCAAGGACGTGCTGACACTGCAGGATTCCGTGGCGCGAACGATCGCGAATCAGATCCACATTGCCCTGTCGCTAGCGCAGCAATCGCGGCTGGCAACTCGGCGCAGCGTTGACCCTGAAGCGTACGAGGCTTATCTCAAGGGTCGCTACTATTGGAACAAACGTACGGCAGATGGCATGCACAAGGCCCAAGTCTACTTCCAACAGGCAATCGACAAGGATCCGAGCTTTGGCGCAGCCTATTCAGGCCTTGCCGATTGCAATAGCGGACTCACCTGGCACGGCTTCACATCTCCCGCGGAAACGCTTCCCAAGGCGAATGCAGCAGCGCGCAAGGCCATTGAAATCGACCCGCTGTCTGCCGAAGCCCATGCTTCTTTGGCTCTGGTGCTCCACCACGAATGGGATTGGCCTGGAGCGGAGACGGAGTTCAAGCGGGCTCTGCAGCTGGACCCCAGCTATGCGAATGCACACCATTGGTACGGAGATTATCTGTCGGCCAGGGGGCGGCACGATGAGGCACTGGTCGAGGCGAAGAAGGCGTTGGATCTTGATCCGTTGAACCTTATGATTGGAACCTGGGTAGGATTGCGCTATTACCTCGCGCGCAAGTTCGAAGCCGCAGTTGATCAAGGCCGGAATACCGTAGATTTAGACTCGACTTTCGCAGCCGCTCACGTGCTGCTCGGAGAAAGCTACGTGCAATCGGGACTAGTCGAGAAAGGTCTTGCTGAGCTCAAGGTCGCAACGAGTCTCTCTGGAGACAACCCGCTTTATCTCGCTCAGGTCGGGGTCGCGTTCGCTTCAGAAGGGAGAAAGTCCGATGCGCTGCAGATCATTAGTCGGCTACTAACGTCTTCTAGCAGGCGGTACGTATCACCGTACGGGCTCGCGCAAATCTATGCCGCTCTGAACGACAAAGAGCAGACCTTCAAATGGCTTCAACTCGCCTATGATGATCGTGCGGTCTGGATGGCATATCTTGCCGTCGATCCCGTATTTGACCGCTATCGCTCGGATCAGCGCTTTCAGGATTTGTTACGCAACGTGCGACTGCTGCCGTAGAGTAGAATCACACATAGTTCTTCGGAGAGCCTTAAGAACACTCAGCCCCAGCAAGTATTTTCCGGGACGCTGTCAAGACTGGCGACAGAGACGACGGTACAAGAAGCGATCCCGCGCCGCGCCTTCCTGGGATGGCAACGCCATGAATGGGCAGAATGCGCAACAATGATGTCGTATCGAATTGTCACTAGCAGGCTGCTGAAAATGGCTTGAACTTGTTCATTTTATGCATGCCTAATGGTGAGTGTGTTGAAGCAGAGGTAGAACGATGCGCGGTCAGGTGAACCCTCAAGCCCATATGTTCAGTTACTTCTCGCCGGAGCAGCGCGTGCCGGCCAAGCACCCACTGCGCTCGATCAAGGCGTACACCGATTCGGCGCTCCAGCAGATTCGGCCGGTGCTGGACGGGATCTACAGCACGATTGGCCGCCCGTCGATTCCACCGGAGCGCTTGCTGAAGGCACAATTGCTGATTGCCCTGTATTCGGTGCGCTCTGATCGACTTTTTTGCGAGACACTCGATTACAACATCTTGTTCCGCTGGTTCCTGGACATGGGTCTTGAGGAGCCGTCCTTCGATGCATCGACGTTCAGCAAGAACCGGGAGCGACTGGCCAGTGAGGAGGTGGCGCTGAAGTTTTTTGATGCGGTGGTGCGCGAGGCGCGCGCGCTGGAACTGCTGTCGGACGAGCACTGCAGCGTCGATGGCACACTGGTCGAGGCTTGGGCCTCGATGAAGTCTTTCCGCCCCAAGGATGGCGGCGGTTCGGGCCCCGATGCCGGCGGGGATCGGGACTTCAAGGGCGAGCGGCGTCGCAATGACACGCACCAGAGCACGACGGACCCGGAGGCCAGGCTGCTGCGCAAGTCCTTGGGCAAAGAAGCCAAGCTGTGCTTTGCCGGCCACGCCCTGATGGATAACCGCCACGGTCTGATCAGCAACGTGTGCCTCACACCGTCGGTCGGTGTAACGGAGTCCGAAGCGGCTCTGAGGCTCATCACGCGACAGCGGCGCAAGCGACTGAGCCCCAAGAGTTTCGGCGGCGACAAGGGCTATCACACCAGCCGCTTTGTCCACGGGCTGCTCGCGCAGCGCATCGCGCCCCACGTGGCGCTCAATGCCGCGCACTACGGCACAGGACCCGGCCCGAGCGTCATCAACTCGCGCGCTTACCGCGCAAGTCAGATCGTACGCAAACGCATCGAGCAGTTCTTTGGATGGGGCAAGACGGTCGGCGGCCTGCGCAAGACGAAACTGCGAGGTGTCCGGCGCAATCAGCATCTCATGTGCCTGACCGGTTTGGCCTACAACCTGGTGCGCGTCAGTCGAATGTGTCCGACCACAGGATAGGTGCTGGCCCGTGGCGCACGCAGACGATCCGAGCATGAAACGACAAGAAACCCTCGACGATCCCAGCGGCCCCAACGCCGACAGATCAACGCGGCCACATGTCGAGCGTCCTGCAATCATGCATAAAATCGTCACAACACAGCCTTTTTCCGCAACCTGCTAGTGC
>JANXYK010000001.1 GCA_025350055.1 Gammaproteobacteria bacterium | reverse complement strand
AGAGGATTCCGTACTTCTCTGGACGTCTGCGGAAGCCCCAGGAAGTGCGAAATGGTGGCTAGGGTGGGACTCGAACCCACGACCTCGGCATTATGAGTGCCACGCTCTAACCAGCTGAGCTACCTAGCCAAATGCCCTCAAAAGGGTGCGGGATTCTCCCGGCGCCCTCGCCCCCAGTCAAGGCTTTCCCCGGGGCCCCGCCCCAGCCGGGCGCCCGGCTGTTGTTTTCCTGCCCGTAGGGTTCGCGCTTCTTCACATTTGATGACAGCGGTTTCAAGGTAAAAACCGCTTGGGGAAAGGGCCCGTTTGTGCAACCATTCTTACACAAGACTTGGCAGCGCCACCGGCCCAGCCGAGCCGTGAGTCGAGCTAACTGAGGGACTGCTAACAAGTGCCAGGGAATACGGCAAAGCTTGGAATCGCGGACACTTTTACGCGCCTGCTGCGGCTGACGCTCGCGGGCGGCGCGGAAATCACCTTGACCCAGCTGATGGATGCTTCCGAAGAGCGCCTCGGCACCGCCGCCCGCAGTGGCAGCTCCCACGAACAACTGATCGCCAGCCGCCTGCGCGACAACCCGCGTGATTACCGGCGCTGGGAGCTGGAGCATTCGACCCACATGGAGCGAGTGTTGAAGGCGCCACGCCGTACGCAGCAGGCCATCGCGCTGCTGTCGCTGGGCTTCTCGCTCACGCATCGGCGGGCGCTGTTCGAGTTCCTGCGCAGCACTTCACCGCGCGGCTGGCGGCGACGGCAGCTGGTGAAGCATTTCCACGGTGGCCACAGCTACTCGCAGGCCTTGGTGGCCGAACACGGTGTTTACCTGCGCAGTGCTGCGAGCCTGATCTGCGTTGAGCACCTGGGCACGGGCAAGCTGGTGCACCCGGCCTTTGGCGATCCGTTCCTGAAATACCAGCAGTCCTACGTCGAGTATTTCCGCACCTATTGCCACAGCGCGATGACCGCGCAGAACGCGCAGGAATCAGATACCGAACAGACGCTGCTGCCGGCACTGAAGTTCGACCTGCTCGAGATGCGCAGCAAGCTGCTGGCGATGCCGACCGAATCCGCAGCGCGCACGCCGAGCGCGAAATCGCGCGCGAGTTCGAAGCCGAAGTCGCCCGACCTGGCCAGCGGCGCCAAGCGCTGAGTCCGTCGCGGCAGCAAGCCGCGCGTGCCCTGAAACCACCGACAGCTTGAGGCCGCGGCGCGCGCCTGCAATGATCCGCCGATGATCCGTCGCATCGCCAAACTGTCTTTGGGCACGCATGTACGCCAGCTCGGCCCGGGTCTGATCACCGGCGCGGCGGATGACGACCCGAGCGGCATCGCCACCTACTCGCAGGCCGGCGCGCAGTTCGGCTATTCGATGCTGTGGACGGTGGTGTTCACGCTGCCCTTGATGATCGCCATCCAACTGGTCAGCGCACGCATCGGCTTTCTCACGGGCCGCGGGCTCGCGGCCAACATCCGCGCCGCGTTTCCGCGCTGGGTGTTGCTGGCGGTGGTCGGCATGCTGATGGTCGCCAACACGCTCAACATTTCTGCCGACATTGCCGCGATGGCGCAGGCCTTGCGACTGGTGTTCGGCGGTTCGGCGATGATCTACGCGATCACCTTCGGCTTGCTGTGCCTGGTGTTGCAGGTGTTTCTCCCCTACCGCAGCTACGTGAGCTGGCTGAAGTGGCTGACCCTCGCGCTACTCGCCTATGTTGCCGTGGTGTTCTCGCTGCATGTGGACTGGTGGCAGATCGGCCGCGAACTGCTGCGTTTTCCCGAAGTCAGCGGGCACGCGACGCTGTTGATGGTGGTGGCGGTGTTCGGCACCACCATCAGCCCTTACCTGTTCTTCTGGCAGGCCGGCCAGGAAATGGAAGATGAGAGCGCGCGCAGCGGCACGCCGCAGGAGCGCAACGACGTACGCCGGCACTTGCGACGCATCAAGGTCGACACGGTGGTCGGCATGACCTTCTCGAACCTGATCGCGTTCTTCATCATCGTGAGCGCCGCGGCGACCCTGCATGCCGCCGGCATCACTGACATCCAGACTTCGGCGCAGGCCGCCGAGGCGCTGCGGCCGCTGGCAGGCGAGTTCACGTTCATCATCTTCAGCCTCGGCATCATCGGCACCGGCATGCTGGCGGTGCCGGTGCTCGCCGGTTCCGCGGCCTATGCAGTCGCGGAAGCAGCGGGCTGGAAGGGGAGCCTGAGCCTGCGCCTCGACCTCGGCGAAGGCCGCGGCTTCTACGGCATCATCAGCGTGGCAACGCTCGGCGGCCTGCTGTTGTGCTTCGCGCCGATGGATCCGGTGAAGGAACTGGTGTGGGCCGCCGTGCTCAACGGCGTGATCGCGGTACCGATCATGGCGGTGATGATGCTGCTCGCGCGCCGACGCGAACTGATGAACAACCATGAGATCAGTCGACGATTGAGCATCCTGGGATGGTTCGCAACCGCGGCGATGGCGGTCACCGTGCTGGCGATGCTGTTCAGCTTCTAGCGCCCGTGCGGGCTTTACACAGCGGCCGCGCGCGCCGCCGTAGCGCGGATTGTCAAAACTTCACATGCCTGGCTGCCAACGCGGTGAACCGATCGCGTGGCCGTGCGTTCCAATCCCGCGTACAGCAAACCCCTTCGAGGAGATCTGGAATGAACAATGGCAATGGAATCGTAGTGGGTGCCGTCGCAGTGCTGGCGTTGCTGGCGCTCGATGCCACGTTGCCGAGTGCACTGGCGGCCGACACTGCGGCGGCGGACGCACCGATGAAATGGCATCACGGCCACGGTGGCGCCAATCACAATGGTGCGATGGGCGGCGAAGGCGCCATGATGCAGGTGATGCACGGCCTGAACCTGAGCGATGCGCAGAAGCAGCAGGTCCACACGCTGATGAAGAGCGCGCGCAGCCAGTGGCAGGCAGCGGGGGGTTCGGGTCTCAATGACCTGCCGGCCCTCGGCAATCCTGCGGATCCGAATCACTTCGCAGCCGTACAGGAGGCCAAGACGCGCGCAGCACAGCGCATCCAGGACTGGAGCGATCTGGAACAGCAGATCTACGGCGTGCTGACCACCGATCAACGCGCCCAGCTGCCGCAACTGCTCAGCGACCTGCAGGGCCGCATCAACGCGCGGCGCAGCGAGTGGCAATCGCCGCAGGCCAGTACGCCCTAGCGCACGGCGCACCTTCTGGCTGCGGCCCCCAGGCGCGGCCGGCTTGCATGGCAGGACGGCCGCGTCGTCCGTTTTGAATCCAGTCTGCTCTTTTCATCTTTACTTTCTACTACAAAACTTCACACGGATTCGGCCGTGTCGGCCGTGAACGGATCCCGCCGATGTGCGTTCATATACGCATGGACATGACGCAGGATCACACCCCCACGACCGCCAGGCGCCGACCAGCGCAGGCTGCATTGCTTGTGGGCCTGGCGCTCGCGCTGCTGGCCGGCTGCGCCACCGAGCCGTTGCCGATGCCGGCGCCACCCGCGGCGCGCGTGGCGCCGCTGCCCGATACGCGCGTCTACGTGTATCCGGCAGCAGGCCAGTCGCCCACGCAGCTGGAGCGCGATCGCTACGAGTGCCACAATTGGGCGGTACGGCAGACCGGCTTTGATCCCAGCGTGGCGCAGGCAGCACCGCACCAGCGCGTGGAAGTGGTGCCGGTGCCGGCGCCGGGTACCGATACGCTCAATGGCGCGGCCGTGGGTGCCATCATCGGCGCCTCGGTTTCACGGCCCCGCGATGCCGGCGGTAGCGCACTGATTGGCGCCGTGGCCGGCGTCTTGTTCGGCGCCGCCTCTGACAACACACGCGCCCAACGCGCCGCGGATGCAGAGCAGCGGATCAATGCCGCCAACGAACAGGGTGATCTTGGGCTGGACCATCTCGCCGCCAACTACCGCCGTGCGCTCAAGTCCTGCCTGCAGGGGCGCGGTTACCAGACGCAGTGAGCCCGGGCGATCCGGGTAGAACACAGGAGCAACGATCATGAACAGGAAATTGCAGCTGCCGGCGCTGGGTGCGCTGTTGCTGCTCACCGCACTACCGCTGCTCGCGGCCGCGGCCGCCGCGGATCGACATGGCGCGCCACGCGGCTACATGTACGACAACCGCTACAACCACGGCCACTCCTATCCACGCGCAGGCTCGGCCTTTCGTTCCCTGCCGCAGGGTCGCGTGCGGGTGCCCTATCGTGGCGGTGACTACTACTTTCACGGCGGCGCCTGGTACCGGCCCTGGGGTTCAAGCTTCGTGGTCGTGGCCCCGCCGATCGGCATCGGCCTCCGCATCCTGCCGCCGTACTACAGTACGGTGTGGTTTGGCGGCGTGCCCTACTACTATGCGGATGGTGCCTACTACCTGTGGCGGCCCGAGCAGCGCGAATACATTGTGAGTACGCCGCCGTCGGACGCGGCGCCAGCCACCACGTCGCCGCCCGTCAACCCGGAACTCTATGCCTATCCGAAGAACGGCCAGAGCGAGGAGCTGCAGGGCAGCGACCGCTTCGAATGCCATCAGTGGGCGGCGGGCCAGAGCGGCTTCGATCCAACGCAACCGCAGGGCGGTGCGGCCGCGCCCGATGTCGATGCGCGGCGAGCGGATTACCAGCGTGCCGAGAAGGCCTGCCTCGAAGGGCGCGGCTACAGCGTCAATTGATCCTATAATTTCACGATGAACGAACACCCGCGATATCGCATCCTGCTGTGGATCGGCGCTGCGATTGCTGCCATCGCGGTCATTGCATGGATCATCCACCATGGCAAGCAGGCCCAGCTCGGCGGACAGGGCATGCGAGGCCGGTCCGGCGGCCCGATGGCAGTCGCTGTGGCCATCGCAACTGTGGGAGAACTCGCGATCAAGGTGCCAGCACTCGGCACCGTGACACCGCTCGCCACCGTCACCGTCAAGACGCAGATCAGCGGCCAGCTGCAGCACATCGCCTTCAAGGAAGGGCAGCTCGTGCACCTGGGAGAATTCCTGGCGCAGATCGATCCACGTCCCTACGAGGCGGCACTTGCGCAGTCGGAGGGCAACCTGCGGCGCGACCAGTCGCTGCTGACCAACGCACACCTGGACCTGAAGCGCTACCAGGATCTGGCGGCCGACAACACTATCGCGCGGCAACAGCTCGACACGCAACAGGCGCTGGTGAGCCAGTACGAGGCCACCGTGGCCACGGATACTGCGCAGCTGAGCCTTGCGAAACTCAATCTGCAGTACACGCACATCGT
Source organism: Gammaproteobacteria bacterium (assembly GCA_025350055.1). Classification (GTDB taxonomy): domain Bacteria; phylum Pseudomonadota; class Gammaproteobacteria; order Steroidobacterales; family Steroidobacteraceae; genus FEN-1191. The sequence continues at coordinate 180,117 of JANXYK010000001.1, read as the reverse complement.
GTCTCCGGTCACGGGGCGCGTGGGCCTGCGGCAGGTGGACCAGGGCAACTACGTCACGCCTGGTGATGCCAACGGCATCGTCGTGGTCACGGAGCTGCAACCGGTCTCGGTAGTGTTCCCGCTGCCCGAAGACAATCTGCCGGCGATCCAGAAGCGCTTGCATGCGGGCGCCACACTCAGCGTCGAGGCCTACGATCGAGCGGATACCGGGAAACTGGCCGACGGCAAACTGCAGAGCGTTGACAACCAGATCGACACCACCACCGGCACCATCAAGATGCGGGCGCTGTTCGACAACGAGGATGGCGCGCTGTTCGCCAACCAGTTCGTCAACGTGCGCCTGCTGCAGGACACTTTGACCGACCAGGTGATCATTCCGGTCGCGGCCGTGCAGCATGGCGCACCCGACAGCGCCAACAGCACCTTCGTGTACCTGGTGGGCACGGACCAGACAGTGTCGGTGCGTCCCATCGTGCTGGGTGTCACCGATGGCGAGCGCGTGGCGGTCAACAAGGGGCTGCAGGCAGGCGATGTCATCGTCACCGAGGGTGGCGATCGGCTGCGCGATGGCGCGACCGTGACCTTGCCGGCAGCGGTAACTCCGGGCGCGGCGCCGGGCGCTGGCGGCGCGGATGGCGCCAATGCTCCGGGCGCGAACGGCGTGAACGGCGCGCACAAGCATGGTGACTGGCGTCACCACGGCGCGCACGCCGCGCCGGCCAAGCCTTGAGCGCAGGCGTGGCGGCGAACATCGGCTGCGGGCACTGGCACTAGTGAATCCCTCGCGACTGTTCATCGAACGTCCGGTGGCGACGGCGCTGCTGATGATCGCGATCCTGCTGGTCGGCGCGGTGGCCTATCTGCAGCTGCCGCTCTCGGCGCTGCCCGAGGTCGCCTACCCCACCATCCAGGTGCAGACCTTCTATCCGGGCGCGAGCCCGGAGGTGATCACCTCGGCAATCACGGCGCCGCTGGAAAAGCAGTTCGGGCAGATGCCTGGCCTCAGCCAGATGTCCTCAACCAGTTCTGCAGGCGCCTCGGTCATCACGCTGCAGTTTGATCTCAGCCTCGATATCGACGTGGCCGAGCAGCAGGTGCAGGCCGCGATCAGCGCGGCGCAGAGCCTGGTGCCGCAGGATCTGCCGGCACCGCCCATCTACGCCAAGGTGAATCCTGCCGACGCCCCGGTGCTGACACTCGGCCTGACCTCGAAAGTCATGCCGCTGACCAGCGTCGAGGATCTGGCCGACACGCGCCTCGCACAAAAGATCTCGCAACTGCGCGGTGTGGGCGTGGTCAGCATCAGCGGCGGCCAGCGGCCGGCGGTACGGGTGCTGATCAATCCGCAGGCGCTGGCAGCCTATGGCCTGAATCTTGATGACCTGCGCACGACGATCAGCACTGCCAACCAGAATGGTGCCAAGGGCACCTTCGACGGGCCGACCCGCGCCTACACCATCAACGCCAACGACCAGCTGCGCAGTGCGGACGAGTTCGCGCGTATCATCATTGCCTACCGCAATGGCGCCGCAGTGCGGCTCAGCGATGTGGCGACGCTGGTGTCGGGCGCGGAGAACAGCAAGCTCGCCGGCTGGATGAACAGCACACCGGCGCTGCTGATCAACGTGCAGCGCCAGCCGTCGGCCAACGTGGTCGATGTCGTCAACAGCATCAAGAAGCTGCTGCCGACACTGCAGGCCTCCTTGCCCGCCGGTGTTGAACTCGCGGTGCTGACTGATCGCACCACCACCATCCGGGCCTCGATCCGCGATGTGCAGTTCGAGTTGATGTTGGCCGTTGCACTGGTGGTGCTGGTGATCTTCCTGTTCCTGCGCAATCTCCCGGCTACGCTGATCCCGGCGCTCTCGGTGCCGCTGTCACTGATCGGCACTTTCGCCGTGATGTATCTGGCGCACTTCAGCCTCAACAACCTGTCGCTGATGGCGCTCACGATCGCCACCGGCTTCGTGGTCGACGATGCCATCGTAATGATCGAAAACATTGCCCGCTTCCTCGAGCAGGGCGACTCGCCGCTGCAGGCAGCGCTCAAGGGCTCGAAACAGATCGGCTTCACGATCATCTCGCTGACCGTGTCACTGGTCGCGGTGCTGATTCCGCTGCTGTTCATGCAGGATGTGGTCGGCCGCCTGTTCCGCGAGTTCGCGGTAACGCTGGCGGTAACCATACTGATCTCGGCGGTGGTCTCACTGACGCTGGTGCCGATGATGTGCGCCAAGCTGCTGCGCGCGCATGGCGCAGCCGGCGCCAATGACGCACCGGCCGATGCCGCGCCCTGGTTCCGTCGCATCGTCGACTGGTATGCGCTGCGCCTCACCTGGGTGCTCGACCACCAGCGCCTGACGCTGGCGGTAGCCTTGGGCACGCTGCTGCTGACGGCGCTGCTGTATGTGCTGATCCCCAAGGGCTTCTTTCCCACGCAGGATACGGGGCTTATCCAGGGTGTAACCGAGGCGACGCAGTCGACCTCCTTTGCGGCGATGGCCGATCGCCAGCAGGCACTGGCGGCGGCGGTGCTCAAGGATCCGGACGTGTTGAGCCTCTCATCGTTCATCGGTGTGGATGGCAGCAACGTCACGCTCAACAGCGGCCGCCTGCTGATCAACCTCAAGCCGCGCAGTGATCGCAGCAGCACCGCCGCCGAGATCGCGCGGCGCATCCAGGCCGAGACCGCGGACGTGCCCGGCGTCACGCTGTACATGCAACCCGTGCAGGACCTGACGCTCGATGCAACAGTGAGCCGCACGCAATACCAGTTCACGCTGCAGGCCGCCGATACCGCGACGCTTTCCAGCTGGACTCCGCAGCTGGTCAACGAGCTGCGCGGCATGGCTGAGTTTTCCGATGTCACCAGCAACCAGGCCGACAACGGTCTCGCGGCCGCCGTGGTCATCGATCGCGACAGCGCGGCGCGCTTCGGCGTCAGCGTCGGCACCGTGGACAATGCGCTCTACGATGCCTTTGGCCAGCGCATCGTCTCGACCATCTTCACGCAATCGAACCAGTATCGCGTGATCATCGAGGCGGATCCGCGCCTGCAGGCCTCGCTCCAGTCACTCGCCTCGATCTACGTGCCCTCTACCGGCGGCGGCCAGGTGCCGCTCTCTGCGATCGCCACGGTGCGCGAGGAAACGCGGCCACTGTTGATCAATCACCAGGCGCAGTTCCCGGCCAGCACCATCTCGTTCAACCTCACGCCCGGCACTTCGCTCGGCGCGGGCGTGCGCGCCATCGAGAATGCCGAGAACACCATCGCCTTGCCGGCCAGCATCAGCACCACCTTCCAGGGTGCGGCGCTCGCTTTCCGCAACAACCTGGGCAACGAACTGCTGTTGCTGCTGGCCGCGGTGGTCGTGATGTACATCGTGCTGGGCGTGCTCTACGAGAGCTTCATCCACCCGGTGACGATACTCTCCACGCTTCCTTCCGCCGGCATCGGCGCGCTGCTCGCGCTGATGATCGGTGGCCATGAGCTGACGATCATCGCGCTGATCGGCATCATTCTGCTGATCGGCATCGTCAAGAAGAACGCCATCCTGATGATCGACTTCGCCATCCATGCCGAGCGCAATGAAGGCAGATCGCCGCGCGAGGCGATCTACCAGGCCTGCCTGCTGCGGCTGCGACCCATCCTGATGACCACGGTGGCCGCCATGTTTGGCGCTCTGCCGCTGATGTTCGGTACCGGCACCGGTTCCGAGCTGCGCAATCCCCTGGGTGTGAGCATCGTCGGCGGCCTGCTGGTGAGCCAGGTGCTGACGCTGTTCACGACCCCCGTGATCTACCTGGCCTTCGGCCGACTGGCGGCCCGTCTGCGTCCGGCATGAACCTTTCCGCGCCGTTCATCGCCCGACCGGTAGCCACCACATTGCTGACACTGGGCGTGGCGCTCACCGGCCTCATCGCCTTCCGGTTGCTGCCGGTGGCACCGCTCCCGAAGATCGATGCGCCGGCGATCTTTGTGTCGGCCTCGATTCCGGGGGCGAGCCCGGAGGTGATGGCCAGCAGCGTGGCCACGCCGCTGGAGCGGCACCTGGGCGCGATTGCCGATGTCGATGACATGACCTCCAACAGCAGCGTCGGCAATAGCAATATCCAGCTCACCTTCGGACTCGATCGCGACATCGATGGCGCGGCCCGTGATGTGCAGGCCGCGATTGTCGCCGCCCACGCCGACCTGCCCTCCAGCCTGACCCGCAACCCGGCCTATCGCAAACTCAACAGTTCGAGCTTTCCGATCCTGCAGATCGCGATGACCTCGGATGTGCTCTCGCAGGGCCAGATCTATGACGCGGCCGATGCCGTGGTGTCGCAACGGCTCGCACAGGTCAAGGGTGTCGGCAACGTCAACGTGGCCGGCAGCGCGTTGCCCGCGGTGCGCGTCGAACTGAACCCGCTGACGCTCGCGAAATATGGCATCGGCCTGCAGGACATCCGTGCCGCGATCTCGAACGCCAATGCCAATGCGCCCAAGGGCGCTATCGAGAACGAGTCGCGGCACTACCAGATCTACACCAATGACAATGCACGCCTGGCAGCCGACTACCGCTCGCTGGTGATTGCCCATCGCAACAACGCCACCGTACGCCTGGGCGATGTGGCCACGGTCAGCGACATCAACGATGGCGCCACCGAGAACATCCGCAACTACGGCCTGTACAACGGCAAGCCGGCAGTGCAGGTGCAGATCTCGCAGCAGCCGGGCGCCAACATCATCCAGGTGGTCGACGCCGTCAAGGCCGAGCTGCCGCAGCTGCGCGCCGCCATCGATCCGAAGATCGACCTCGCGATCACCAACGATCGCTCGGTGACCATCCGTGCTTCACTCCACCAGGTGGAAGGCACGCTGCTGCTGGCGATCGCCATGGTGATCCTGGTGGTCTACGTGTTCCTGCGCAGTGCGCGCGCCGCGCTGATCCCGGCGGTGGTAGTGCCAGTCTCGCTGATCGGCACCTTCGGCGCGATGTACCTGCTCGACTACAGCCTCGACAACTTCTCGCTGATGGCGCTCACCATCGCCACGGGCTTCGTGGTCGACGATGCGATCGTGGTGATGGAAAACACCATGCGCCACATCGAGGGCGGCATGGCGCGCCTACCCGCCGCCTTGCAGGGCGCGCGCGAAGTCGGTTTCACGGTAGTGTCGATGAGTCTGTCGCTGGTGGCGGTGTTCATTCCCTTCCAGCTGGTTGGCGGTATCGTCGGCAAATTGTTCCGCGAGTTCACGGTGACGCTGGCGGTCGCGATCCTGATCTCGCTGGTGATCTCGCTGACCACCACGCCGGTGATGTGCGCCTGGCTGCTGGGGCGCGATCCGCTGCACGCGACGCGTGGCTGGCGCGGCGCCTTCGAGCACGGTTTTGACCGGCTACAGCAGCGCTACCAGCGCACACTCGCCTGGGCGCTCGATCGCGGCCCGCTGATGATGCTGATCCTGCTGATGACGGTCGGCCTCAACGTCTACATGTACATCGTGGTGCCCAAGGGCTTCCTGCCGCAACAGGACACCGGCCAGCTGCGCGGTGGCCTGCGCGGCGATGCCTTCTCCTCGTTCCAGCTGATGAAGGACAAACTCACGCAGGTGGTCGAGATCGTGCGCGCCGACCCTGCCGTGTCGACGGTGGTGGGCAATGTCGGCGGCGGCGGTGGCGGCCCCATGGGTGGCGGTGGTGGTGGCGGTGGCGCCAGCGCCAACCTCAGCATTGCGCTCAAGCCCCTCTCCGAGCGCAGGGATTCGGCCGATCGCGTGATCGCGCGCCTGCGGCCACAGATGGCGCAGGTCACCGGCGTTCAGGCCTTCCTGCAGGCAGTGCAGGATATCGGCGGCGCGGGCGGCGGGCGCTCGTCCAACGCCCAGTACCAATACACGCTGCTCGGCGACAACCTCACGGAACTGCGCGACTGGTCGACGAAACTGCGCACGGCGCTGCAGGCGGTGCCGGAAGTCACCGATGTCGATACCGATCTGCAGCCCGGTGGACTCGAGACCAATCTGATCGTCGATCGGGATGTCGCCTCGCGCCTCGGCCTGAGCGCGGCGCAGATCGACAGCACGCTGGGCAACGCCTTTGCGCAATCGCAGGTGTCGACGATCTACAACCCCTACAGTCCGCAGCAGTATCACGTGGTCATGGAAGTGGCGCCGGAGTTCTGGCAGAGCCCGGCGGTACTCGACAAGCTCTACATCAGCACGGCGGGCGGCGCTGTCAGCGGTACGCAGGCGACCCAGGCCGTTGCTGGCACGACCTCAGCCGGCGCCAGGTCCTCGAAGTCGTCATCGGGCTCCAGCACTGCTGCCACCGGTACGGCGGATGTTGCGCGCAACGCCGCGGCGAACGCGCTCGCCAATGGCGGCCGCAACAATACTTCGACGGGCTCGGCCGTCAGCGTCAGCCGCGAAGCGGTCGTGCCTTTCTCCGCCTTCAGCCATTTCTCGACCGGCACCACGGCCGTCAGCGTGAACCACACCGGCACCTCGGCATCGACCTCCATTTCATTCAACCTGCCCGAAGGCGAAGCGCTGAGCACGGCGATGAGCGCGATCGATCGCACCATGGAGCAGATCCACGTACCGGCGACTATCCGCGGCGGCAGCTACGGCACCGCGCGCCTGTTCCAGCAAAGCACCGGCAGCCAGCCGTTGCTGCTGCTGGCGGCCTTTGCGGCGATCTACGTGGTGCTCGGCATTCTCTACGAGAGCTACAGCCATCCGCTGACCATTCTCTCGACGCTGCCCTCGGCCGGTGTGGGCGCGCTGCTGGCGCTGATGGCGACCGGCAATGAATTCAGCCTGATCGCCTTCATCGGCATCCTGCTGCTGATCGGCATCGTGAAGAAGAACGCCATCATGATGATCGATTTCGCGATCAGCGCGCAGCGCAACGACGGCCTGAGCCCGCGCGCGGCGATTGCCCAAGCCTGCGCGCTGCGCTTCCGGCCGATCATGATGACCACCTGCGCGGCCATCGCCGGCGCACTACCGCTGGCGCTGGCCGCAGGCGATGGCACCGAGATGCGCCGGCCGCTGGGCATCGCCATGGTCGGCGGATTGCTCGTCAGCCAGGTGCTGACGCTGTACACGACGCCGGTGATGTATCTTTATGTCGATCGGCTGCGTAGCCGCAAAGCCGCGAGGACCCCATGAAACTTCGAATCCTGTTGGTAACCCTGCCCGGGCTGCTTGCTGCCTGCGCAGGGCCCCAGCAGCCACCGCTCGGGACCAGCGTATGCGAACTGTCCACGAAGGCCGGGCGTACCGTGCAGACCGATGCGACCGTCAGCGTGGATGCCGAGGGCTCGGCAATGATTGGCGACGCGCATTGCCCCGGTATTCACCTGCCGCTGCAGCTCTCGACCGCGGCATCACGTGCGGGCGCGGACGAGCAGTTGCAGGCGGCAGCGAAGCGCGCGGTCAGCAATCGCCAGTCGAGTTTCGAGGTCGGGCTGATCGGCATCTACACGGACAACAGCGAAGGCCCGCAATTCGTTGCCAGCAGCGTCTTGACTGCTGCGCCCGCCCGTTGACCTGAGTAAAGAGGCTTCCTACACGTTGAAGCGAAAGTGCATGACATCACCTTCGCGTACCAGGTATTCCTTGCCCTCGAGACGGAGCTTCCCGGCATCGCGCGCCTTCGCCTCGCCACGCAGGCGCACGAAGTCATCGTAGGCGATCACTTCGGCGCGGATGAAGCCACGCTCGAAATCGGTATGGATCACGCCGGCCGCCTGCGGCGCCGTGCTGCCGCTGCGCACTGTCCAGGCACGAACTTCTTTGACGCCCGCCGTGAAATAGGTCTGCAGGCCGAGTAGCTGATAGGCCGCGCGGATCACACGATTGAGGCCGGGTTCTTCGAGGCCCAGATCCTTGAGGAAGTCGACGCGCTCGGCCTCTTCGAGCTGCGCGATCTCGGCTTCGATCGCTGCGCACACCGGCACCACCAAAGCACCCTCGGCCTGCGCGCGTGCGCGCAGCGCGATCAGGTGGTCGTTGTCCTTGCTGAGCGTGGCCTCGTCGACATTGGCAACATACATCACCGGCTTTGCCGTGAGCAATTGCAGCTCGCGCAGCTCGTGCTTCTCTTCCTCGGCGACCGGCACCACGCGCGCGGGTTTGCCCTCGTCAATGGCGGCGCGCAATCGCACATACAATTCGCGTCGCCGCAGCGCTTCCTTGTCGGCACCGCTCTTGGCGGCCTTGGTGGCACGATCGACGGCCTTGTCGATTACCGCGAGATCGGCGAGCCCGAGTTCGGTGTTGATCACATCGATATCGGAGGTCGGATTCACGCGCCCGGCCACATGCACGATGTCATCATGGTCAAAGCAGCGCACCACGTGCGCAATCGCATCGGTCTCGCGGATATGCGCCAGGAACTGGTTGCCGAGGCCCTCGCCCTGTGAGGCGCCGGCCACGAGGCCCGCGATGTCGACGAACTCTACCGCGGTCGGCACGGTCTTCTCGGGGTGCACGATATCGGCCAGTTCCGCCAGGCGCGGATCGGGCACCGGCACGATGCCGACATTCGGATCGATGGTGCAGAACGGATAGTTCTCCGCCGCGATCTGCGCGCGCGTCAGCGCATTGAACAGCGTGGATTTACCCACATTCGGCAGGCCCACGATTCCGCATTTAATGCTCATGTTGTTCCTTCAGCCCTCGCCCGCATCGCCCGGCTCGTCGCGCGTATGCAGCATCTTCATCATCTTCTGCGCATCGCCGCGCAGCAACTCCGGCAGCGCCGCGTAAGCGCGCGCCAGCGCGGCATCGATCAACTGCTGTTCGGCCACGCTGGCGCGATCGAGCACCGCATCGATCACCTGCTCCTTGCTGCCCGGATGGCCCACGCCAATGCGCAGCCGCCAGAAATCCGCCCCCAGCTGCGCGATCACATCGCGCACGCCATTGTGCCCACCATGCCCGCCAGCCTGCTTGAGGCGCACCACACCCGGCGGCAGATCGATCTCATCGTGCGCCACCAGCATCTGCGCCAGCGCGATGCGGTAGAAACTGCCCACCGCCTGCACTGCCCCACCACTTCGATTCATGAAAGTCTGCGGCTTCATCAGCCACACTTCCGTGTCGGCAATGCGCACCCGAGCCAGTTCACACTGGTACTTCGACTCGCGCTTCCAGCTGCCGCCGTAGGTACCCGCAAGCTCATCCACGAACCAGAACCCTGCATTGTGGCGCGTACGTTCGTACTCACGGCCAGGGTTGCCCAGACCCACGATCAACTTTATCTGCGCGTCATTCATAAACCACGCTGGGCATGGTACTGCCTGGCCACGCAGGCCAAGTGGACAACGTCAGAGAGAGGCCCGCGGTCGGAGCCTCCAGGGACGGATTCACGGCGTTCCCGACAGCGGAGCATCGTGGGCGCTGCCACGCCGGCCCTACGCAGGCCGGCGCAGCTAACCGCGACCCTATTTCTTCCCTTCTTTCTTGGGCGCAGCTTCCTTCTTGGCGTCGTCTTTCTTGGCATCCGCGCCACCCGCAGCCCCAGCCGCAGGCGCCGCTGCACCCGCAGCCACAGCCCCTTCCGCAGGCGCCGCAGCAGCCGCTTCCTCGACCACCGCCTCCGGCTCGGCCACACGCGGCGCGTGGATCGAGACCACCGGCGGATTGGCGCCGTGCGCCAGCGCCGAGACTGTCACGCCCGCGGGCACCTTGATGTCCGCGACGTACAGCGAGTCGTTGAGGTTCATGGCCGAGAGGTCGAGCTCGACGAACTCGGGCAGGTCTTTGGGTAGGCAGACCACTTGGATGTCGGCCATGTGGTGCGAGACCACGCCGCCCTGGGTCTTCACGCCCGGCGAAGCCGCCGCGCCCTTGAAGTGGATCGGCAGGTGCAGGCGGATCTTCTCGTTCTCCATCACGCGTTGCAGATCGATGTGCATCACGGCCGTGCGCGCCGGATGCATCTGCACATCCTTGACGATGGCCGGCTGCTTGCTGCCGCCGACATTCACGCTGATGATCGAGGAGTAGAACTTCTCGTCGGCCGAGAGCGCCAGCACCTTGTGATGCTCGAGCGAGAGCCGACTGGCTTCGGCATGAGCGCCGTACAGGATTGCGGGAACCTTGCCGGAATGACGCAGGCGGCGGCTCGCACCTTTGCCCTGATCATTACGCGGTTCCGCGCTGATTTCGAAAGCGATACGCATTTGAATGCTCCTTGAGTTGAAGAAACGGACCCGCATCGCGACCAATGCCGGTCCACCAGAAAACCTTGTACGAATTGTTCAGTCGATATACAGCGAACTGACCGATTCCTCATCGCGGATGCGACGGAGCGTCTCGGCCAGCAGCGGGGCCACCGAGAGCTGGCGGATGCGCGGGCAAGCCGCGCCGGCCTCGCTGAGCGGCACGGTATCGGTGACCACCAGTTCATCGAGCGCGGATTTGCCGATGCGATCGACCGCGCCGCCCGAAAGCACCGCGTGCGTGATGTAGGCCACCACGCGCAACGCGCCTTCGTCCTTGAGCGCCTGCGCCGCAAGGCACAGCGTGCCGGCGGTGTCGACCATGTCGTCGATCAGCACGCAGCTGCGGCCCTTCACTTCACCGATGATGTTCATCACCTTCGATTCATTCGGGCGCGGACGGCGCTTGTCGATGATCGCCAGTTCCGCATCATCGAGGCGCTTGGCGAAGGCGCGCGCGCGCACCACGCCGCCGACATCGGGCGAGACCACCACCAGCTCGGGATAGGCCTTGCGCCACACATCCCCCAGCAGCACCGGCGAGCCGTACACGTTGTCCACCGGGATACCGAAAAACCCCTGGATCTGCTCGGCATGCAGGTCGAGCGTCAGCACGCGACCGACGCCGGAGCCAATGATCATGTCGGCCACCAGCTTGGCGGTGATCGCGGCGCGCGTGGCGCGCGGACGACGATCCTGGCGTGCGTAGCCAAAATACGGCACCACCGCGGTGATGCTCTTGGCCGAGGCGCGACGGCAGGCATCGGCCATGATCAACAGTTCCATCAGCGAATCGTTCACTGGCGGACAGGTCGATTGCACCAGGAACACGTCGCGGCCGCGCACGTTCTCCATGATCTCGACATTGATCTCGCCATCGCTGAAACGGCCCACGGAGGCGCGCCCCACAGGCACCATCAGGTGGCGGGCGATATCGTGGGCCAGCGCCGGATTGGCGTTACCCGTGAACAAACTGATCGATTGTGAATCCACCGTCTGACACTACTCTCAATACTTCAACCTGGCTGGGGTGGCAGGATTCGAACCTACGAATGGCGGGATCAAAACCCGCTGCCTTACCACTTGGCGACACCCCAATATTCAGCACCACGTAGCAAGCGCCGCGGCGAGCGGCGAGCGGTTCACACCACGCGCAACGTAGCTGGTCCACTCATCGGGCACCTGCGCGGCAACGCGCTCGGCGTCGGCGGCCTTCGCGAAGGCCGCGAAGATACAGGAACCCGTGCCACTCAAGTGCGCCTCCGCGCGTTTCGCGAGCCACTCGAGCGCGGCGGCCACCTGCGCAAAGCGCGAGCGCACCACCGGCTCGCAATCGTTGCGTGCCCCGCCCCCTAAGGCCAGGGCCGCCGAAGCGGCGCGTATTGTGATGATGGGGGAATTTCGTGTCAATTCAGGGGCCTGGAATATTTCCCGGGTACCCACGGCGACCCCCGGATGGATGATCAGGTACCAGCGTTCCGGCAGCTCCAGGGGGGTCAGGCGCTCGCCCCGCCCTTCGGCCCAAGCCGATGAACCTTGTACGAAAACAGGCACATCGGAGCCCAGATCCAGCCCCAACTGGCATAAGCGGCCCGCACCCAGCCTGGTTTCCCAGAGCCGATCGAGCACCAGCAGCGCGGTGGCGGCGTCCGAGCTGCCCCCGCCCAGGCCCCCTCCCATCGGAGTGCGCTTGCGAAGGTGGATTCGCACCCCTCGCCGGACGCCCGTGACACGCTGCAACAATCGGGCGGCATGCACGCACAAGTCGTCATCGGGCGGGATGGCGGCAGGACCCGACACGCGCTCGATGTTCGGGTCAGCGGTGATGTCGAACTTGAGTTCGTCGCCCCAGTCGAGCAACTGAAAGACGGTCTGCAGGTCGTGGTAACCGTCATCGCGTCGTGCGGTCACGTGCAACAGCAGGTTGAGTTTTGCGGGCGCGGGCCACCAACGCTCGCTCACTGCAGTTGCCAGCGGTTGACGCGTACCTTCAGGCGTGTGGTGTCGCGTCGCAGGGTGACCAGGCCCGGCAGCCACCAGCCGCCCTGCGGCGCGTAGTCGCTGTAGTCGATGCGCCAATCGCCTTGCGTGAGTTGTTGCAGATGTTGCGCGCCATCGAGCTGCTCGACGCCCGGCGTTGCCGGATCCGGCACGCCGATCAGCCAGTAACGCAGGCTCGCCAGCGGTGGCTCGAAGCCGAGCAGCTCGATCATCGCCCTGTGGGCTGCCTCGCCGCGCAGTTCGGCGCCATTGCTGTTCGTCATCTGCAAGCCGGACTCGTCGTAGCGCAGTTGCGCACCACCGACACCGAAGGGTGCGCGCAGTTGCACCGAGCTTGCCACACCGTGTTGCTGCCAGCTCAGGGCCGCACTGAAGCCCTCGTCCGCGGCGGCCGCAGCGAGCTGGCCGCGAAACTGGTAGCGCTCGAGCGACTGCAACGCCGTGCGCTGCTCAGCCCAGGATCTGGCGGCGGGAGCCGGCAATGTACGGCAGCCATCGAGCAACAGTGTCGCCAGCAACGTAGCCAGCAGCGCGAAGCGGGCGCTGCGCGCAGGAAGTCTAGTGCGTACGCGAGGCACGCGCGCCGCTCAGATCGTGGTGCGCGGCGCCGATTCCAGCGCCGGCGGCGGCTTGGGCGCGCTGATGTCCGGCGCGTAGTGCGCCACGGTGGCCACGAGCCGCGGATTTTCCGGGTCGGCGGTCAGCGCGCGTTTCCAGACCGCGCGCGCGGCGCTCTTCTGTCCTGATGCCCACAGCGCTTCGCCCCAATGGCCGCCGATGTCGCCATCGTGCAGCAGGCGATAGGCACGCTCGAGCGTCGGCACCGCGCCAGCAATCTGCCCGCGCCGGAACTGCACCCAGCCCAGGCTGTCGAGCATCGCCGGGTCATCGGGCTGCGAACGCAAGGCCTCGCGTATCAGTACTTCTGCGCGCGGCAAGGCGCGCTTGTGGTCGGCGAGCGTGAAACCCAGTGCATTGCTGATCGCCGCATCGAGCGGTCGGGCGCGATGCAGGGTTTCGAGCAATTGCAGCGCGGCGTCGATCTTGCCGGCGCGCTCGAGCAGCACCGCGTGCTGGTAGTCGAGCTCGGCATTTCCGGGCGAGCGGCGTAGGGCATCGGCAATGCGGCCCAGCGATTCCTCGGGTGCATCGACCTGCGAGAGCAGATCGGCCGCAGCGATGTCGGCGTGGATGCGCTCGGATGGCTGTGCATCAGGCTCGGGCGCAAACACGCGCAACGCCGCTTCGTGACTACCCTGTCGATAGAGGATGCCCGCGGCGCGCCGCCGGCCAGGCGTATCGAGCCCCGTGCCCAGCAGCATGGAATAGTGACGCAACGCGCTGGCTTCATCACCGCGCCGCTCGGCGATTACACCCAGCAGATAGACAGCGAGCGCCGATGAGCTCTGCACCGGCAGCATGTTGGTGCAACGTTGCTCGGTGATGGCGTAGTCGCCCTTTTCGAATGCGAGCTGCGCGAGCTGGCGGCTCGCTGCCGGGCCGACTTCGTCATCGGTGCGCAGGCGCTGCAATTCGATTTCGGCCTCGTCGTACTTGCCCAGCAACAGCAGGGCCTGGGCCAGAGTGAGGCGATTGGATTTCTCGGTAACCGCCTCGCGCGCCGCGCCGAGCGCAGCCGCTTCATCGCCGAGCACCGCCTGCGCGCGTGCCACCAGCGACGCAACATCGGGCGCTTTGGCGCCGGCCGCGCGCGCCGCCTGGGCGTAACCCAGCGCTGCATGCGCATCCCAGGCATCGAGCGCCAGTTCGCCCAGCGCGCGTTGCGCCACAGCCGTGTGCAGCGCCGGATGTTCGAAGTCGCGCATCATCAGCAACAGCGCCTCGCTGCCCGCGTCCTGCTGCAATTGCGCCAGGGCGTCGGGCAGTTTGCGATTTGCACCCGACAACCAGGTCTTGAAATAGTCGCGCGCCTCGGTGATGTGCAGGTTCACGAGCGCTGCCTGCACCTGTGCGAGTGCCGCAGCCGAATCGCCCGGCGCGAGTTGCACCCAACGCTCGGCAGCCGCCAGCGCGCTGGCGGCCTGGCCGCAATCGAGCGCTACCGTCGTGGCGCGCTGCGCGAGCTCCGCGGCAGCCAGTTGCCGCGCGGCTTTGACATAGTAGGTGGAGGCGTTGCCGCAATCGCCGCGCAGCAGTGCGCTCTCGGCGCTGACCGTGGCGGCATTGCCATCGGCGAGTGAGCCGGTCGCGACGGGCGCAGGCTTTTTGACACCAGGCGCTGCCGCGGCGGCGGCGTTAGCTGTTGCAGCGGCCAGCAGCAGCGTGGCTGCGAAGCTGGTGAATCGATGGCTGGGGATCTGACGGTGGCAAAGCAGCATGATCATGCGACTATAGCTGATGATGAAAGATTCAATCCGGCAAAAACTGGACAAAGTCGCCGAACGCTGCGAGGAAGTGGCGTTGATGCTGGCCGAGCCGCAGATGCAGGGGCGTGCCGAGCAGTTTCGCGAGCTGTCGATGGAATATGCCCGTCTGCTGCCCACCGCCACGGCCTGGCGCGAATACCTGGGGCTGGAGTCGGAGCTGCAGCATGCCGAGCAGCTGCGCACGGACGCCGATGCGCACATGCGCGCGCTCGGCGAGGAAGAGGCGCAGCGGCTGGGCGCGGAACTCACGGCGCGCGAAACGGCGTTGCTGAGCATGTTGCTGCCACAGAATCCGCGCGATGCCGCCAATGTGTTCCTGGAAATCCGCGCCGGCACGGGCGGCGATGAGGCCGCGATTTTTGCGGGCGACCTGCTGCGCATGTACAGCCGCTATGCGGAGGACCGCGGCTGGCAGGTGGAGACGCTGAGCGAGAGCCACGGCGAGCACGGCGGCTATAAAGAAGTGATCTGCCGTCTGGTAGGGCGCGGCGTGTACTCGCGCCTCAAGTTCGAATCGGGCGCACATCGCGTGCAGCGTGTGCCGGCCACCGAGGCGCAGGGTCGCATCCATACCTCGGCCTGCACGGTGGCGATCATGCCGGAAATGGCCGAGATCGAACGCATCGAGATCAATCCCGCGGACCTGCGCGTCGACACCTTTCGCGCCTCGGGCGCTGGCGGACAGCACGTCAACAAGACCGAATCGGCGATACGCATCACGCACATTCCCACCGGCGTGGTGGTCGAATGCCAGGACGAGCGCTCGCAGCACAAAAACCGCTCGCGCGCGATGTCATTGCTGCAGGCACGGCTGTTGGCCGCGGAACAGGAAAAGCGCAGCAGCGAGCAGGCGCAGTCGCGCAAATTGCAGGTCGGGAGCGGCGATCGCTCGGAACGCATCCGCACCTACAATTTTCCGCAGGGGCGGCTCACCGACCATCGCATCAACCTCACGCTCTACAAGCTGTCCGCAATCATGAACGGCGAGCTCGACGAGTTGCTCGAGGCCCTGCAGCAGGAATATCAGGCCGAGGAACTGGCAGCCGAGTAAAGCGCCAGCCACAGTGCGCTGAAATAAACCGCCGCCACCGACAGCACGCCCAGCAGCACGGCTGCGCCCACGGCGTTGACGCCAGCGGGCTTGACGCCGAGCGTGGCGAGCAGCGCAGAGAGCAGGCTCAACACGGCGACTGCGGCCAAAGTGCACACCGCCACGATCAAGGTGCCCATCACCGCGACCGCAAGGGTTTTCAGCCAGCGTGGCCGTACCAGTTGCAGGCAGCGCTGCAGTGCCCGCAGCGGATCCACGGGTTCAAACAGCACCACGGGCCGCAACAGCAGGAAACAGATGAAGGCGTAGATGCCTGGCACGACCAGCAATACGAAGCCCAGCGACATCAGCGCGCCCGAGAGCACCGCGGTCAGCAACAGCAGCGGCCAGCGCCGCAGCGCCATCTGCAGTTCGGCTGACAGCACCAGCGGCCGGCCGGCGATGATGGTGCGTTGGCGCAGCATGATGATCGCGGCCAGCAGTTGCCAGGCCACGAAGCCGAGCGCGAACAGCGTCCAGAATGTGCCATCGTGCGGCTGCAGCAGGTCGGGCGATTTGCCGGTGGCCAGCGCATGGAGCGAGGCCGCCTGTGCCAGCAGTATCGACAACATCGCCAGGGGCAGGCACTTGGGGAGCGTGGCGCGGAAGACCCGCATCGCGGCTTCCATGATGTCGGCAACCTCGGCGGAGCGCGGTGGCAGGAGCGAGGCGGACATGGCAACTCCGATGGCTGGCCTTAAGAACGGGGGCGTGTAATCTATCAGAATGGCCCGCGCACCCACCGATGACACCGCAAGCGCTGACGGCGCGAGCGCCGAGGGCGTGACCGTAGCCAGCGCGCTCGAGTCGGCACGCCGCAGCCTGCTGTCGCAGGAGAGCGCTGCGCTCGATGCGCAGTTGCTGCTGGCCCAGGCGCTGCAGCGCTCGCGCTCCTGGTTGCTGGCGCATGCCGACGCGACGCTGGACAGCGCCACGCGCGATGCCTTTGCAGTATTGCTGGCACGCCGCGTGGCCGGCGAGCCGCTGGCCTATATCACCGGGCGGCGGGAGTTCTGGTCGTTGACGCTGGCCGTGAACAATGCGGTGCTGGTGCCGCGGCCCGAGACCGAGCTGCTGGTCGAGCGCGCGCTGGCGCTGCTCCCCAAGGCTGCGGCATGGGTAGCCGATCTGGGCACGGGTTCCGGCGCCATTGCACTGGCCTTGGCCAGCGAACGGCCCGACTGGCAACTCACGGCCATCGATCAATCGAGTGCCGCGCTGGCAGTGGCCTCGTCCAACGCACACGAGCTGGGCCTAAGTAACCTGCAGTTTCTCACCAGCGACTGGTTTTCCTCGCTGGCGGGCGAGCGTTTCGACCTGCTGGTGAGCAATCCGCCGTACATCGCCGAATCCGACCCGGCCTTGCTTGATCTGGCGTTGCAGCATGAGCCGCGCACGGCGCTCAGCTCGGGCCCCGAAGGACTCGATGCACTGCGGGTGATCATTGCGGGTGCCACCACGCAACTGCTGCCCGGGGGTTGGTTGCTGCTGGAACACGGCGCCACCCAGGCCGCCGCGGTCGCGACAATGCTTGTCGCGCAGGGGTTCACTCACGTACGCTGCCACGCTGATCTGGCAGGACTCCCACGCGTCACCGAGGCGCAGCGCACATGAAAGGAACGGAACTGATGGTACGTTTTGAAACCACGCACGGCGGCTTCACGATCGAGCTGTTCGAGCGCGATGCGCCGCTCTCGGTCGCCAACTTCCTGCAATACGTCGACGATCAGTATTTCGATGGCACGATCTTCCATCGCATCGTGCCTGGCTTCGTGATCCAGGGCGGCGGACTGAGCGCGGACTTCTCGCAGAAGAAAACGCGCGCGCCGGTCAAGAACGAAGCCGCCAACGGCCTGCTCAACGAGCGCGGCACACTGTCGATGGCGCGCACCGACGCGCCGCACAGCGCCACCTCGCAGTTCTTCGTGAACCTGAAGGACAACGAATTCCTCGACTATCGCCCGGGCCAGCATGGCTATGCGGTGTTCGGCCGGGTGATCGATGGCATGGACGTGGTCGACAAGATCGCCGCCGTACGCACCGGCCGGCGCTCGGGCTACACCGATGCACCGATGGAAGATGTGATCGTCAACACGGCACGCCGCGTTCCGGCCGCTGCCTGAGGCAGTGGCGAAGCGCGCGGGCGTCCTGCGGCGCGCAGGACGCATGCTGTTGCTGGGCCTCGCGGCCGCGCTGGCGATTGCGCTGCTGCTGGTACTCACGTTCCGCTGGGTCAATCCACCCACCAGCGCCTTCATGATCAGCGCGCGCCTCGACGCCCTGTTTAGCGGCGAGCACGGTTACACCACTCAATATAAATGGGTGGATCTCGAGGCTATCGCGCCCCAGGCGGCACTCGCGGTGATCGCCTCCGAAGACCAGCAGTTTCCCTTCCATGCCGGTTTCGACTTCAAGTCGATCCGTGAGGCCGTGCGCCACAACGCGCACAGCCAGCGCGTGCGCGGCGCCAGCACCATCTCGCAGCAGGTGGCCAAGAACCTGTTCCTGTGGTCAGGACGCAGCTATTTCCGCAAGGGTCTGGAAGCAGGCTTCACGTTGCTGATCGAGTGGTGCTGGCCGAAGGAGCGCATCCTCGAGGTGTATCTGAACATCGCCGAGTTCGGCCACGGCATCTATGGCGTGCAGGCGGCCTCGCAGCATTTCTACCATCGCGACGCGCGACGCCTGGGGCGCGAACAGGCCGCGTTGCTCGCCGCGGTGCTGCCCAACCCGGCCCACTATCATGTCGAGGCGCCTTCGCGTACGGTGCTGACCCGCCGCGACTGGATCTCGCAGCAGATGGCGGACCTCGGCGGCACGGCGTACCTAGACCTGATCGAGAACCAGGGAGAGCGGCATGAGTGAACCGGCAGAGCGCAGCTACCGCTACTACGATCTGATCATGGCGGCCTACGTGTGCATCCTGCTGTGCGCGAACCTGATCGGCCCGGCGAAGGTGGCCACGCTCCATCACGTACCCATTTTCGGCGATGTCACTTTCGTGGCCGGCGTGCTGTTCTTTCCGCTCTCCTACATCTTCGGCGACATCCTCACCGAGGTGTACGGCTATGCGCGCGACCGGCGTTGCGTGTGGGCCGGCTTCGGCGCACTGGCCTTTGCTGCGCTGATGGCGAGCGTCATCGTTGCGCTGCCGGCCGCGAGCTGGTGGCAGGATCAGCAAAAAGCGGTCGAGATGATCTTCGGCAACACCTGGCGCATCGTCGCCGCCT
Source organism: Gammaproteobacteria bacterium (assembly GCA_025350055.1). Classification (GTDB taxonomy): domain Bacteria; phylum Pseudomonadota; class Gammaproteobacteria; order Steroidobacterales; family Steroidobacteraceae; genus FEN-1191. The sequence goes on along the minus strand of JANXYK010000001.1, from coordinate 161,188 downwards.
CGATCATCGCTTTCTGGTGCGGCTCCTTCGTGAACAGCTTCGTGCTCGCGAAGATGAAGATCATGACCCGCGGGCGCTGGCTGTGGACGCGCACCATCGGCTCGACCATCTGCGGCGAGTTCGTCGACTCGGGCCTGTTCTACAGCATCGCCTTCTACGGGCTATGGGATAGCTCGAAGTTGCTGGGCGTGATGATGACGCAGTACGTGCTCAAGACGCTGTGGGAAGTGCTCATCACACCCGTGACCTACAAGGTGGTAGCCTTCCTCAAGCGCGCCGAGCGCGAGGACTACTACGACACCGCCACCAACTTCACGCCCTTCTCTCTGAAGACCTGAGCGGCCGGCACAGACGATGAAATCCACCGACAATGCCATCACCAGTTTTGCAGATCTCAAGCTCCGCCCCGAGGTGCTGCAGGCACTGAGCGATGTGGGCTATGAGAGCCCAACGCCCATCCAGGCGGCCACCATTCCCGTGCTGCTGTCGGGCTCGGATCTGCTGGGCCAGGCGCAGACCGGCACCGGCAAGACTGCGGCCTTCGCCCTGCCGCTGCTCTCGCGCCTCGATCTCGCGCAGCGCGAACCACAGGCACTGGTGATGGTGCCGACGCGCGAGCTCGCGATCCAGGTGGCCGAGGCCTTCCAGAAATATGCCGCGCGGCTGGAGGGCTTCCATGTGCTGCCGATCTATGGCGGCCAGAGCTACACCCCACAGCTCAATGCGCTCAAGCGGGGCACGCACGTGGTGGTCGGCACGCCCGGTCGCATCCTCGATCACCTGGAACGCGGCACGCTGAGCCTGGCCGGCATCCGTTTCGTAGTGCTCGATGAAGCCGACGAGATGCTGCAAATGGGTTTCATTGACGCCATTGAAGCGATTCTCGGCAAGACGCCGCCAGAGAAGCAGGTGGCGCTGTTCTCCGCGACCATGGCGCCGAACATCCGCCGCATCTCGCAGCGCCACCTGCGCAAGCCGCACGAGATCACCATCCGCAGCAAGACCACTACGGCTGCCAATATCCGCCAGCGCTACTGGCTGGTGAGCGGCATGCACAAGCTCGATGCGCTGACGCGCATACTCGAGGTGGAAAAGTTCGAAGCGATGCTGGTGTTTGCGCGCACCAAGCAGGCCACGGTCGAGCTGGCGGAAAAATTGTCGGCGCGCGGCTTCGCGGCCGCGGCGCTCAATGGCGATATCCAGCAGGCGCAGCGCGAGCGCACGGTGGCTCAACTGAAGGCGGGCGCGATCGACATCCTGGTGGCCACCGATGTGGCGGCGCGCGGGCTCGACGTCGAGCGCATAGGTCATGTGGTCAACTTCGACGTGCCCTACGACAGCGAATCGTATATCCACCGTATCGGCCGCACCGGCCGCGCCGGTCGGAGCGGTGAGGCCATACTGTTCATCGCGCCGCGCGAGCAGAACATGCTGCGCATCATCGAGCGGGCGACACGCCAGCCGATCGAGGCCATGAACCTGCCGAGCGTCAACGATGTGAACCAGAAACGCATCGAGCGCTTCAAGGAGCGCATCGCCAATGCGCTGACGCAGGGTGCGGCCGAGGCCTATCGCCCGATCGTCGAGGAGTTCGCGCGCGCCGCGGGTGTCGACATGACGGAAGTCGCCGCGGCACTGGCGAGCCTCGCCCAGGGCAAGTCGCCGTTGATGCTGGGGAACAAGGATACAAAAGCCGCGCGCGCGCGCGACGACGCGGGCGAGCAGCCGCACGGCGCTGCGCCGACGCGCAAGCCAGAGCGCGAATGGGAAAGCGGCGCCGAGCATGGGCCCAGCCGTGGCCCCAAGCATGGCCCCAGGAGTAGCAAGGGTCGCCGCTTCGGTCCGCAGGAAACTTACCGCCTGGAAGTGGGCAGCCGCCACCATGTGCTGGCGGGCCATCTGGTCGGCGCGCTGGCCAATGAAGCCGACCTCGACGGCTCCGAGATCAATGGCATCGAGATTCTCGAGGATCACAGCTTCGTGCGACTGCCTACGGGCATGCCCCCTGCCGTGCTGGCGCGGCTGCGTGCCGTGCGCGTGATGGGCCAGGCACTGGCGTTGACGCTCGCGGAGCGACGCCCGGCCGGTGCAAAGAAGAAGAAGGGCAAGCCCTCGCACCGCGGGCGCGAGCGCTGACAATTCAGTTGACCGAGTCCGACCCTTGCTGCAGGTTGGCCTCGTCGGCAAACAACTGCTCGACGTCGACCGCATCGTAGCGATACTCACGGTTGCAGAACTCACACTGCACCAGCAGCACGCCTTGCTCGGCCAGTGTGGCGCGCGCCTCCTCTACCCCGAGCGAGCGCAGCACATCAGCCACGCGCTGCGCGCTGCAACGGCAGCTGAAACTCACCAGCGTCGGGGCGAACAGCCGGCAATCGTGCTCGCCGGCCACCTGGCGCACTGCCTGTTCCGCATCGCCGCTCAGTAAGCTGGCGGCCGGCATGGCCATCAAGCCCGACTGCAACTCTTCCCAGGTCTGTTGCAGCTGCGCGCCGGCTCCTTCGCCGCTGGCGGACTGACCCGGGAGTTTCTGCAGCAGCAGTCCCGCCGCTTGTTGCGCATCGGCGGCCAGCAGCAGGCGCGTGGGCAGTTGTTCCGAGCTCGCAAAATAGTTTTCCAGGCACGCGGCCAGATTGGCGCCGGCCAGCGGCACGATGCCCTGGTAGCGCGCGGTGGTGGTCTCCGATTGCACGGTGACGGTGAGGCGCCCTTCACCGACCAGCGCCGCGAAATTGGGCAGCTCGTCGGCCGCGATATCGTGATGCGCGACCGCACGCACCTTGAAGTTGTCGCTGCATTGCGCGACCAACAGGCGCACGCGGCCATCGCCCGCCAGTTGCAGCGTCAGGGTGCCTTCGAACTTCAGCGTGGCGGCCAGCAGCACAGCGGCAGTGGCGAACTCACCGAGCAGTTCTTCGACGGGTGGCGGGTAGTGCGCATGCGCGCGCAGTTCGTGCCAGGCGCCGCCCAGATGCACCCAATTGCCGCGCAGCGGTTGCGATTCGAGCAGGAATCTGCGCAGTTCGCCGGGCGCTGGGCGCTCAGCCACTGAGCAACTTCTTCAGCAGCTCGTTGAGGCGTGCCGGATTGGCCTTGCCCTGCGTGGCCTTCATCACCTGGCCGACGAAGAAGCCGAACAGCTTGTCTTTGCCGCTGCGGTAGTCGGCCAGCTGCGCGGGGTTGGCCGCCATCACGGCCGCGATGGCCTGCTCGATCGGCCCGTCGTCGGTGATCTGCTGCAGGCCGCGCGCGGCGATGATCGCATCGGCGCTCTGCTGGTCCTGCCACATGGCCTCGAAGACGTCTTTCGCGATCTTGCCAGAGATGGTGTTGTCGCGCACGCGTGCCAGCAAGCCAGCGAGCGCAGCCGCATCGACGCGCGAGTGCGTGATCTCGAGCCCGTCGCGATTGAGGAAACCGGAAAGATCGCCGCTCACCCAGTTGGCCGCGAGCTTGGGCTCGCCGCCGAGCTTCTGAACCACCTGCTCGAAATAGTCGGCAAGTTCGCTGCTCGCAGTCAGCACCAGCGCGTCGTAGTGCGAGAGACCGTACTGCGTGGCGAAGCGCTGCGCCTTCTGGTCGGGCAGCTCCGGCAGCTGCGCACGTATGCCTTCAATGTAGGCATTGTCGATTTCGACCGGCAGCAGGTCCGGGTCGGGGAAGTAGCGATAGTCGTTCGCTTCTTCCTTGGAACGCATCGAGCGCGTCTCGGCGCGATCGGGGTCGTACAGGCGCGTCTCCTGCACCACCTTGCCGCCGCCTTCGAGCACTTCGATCTGCCGCGCCACTTCGTAGTTGATGGCCTTCTCGACAAAGCGGAAGGAATTGATGTTCTTGATTTCGGCGCGCGTGCCGAGCTTTTCGCTGCCGACCTGGCGCACCGAGACGTTGGCATCGCAACGGAACGAGCCTTCCTGCATGTTGCCGTCGCAGATACGCAGGTACCGCACCAGCGTATGCACCTTCTTCATGTACGCCACGGCCTCTTTGGCCGAGCGCATGTCGGGTTCGGAGACGATCTCGATCAGCGGCGTGCCGGCGCGATTGAGATCGATGCCGCTCTGGCCCGGCAGGCCTTCGTGCAATGACTTGCCGGCGTCTTCCTCGAGATGCGCGCGCGTGATGCCCACGCGCTTGGCGCTGCCGTCCTCGAGCACGATATCCATCTGGCCGCCGGCCACGATCGGCAGTTCGTACTGGCTGATCTGGTAGCCCTTGGGCAGGTCGGGATAGAAATAGTTCTTGCGCGCGAACACCGAGCGCTGCGCGATGCGCGCGCCGATCGCCAGACCAAACATCACGGCCATGCGCACCGCGGCGCCGTTGAGCACCGGCAGCACGCCGGGGTAGCCGAGGTCCACCAGGTTCGCCTGCGCATTGGGCGCGGCGCCGAAGGCCGTGGCCGATCCGGAGAAGATCTTCGAGCGCGTTGCCAGCTGCGCGTGAATCTCGAGCCCGATGACGGTTTCCCAGGCCATTAGCGATACGCCTCCGGCGTGCGCTGGTGCCAGTCACTTTCCTGCTGGTAGCGATGCGCCACGTTCAGCAGCCGTGCTTCGGAGAAATGCGGACCGACGATCTGCAGGCCGGCCGGCAGGCCATCGACCAGGCCGCAGGGAATGGACACGCCCGGTAATCCCGCCAGATTCGCGCCGATGGTGTAGATGTCATTGAGGTACATCGTCACCGGATCATTGGTCTTGGCGCCGATCTCGAAGGCCACGGTGGGCGTCGTCGGGCCGATCAGCACGTCCACGGTGCTGAAGGCGCGCTCGAAGTCGGCCGCGATCAGCGCGCGCACGCGCTGCGCCTTGAGGTAGTAGGCATCGTAATAGCCGGCCGAGAGCACGTAGGTGCCGGTCATGATGCGGCGCTTGACCTCGGCGCCGAAACCCTCGCCGCGCGAGCGCTCGTACAGATCCTTGAGATCGCGCGGGTTCTCGCAGCGGTGGCCGAAGCGCACGCCATCGAAGCGCGCCAGGTTCGAGGAGCACTCGGCCGGCGCGACCACGTAATAGGTGGGCACCGACAGCGGCAGGTTGGGCAGGCTCACGTCCGTGAGCGTGGCACCTTGCGCGCGCAACTGCTCGAGCGCCGTGCGCAGCAGCGCTTCGATCCTGGGATCTAGCCCCTGGTCGAAGAATTCCTTCAGCAGGCCGATGCGCAGGCCCTTCAGCGGCTGGTTCAACGCGGCCTGGTAGTCGGGCACCTCGCACTCGACGCTGGTGGAGTCGCGCGGATCGAAGCCGGCCATGGGCTTTAGCAGCAGGGCGACGTCTTCGGCGGTGCGCGCGAGCACGCCCGCCTGGTCGAGGCTGGAAGCGAAGGCGATCATGCCGTAGCGCGAGACGCGTCCGTAGGTGGGCTTGAGGCCGGTCACACCGCACAGCGCGGCGGGCTGGCGTATCGAACCGCCGGTATCGGTCGCGGTCGCTGCCGGCACCAGGCGCGCGGCCACGGCCGCAGCCGAGCCGCCCGAGGAGCCACCAGGCACCAGCTTAAGATTCCAGGGATTGCGCACCGGACCGAAGTGGCTGGTCTCGTTGGACGAGCCCATCGCGAACTCGTCCATGTTGGTCTTGCCCAGCACCACGGCGCCGGCGGCCCGCAGACGCGCCACCACGGTGGAGTCGTAGGGCGAGATGAAATTCGAGAGCATCTTCGAGCCGCAGGTGGTGCGCGAGCCGGCGGCGCAGAAGATGTCCTTGTGCGCGATCGGTACGCCGGTAAGCGCGGGTGCATCGCCGGCAGCCAGGCGCTGGTCAGCCACCGCGGCGGCCGCCAGTGCCGCCTCGCTTTCGATGCTGATGAAGGCGTTGAGCGCCGGCTGCGCACTCTCGATGCGCGCCAGCAGCGCCCGGGTCAGCTCGACGGCCGAGTATTTGCGGGCACGCAGTCCCTGCTGGAGCTGGGCGACTGTCTCTGAATGCATACAGGCTATTCGATGACCTTGGGAACGAGGTACAGCCCGGCCATCACTTGTGCGGCATTTCGCTGGTAGAGCTCGCGCTGATCGGATTCCGTGACCTCATCGGCACGCAGCCGCTGTGTGAGACCCGGCAACGGGTGTGACATGGGCAGCACACCTTCGGTCGCAGCGTGATCCAGTTCACCCACCAGCGCGATGATGCGGTTCAGGCTCTCGGCGTAGACAGGCACTTCGGCATCGCTCAACCCGAGGCGTGCCAGGTGGGCGATGTTCTCGATGTCGCGTCGGCTCAAGCTCATGGTGAAGGTTACGGCTGCGGAAAAATGGGCGCGAAATCATACACCTCGCCTTGTGCATTGTCCTCACGGTTGCTAGATTAATGCTCCATTCCGGGGCAAACCCGCTCCCGCCAACACAAGGCTCGGCCAGCTCCATGTTCAAACGTCTGCGCGGCTACTTTTCCAGCGATTTGTCGATCGATCTGGGCACGGCCAACACCCTGATCTACGTCCGCGACAAGGGCATCGTGCTCAACGAACCCTCGGTCGTCGCGGTGCAGGATGAACCTTCACGCGGCGGCAAGATCATTGTCGCGGTCGGCGTAGAGGCCAAGGCCATGCTGGGTCGTACCCCCGGGCACATCAACGCCGTGCGGCCGATGAAAGACGGCGTGATCGCCGATTTCACCTATACCGAGAAGATGCTGCAGTACTTTATCAACAAGGTACACGGCAACCGTTTCCTGAAACCCTCGCCGCGCGTGCTGGTGTGCGTGCCCTTCGGCTCCACGCAGGTCGAGCGCCGCGCGATCCGCGAGTCGGCCGAAGGCGCCGGCGCGCGCAACGTGGCGATCGTCAGCGAGCCGATGGCCGCGGCCGTGGGCTCGGGCTTGCCGGTGCACGAAGCGCGCGGCTCGATGGTGCTTGACATCGGTGGCGGCACCAGTGAAGTCGCGGTGCTCTCGCTCAACGGCATCGTGTACGCCAACTCGGCGCGCATCGGCGGCGACCGCTTCGATGATGCCATCATGAATTACGTGCGCCGCAACTACGGCATCCTGATCGGCGAGGCCACGGCCGAGCGCATCAAGATCGAGATCGGCTCGGCTTATCCCGGACAGCAGGTGCGCGAGCTGTCGGTCAAGGGCCGCAACCTCTCCGAGGGTGTGCCGCGCAGCTTCACGCTCAACAGCAATGAAATACTCGAAGCGCTGCAAGAGCCGCTGCAAGGCATCGTCAGCGCGGTAAAACAAGCGCTCGAACAGACGCCGCCCGAGCTGGGCGCCGATGTCGCCGAGCGCGGCATCGTGCTCACCGGTGGCGGCGCACTGCTGCGCGACATCGACAAGCTGCTGATGGAAGAGACCGGCCTGCCAGTGGTCATCGCCGATGATCCGCTGACCTGCGTGGCGCGCGGCGGCGGGCGCATCCTCGAACTCATGGATCAACTGGGCCCCGGTCACTTCGGTCTGGAGTGAAGTGGCCGGGTTCGGCACAACTGTCGGCAGGCCCATTTATGGTCGCGGCCCATCCCCCGGGCTGCGCTTCACCGTCTACGCGGTGCTATCGCTGGTACTGATGTATCTCGACCAGCGGGCACGCTGGTCCGAACGCATCCGCTACGGACTCGAAGCCGCAGCCTACCCGGTACAGGTGGCCGTGAACTCACCGGCTGCCACCTGGCACTGGCTCACCGACAGTTTTTCGACCCGCAATTCACTGCGTTCGCAGAACCTGCAGTTGCAACAGCATGTGCACGAACTCGAGCTCGGCAACCTGCGCCTGCAGGCACTCGAGCAGGAGAACGCGCGCCTGCGCGAACTGCGCGCCGCGCTGCCGCCGCTCGCGAAGAGCTGGATGATCGCCGAGGTGATCGGCGTCGAGGCCGTACCGCTGCGCCAGCGGCTGATCATCAACAAGGGCACGCATGATGGCGTGCACGTCAACCAGGCCGTGGTCGATGGCGCCGGCGTGCTCGGCCAGGTGGTACATGTCGGCCCCTGGAGCAGCGAAGTGATCCTGATCACCGATCCGGAACACGCGCTGCCCGTGCAGATCACGCGCAATGAATTGCGCACCATTGCGGTGGGCTCGGGCAGCGCCGATGAACTGCTGCTACCTTATCTCGCGGTCAATTCCGATGTGAAGAGCGGCGACGTGCTGATCAGCTCTGGCCTCGGCGGCGTGTTCCCGGCCGGCTTCCCGGTGGCGCGCGTGATCGGCGTGCGGCGCGAAGCCAACCAGTTGCTGGCGCAGGTGCGTGCCGAACCCTTGGGCCACATCGCCGCGGCGCGCGAAGTACTGCTGATCGATTTCGAGCCGGCACATCCGGCCGCGCCGCCATCGAGCGCGACGCTGATCGAAGGCGCCGAGCCGGTGGTCGCGCCACCGAAGGCCGGCAGCTCGAATGGCGAATCCGGCTCGACCCGCAAAGGCACGGCCAAGGGCTCGGGTACTGCCAAGCGCAAGAACGCCGCGGCATCAGCGGCGGCACCTGCTGCTGCGCCGGCCGCAACGCCGCCGAAGGCGGGCAAGCCGTGAACACGCGCGAAAACCTGGTCATGATCCTGCTCACCAGCGTGATCGGCCTGGTGCTGAACATCCTGCCGCTGCCCACCTGGCTGACCGCGGTGCGACCGGCGTTCCTGGTGCTGGTAGTGCTCTACTGGTCGACGATGACGCCGTTCGTCGCGGGCCTGGCACTCGGCTTCATCAGTGGCCTGGCGCTCGATATTTTCCAGGGGTCGCTGCTGGGCGAACACGCACTTGCACTGTGCTTTGTCACCTACCTCGCAGTGCGCTTCCACCTGTTGATGCGTGCCAAGCCGCTGTTCGAGCAGTCGCTGTACGTGTTTGCGGCACTGCTGATCTACGAATTGCTGTTGTGGGTGGTGGACGGCTGGACGGGCCGCTCGCTCTCGAGCTGGCTGCGCTGGGTACACACGGCCACGGGCGCACTGCTGTGGCCCGTGATTGCCGGCGTGCTCGGGCGCTTCCACGCGCCGCGCTGATTCCGGATGCGCATCAAGGATCAATGGAACGAGCAGCGGATCTTCTCCAGCCGCAACTTCGCGGCGCTGGTGGCGATGGCGCTGCTGAGCGCTGCGCTGATCGCCAAGCTCGTCTACCTGCAGATCGTCCGCCACACCTATTACGTCGAGCTCTCGCAGGGCAATCGCGTCCGCCAGGATCCGATACCCGCGAGCCGCGGCCTGATCCTCGATCGTCGCGGCAAGGTGCTGGTCGACAACGAGCCCGCCTTCCAGCTCGAGCTGATCCGCGAACAGACCCCTGACCTTCCCGGCACCCTGCAACGCCTGGCTGCGCTGGGCCTGCTCGACAAGGATGACATCGAGACGATGCGGCGCATGATCCTCTCGCGCCGCATCTTCGACAGCGTGCCGCTGCGCCTGCGCCTCACCGATGAGGAAATCGGCCGCTTCGCCGTGCATCGCCATGAATTCCAGGGTGTGGAACTGCGCGCGCGACAAACGCGACATTACCCCTACGGCGAACTCGGCGTGCACGCGCTGGGCTACGTGGCGGCAGTCAGCGAGGATGATCTCGAGCGCATCGACAAACCCGGCTACGCCGGCACCACGCTGATCGGCAAGCTGGGTGTCGAGAGCGCCTACGAAGCCCAGTTGCATGGCCTCAACGGCTATCGCCAGATCCTGGTGAACGCACAGGGCCGCTCGGTCGATCGCCAGGGTGCCTATCAGCCGGAGCTGCGCGCCGAGGCGCCCACCAGCGGCAAAGACCTGGTGCTCTCGATCGACCTGCCCACGCAGCAGGCGGCCGAGGCCGCGCTCGGCGATCATCGTGGCGCCGTGGTCGCGATCGACCCGGCCACCGGCGACGTGCTGGCGCTGGTGAGCCATCCCGGTTTCGATCCCAGTGTGTTCGGGCGCGGCCTGACCAACAGCGAATACGCCGTGCTCACCGGTAACGAAGACAAGCCGCTGCTGAACCGGGCGCTGCGCGGCGCCTATCCCTCGGGCTCGACCATCAAGCCCGTGATGGCACTCGCCGGGCTCACCTACAACCTGGTCGACCCGGAGAAACGCGAGTTCTGCGGCGGCCAGTTCCATTTGCCTGGCAGCAGCCATCTGTACCGCGAGGGCAAGACCGGCAAGCACGGCAATGTGAATCTGGTCGAGGCCGTGGCGCGCTCCTGCGACGTCTATTTCTATAGCTTGGCCGCGCAGATCGGTGTCGATCGCATCGCCACCTTTGCCGCGCAGTTTGGCATCGGCTCGCTCACCGGCATCGATATCAGCGGCGAGAAGCCCGGGCTGCTGCCTACGCCGGAGTGGAAGCAGAAGACCTACAAGCAGATCTGGTATCCGGGCGAAACCGTGAACCTGGGCGTGGGCCAGGGGTACCTCTTGGTGACGCCGCTGCAACTGGCGCACATGGCCGCAATGCTGGCCAGCCACGGCCAGGCCTTCCGGCCGCGGCTGGTGATGGGCGTGCGTGATGCTGCGGGCACGATCGAGCGCAACGCGGCCATCAGCGAACCCGGCGCCACGGGCATCAGTGCCGAGCATTGGGACCTGGTGGTGAAGGGCATGATGGGCGCAGCGACCTTTGGCACCGCCGCGGCGATCAGCAAGGACGCGCAGTACGCCATCGCTGCCAAGACCGGCACGGCGCAGGTGTTCACCGTGGCGCAGGGTGCCAAGTACAACGAGAAGACGGTGGCAGAGCGGCTGCGCGATCATTCCTGGTTCATCGCCTTTGCGCCGGCCGGAGCGCCGCGCATCGCCTTGTGCGTGTTGGTGGAGAACGGCGGCTTCGGTGCCGCGGCCGCGATGCCGATCGCCAAGCGCGTGATGGACGCCTACCTGCTCGAGGGCCAGGCGAACGCCAAGCCATGATCATGGACGACAATCGCGACTCGGCTGCAAAGCGCACCTTCTCGGCCACCGCGCGCCTGCTCTCGGCGCTCAAGCTGGACGGCCCGCTGCTGGTGGCCCTCGGCCTGCTGTCGCTGTACGCGCTGATCGTGCAATACAGCGCTTCCGGCCAGAGCGTCGACACCGTGCTGCGCACCTTGATGCGCATCGGCCTGGGCACGCTGGCGATGATTGCCCTCGCCCACAGCAGCCCGAATTTCCTGCGCAGCCTCGCGCCCTGGCTTTATTTCGCGGGCATCGTGCTGCTGCTGGTGGTCGATGCGATCGGCTACGTGGGCAAAGGTGCGCAGCGCTGGCTGGACCTCGGGCTGATACGTTTCCAGCCCTCCGAGATCATGAAGCTCGCGGTGCCGATGTTCGCCGCATCCTTCATGCACGAGCGACCCTTGCCACCGACCTGGCGGAACCTGCTGGTGCTGGCCGTGATCATCGTGGCGCCCGCGGGGCTCGTGGCGATGCAGCCGGACCTGGGCACCGCACTGCTGATCTTCGCCACCGGTGCGCTGGTGGTGTTGATGGCAGGGCTGCAGTGGCAAATCATCGCCGGGCTGGCCGTGGCTGCTGGCGGCCTCGGCGTGATCGGCTGGAATTTCCTGCACGACTACCAGCGCCAACGCATCCGCATCTTCCTCGATCCGCAGTCCGATCCGCTGGGCTCGGGCTATCACATCATCCAGTCGCAGATCGCCATCGGCTCGGGCGGGCTGTTCGGCAAGGGCTGGATGAACGGCAGCCAGGCGCAGCTCGAGTTCCTGCCCGAGCGTTCCACCGATTTCATCTTCGCGGTAATCGGCGAGGAATTCGGCTTGCTGGGATTGCTGGTGCTATTGCTGCTTTACCTCTTCATCGTCTCGCGCTCGCTGTTCCTGGCCTCGCAGGCCAGCGGCACCTTCGCGCGCCTGCTCGCCTCGAGCCTCGCGCTCACCTTCTTCGTGTACGTATTCATCAACGCCGGCATGGTCAGCGGATTGTTGCCGGTGGTGGGCGTGCCGTTGCCGCTGATCAGCTATGGCGGCACCTCGGTCGTCACGCTGCTGGCAGGCTTCGGCATCCTGATGGGCCTGTATTCCCACCGCAAACTCGTAAACTCCTGATGCGCCCACTCCTGCATGGCCTGCTGCTGTCGTTGCTGGTGGTGGCTCGCGCCGCGACCGCAGACGAAGAAGTGGTGCGCACGCTGCCGGGACACACGCGCTTTGACCTGGCGCGCCCGGAAATCAACGCCTTCGTCGAGCACCTGGTGAGCGGCGGCTTCCAGCGCGATGAGGTCTTCGCGTTGCTGGCCAAGGCCGAGCCGCAGCCGAAGATCATCGAAGCCATGTCGAAGCCCGCCGAGAAGGCGCTGCAGTGGTGGGAGTATCGCGCGCGCTTTCTCACCGCCGAGCGCGTCGATGCCGGTGCGCGCCTGTGGCGCGAGCATCGCGAACTGCTCGATGCGATTGCGATGGAGCGGCATGTGCAGCCCGAGTACATCCTCGGCATCGTTGGCGTGGAGACTTTCTACGGTCGCATCACCGGCCGCTACCGGGTGCTCGATGCGCTCGCCACGCTGGCCTTCGACTATCCGCCGCGGGCCGACTACTTCCGCCAGGAACTCGAGCAGTTCCTGCAGCTCGTGCATGGCGGTGAGCTCGATGCCGAGGCGACGCTCGGCTCCTACGCGGGCGCGATGGGCGTGGCGCAGTTCATGCCCTCGAGCTTCCAGCATTACGCGGTGCGCGAGGGCGATTCGGGCCGGCGCGACCTATGGAACGACTGGGGCGACATCTTTGGCAGCGTGGCCAATTACCTGCAGCAGCACGGCTGGCAATATGGCCAGGGTGCGCTCGCCGAGGCGGATATCGGCACGGCGCCCGAACCCGCCTTGCCCTCCAGCGTGACGCTGAACGACACGCTGGGCGCGCTGCGCACGCGCGGCATGCAGGTGCAGACCATCCTGGACGATGCCACTGCCTGCGTGCTGATTGCCGCGCCCGTTCAGGCCGGCAAGCGCTATCGCGTCGGCTTCCAGAATTTCTACGTGATCACGCGCTACAACCGCAGCCCGCTGTATGCGATGGCGGTCAACGACCTGGCGCAGGCAATACTCACGCGCACGCTGGCGGATGATGCGCCCTAGCCCGCAGCTCACCGCGATTGCGGGTTCTGCCGCTGCAGTGGCAGCGTCACTGGTGCTTGCCGCCTGCAGCAACGTGCCGCGCCGCGAGTACCCGCGTGCGCCGGCACCGTCTACACCTGCATCGACAGCGCCTTCAACCTCGTTACCTCCGCCACCCGCATCCGCCGACTCGATTCCCGACGCCGTGCCGCGCGCCGAACCGCGCAGTACGCATGGAAATCCCAGCTTCTACGATGTGAACGGACAGCGTTATCAGGTGCTGGCGAGCGCCGAGGGATTCGTGGAGCGTGGCGTCGCCTCGTGGTACGGCCCTGATTTCCACGGCCACAACACCTCGAGCGGCGAGCCCTACGACATGTACGCGATGACGGCGGCCCACAAGACGCTGCCCCTGCCCTGCTATGCGCGCATCACCAACCTCAGCAACGGGCGCAGCATCGTGGTGCGCATCAACGACCGCGGACCCTTCGTCGGCAACCGCATCGTCGATCTTTCCTACACGGCGGCGCTGAAGCTTGATGTGGTGCGCGCCGGCACGGCGTTGGTGGAGCTGCGTGTTGTGGGCCCGGCGGCAGACGGGGTCGCGCAGCTTGCGCCTGTGGTGGCCACAGCGGCGCCAATGCCAACGGCAGCGCCCTCACCCGCGCCCGCGAGCCCCGTGTTGTATATCCAGGTCGGCGCCTATGGCGATTCCGCCAACGCACAGCGCGTGCTGGCGCGGCTGCAGGATGCCGGCTTCAGCAACGCATTTTCGGTGAACGCGCAGTCCGCTGGCCATCGCCTGCAGCGCATCCGGGTCGGACCGATCAGCACGGTCGAGCAGTTCGATGCGCTGGCTGCGCGGCTGGCAACACTGGGTTTTTCCGAGGCCAGGCTGGCCACGGACTAGCACCAGCGGGCCGAGCGCTGGTGGATCGGTGACGCCGCTGCCGGGCGCGCGCACTTACCGGCCAGCTAAACAGCCGCTACACTTGCGCGCTTTGCCGGAGTTCCCAATCGATGATGCCGCACCGCTCCCTCTCGACCCCGCTGCTCGCGTTGACCCTGCTGCTGGGCCTGGCACCGGCCGCCGATGCGGTGACACTGATGCCCACCGCACCCAGCATCGCCGCGCGCAACTGGATCCTGATGGATTTTGCTTCCGGCCAGACGCTGGCCGATTCGCAGGCCGACCAGAAGATCGAGCCCGCGAGCCTCACCAAGCTGATGAGCGCCTACGTGGTGTTCAACGCGCTGCGTGACGGCCGCCTGCAGCTCGATGAACAGGTACTGATCAGCGAGCACGCCTGGCGCGCCGAGGGCTCGCGCACCTTCGTGCAGGTGGGCACACGCGTGCCGGTGGATGTGCTGGTCAAGGGCATGATCGTGCAGTCGGGGAACGATGCCACAATCGCGCTGGCCGAGCGCATCGGCGGCAGCGAGCCGGCCTTCGTGCAGATGATGAACGCCTGGGCGCAGAAGCTGGGTATGCGCGGCACGCACTTCGAGGATTCGAGCGGCCTGCCCTCGCCCACGCACTACAGTACCGCGCGTGATCTGGCCACGCTGGCACGGGCGATCATCCGCGACTTTCCTGAGTACTACTCCATCTACTCGATACGTGAGTACACCTGGAACAACATCCGCCAGGAGAACCGCAATGGACTGCTGGAGCGCGACTCGAGCGTCGACGGCCTCAAGACCGGCCACACCGATTCGGCCGGCTACTGCCTGATCACTTCGGCGAAGCGCCAGGGCATGCGCCTGGTCACCGTGGTGCTGGGCTCTGCCAGCGTCAAGGATCGCGAGAGCGGCAGCGCTGCATTGCTGGCCTACGGCTACAACTTCTTTGAATCGGTCACGCTGCGCAAGCGTGGCGAGACCGTGCTCAAGGCGCAGGTGTACAAGGGCGGCGAGCAATACGTGGCTGCAGTGCCGGCGAGCGACGTGCAGGTCACGGTGCCCCATGGCCAGGGCCAGAGCATCACGACGCGCGCCACGTTGCGTCGCCCGCTGGTTGCGCCGCTGGCCGCAAACAGTGCGATCGGCGAATTGCAGGTGGAGCTCGCCGGCAAGACCATCGCGCGTGTGCCGCTGTACCCGGCAGTGGCCGTAGCGACCGGCGGCTGGTGGCGCCGCATAGTCGATACCATCAGCCTGTGGTTCTAGGCCTTTGGCCGAGCCGCTCCCCACCTGTTATCTCAACGGCACGCTGCAGCCGCTGCGCGAGGCGCGCGTCTCACCGCTCGATCGCGCTTTCCTGTTCGCTGATGCCGTCTACGAAGTGTTCGCCGTGCACGCGGGTTACGCCAGCCGCCTGCCGCGCAACCTGGCACGGCTCGAATTCAGCCTGCGTGAGCTCGCGATCGAGAATCCGCACGATGCGGCGGGCTGGACGCAACTGCTGCAAGCGCTGATCGAAGCGAACGGCGGCGGTGACATGTACGTGTACCTGCAGGTGTCGCGTGGCGCCGAGTACGGTCGCAACCACGCGCCGCTCCCGAAACTCACGCCCACGGTGTTCGCCTTCTGCGCACCACTGCCGCCGGTGACACCGCAGGTACTGGCGCAGGGTGTGACCTGCATCACCGCCAGCGACACGCGCTGGGCGCGTTGCGACATCAAATCGGTATCGCTGCTGGCCAAC
This sequence comes from Gammaproteobacteria bacterium, assembly GCA_025350055.1. Classification (GTDB taxonomy): domain Bacteria; phylum Pseudomonadota; class Gammaproteobacteria; order Steroidobacterales; family Steroidobacteraceae; genus FEN-1191. The sequence continues at coordinate 145,593 of JANXYK010000001.1, read as the reverse complement.
GTCCTGCTGCGCGAGCAGGCCACGCAGGCCGGCGCCACTGAAGCCATCCTGCTGCGCGACGGCTGGCTCACGGATGGCAGCGCCTCGGCGGTGCATGTGGTCAGGGGCGGTGAGATCCAGACGCCGCCGCGCTCGCATCAGCTGCTGCCGGGCACAACGCGTGGCCTGATTGAAGAGTTAGCCGCTGCGAATGGCATTCCCTGCCGGAGTGTGGCCATCAGTGAGGCGGCGCTGCGTCAGGCCGATGAAATCTGGTTGAGCGCCGCGACACGCGGCGTCGTCGCGGTGACCATGCTGGATGGCAAGCCCGTGGGCACGGGCAAACCGGGCGCGGTATGGCAACGCATGCGCACACTGGTCGAAGCCAGCTGGTTGCGCCCCGCTACTTCCTGAACACGAAATGCACCGCGCCCAGCATGCACAGGCCGGCCCACAGGTAGTTGAGGCGCACCGGCTCCATCAGGTAGAGCCACGCGAAAGTCATGAACACGTTGGAGATCAGCAGCAGACCCACGGTACGGATGACTACGCTCGCCATGATCGGGCTCCCCTGGGTGCCGGCCTGCTGGAGCGCATGATTCGCCGGCGCTCGGCTTCCGGCAGGCGTTCGATGGCATAGCGCAACATGGTACGCGGCATGCGCGCAGCATGGCGGCGCAGGAAGCTGCGCAAATGCGCCGGCGCGCGTTTGCCCAGCTCACGCAGCATCCAGCCGCAGGCCTTGTGCATCAGATCCTGTGTGTCGCCCAGCAGCCGCTCACACAGCTCCAGTGTCAGCGCGAACTCATTGCGACGGATGTCATCGAAGGTGGCGATCATCGCGACCCGCCGCCGCCACAGCTGTGGGGAGCGCGCCAGGCGGCGCAACAGCGCGGCGCGCGCAAATCCGGTTTGCGGCCGCATCAACACGGCGGCCGATGCATCGACCAGATCCCAATTGTTCACGTAGCGCAGTTCGGCGAGGTACAGGCGCCGCAACGCGGCCTGATGCTGCGCACCAGCGTCGGCCGACTGCAGGGCCATGATGATCAGTGCCAGCAGGCGCTGTTCATGCCAACTCGAACGCAGCAGCGCGCGCAGGGCCGCGATCGGGAGCTCGGCGAATTCCTTCGCCAGTTGCCGCAGTTGCGGAGCCGTGAGACCGAGGAAGCGATCGCCAGCGCCATAATCACCGGGGCCAGTCTTGAAAAATCGCAGCGACGCCGCTGCACGTGCCGGCCGCGCGAGCTGCCGGGTGCACGCACGAACAGTGGCTACGCTGGTCTTGCGCCGCATCGCTGTCATGAACTCAGTGCTCCCGAAACAAAAAGGCCCGGAATTTCTTCCGGGCCGGTCGAGCGACCGCAGGCGAAAAAGGGGCACGACAGGCGAATCTCGACCTCAACGATCGCCGGAAAATATAGCACAAGGCCGTAAAATCAAGCACCCTGGCCTGATCAGGTACCGCTACCCTGCCCGCCGGCCACGAGGGCGCGCCGGCGCGCTATCCTGTACACATGAACGAACCCAGGCTGCTGCAATTTCCATGCAGGTACCCGATCAAGGTGATGGTGCGGGCCGGCGAGTCGATACGCTCGCAACTCGATGCCATCGTGACCCGTCACGCCGGCACCCTGGCGCCGGATGACATCAGTGAACGACCTTCGGCGCAGCAGAATTATGCCGGCATCACCTATCACATCACCGCGCGCGATGAGGCGCACATCGCCGCCCTGTTCGCCGAACTCAAGGCCTTGCCGGGCGTGATCATGGTGCTGTAGGCAGATTAAGAAGCGGTCAGATTGGTGCCTGCAACAGTGCGACAGATTGCAATGACGGCAGCCATGACCCTAAATGCGCGGCCATGTTGATGCACACCACGCAATCGAATTCAAAGCTGCGCAACCTGTTGCTGCTGGGCGGCGTGTTGCTGTTGTTCATGCAGCTGGCGCGCCTGGTATTCCTGTGGAAATTCCTACCGTCCGGGCAAGCACTCGGTACCGTGGGCTGGAACAGCCTGTACATCGGCCTGAAATTCGACTTGCGCCTGGTCGCCCTGGTGCTGGTGCCCCCTTGGCTGCTGCTGCACGCCGGTAACACGCAGCCGCGCCGGCGGTGGCTGGGCGCGGCCGTGCTCCTCGCCGCGCTGCTGTGCTACGTGGCGCTCGTCGCCCTAGCCATGATCGACGACAAGCCGGCACGACCCTGGCTGGTGGTTTTTCTGGCGCTGGCGGGTCTCAACCAGGCCTTGTGCCGCGACTATGGATTGGCCAGCGGGTGCGAAGCGCGCTGGATCTGGGTGGCTTACGCCATGTTCGTGGCGGCATTCATTCCGCTCGCCTACGAGGTCGACTTCGGTTCCTACAGTTACAACCATGTGCGCCTGAGCGGCACGCTGCTCGGTTTCCTGCAGGACCCGCTGATCAGCGCGCAGATGGTCTGGCAGAGCTATCCGGTGCTGCGTGCACTGCTGCTCATCGTGGTGCTGCTGCTGGCCCTCGGCTGGACGCTGCGTCGCAGCGGCGCGTGGCATCCGCTGCAGCTGCGCACCGGAGCGCGCTGGAGCGCGAATGTCGCAATCTCGATCGCGTTGCTGCTGCTGCTCTGGGGCAAGGAAAGCCTGTATCCGCTGCGCTGGGGCGAAGTGTTCGACGGCCGCGATCGCACCGTGGCCGACATGGCGCTGAATCCGGTGCTGTTCTTCCTCGAGACCCGTGTTACCCCCGATCATGGGCCGGACATGAAAACCGTGCGCGCAACCCATCCGGCGCTTGCCAGCTACTTCGGCATTCCCCAGCGCTTCGATGCCAACGGTGCACCGACGCTGCTGCGTACCATCGAACCCCATTCGCTGGTGACCGGCCGGCCCAATGTGGTCTTCATCCAGATGGAGAGCCTGTCGATCTACAAGACTTCACTGCTCGGCAGCCGGCTCGATCCGACGCCGTTCCTGAAGTCACTGGCCACCCGCAGCCTCTTCTTCGATCGTTTCTACGTGGTGATGGAAAACACCAGTCGCTCGATGTTCGCGACGCTGTTTGGCATTCCCGATGTCTCGAGCCTGGCGATCAATGCCACGCGCAACCCGCTGCTGATCGACCAGCACTGCCTGCTCAACAGCCTCGAGGGTTACCAGAAGAATTACTTCCTCGGTGGCAGCGCCAACTGGGCGCAGATCCGCGCCACCTTCAAGAACAACATCCCGGGGCTGAAGATCTACGAAGAGGGCAGCTACCGCGCACCGATTGTCGATGTCTGGGGCGTAGCCGACGTCGATATGCTGCTTGAAGGTGCGGAACGGCTCGAGAGTGAAGCGCAGCCCTACTTTGCCTACTTCCAGACCAGCGGCGATCACCCACCATTCACGATTCCGCCGCACCTGCACGATTTCCATCGACAGAGCGTGCCGGATGCGCAGCTGCACCCTGCAGGCTTCGCCGATAACGATGACTACAACGCCGTGCGCCTGATGGACTACAGTCTGGACAAATTCTTCGCGGCACAGGCGCGTTCCGGGCGTGACCAGAACACCGTCTACGTGCTGTACGCCGATCACGGCATCGCGCGCGGCAATGCCGATCAGCGCTATGGCGCAATTCCGCTGGCGGTGCACCAGATTCCGCTGTTGATCTACGCGCCTGGCTTCGTACACCAGGGGCATGTCGTCGATACGGTTGGCTCGCAGCTCGACATCCTGCCGACGGTGATGAGTCTGCTGGGCCACAGCACCCAAACGCAGACGCTGGGCAAGGACCTGCTCGACCCCGCCAACGCTGCACGCAGCGGCGCCTTCACGTTCAGCACCTTCGTGCGTCCGCCGGTGATCGGTTTCATTCGCGACCAGGACTACCTGATCCTAAATCCGGATGGAAAGTCGGCCCTGTACGATCTGCGCGAACCGAAGGAAATGGATCATACTGCTGAAAAACCCGAGCAGGCTCGGCAGCTTCGAATCCTCGCGGAGGGTTTCCTGGCATGGAGTCGCTACCTGATGGAACACAACAAGCCGCTGCGCGGCACGTGAGCCCATGCCAATGAATATTCCTCACGCGCGCAGGCAGCAGGGTTCGGCCCGTGCGGCCTTCATGGCCGGCTGCGTGGCGCTGCTCGTACTGCTGGCTTCGCTATTCGCGATCGGCTGGCCACTGCGCGTAAGCGTGGACTCGCCGCGCCTGGGTTCACCGTGGATCGCGCAGCCGCAAGCCCTGATGAGCCTGCGCCTCGACAGCAGCATCCCCCTGCTGCTGCCGAAGATGAGCCTGTCGCTCGAAGGGCCCGGCGGCAGCGCGGCACTGAGCGTAGTCGAACAACATTGGGACGCGGACGATGCGGTGTTGTCGCTGCGACTGCCCGAGCTGCCCGATGGCTCCTATGCCTTGCGCCTGCGCACCGCCAACCAGGACACGCTGGTGCCGCGCGCCGTATTCCTGCGGCACGAGTGGCCGCAGCAATTGCACCTGGTCCAGATCGCCGATCTGCCACCGCCCGGACGCGAAGCCATGATGGGGCGCTTCATCGCCGAGATGCGCGCACGCAAGCCCGATGCCGTGCTGGTCACGGGCGACATCAACTACGGCGGGAGCGAGGCCAACATCGACCTGATCTACTCGGAGCTGGCCGAGCTCGAGATACCGGTGATCATGACCGCGGGCAACCACGAGCGCGAGGCCTGGCACCGCTACCTGCGCGTGTTCGATGCGCGCGATCAACGCACCGACTTCGGGCCGCTGACGATCCTGAGCCTGGACAGCGCGCATGGGCGCGACGCGCTGACGCCGCAGACCTTTGCCTGGCTGAAGGCGCAGCTCGCGAGCGCTGCCGGCCGCACGATCGTGATCCAGCTGCATCATCCGCTGTTCCCACCGGGCCCGAGCGCCAGTTCCGAAGCCGGCGGCACGGGTGGGTACCTGCGCGGATTCCGGCGCGCCTTCCTGCAGCTGTGCCGGCAATACCAGGTGAGCCTGGTGCTGAGCGGCCACTGGCACCAGGACGCGGTCTTCGACAACGACGGAAACTTCCGCAACGATCGTACTGATTTTCCCGGCACCAAGTTCGTGGTGACCACCGCACTGGGCGCCGAAGCGCGCGAAGTCTATTCACAGGTACCGGTGCGCAATGGCTATCGCTGGATTGAATTCCAGAACGGCCAGTTGCACAGTTACAGCCCTGATGCGCACAACCCGGTGCCCTCGACACCGCTGGGTGCGCCATGAGCTACACCACCTGGCTGTTCCTGTATCTCGCGGGGCTGATGGAGCTCGACATCCGCTACCGGCTGACCCTGCATCACCTGCCGGCGACGCTGATCGCACTGCTGCCGCTCGCAGCGATGGCGCTGCCGATACGCGCGCGGCCGGCGTGGCGCTGGCCCGCCGTCGCGCTCACGCTGTGCTGCTCGGTACTGATGGCGCGCGGGTTGAGCCTGGATTTCTGGAATACGGAACGCGTCGATCTCGCCTTACTCTCGGTCGGCATCGGTCTCGGCGGCTTGCTGGTGGTGCGCGCCGAACCCAAGGCGTCGGCCTGGGCGCTGGCCAACTGGCTGGTGATCGCCGCAGGGTGGCTCGTGGGTTTGTGGTTACCGCAGGGCCCGTGGATCGCGATGGGCGCGGCCGCGACGCTGGCACTGTGGCCACAGACACAGCAGGACGACGACACTGCCCCCGGACTGTCGGCGCCCTGGCTGATGTTCTGGATCGGCATGGCGATCAGCAAGCCGTGGTGGGATTCGGATGAGTGGGGCGATTTGACGGTCGCCGTGTGGGCCTTCGGCGTGGCCTGCGCCCATCTGCCGCTGCTGCGACGCTGGCGCGTACCGCAACCGTTGTGGCTGATCGCGCTGTTTCCGCTGCTCTACCCCTGGCTGCCCAACTGGCTGTGGGCCTTGCCGCTGGGATTCATCTGCGGCAGTGCCGTGCAGCACAGCGCGCGGCCCTGGCCGCGCCTCGCGGGCTACGCGCTGTTCGCCGGCATGGTGCTCTCGTACGTCATGCACAGCAATCTCGCGCTGTTCGGCCCACTGGTCTGGGGCGCACGCTAGCAGATTGCGCCTGAGCTTGCGCCAGTGCTCGCGCCGGTGCTGGCGCAAACGCGCAGCGCCACGCGCTGCGCAAACAGCGGCGCGAATTCATCGGCGACCTGCCGCACATCCCGCGGACCGCCGAGCGTGGCGAGCTGCGTCATGGCCAGGCCCGCATAGCCGCAGGGATTGATGCGCGCAAACGGCGCCAGGTCCATGTTCACGTTGATCGCCAGCCCGTGGTAGCTGCCACCGCGCCGCACGCGCAGGCCGACACTGGCGAACTTGGCCTCATTCACATACACGCCCGGCGCGTTGGCACGACACACAGCGCGGATACCATGGCGCGCGGCCAGGTCGATCGCCGTGGCTTCCAGTGCGGTCACCAGATCGCGCACACCCAGATGCGCCCGGCGCACATCGATCAGCGGGTAGATCACGAGTTGCCCGGGCCCGTGATAGGTGACCTGCCCGCCGCGATCGATGCGTATCACCGGGATTTCCCCCGCATCCAGCACATGCGCAGGGTCGGCGTTCATGCCCAGCGTGTACACCGGCTCGTGCTCGAGCAGCCACAGCTCGTCGTCAGTATCCGCGCTGCGCGTCTCGGTGAATTGCTGCATGGCGCGCCAGGTGGGCTCGTAGGGCACACGCCCCAGCCAGCGCACCGCCAGCGGCAGCGACGCAGGCATCGCACCCACCGCTGCGGCGTTCAAGTGCGCGCGGCAGCCACACCGCCCTGCAAACCAACGTTGTTGCCCGCCAGCGCCTGCTCGGCGCGATAGCTCGAGCGCACCAGCGGGCCCGACACGCATTCGCGAAAGCCCCGCGCCAGGCCCCACTCGCGATACAGCTCGAACTCTTCGGGCGTGACGAAGCGCTCGACCGAGAGGTGATTCACGGTCGGGCGCAGGTACTGGCCGAGCGTGAGGATGTCGACGCCGGCGGCCCGCAGATCGTCCATGCATTCGGCGATCTCGTCGGCGCGCTCGCCCAGGCCCAGCATCAGGCTGCTCTTGGTGAGTACCGTGGCGCGATGCGCCTTAGCATGCGCCAGCACGCGCAGCGTCTGTTCGTAACCCGCGCGCGGATCGCGCACCGGATGCGTGAGCCGGCGCACGGTCTCGATGTTCTGCGCAAACACATCCACGCCCGAATCGACCACGGTGGCAACATCGGCCAGCACGCCGCTGAAATCGGGAGTCAGCGCTTCAACGGCGACCTCGGCATTCTGCTGCTTGATGGCGCGCACGCAGGCCGCGTAGTGCGCGGCACCGCCATCGGCGAGGTCATCGCGATCGACCGAGGTCAGCACCACGTATTTCAGTTTCATCAGCGCGACGCTTTCGGCGACGTGCCGGGGTTCATCGGCATCGAGCCAGCCGCGCGGATTGCCGGTATCGACCGAGCAGAAACGGCAGGCGCGCGTGCACACCGCGCCCATCACCATGATCGTGGCCGTGCCCGCACTCCAGCACTCACCGATGTTGGGGCACTTGGCTTCTTCGCACACCGTGGCCAGGCGATGCTCGCGCACCGTGTTGCGCACGAAATCGTAGCCGGCGCCGCCGGCCAGTGGCGCCTTGAGCCAGCGCGGCTTTGCACCCGCAGGCGTACCTACCGGTGCCGCAGGGGTCGCAGTCGCATGGGCGCCAGCAGCACTGCGCCCGCGCACGCCATCCTTGATCGCGCTGAATCCCTGCGGCGTGCGGTATTTCTCGCCGCTGCGCGCCGCCTCGGTGACCACTGGTATGCCCTTGATGCCGGTCATGGCGTCGATGATACGCCAGCGCCGGCATTGAGCAGGGCAAGCCGCTCCACGGTGCCCACATCGGTCCACTGGCCCAGATACTGCTCGCCCTGCAGCCGCCGCTCGCCTATGGCCTTGCGCAGCAGCGGCAGCAGCGGGAAGCGGCCGGGCTCGCAGCCGGCAAACAGCTCGGGCCTGTAGACGCCGATACCGGCGTAGGTGAAACGCGGCTGGTCCTGTTCGCCGATGTCGCCCTGCTGCAGCGAAAAATCGCCGCGTGAATGCTGCGCGGGATTGGGCACCAGCACCAGGTGTGCGAGCGACTGCGGGGCGATCGCGAGCCTCGCAAAATCGAAATCGGTGTAGATGTCGCCGTTGACGAGTATGAATGGCCCGGGGCCCAATAGCGGCAATGCCTGATGCATGCCGCCACCCGCTTCGAGTGCACCCGCGGGCTCCTGGCTGTAGTGCAGCTTGAGGCCAAAGCGCTCTCCGCTCCCCAGCGCCATGCGGATCTGTTCGCCCAGCCACGACAGATTGATCGCCACTTCGCGCACACCAGCGCGTGCCAAAGCCTGCAGGTGGCGCACGATCAGCGGCTGGCCGCGCACTTCCAGCAGCGGCTTGGGCTTGTGGTCGGTGAGCGGGCGCAGCCGCTCGCCGCGTCCGGCCGCGAGGATCATGGCCTTCATGGGCGCACGCTACCCATTTCGCGCGCGTTCGCACTCGCGAGGCCCGGCTGCAGCCGTCGGCGCGCCCAGTCATTGAACGCGCGCAGTTCCGGATAGCGTGCCGCCGTGTCGAGCACGTAGTCGAGCACGCGCGGCAGGTCGGCGAGATAGCCGTTCTTGCCATCGCGATAGTAGAGGCGCGCGAAAATGCCGAGCACCTTGATGTGCCGTTGCAGTCCGATCATGTCGAACCAGCGCAGAAACTGCGCGCTGTCTGCGCTGCTCGCAAGACCTTCCGCGCGCAAGCGCAGCCGGTAATCCTCAACCCAGGCTGCGACGCACGCGCGTGGCCAGGCGATGTAGCAGTCCTTCAGGAGCGACACCAGGTCGTAGCCGATCGGGCCCGCGGCCGCATCCTGGAAGTCGATCACACCGGGGCTCCGCGTCGCGGCGATCATCAGGTTGCGCGAGTGATAGTCACGATGTACCAGCACCACCGGCTGCGCCAGCGCCTCGCGCACCAGGAACTCGAAACACGGCTGCAACACTGCGACATCTTCATCGGTGGCCACGAGTGCCAGGTGCCGGGCGCAATACCAATCAGGCAGCAACTGCATTTCACGCAGCAACGCCGCACGATCGTAGGGCGGAAGCGTGGCCGCACCGGCAGCACCGTGCAGCTGGATGCGCGCTAGTGCCGCCAGCGCCGCCTCGTAGAGTTGACCCACATCAGCTCCGCGCTGCAGGGCTGCCAGCATGTGCTCATTGCCCAGGTCTTCGAGCAGCAGCAGGCCGCGCTGCGGGTTGGCCGCGGCGATCTCGGGCACATGCACGCCGCAGGCGGCCAGAAGCCCGGTGACCTTGATATAGGGCGCCGTGTCTTCGCGCTCCGGCGGCGCATCCATCACCACGCGGGTCGCGCCAGCGTTGCTCCAGACACGAAAATAGCGACGGAAACTGGCGTCGGCCGACGCCGGCTCGAGGCGGCAATAGCGCGGCCAGCCGAGTGTGGCCAGCCAGCCGCGTATCTCCAGGATGCGTGCGTCGCTCTCGCTCATGTACCGCCCAGGCAGAGTCAGGGTATGTGGAACTTTGCGCACGACGCCTTTTGGGCCGCCAGAGCGCAGCCAATCATTATAATGGTCAGCGCGATGATTGCCCCACTGCGCAGGCTGGCCACTTGGAGCGGACTACTGCTGCTGCCTGCCATGCTGGCGCAGGCGGCGACGCCCGATTGCGCCGCACCGGGCAGCAGCCTTGCCGCATCGATGGGCGCCTTGGCAGCCCTGCCGGCGCCGCCTGCATTGCCGACACTGCCGGATGACGTCCGCTTCTCGGCCGAAGGCCCCGATGCCTTCCTGAACACCGATGCCGATGGCAACTTCGATCTCGGCGGCGATGTGACCTTCAGCATCGGCACTCGAGTACTGCGCGGCCGGCATCTGCGCTACAACGCCGCGACGCGCGATTATCGGTTGACCGGCACCGTGAGCTATCGCGATGCCAATCTGCATGTCAGCGGCGATGCCGGCAATTACGCCGATGGCAAGGCCTCCTTCAGCAACGCGCGCTTCGAGATGCTGCAGCAGCCCGGCCGAGGACGCGCGCAGGACATCGAGATGACGCGCCCCGACATCATCGATCTGGACAACGTGGTCTACACCACCTGCCCGGAAGGTGCCGCCGACTGGGAGCTGCGTGCGAAACGCATCTCGCTGTATACCAAGACCCTGCGCGGCATCGGCCACGGCACGCGCGTGCGATTCAAGGGCGTGACCCTGTTCTATCTGCCGTGGATTTCGTTTCCGCTGAGCAGCGCGCGCCAGAGCGGCCTGCTATTTCCGGTCATCGGCAGCTCGGGCAGCAACGGCGCCACGCTGGCGGTGCCCTACTACTGGAACATAGCCCCGAACAAGGATCTGACCTTCACGCCGCGCCTGCTCTCGCGCCGTGGCATCGAGCTCGGCGAGGAATTCCGGCTGCTGACTGCGCACGGCAACGGCACACTGGCGGTGAACTACTTGCCGGATGACCGCGTCGCGCACCGGGATCGCTCCTGGGAAAAGGCCGACGTGCTTGCCCTGTTGCCGCGCCAGTGGCGCGCACGGCTGCGCGCCGAGAACGTCAGCGACATCGGCTACTTCGAGGATTTCGGCGAAGGCCCGCAGGCTACCAGCACCACCTTCCTGCGGCGCGACCTGCAGTTCGGCATGCGCAGCGATGTGTGGCGACTGGGCGCGCAGCTGCTGCAGTTCCAGACTTTGCTGCCCGATTGTCCACTGCTACCCACCGCGATGGCCTGTCTCGCCAACACCGATCGACCCTATGCGCAACTACCGCGCTTCACCGCCAGCGCACGGTGGCTGGTCAGTTCGGGGCTGAGCACCTATTTCGATTCCGAGCTCGTGGACTACCAGCGCAGCGACTCGGTGAACGGCTGGCGCGCGCACGCGGCGCCTGGCCTGGGGCTCGACTACGTCCGTCCGGGCTTCTACTTGAAGCCGCATGCGAGCTGGGACCTGACGGCCTATCGCCTCTCGCCCTATCAGCTGCCTGGCGGCGGGGCTGGCGACACCAGCCCTTCGCGCAGCCTGCCGGTGATCACGCTCGATACGGCCATGCAGCTCGAGCGCCGCCCGCGTGCGGGCGAAGCGCGTTTCGTGACGCTGGAGCCGCGCCTGCTCTATGTGTATATCCCGGAACGCAACCAGAACGACTTGCCGGTATTCGATTCGGGCGTGCCCGATCCGAATCTCGTCTCGCTGTTCCGCGCCAATCGCTACGTGGGCCTGGATCGGATCGGCGATGCGAACGAGCTCACCGCCGGGGTCACGATGCACCTGCTGCAATCGAGCAGCGGGCAGCGCATCCTGAGCGCTACCGTGGGCCAGACGCTGCATTTCTCGACGCCGCGCGCATCGCTGCCCGGTGAAACCATCGATACGCGCAAGCGCTCGGACCTGATCGCCACACTCGATCTCACGGCCTATCGCGACTGGAGCCTGCATTACGACCTGGCCTGGAACCCCACCCTCTCGCAGACCGACAAGTCGCTGCTGAGCCTGCAGTTCAGGCCTGCCGATGCACAGGGGCGCTTCGGCAATCGCGTGGTCAATCTCGGTTACCGCTATACCCGCGACAGCATCGCCCAGGGCGAGGGGTCGATCGCCTGGCCCGTGGCGCGCCGCTGGGACCTTTACGGCCGCAGTGTTTACTCCTTCCGCGACCGTCACGCGATCGAGAACTTCGCCGGTATGCAGTATCGCGCCGATTGCTGGGGCCTCAGGGTGGTGGCCCGCGATTCGGTCAGCAACCGCAGCGGCCGGCGCGAAACCGGCTGGTACCTGCAGCTGGAACTCAAGGGCCTTTCCAGTGTCGGATCGGGGGCGGACTCTTTCCTGCAAGGGGCGATTCAGGGATACTCCCCGACCTCCACAAACCATTGAGCGTCAAAGAAAATATGAATTTCGCAGTTTGCAGGATCTTAGGGATGGTGTTGCTCGTGGGCGCGGGCCAGGCGCTGGCCGCCGAGGCCGTCGCACCGCGCGCCAAGGCCAGCCGCGGCGACCTGCTCGATCGGGTGGTGGCCATCGTCAACGATGGCGTGGTGCTCAACAGCGAGCTCGACGCCCAGGTGAATGAGATCAAGCAGCGCCTGCAGGCGCAGAAAGTGCAGCTTCCCGCCGACAGCGTGGTGCGCGAACAGGTGCTCGAGCGGCTGGTGGTGGAAACCATCCAGGCGCAGCACGCCGACAAGGCCGGCATCATTGTCTCGGACGAGCAGGTCAACGGCGCGATGCAAGACATCGCCAAGCGCAACAACGTGCCCTTCGACAAGCTGCCCGAGATGCTGGCCAGCGAAGGCCTGATTTACGCCGACTACCGCGCCAACCTGCGGCGCGAAATCCAGCGCCAGATGCTGCGCTCGCGCGATGTCGTGCAGCGCATCCAGATCTCGCCGCGCGAGCTCGACCAGTACATCGAGCGTCAGAAGAACACCGCCACCGCGGCCAACGAATACAACGTCTCGCACATCCTGATCGCGGTGCCCCAGGATGCCACGCCCGAGCAGCTCGCCAACGCGCGCCAGAAGGTCGAAGACATCGCCACGCGCGCCAACAAGGGCGAAGCCTTCAATCAGCTGGCCGTCAGTTTTTCCGACAGCCAGACCGCGCTTGAAGGCGGTGCACTCGGCTGGTTGAAAGGCCCGGCGCTGCCCACCTTCCTGGCCGATGTGGTGCCGCGCATGAAGACTGGCGACATCAGCGGCGTGCTGCAGACCGGCAGCGGCTTCCATGTGGTGCGGCTCAACGAGATGCGCATCGGCAGCGGGCCGCAGATCATCAAGCAGACCCATCTGCGCCACATCCTGCTGACCACCAATGAAGTGCAGGACGACGCCACCGTGAAGCAGAAGCTCAACGAGATGCGCGCGCAGGTCCTCGCTGGCGGGGATTTCGCGGTGCTCGCCAAGGCGAGCTCGGCCGACCCGGGCTCCGCGGTCGAGGGCGGTGACCTCGGCTGGACCACGCTCGACACTTTCGTGCCCGAGTTCGCCAAGGTAGCCTCCGAGCTCAAGGACAACGAGATCAGCGAACCCTTCCACACGCAGTTTGGCTGGCACATCCTGCAGGTGCTCGGGCACCGCGACTTCGACAACACCGCCACGGCGGAGCGCGAGCAGGCCTACATGCAGCTGCGCGAGAGCCGTGTCGATGAAGCCACCGACGTCTGGCTGCAGCAGCTGCGCGACGAGGCCTACGTCGAACTGCGGCTCTGAACGCCGCGCGCGTGTGAGCTTTGCCAGGCCGTGAACGCCGCCGCACCCATCGCCCTCACCGCCGGAGAGAGCGCCGGCATCGGCCCGGATCTGTGCCTGGCGTTGGCTACAACGGCGCGCGACTATCCACTGGTATGCCTGGCCGATCGCGACAACCTGGCCGCGCGCGCGCAGCAACTCGGGTTCAAAATTTCTTTGTCAGACTATCGCCGCGGCCAGCCCGTGACATCGGCCGCGGGCCAGCTGTGCGTGCTGCACCTGCCGCTGGCGGTACCCGCGATCGCCGGCCGGCTCGAGCTGCGCAATGCACGCCAGGTGCTGCAACTGATCGAACGCGCCGTGCAGGGCTGCCGCGAGCGGGAGTTCTCTGCGTTGGTGACGGCGCCGGTGCAGAAGAGCGTCATCAACGACGCCGGCATTCCCTTCAGCGGCCACACCGAGTACCTCGCCGCTCTGTGTGGCAGCCCACTGCCGGTGATGCTGCTGGTGGCGGGCGAACTGAAGGTGGCACTCGCCACCACGCACCTGCCACTGCGCGCAGTGCCCGATGCGCTGAACATCGAGGGGCTGCTCGCCGTACTCACGATCATCGATCGCGACCTGCGCAGCGTGTGGGGTCTGCCGCGGGTGCGAATCGCGGTGTGCGGATTGAATCCACACGCGGGTGAAGGCGGTCACCTGGGCCGCGAAGAACAGCAGGTGATCGAGCCGGCGCTCGCGCGTGCGCGCGCCGCTGGGCTCGATGTGCACGGGCCCTACCCTGCCGATACGCTGTTCGTACCCCAGCACCGCGCGCACTACGATGTGGTGCTGGCGATGTATCACGACCAGGGTTTGCCGGTGCTCAAGGCCAGCGGCTTTGGCAACGCGGTCAACGTGACGTTGGGCCTGCCGATCGTGCGCACTTCGGTGGATCACGGCACGGCGCTCGATCTGGCCGGCAGCGGGCGCGCCGATGCCGGGAGCCTCCGGGCCGCCGTTGCGCTGGCCGCCCAGCTCGCGCAACGCGCTGCGCAGGCATCGCCAGCGCAACGCGCCTCCTGAGCGCCCCGATGCACGCCCGCAAGCGCTTCGGCCAGCACTTCCTGCACGACCCGGTGGTCATAGAGCGCATTGTCGCCGCCATCGCGCCGCGCCCGGGTGATGCGCTGGTGGAGATCGGCCCGGGCCAGGGCGCACTGACGGAGTTGCTGTTCGCCGCTGCCGGCGCACTCGATGTGATCGAGATCGATCGCGACCTGGCTGCGGCGCTGCGCGAGCGCCATGCGGCACAACCCATGCTCAGGGTGCATGAAGGCGATGCCCTGACCTTCGACTACGGCGCACTCGCGCAGCAGCGCGGCCAGAAGCTGCGGATGATCGGCAACCTGCCCTACAACATCTCCACGCCGCTGCTGTTCCACCTGCTGGAAGCCGCGGAGCACATCAGCGACATGCATTTCATGCTGCAAAAGGAAGTCGTCGATCGCATCGTCGCAGAGCCCGATTCACGCCAGTATGGGCGCCTGGGCGTGATGCTGGCGCCGCGCGTCGAAGCGCACAAACTGCTGGATGTGGGGCCTGGGGCCTTCAGGCCCGCGCCGCAGGTGCATTCCGCGGTGGTGCGCATGACTGTCCGTGCCGCGCCTCCCGCCTGGGCGGCGGAGCCCCACTACAGCGCGGTGGTCGGCGCAGCCTTCGGCCAGCGGCGCAAGACGCTGCGCAACGCGCTGGCCCGGCTGCTCGATGCCGCGCAAATCAGCGCCGCCGGCATCGATCCGGGCGCACGCGCCGAGACCCTCTCGGCCGCGCAATTCGGCGCACTGGCGCTGGCTGCGGCGGCTGTGATTCACTAGGGCGCATGGCCTGCTACCAACAACTGCTCGTCGCCGTCGACCTGAGTGAAGACAGCCGCGCGATCGCCGCCAAGAGCGCTGAGCTGGCGCGACTGTGGGGCGCACGACTGCGGCTGCTGCACGTGATCGAGTTCGTCCCGGTCGAACCGATGAGCGATGCCCTGGTGCCCGTGGTGCAGATCGATGACCAGCTGATCGCGCGCTCGCGCTCGCAGCTCGCTGCGCTCGCCGTTGCGGTGGGCCTGGGCGCAGAGGACTGCCAGGTCGCCACTGGCAACGTGAAGGCGGAGATCCTGCGACAGGCGCGCGCGCACAAGGCCGACCTGATTGTACTCGGCTGCCGCGAACGCCATGGGCTCTCGATCCTGGTGAATCTCACCGAAGATACGGTGCTGCACGGTGCCGCTTGCGATGTGCTGGCGATGCGCGTGAGCAAGGAACCCAGGGCTTGAGCGCGCCATGAACCCGCCACAACACCAGATCCAGGTCGAGGTCGAGACTGCGTACCTCGAAGAGCAATCGGAACCCGCCGAACAGCGCTTCGTGTTCGCCTACACGATCACATTGCGCAACAGCGGCAGGGTGCCCGCGAAACTGCTGACGCGCCACTGGATCATCACCGATGCCAACGGGCGCATCCAGGAAGTGCGCGGCGAAGGCGTGGTCGGCGAGCACCCGCACCTCAGGCCGGGCCAGGGCTTTCGCTACTCCAGCGGTGCCGTGCTCGAGACGCCGGTCGGCTCGATGCAGGGGAGCTACCAGATGCTGGCCGATGACGGCGCGCGCTTCGATGCGCCGATCCCGGTGTTCCGGCTCGCCAAGCCCGGCACTTTGCATTAGGTCGCGAGCGCCCGAGTCGTGACGCGCTGGGCCATCGGGGATGTGCAGGGTTGCTGCGCCGAACTCGAGGCGCTGCTGCAGCGCATCGGTTTCAACGACGAGCGCGATCAGCTCTGGTTCACGGGCGACCTGGTCAATCGCGGCCCGCAATCGCTGGCCACGCTGCGCCGTGTGCGTGCGCTGGCCGCGAACGCCACCGTGGTGCTCGGCAACCACGACCTGCATCTGCTGGCACTGGCGCTGGTGTCCGATCGCAAGCCGCGGCGCAACGACACGCTCGATGACATCCTGGGCGCGCCAGATCGCGACGCGCTGCTGGCCTGGTTGCTCGAGCGACCGCTCGCGCATCACGACCTGGCGCGCAACGACCTGCTGGTGCATGCCGGCGTCGTGCCGCAGTGGCATGCGCGCCAGGCGGCGCTGCTGGCGGGCGAAGTGAGCCAGGCGCTGCAGCACGATCCCGAGAGGCTGCTCCGTGGCATGTACGGCGATGAGCCCGATCACTGGGACGAGGATCTGCAGGGCCAGGCGCGACTGCGCTTCATCATCAATGTGCTCACGCGCATGCGCGTATGCACCGCCGCCGGGCGCGTCGACCTTAAATTCAAGGGCCCGCCCGCCGAGGTGCGCGCGCCCTTGCAGCCGTGGTTTGCGATCAGCTCGCGCGCCAGTGTTGCGACGCGCGTAGTATTCGGTCACTGGTCGGCTCTCGGGCTGCATCGCGGCGACAATGTACTGGGCCTGGATACCGGCTGCGTGTGGGGCGGTACCTTGACGGCGATCAACATGGATGATGCCGAAGCACCGCCCGTTGCGGTGCGCTCGCGGACGAAACTGCCGATCGGCGATTGACACGGAGGTTGATGCGATGCCTCACTCGCGGACACGGTCTGTCCTGATTGCAACGGCGCAGTTGTGCGCACCGACCTCGATACTGCTGGCCGCTGCGCCGGCGACACCAGCAGCGGCAACTCCTGCAGCATCGCCAGCGGCGAAACCTACGCCACAGCAGATTTATGACGCCGCGCAAGCGGCTTTCGACCGGCAGGATTGGCCGGCCGCCGTCACGGGCTTGTCTGAGGTTGCCGAGCCCGGGAAGGATGGCCACCTGTCCCGCATACAAGGTGTGATACATGCGCGACTCGCGCGCGCCCTGGCACGTCAAGGCGAAATCGAAGCAGCCGTGCGCGAGGCCAATCTGGCCGTCGAGGGACTGCCGACGGAGGAATACCTGGAACGCGCACATTTGTGGCTGGCGCTGGGCAATGCCCAGCGTATAGCGCTTGCGAATCCGGAAGCCCTGGAGAGTTATGCCAAAGCCCTGGACTGTGCGACACACTCGAACTTAGCCACTCTGGTGGGAGCAGTGAAGGTAGGGCTGGCCCAAAGCTACATGACGCTCGATCCAGGCAAAGCCAGTGCGCTGCTGGATGATGCGCTGGCCATTCCCTCGGACCCCAAGGAGGAGAAGCTGATACGCGCGCAGCTACTGGACCTGCGTGGTCGCGGCAGTCTGAACCTTGGGCAACCCAGCGAGGCGATGCCGTTTCTCTCCGAAGCCGTGAAACTGTCGGGCGGGTTGACCGGCTCGAGAATCAATCTGCTGCAGGTTCCGATCCGCGGCGACGCCGCGCTCGCGGCGATGCAAAGCAATCACCCAGAGAAGGCACACGAGTACCTGAGCTGGAGCGGCGCCGGACACCTGCCCACCAACGAGTGGAGCAGCGGCCTGGGCAGTCCGCCAGTGTGCAGCGATGCGCTCGGCATTCGTGCCGAAGACTCGGTGATCGTGGAATTCTCGATCGCCGCGGATGGCCACGTGACCGGTGCCACGCCCGTCTATGCCAGCCGGCCCGGCTCGCTTGGGCTCGCTTTCGCGCGAACCGTGCAGCAATGGCACTGGAACCCCGAGCGGATCACCACGCTCCCCGCTTTCTGGCGCAATCTGATGCGCATCGAAATGCGCTGCGTCGCGCGCCCGGGTGCCGAGCAACTGTCGAAGCCATTTTACGACCAGACCGAGGCGTGGCTTAAGGCGAGCTCACTGCCTGCCGCCGACTTCGCTCCCATGACTACGAGATATGTGCCCGGTGACGACCCGCGCCTCGATCGCGAAGACCTGGCTGCCGTGCCCACGCTGTTGCGACGACTGCCCATTGAGACGGACCACAAGCGCGCAGAGAAGATTGCACAGCATCTGGATGCCGCACTGGAAAAGGGCAACGCTCCCCCTGCCGCGCGCGCGCTGGCCATGTATCTCAAACCCCTGCAACCCGGGATGTCCGGGTGGTCTGCCGGGCGCGTCCGGGCGAACGCCGCAAATCTCGCGACGCTTGAGAAGATATACCCGCACACGGCAGCTACGGCCTGGCTGACGCTCGAATACGCCATCAGCCTCGAGTCCAACGCCCAGTTCAAGGAGGCGCGGCCGGTGCTTGAGCGGGTCCTGGCCTTTGCGCCGGAAGTGCTGGACGAACACGATCCGCTGCGCGACGTCGCAACGCTGCACCTGGCCGCGCTGGTGCGGCGTTCAGGCGATGCTGCCGGCGCCGATGCCAAGGTTGCCGCGGCCGGCATCACGCGCGAGCAATGCATGCTGTTTGATGTACGCCCGGTAACGATCAAGACGGCGAACCTCGTAGCCAGCATGCCCAACGAGGCGGAACGTTGGGGCATTGACGGCTACCTGCGCGAGTCGTTCGACATTGACTCTGCCGGGCACCCCGAGAACGTGCGCACGATCATCGCCTACCCGCCCTTTGTATTTCAGCAAACCACTGAGCGGTCTATTCTCGGGAGCCGTTACCTCGCACCGGTGATCGATGGAACGGCTGCCGGATGTACGGAAAAAGTGATCGCCGTAAGCTACCGCAACAGCAGGCCCTGAGACGGGCCTCGCCTGGCGCGGGTTCAGCCCGGTTGCTCCGGCTCGACGACCACCGCTGTACCGTAGCACAACACCTCGGTGAGCCCGGCCATCAGGTCGGTCGCGTCATAGCGCATCGCAATGACCCCGTTCGCACCGAGCTGCCTGGCGTGCTGGCACATCAGCTGGTAGGTCTCGGAGCGCGTGCGCTCGCACAGGTTGGTGTAGATGGTGATGTTGCCGCCGAACAGCGACTGGATGCCGCCGGCGATGTTGCCCGCGATGGAGCGCGAACGCACCGTGAGCCCGCGCACGACGCCCAGGCTCTTCACGATGCGGTAGCCGGGCAGTTCGAGTGCGGTGGTGATCAAGGCGTCTTGCATGGCGATTCCCCTGGTAGTGCCGGCCGACGGCGGTCGCCGGCCAAATTGCGAGTCTGGCGTTAGCCGGCCTTCGCTGCTGGCGCGGGCTTGTCGGCATCGCGCTTCACGCCGGCCTTCTCGCCGCGTTTCATGAACTTTACCAGCACGCGCTGGCCGATCAGGAACGGGGTGTTGTCCGCCGAGACTACCACTTCGACCACGCGCTCGTCGGCAGCCTCGTTGGCGCCATCGGATTTCAGCTTGCGCGCGCCGAAGGCACTGGCGATGCGCAGTACTTTACCCACGGCGAGCTTATCGGGGTCGGTCTCGGGCACGATCTCGGCCTGCTGGCCCACGTACACATCGGGTATCGCGCTCTCGATGATCTCCGAGCGCACGATGTGCGCGATCGCCGGCTCCAGGTCGAACATGTTCGACACGTTGAGAGTCGATGCGCCCGCTCCGGGATTCGCGAAGCGCCGGATGATCTTGCCATCCATCGGCGCGCGAATCACGGTCAGGTCCTGGTTGTACACGGCCTGCGCGAGCTGCGCCTTCGCGGTGGCGACGGCGGCCTGCTGGATGCCAAGCTGCGCCTGCGCCGTGGCGATCGCATCGCTGGCCTGATCGAGCTGCTGGCGTGCCACCAGGTTCGTGGGCACCAACGCCGCGAGTCGTTCATGCTCGCGCTGCGCCGTTCTGATGTTCACCTGGGTCAGGATCAGCTGGCTCTCGGCCTGCGCCACGGCTGCCCTGGCGCTGTTGACGGCCAGTGCGGCATCGTCATCTTCCTGTCGCGCCAGTATGTCGCCCTTCTTCACCTGCGCGCCTTCCTGCACGTACACGGCGCGGATCACACCCGCGCGCCGCGCGGCCACCTCGACCACGCCGCCCTCGACGTCGATCTTGCCGTTGGCGATGGTGGCATAGGGTGAAGGCGGCGGCGCCAGCGGCTTGCCATCGGGGCCCTTGCCGTCGGCACCTGCGTGGCTGCAGCCACTGAGCCACAGGCAGGCGAGCGCGGTGGCCAGCACAGCCAGCGTGGAGAATTTTTCGAGTCGGCGCTGCATGGTGAATTCCCGTGGTGTCTAGGCCCCGACCGACGGCGGATCGGAAACCATATGGTCGCTCTTGATGTTGCCATCTTCCATCTGGATCACGCGATCGGCATGCGCTTCGAGGCGCGGATCGTGCGTCACGACCACGATCGCCGCGTTACGCTGCCTGGCCGCTTCGTGCAGCAGCCGGATCACCAGCTGCCCGTTGCCGGAATCGAGCGCCGAGGTGGGTTCGTCCGCGAAGATCAGCGCCGGTGATTTGGCGAGTGCGCGCGCGATCGCGACGCGCTGCTTCTCGCCGCCCGAAAGTTCCGCCGGCCGCTGGTGCAGGCGATTGCCCAGACCCACCGACTCGAGCACCGCGGTGGCGCGCAGGCGTGCTTCCTTGCGGCCGATGCCGCAGTACTTGAGCACCTGCGCCACCTGTTCCGTAGCATCGAGCGCGGGAAACAGGTTGAAGCCCTGGAAAATAAAACCACAGTGATCGAGCCGGAACTTGTCGATCTTGCCGGCGCGCTTCGTCCACAGGTTCTCACCGAGCGCCAGCACCTCCCCCTCGTCGGGTTTCATGAGCCCCGAAAGCGCGGCAATCAGCGTTGATTTGCCGGAACCCGACGGCCCCATCACCATCGTGACCTGGCCGTGATAGGCGTTGAAATTGATGCCCTTGAGCACCTGCTCGGTGCGCTTGCCGATGCGGTAGGCCTTGCTGAGGCCCTTGGCGTCGATCGCAAGCTTGCTCATCGCAGCAGCTCCGCCGGCTGGCTTTTCTTCAGGATGCGCAGCGACAGCATGCCCGACAGCACGGCAACAATGACCATGGCGATGCCCACCGGAATGTCGATGAACAGCGGGAAATCCATCGGCACCCCGAAGGTCGTGGACAGCACCCAGACCACACCGGCCAGTACTGCCGTCAGCGCCAGGCCCGCAAGCCCTACCCACAGGCTCAGTTCCATCACGATCAACCGGAGGCTGCGCATCGAGACCCCAAGGGCCCGGAGGCTCGCGAATTCCTTGATGTTCGCCATGATCGCGCCCTGCAACGTCTGCCAGGTGATCACGACGCCGATGAAGATGCCGACCACCACCGCGAAACCCAGGATTACTACAATGCCGCCTTCCTTCAGCATCGAGCGCTGGCCGGCATCGGAGAGCTCTTCGCGCGACCAGGCGCGGTAGCGACCCTTGGACATGGCATTCAGCTGCTGGGCCACTTCAGTGGCGCGCGCACCGTGGGCGATCTTGACCACGATGGCGCCGATCTGCGGCCCGTCATTGAACTGGCGGATCAGCTTGGCGGTCTGCGGCGAGACGAACACCACGGCGTTGAACATCGAGGGATAGCCTTCCACCGTGTCGCGCACCCAGACGGTAAAGCCGTTCATCTTGGCCTTGTCGCCGACCTGCACGCCCAGCTTCCCCAGGCTCGAGCGATCGACCACCACAGCGAAGGGCTCCTTGAGCGCATTGATCACCTGGTCGCTGAAATCACTGGGCAGTGTCACCGCGCCGCGCACGGGGTCGACGATGAATATCTCGACGCCCTGATCCTTGGCGGGCTGCCCGTCGGTGGGAAAATTCGACCAGCCCGTGAACCCGATATTCAGCGGCCGCGCCTCCATCACCGCGGGATGCTGGTAGATCTCGGGAATCAGGCGCCGCGGCTGGCCACCCCCGGAATCGAACACGTTGTTTGAATTGGGCGGCAGCACCATCACTTCAGCCGGCGAGCGATCCACCGTTGCGGTAAAGGATTTGCTCATGCCCATGAACATTCCAGTGAGCGAGAGCACCAGCAGGCCCGCCACGGAAAGCGCGATCACCGCAGCGAGGTAGCGTCGCCATTCGTACAGCAGGGTTGAGAGCGCAAGGGACATCAGGGTTAAGACACCGTAACGCACAAGAAGTTACGATACGTGTCTGCCCGCCAATGCTCAATGGCGAATTTTCAGGCGATTTTCAGCGCGTTTTCAGTCCGGACGCTGCGCCTGATCCAGGGCGCCTCAAGGGCCGTAATGAATGACCAGTTCCTTGGTCGCCGGCGCATAGGTGCCCTGCGGCACGGCCATCGTGGTGACTGCCCCGCTCGCGGCCACCGGCAGGATCACACGCTGTTCGCCGCGGATTTCCAGGTGCCCGAAGCTGCCGGGCTGCACGCCGAATTCCAGCCGTATCGGCCAGTCGTGGCCCTGCAGCGGGCGCAGCGTCAGCACGCCCTCGCCCGTCACGGCAACCATATCGACCCGCAGCGCGTTGCGATCCCAGGTCTGGGGCAGCACGGGCGCCGCGGTGCCGACGCCCGCCTCGACCACCAGTTCGTTCACCAGCGGCTCCAGGCCGGCCGGTGGATGATGCCAGGGCAGATGCCAGGCCGAAGGGTGCGGCCGGTGCAGGTGGCTGCAGCCGGTCAGCAGCGCGGAGCCGATCAGCATGGCCCAAAGCAAGAGCTTCAACGGCCGTGCGCCGCGCTCGCCCTGGAGCGCCTGCATGCTGGATCGGGTGGGAATCACAATGCTTCCTTCTCTGCGGCGGTCGCAAGCACCGCCCGGATATGCGTACCATACGCGAGAGTGACCTCCGGCCGACAGTTGTCGGCTTTTTTCGACAGGAATGGCAGCATGGGCGCCTTGCAGGCCTTCAATTTCCGCCAATGGATCGATGCGCACCGGCATCTGCTCAAGCCGCCGGTGGGCAACAAGCTGGTGTTCCACGACACGGAATTCATCATCATGGTCGTGGGCGGCCCGAACTCGCGTCGCGATTTCCATATCGATCCGGCCGAGGAATTCTTCTACCAGCTCGAGGGCGACATGGTGCTGCGCGTCGCCGAGCACGGCGCCATCCGCGATGTGCCGATTCGCGCGGGCGACATCCTGCTGCTGCCGCCGGGCGTGCCGCACTCGCCCCAGCGCAGCGCGGGTTCGGTGGGCCTGGTGATCGAGCGCCAGCGCCGCGCGGGCGAGCTCGACGGGCTGCAGTGGTACTGCGAGCAATGCAGCGCGCCGCTGTATGAGGAATTCTTCGCGCTCACCAACATCGAGACGCAGTTTCCGCCCGTGTTCGAGCGCTTCTTCGGCAATCTGGGTCTGCGCACCTGCAAGCGCTGCGGCACGGTGATGGCCCCGCCCACTCCGGCTCCGGTCGCGGCATCGGTGCCAGCAACTTGATGAGCGCGGCGGCTCGGCAAGCAGCCTGGCTTGAAATCCAGGGCAAGCGAGTGGCATTCGATGCCGGCGCTGCGCACTCGCTGGCGCTCGAGCTCGATTTCGACGGCCACGGTCCGCAGTGGTTCGGCGCGCCGGCGCCGAGCAGCGAACCGCTGCGCTCAGGCAGCTTTTCAGGACGCGTGGTGAGCGGCGCCAGCTGCAACGCCAGCACGCTCAAGCTCACGCCCCATTGCGATGGCACGCACACCGAGAGCGTGGGTCATCTCACGCTCGAGCGCCACGATGTGCGCTCCGTGGTGCCGGGCGGATTCATCGCGGCCCTGCTGCTGAGCGTTGCGCCACGACGTGCCGCGCAGAGTGGCGAGAGCTCGCGCCCCGCGCCGCACGCTGCCGACCTGCTGATCACGCGCCAGTCGCTCGAGCAGGCGTGGATTGCCGATCTGCCATTCAGGCCTGAGGCGTTGATCGTGCGCACGCTCCCCAACGGCCCTGAAAAACGCAGTCGCGACTACACCCACTCCGGTGCAGCGTTCCTTTCATTGCCGGCAGCCGAGCTGCTGGTCGAGCGCGGCATCGAACATCTGGTGCTCGATGTGCCTTCGGCCGATCGCGCCGAGGATGCGGGCCAGCTGGCGGCACATCGCGTGTTCTTCGGGTTGCAGCCTGACGCCAGGGCGCTGGGCGGCGCGCGGCGCGCGCAGTGCACGATTACGGAGCTGGCCTACATGCCCGAAACGCTGCCTGACGGCCCCTGCCTGCTGCAGCTGCAGGTCCCAGCCTTGAGTGGCGATGCGCTGCCTTCGCGCCCGCTGCTTTATGAGCTGCTCGACACATGAACGCTGGCACTGACTGGTCGGCCACCGAACCCTGCGCCCGCGCACTAGACGCAGCGGATGCGCTCGCGCACTTTCGCGACGCCTTCTCGATCCCCCGCGGCGCCGATGGTGCGGAACTCACCTACCTGTGCGGCCATTCGCTGGGACTCGCGCCGCGCAACGCCCGCGCCCGCGTGCTCGAAGAGCTGGAGGACTGGGAGCGGCTCGGCGTGCGCGGCCACGAACACGCGCGCCGCGACTGGATCAGCTACGCCGAGCGCCTGCAGGCACCGCTCGCCGTGCTCGCTGGTGCCGCCCCGCAGGAAGTGGTGGCGATGAATTCACTCAGCGTCAACCTGCATCTGCTGCTGGTCAGCTTCTATCGGCCAACGGCGGCACGACACCGCATCCTGATCGAAGCAGGCGCCTTTCCTTCCGATCGCCACGTGGTTACTTCGCAGCTGCGCTGGCACGGCTACGATCCGGCTGTGGCACTGATCGAGCTTGC
The DNA here is from genome assembly GCA_025350055.1 of Gammaproteobacteria bacterium. Lineage (GTDB taxonomy): Bacteria > Pseudomonadota > Gammaproteobacteria > Steroidobacterales > Steroidobacteraceae > FEN-1191. Next base: position 120,940 of record JANXYK010000001.1, on the reverse strand, counting down.
GCCGCGTGCCGGCGAAGAGACGCTGCGCGCGGAAGAAATCGAACAGACGATCGCCGCGCAGGCGGGCAAGCTGGCACTCGTGTTGTGGCCCGGCGTGCAGTACCGCACGGGCCAGAGTTTCGAGCTGGCGCACATTGCGCATGCTGCACAGCGCGCCGGCGCACGGATTGGCTTCGATCTCGCGCATTCGATCGGCAATGTGCCCCTGAGCCTGCACGATGGCAATGCGGATTTCGCGGCCTGGTGCAGCTACAAGTACCTGAACGGCGGACCGGGCGCGATCGGCGGTGCTTTCGTGCACGAGCGGCATGCGCGCGATCTGTCCTTGCCGCGACTCTCGGGCTGGTGGGCGCATGAGGCGGCCACGCGCTTTCGCATGGGCCCCGAGCTCACGCTGACTCCGGGCGCTGCCGGCTGGCAGATCAGCAATCCACCGGTGCTCTCCTCCGCGCCGCTGATCGCGGCGCTGGAACAGTTTTCAGGCGCGGGCATGGCAGCGCTCCGCGCCAAGTCGCTGCAGCTGACTGCGTACCTTGAATGCTGCCTCATGCAGCTGTGCGGCCAGGAGATCACGCTGCTGACCGGCAGCGATCCGCAGCAGCGCGGTTGCCAGCTCTCGATCCGCGTGCGCGGCAACAGCGAGCGGGCGCGCAGCGTGCATGCAGCACTCGATGCCAATGGCGTGGTCACCGACTGGCGCGAGCCCGACACCATACGGTTGGCGCCGGTGCCGCTCTACAACCGCTATGCCGATGCACTGCGCGCTGCGCAGCTGCTGGCGCAAGCACTGCGCATCTGAGTACGCGCGCGATGTACGAGGCTGCGAGCGCCGCTTCCACGATCAACAGCGCCACAATAACCATTGTCGGCGCAGGTCCTGTCGGCACGCTGCTGGCGCTGTTGCTGGCGCGCGCAGGCCGCAACGTACAGATATTCGAGCGGCGCGCCGACCCGCGCCGCGCCACCACCGAGAGCGGCAGATCCATCAACCTCGCGTTGGCTGCACGCGGCCTCGTGGCGCTCGAGCAGGCCGGCGTGCTGGCCACCCTGCGGCGCGAAATGGTGACGATGCGCGGTCGCCAGGTGCATGAACCGGGCGGCAACAGCGCGCTGATGAACTATGGGCTGCACCCGAATGAGGTGATCCATGCGATCAGCCGCTCGCGGCTCAACGCCGCGCTGGTCGAGGTTGCAGCGCATACCCAGGGCATCTCGCTGCGCTTCGAACAGCGCTGCCTTGATGTCGACCCGGTGGCAAGCACGCTGCAATGGCGCGATGAACAGAGCGGCCAGGTGCACACCGAACATGCGCCGCTGGTGATCGGCGCCGATGGCGCGGGTTCGGCCGTGCGCGCAGCGCTGCTCGCGCGCGGGGCCTTGCAGGAGCGCGAAGCGCCACTGGACCACGACTACAAGGAGTTGGTGATTCCGGCCACCGCCTCGGGCGGCTACGCGCTCGAGCGCAACGCCCTGCATATCTGGCCGCGCGGCGGCTACATGCTGATCGCGCTTCCCAATCCCGACGGCAGTTTCACGGCCACGCTGTTCCTGCCGGTGCGTGGCGCGGCACCCAGCTTCGAGACACTCGCAGCGCCTGGCGCGGCGCGCGCCTTCTTTACGCGCGAATTCCCGGATGCGCTGGCACTGCTGCCGGATTTCGATGCGCAATACGAGCAAAATCCGCAGGGCAAGCTGGCGACGCTCTACTGCTGGCCCTGGCACCAGCGCGGCACGCTGCTGATCGGCGATGCCGCGCACGCGATCGTGCCCTTCCATGGACAAGGCCTTAATTGCGGCTTCGAGGACTGCGCGTTGCTGGCGCAGCTGCTGGCCAGTGGCGAAGATCCACTGCGCTGCTGGGCGCGCTTCGAGCGCGAGCGCCGCCCCAACACGGATGCGATCGCCGCAATGGCGCTGGAGAATTACGAGGAGATGCGCTCGCGCGTGCTGGCGCCCGACTTTGCGCGCCGCAAGCAGCTGGCCGCCGATCTCGAGCGCCGCTTTCCGGGCCGCTTCATCGCCCGCTACTCCATGGTGATGTTCCACCCGGAGATTCCCTACGCCGAAGCGCAACGCCGCGGCGCGCTGCAGGAAGCGGTGCTCGATGCACTGCTGGCCGGGAGCAGTGAGCCCCTGCGCCTGCTGGACAACGCGGGCCTGTAGCGAACGGTGGCGCGCGGCACCGACCCTGGTCGCCGGCTCTAGTCGCCGACAATGGCGAACTGATGTTCGCCCAGGCCGTTGAAATCGGAGATCAGCACGTTCGAATAGGCGCCCATCATGCTGAACACCAGCCAGTCGCCCTCGCGCAATGCTTCGGGCAGCATAAAACGCGCGGGCATTACATCGTAGGAATCGCAGGTCGGGCCGAACACCGTGTACGAGCGCAAGCTGCCGCGACGCTCTTCGCCGCCGGTAGCCAGCACGCGCGTCGGCGGCTGGGTCTTGGCATGGATCATCTCGGCCATCGCACCATAGACGCCGTCGTTGATGTGCACGGAGTCTTCCTTGACCAACACTACCTGCGCCAGCACGGTGCCACCCCGATGCGTGAGCGCACTACCGGGCTCGCACTTCAGCGGCACATCGGCGATGCCGCGAGCCTCGCGATGGGCCGTGGCAATCGCCGTGAAATAGTCGTCCAGCGTCTTGTCCTTCGGCAGCAGCAGACTGGGGAACCCACCACCGATATTGATGTACTGCGGGCGCACGCTGGCAAGCGCCGCGACTTCAGCCAGCAGCCGGAGCCCGCGCGCATAGGCCTCTGGTGCCGTGGTCTGGTAGCCGATGTGCGTGCACAGCGCCGGCGTGACGCCGCGCTGGGCAATAGCGCGCAGCAACGGCACCGCCTGCTCCGGGCCGGCGCCGAATTTTGAATTGAAGCTGATGGTGGCGTGTGGATTTGGAGCGGCCACGCGCACCTGCACCACGATGTCGCTGCCCACCACCGCCAGCAACTTGTCGAGCTCGGCCGGATGATCGACCACGAAATCGCGGATGCCGAACTGGCGCCAGGCCACCTCGATGGCGTCGCGCGGCTTGACTGGATGATTGTAGGAACAGGCAGCCTCGGGCAGCAGGCCACGCACCATGGCCATCTCGGCGATCGAGGCGGTGTCGAAGGCGCGAATGCCGCCATCGATCAACCACTGCAGCACTTGCGGATGCGGATTGGCCTTGACCGCATAGAGCACAGTGCCGGGGAAATGCTCGCTGAAATGCCGCGCGGCGGCGCGAAAACCCTGTGGGTGGAAGCAGAACACCGGCGTGCTATCGCGCTTGCGCGCCAGCAGCTGCTCTACCGAGTCAAAATGCTCCATCGATGAGTTCACTCATTTGGCGAGCTCGTCATCGACCCTGAGCCGGTACCCGACACCGGCCTCGGTGAGCAGGTAGCGCGGTTGCCGCGGATCGGGCTCGAGCTTCTGTCGCAGCATCTTAATATAGCTGCGCAGTCCGCGGCTGTCGCCGGCGCGCTCCGGCCCCCAGGCCTCGCGGATCAGCTGCGCCTGGGTGACGATCAGGCCTGAATGGCGCGCCAGGCAATCGAGCACGCGGTATTCGAGCGGCGTGAGGTGCACAGCGCCTTCCGGCCCGCTGGTGCTGCGCGTGTGCAGGTCTACGCTGATGGGCCCGAAGCGCAGTATCGGCAACTGCTCGCCGCCCTGCGCGTTGCGGCGTAGCCCGGCGCGCACCCGCGCCAGCAGTTCCGGCGCGCTGAAGGGCTTGGCGACGTAGTCATCGGCACCGGCATCGAGTGCCGCGATCTTGTCGGCCTCCATGGTGCGCGCCGACAGCACCAGGATCGGCAAGGGCGAGAAGCGCCGCACCTCGCGGATCAGCGCCACGCCATCGCGGTCTGGCAGACCCAGATCGACGATCGCGAGATCGGGCCGGTGATTGCGCGCCTCGATGACACCGCGCGCGGCGTTCTCGGCCTCCACCACCCGATAGCGCTGCGATTCGAGCAGGGTGCGCAGCACGCTGCGGATGCCGGCATCATCCTCGACGATGAGCAACGTGAACATCGCATCGGTCACGCGAGCGGCGCTCCGACTGACTGCGTATCCGGATTCGCACCTGGTTCCGCGAGCGGCAGCGTGAGCGCAAAACGCGCACCGCCGCCAGCACGCGTAGCCGCACTGATCGCGCCACCATGCGCATTGACGATGGCGCGACAGATCGCCAACCCGAGACCCGCGCCGCCCGCGTTGCTTTCCTCGCGGCCGCGCTGGAACTTGGCGAACAGCAGCTCCGGATCTCCGGGCGGCAACCCGGGGCCCGAGTCTTCGACCACCACCTGCAGCAGCTCGTCGACCGGCTGTGCGGAGATGGCGATCTGCGTGCCTGCCGGCGTGTGCTTCACGGCATTCTCGAGCAGGTTCACCAGCACCTGCGTGACCAGCGGCGCATCGACGTACACTGCCGGCAGCTCGGCCGGCAGATTCACCGTGACCGGATGCTGCTTCAGGCGCTCCTCGCAGCGGGCGAGCGCGGTGCCAACCAGATCGTCGATGGTCTGCCAGTCACGGCGCAGGCGCACCTCGCCCGCTTCGAAGCGCATCAGGTCCAGCACGTTCGAGATCAGCTCAGACATCTCGCGCGCCTTGCCGTCGATCGAGCGCACGAGCTGCGCGCGCGCCGCATCCGTAAGTTTCAGGCTCGAATCGTTGAGCGCCGAACTCGCACCGGTAATCACCGCCAGCGGCGTGCGCAGGTCATGCGAGATCGAAGCCAGCAGCGTATTGCGCAGGCTTTCGGTTTCAGCGGCGACGCGCGCCTGTTCCGCAGCCTCGGCCAACTGGGCGCGTTCGAGCGCCAGCGCGATCTGGCCGGCAAAGGTCTCGAGCAGGTGACGCTGTTCGGGCAGCAGCAAGCGCCGCTTCTGCGTCGGCCGTACGGCCAGCACACCCAGCGTGCGCTCGGTGCCCGTCAGCGGCAGGTATTGCGCAGCAGCCGCGGGCAGTGTGTCGGTGCCGAGCCCTGCCGGCTTGCCGTGATCGCAGACCCATTGCGCCACCGACAAGTCGGCATTGCGCAGCACTCCGGCAGTCGCGCTCGCGGGCTGCGCCTGCAGCCTGCCATCACTATCGGGCAGCAGCACCGCGGCCTCGCTCGCAAAAGTCTCGGCGACATGCTTGATCGCCAGCTGCGCCAGGCGCTCGCGACTGCGATTCGCCGCCAGCTCGCGGCTCATGGCATACAGCAGCGAGGTGCGCCGCTCGCGCGCGCCCGCCACCCGAGTCTGCGCCCGCACGCTGGCGACCAGGTTCGCGATCAGCAGCGTCATGCCCAGCATCACGATGAAGGTCACCAGGTACTGGAAGCCACTCACGGCGAAACTGAAACGCGGGGGCACGAAACAGAAATCGAGCGCCGCCACATTGACCAGCGCCGCCAGGCTCGCAGGACCGCGACCCAGGCGCAGCGCCGCGATCGTGCCGCCGAGCAGATACACCATCACCAGATCAGTGAGCTGGAAGTGCGGATACATCAGCGCAGCGATGCCGGTGCACAAGGCGCTGGTCAGCAGCGCCGAACCGTAGCGATCCCAGCGGATTGGGACCGGCCCGCTACCGGGCAGATCGCGCGGCCTGCCAAGTGTGGTCTCGCGACGTGCGATTACGGAGATGTCGAAACCAGGTGCACGCCGCAGCAACTCCGTGGCGGTCGAGCGGCGCCACCAGGCGCGCCAGCCGCGGCGGCGCGGCTCCCCGACCACGATGCGGGCGATGTTGCGCAGGCGCGCGTACTCGATCAGGGTCTCGGCCGCCGAGGGCCCATCGAGCGTGACGGTCTCGGCGCCCAATGACTCGGCCAGTCGCAGCACGTCGATGCGCCGGTTGCGCTCGCGCTCCGAGAGCTTGAGCAGGTCCGGTGTCTCCACCGACACCACCAGCCACTCGGCATCGAGCGCATCGGCAAAGCGCTTGCCGACGCGCACCAGCTGCTCCGACTGCTCGTCGGGCGCTACCGCGATCAGGAAGCGATCGCGCGCCAGCCAGGGCTGCGAGCCGCGCTCCTTGCCCGCATATTCCTGTGCGGCCGCATCGACGCGATCGGCGGTGCGGCGCAGCGCCAGTTCGCGCAGCGCGATCAGGTTGGGCTTGCGAAAGAAGCGTTCAGTCGCGGTCGCCACCTGGTCGGACACATACACCTTGCCAGCGCTCAGGCGCGCCAGCAGGTCATCGGGCGGCAGGTCGATCAGCTCGACTTCGTCGGCCTCGTCGAAGATGCGATCGGGGATGGTCTCCTGCTGGCGCACGCCGGTAATGCCGGCGACCACATCGTTGAGGCTCTCCAGGTGCTGCACGTTGACCGTGGTCCAGACATTGATGCCGGCGTCGAGCAGCTCTTCGATGTCCTGCCAGCGCTTGGCGTGCCGCGGCCGTGGCTCGCCCTCATTGAGGTTGGAATGCGCGAGTTCATCGACCAGCAGCGTGGCCGGGGCGCGCCGGAGTGCCGCATCCAGATCGAACTCGCGCCGCGTGATGCCGCGGTAGCGCACCTCCAGGAACGGCAGCTGCTCAAGGCCATCCAGCAGGCGTTCGGTCTCGATGCGGCCGTGCGGCTCGACATAGCCGACCACCACATCGGCGCCGCCGGCACGCGCGGCGCGGGCCGCCTCGAGCATCGAGTAGGTCTTGCCCACACCAGCCGAAGCGCCGATGAAGATGCGCAGGCGGCCGCGGTGCGAGCGCAGCTCGGCGAGTTGCACCTCAGCCAGCAGCTGGTCCGGATCGCGGCGCTCGAGGTCTGCCATCGGCTCTAGTGTAGCCCGTCCAGTGCGAGGTTGAGTTCGAGCACGATGAGGCGTGGCTCACCGATGAAGCCGAGCAGGCGCCGCTGCTCGTGACTGGCGATCAGCGCTTCCACCTGCTCGAGCTTCAGGCCGCGCAGGCGCGCCACGCGCCCGGCCTGGAACGCAGCCGCCGCCGGGCTGATGTCCGGGTCGAGCCCGCTACCCGAAGCGCTGACCAGTTCCACGGGTATCGGTAGCGCATTGCCCGGATCAGCCGCACGCAGCGCTTGTATCCGCGCCTTGACGGCATCGATCAGCGCCGGATTGAGTGGGCCGAGATTGGAAGCCGTCGAGGCTGTGGCGTCGTAGGGATGTGGCGAGATCGCCGATGGCCGACCCCAGAAGTACCTGGGGTCCGTGAAGTCCTGACCGATCAGCGCCGAGCCGACGGCCTTGCCATCGCGCTCGATCAGGCTGCCATTCGCCTGCCGTGGGAATAGCAGCTGCGCAGCGCCCGTGACGATGAGGGGATAGACCACACCCAGCAACAGCGTCATCAACAGCAGCAGGCTCAACGCGGATCTCAGGCTGCGCATCATCATGATCTTTGCTCCTTCAGGTCCAGCCGGCGGCCGACAGCACCATGTCGATCAGCTTGATCCCAGGGAACGGCACCAGGATGCCGCCAAGCCCATAGATCAGCAGATTACGTCGCAGCAGCGGCCCCGCGCCCAGCGGCCGGTATTTCACGCCGCGGATCGCGAGCGGGATCAGCGCCACGATGATCAGCGCGTTGAAGATCACCGCCGAGAGGATGGCCGAGTTCGGAGTCGCCAGGTGCATGATGTTCAGCGCGCCGAGTTCCGGATAGGTCATCGCGAAGGCCGCGGGGATGATCGCAAAATACTTGGCGACATCGTTGGCCAGCGAGAAGGTGGTCAAGGCTCCGCGCGTCATCAACATCTGCTTGCCGGTCTCGACGATCTCGATCAGCTTGGTGGGGTTCGAATCCAGATCGACCATGTTGCCGGCCTCTTTGGCGGCCTGCGTACCGGTGTTCATCGCCACGGCCACATCGGACTGCGCGAGCGCCGGCGCGTCGTTGGTGCCATCGCCAGTCATCGCCACCAGCCTCCCCTGGGCCTGATGCTCGCGGATCAGGCTGAGCTTCGCAGCTGGTGTCGCCTCAGCCAGGAAATCATCGACCCCGGCTTCAGCCGCGATCGCCGCCGCGGTGAGGCGATTGTCGCCGGTGATCATGATGGTCTTGATGCCCATGTTGCGCAGATCCGCGAAGCGCTCGCGGATGCCACCCTTGACGATGTCCTTGAGCTGGATCACGCCGAGCACGCGCGCGCCATCGGCAACCACCAGCGGCGTACTGCCCTGGCGCGCCACATCCTGCACGGCGCTCTCCACGGCTTTCGGGAACTCGCGGCCGAGCGCCGCCACATATTTTGCAATCGCATCCGGCGCGCCCTTGCGCACCTGGCGCTGCCCGAGGTTCACGCCGCTCATGCGCGAGTGGGCCGAGAAGGGCACGAAGGTGGCGCCGAGCTTGCCCAGATCACGCTCGCGCAGCTGGAAGCGCTGCTTGGCAAGCACCACGATGCTGCGCCCTTCCGGCGTCTCATCGGCGAGCGAGGCGAGCTGCGCGGCATCGGCGAGTTCCTGCTCGCTCACGCCGGGCGCCGCGATGAATGCGGCAGCCTGGCGATTGCCCAGCGTAATCGTGCCGGTCTTGTCGAGCAGCAGCACATCGACATCACCGGCGGCTTCGACCGCGCGACCTGAAGTGGCGATCACATTCGCCTGCATCATGCGGCTCATGCCGGCCACGCCGATCGCCGAGAGCAGGCCACCGATGGTGGTGGGGATCAGGCACACCAGCAGCGCCACCAAGGCCGTCACGGTCACGGGGCTGCCGCCCTTGCTCACCGCCACGCTGTACAGCGAAAACGGCAACAGCGTCGCGATCACCACTAGGAACACCAGCGTTAACGCGACCAGCAGGATGCCCAGTGCAATTTCGTTGGGCGTCTTCTGCCGCTTGGCGGATTCCACCATCGAGATCATGCGATCCAGGAATGTCTCGCCAGGATTCACGGCCACGCGCACGATGATCCAGTCCGAGAGCACGCGCGTGCCGCCGGTCACCGAACTGAAATCGCCGCCCGATTCGCGGATCACCGGCGCCGACTCGCCGGTGATGGCGCTCTCATCGACCGAGGCGGCACCCTCGATCACTTCGCCATCGGCGGGAATCGTCTGCTGCGCTTCGATTAGCACCACGTCGCCCTTGCGCAGCATCTCGGCCTTCACTTCGACGGTGACGCGCTGCGCGCTCGCGGGATCGACGAGTTTCCGCGCCAGTACGGTCTGGCGCATGCTACGGAGCGAGGCCGCCTGCGCGCGGCTGCGCCCTTCGGCCAGTGCTTCGGCCAGGTTCGCGAACAGCACGGTGAACAGCAGCCAGATGGTGATGGCGAGGATGAACCCTGCGGGCGCTTCCCCGTGCCCCGCCAGCGCCTGGCCATAGAGCGCCGCCGTGACCAGCGTGCCCAGGTAGACCACGAACATCACGGGATTGCGCCACTGCACGCGCGGGTCGAGCTTGCGCACCGACTCGAGCAGCGCCGTGCCCAGCAAGCGGCGATCAAACAATGAAAGTGTAGCTCGCGACATGCGCACTCCTGCTTTTGGTCAACTGCCCGCGAAGAGCTTGAGATGTTCGACGACCGGTCCGAGCGCCAGCGCCGGCACATACGTCAGTACGCCGATCAGCAGCACCGAGCCGACCAGCAGTGCCACGAACAGCGGACCATGCGTGGGCATGGTGCCCTCGGTGACCGGCACCCGCTTCTTGGCGGCCAGTGAACCGGCGATCGCCAGAGCCGCAACGATCGGCCAGAAGCGCGCGATGAACATCGCCACGGCCAGGGCGACGTTGTAGAACGGGGTATTCGCGCTGAGGCCGCCGAATGCGCTGCCGTTGTTGTTCGCGGCCGAGGAAAAGGCGTAGAGGATCTCGCTATAGCCATGCGCGCCCGGATTGCCGACGCCGGCACGGCCAGCCGCGAGTGAGACCGCCACGGCCGTGCCGATCAGCACCACGAAGGGTGTGGTCAGGATGAATACCGAGGCGAGTTTCATCTCCAGCGCCTCGACCTTCTTGCCCAGGTACTCGGGCGTGCGCCCGATCATCAACCCGGCGATGAACACACCGAGGATCGCGAACATCAGCACGCTGTACATACCGGTACCGACTCCTCCTGGCGCCAGCTCGCCCAACTGGATCAGGAACAGCGGCACGAAGCCGCCGAGCGGCGTCATCGAGTCATAACTCATGTTGACGGCGCCGCAGGACGTCGCCGTGGTGAGGGCCGCATACAGCGAGGAGGCGGCAATGCCGAAGCGCGTCTCCTTGCCTTCCATGTTGCCGCCGGACTGCGTGGCGCTGGCCAGCTGATCGATTCCCTGCGCTGCCACCAGCGGATTGCCGTGCTGTTCGCTGTGGTAGGCCAGTGCGATCAGCGGCACCAGCAGCACCAGCATGGCCGCCAGGATCGCCCACCCCTGCCGGGTATCACCGACCATGCTGCCGAAGGTGTAGGTGAGCGCGAACGGAATAAGCACGATCGCCAGCATCTGCAGGAAGTTGCTGAGCGGCGTCGGATTCTCGAAGGGATGGGCCGAGTTGGCGTTCAGGAACCCGCCCCCATTGGTACCCAGCTCCTTGATCGATTCCTGCGAGGCGATCGGCCCCATCGGCAAGGTCTGCGTCTGCGTCTGACCCGCGCCCTGCAGCACCTTCACATCGCGATAGGCATGCAGGTTCTGGATCACGCCCTGGCTGACCAGCGCCAGCGCCAGCAGCAGCGACAGGGGCAGCAGCACGTAGAGTGTCGAGCGGGTGACATCCGCCCAGAAGTTGCCGATGGTCTGCGTGGTGTGGCGCGCGAAGCCACGCATCAGTGCGACCGCCACTGCCAGGCCAGTCGCGGCCGACAGGAAATTCTGCACCGCCAGCCCTGCCATCTGCACCAGGTAGCCGAGCGTGGACTCGCCGGCATACCCCTGCCAGTCGGTATTGGTGACGAAACTTATCGCGGTATTGAAACTGGAATCGGCGCTGACGGCTGCCAAGCGCTGCGGATTCAGCGGCAGCCAGAATTGCAGACGCTGCAACGCATAGACCAGCGCCGCACCCAGCACGTTGAACTGCAGCAGCGCGCTGGCATAGCGGTACCAGGACATCTCCTCGCGCGCATCGATACCGCACAGGCGATACAGCAGCGCTTCCAGGCGCGCGCCACAACGCACGACGAGATTGGACTCGCCGGTCATGACCTGAGCGATGTAGCGACCGAGCGGCTTCACGCCGAGCAGCACCAGGCCCAGGAAAGCCAGCAACATCAGGTAGAAGATTGTCGTGGCGCTCATCGGGTGCACCCCGCCCGGCGCAGCAGATGCACCAGGCCCTGGCTCAGCAGGTAAAGCGCCGCCAGCAACAGCAGCATGATAGCGTCCATAACTCTGGCCTCCAGCGGGAATGCCAGTTCATGTTAGTGCGGCCGCTGTGAAAATCCTGTGCAAAAAGGCCCGCTGCACCGGGCCCCATTTCACAAAACCCATGGGTTCAGTCGCGATCCGGCGCCCAGGCCCTCGCGGCCACGAGGCCAGCCAGCCGTAGGGGGTCAGCAGATATTTCCGGGCTTCGGCGACACCAGGCAGATATCGAGCACCACTTTCCGCATCGGCGTCATCACCTAGTTATCGAAGCAGCGATCCATGCAGCGCACTTCGGGCGCCTGAGCCGCAGCGAAAAACGGTTCAGCGGCCACAGTGCCTTGAGCTGCGGCGCCGCGCTCGAATCGTCGCCGAGGTGGCGGTACTCGAAAGCGCCCTCGTACTCGTGGAGCGCGACCAGCGCCAGTTGCATGAAGTGGCCTCGCCAAGCACTTGCCGGATCTGCAGGAAATGGCAAGGTATCTACGCCACCCGATCGTGGCAAGCACGCGGAGCGCTGCCGTGGCTTCATCCGGATCCCAAGGCTCCGGCGTTCGCGCCGAGCCCGCGCGAGGAACCCAGGAATCACATCCGCGCGCTGCTCGACTGGCTCGGCGATCACGAGCACCAGCTGCAGCTGGCGCTCGAGGCCACCGAACTCGGCCAGTGGCACTGGAATCCGGGCACCGGCGAACTGGTCTGGTCCGATGGTAGCCGCGAATTGCTGGGCGTCGCGCCCGACACCCCGGCCTCCTTTGAACTGTTCCAGTCGCTGATGCATCCGGAGGATCGCGACCGGGTTGGGCATGGCTCGAACACTACCGTCGAATACCGCTATCGACGCCCTGGGGGCGAGGTACGCTGGGTGCAGGCGCACGCCACGGTGCTCAAGGATGCCGCCCACCAGACCCTCGGGTTCCTGCGCGCCAGCCATGACATCACCGACAGCCTGCTGCAACGCGCCGCCACCGATCGCGCGCACAGCCAGGTGCACGCGCTGGCCGACCGGTTGTCGAGGAATCGCAGCTGCGCCACGCGCCCGTGGGGCTGTCAAGGCTCGCCGGCGCAACCCTCGAGAGCCTGCGGCGCATCGTGTTCGAGCTCACGCCTCCCGGCGTCGGCGATCTGGGCTTCGAAGGCGCGATGCAGCGCCTGGTCAGTGACCTGGACAACCTCCGCGGCACGCAGCTGGTGCTCTCGCTCCCCGACAAGGGGCTGCAGGTGCATCAGTGGACCTTGTGCGTGCTGCACGAAGTCGCCCGCGAGGCGCTTGCCAATGCCCTGCAGCACGCACGTGGCACGCGCATCGACGTCCAGGTGGAGCTGCGCGGCGAGAGCGTGCGCCTGCGCGTCAGAGACAATGGCGTCGGCATGCGCGATCAGGATCGCAACAAACCGGGCTGTTTCGGCCTGCTGGCCGCCTCCGAGCGCCTGGCACAGATCGGCGGCACGCTGCGCGTGGCGAGCGTGCGCGATGAAGGCACCACCATCGAAGCCAGTGCGCCACTGGCCGCGGATGCGCGCGCGCTCGGCGATCCTGGCGAAGCGCTCTAGACCGGGCGGCAAGGCCCTGCCGCCGGCAGGTGCCCTCCTGCGCTGAAAAGCATTAAAGTGCAGTGGATGTACCACACCGACAGCCATTTGCCATCGCCTGCCATGGCGTGCGCGACGGTTTGCGCCACGCCGCAGCTCTTGAGAGGCCACCCATGAGCCGCCCCGGCGGCAGGCCGCGTCGCGCCGCGTCTGCCGTCCGTCAGCTGCCGTTCCAGTCGCTGGTCAATCGCTACGCACCGATTGAAATCCTGAGCAGCGATCAGGTCGATGCAATCATCGCGGCAGCGTTCAGTATTCTCGAGAACCAGGGCATGCGCTTCCTCGAGGCCAGCAGCCGCCGCCTGCTGCAGGCCGCGGGCGCGCAGGTTGATGAGGCCACGATGCAGGTGCGCTTCGATCGCGCCCTGGTGCTGGAGAAGCTGGCGCTGGCGCCGCCGGAATTCCGCCTGCGGGCACGCAACAGCGCGCACGATCTTGTGATCGGCGGCAACAACCTGGTGTTCTGCGCGGTGGGCGGGCCAGCCTTCTGCTCCGATCTGGATCGCGGGCGGCGCGCGGGTACGCATGCCGAGGTCTGCGATTTCCTGCGCCTGGTGCAGAGCCTCAACATCATCCACCAGGAATCCGGCGGACCTTTCGAAGCCATGGACCTGCCGCCCGAAACGCGCCATCTCGACCTGTACCTCGCGCAGCTGACGCTGCTGGACAAGAACTGTCAGGCCAACGGGCTTGGGCGGATGCGCACTGCGGACTGCATCGAGATGAACCGCATTGCGCTGGGCGTGAAGCCCGAGGCGCTGTCGCAGGACGCGCTGGTGATGGCGATCGTCAACACCAACTCGCCCATGCAGCTCGACATTCCGATGACCGAAGCCGTGATCGAACTCGCGGGCAACGGCCAGGCCTGCTGCATCACGCCTTTCACCCTGGCCGGCTCCATGAGTCCGGTGACGCTGGCCGGCACGCTCGCGCAGCAGACCGCCGAGGTGCTGGCGGTCGCCACGCTGGCGCAGACGGTGCGCGCCGGCGCGCGCATCATTTACGGTTCTTTCGCATCAAACGTCGACATGCGCAGCGGCGCACCCGCGCTCGGCACGCCCGAATACAGCAAGGCGGCGCTGGCCAGCGGCCAGATCGCGCGCCGGCTGAAGCTCCCGCTGCGCTCGAGCAATACCACCTCGTCCAACTGCGTGGATGCGCAGTCCGCTTATGAAAGCTCGATGTCGCTGTGGGGCGCGATCATGGGTCACGCCAACCTTGTGTACCATGCCGCCGGCTGGCTCGAGAGCGGCCTGACAGCATCGTTCGAGAAGCTGATCACCGATGCAGAGATGCTGCAGATGATGGCCGAGTTCCTGCGACCGATCGCGGTGAACGAGGATGAACTGGCGCTCGCGGCAATCGCCGAGGTGGCGCCGGGCGGTCACCATTTCGGCACTGCCCATACGCTGGCGCACTACGAGACTGCTTTCTACGAGCCACTGCTCTCGACCCGCCAGAACTTCGAGACCTGGCAGGAGGCCGGTTCGCAGGATGCGGCGCAACGCGCCAACCGCATCTGGAAGCAGCTACTGGCCGACTACCAGCAGCCCACTATCGACCCGGCCATTCACGAGGAGTTGGCCGACTACGTTGCGCGCCGCAAGCAGGCCATTGTTGCGGGCGCTGCCTGAGCCTCTGGAGACCGTGTCATGCGACCGACCCTGAATATCCTCGCGCCCGAGATGATCGCGGCGATCCTCGTCGAGGCGAAGAAGATCCTGGCCGAGATCGGCCTCGAGATTCGCGGCGCGGGCATGCGCCAGCGCCTGCTCGATCACGGCATGAAGCCTTCGCAGGATGGCCAGCGGATATTGTTTTCCACCGATGTGGTCGAGCGCGCGATCGCCACGGCGCCCAAGTCCTTCACGCTTTACAACCGCGACGGCAATGCGCATGCCGAACTCGGCGGCAACAACGTGCACTACGTGCCGGGCTCGAGTGGCCTGAAGATCATGGACCATCGCAGCGGGGAGACGCGGCTCGCCAACTCCACCGATTTCGTCGAATACGCGCGCCTCTGCGACGGACTCGAGCACATCGCCTATCTCGCCACCGCCTTCTCGACCAACGATGACATCGAGTCGAAGGTCTCGGATGCCTGGCGCCTCTACATGGTGATGACCAACTCGAAGAAGCCAGTGGTCTCGGGCGCCTTCAGCGAGCACGGCGTGCCGCGCATGGTCGAGATGATGCAGCTGTTCCGCCGCGATCGCGCTGACCTGATCGCCAAGCCCATGTCGATCTTCACGGTCACCGCGACCGGCAATTTCCGCTTCGGCGAGGATTCCTGCCAGAACCTGATCGATTGCGCCGAGGCCGGCATTCCGCTGGAAATCGTGCCGGTCACGCTGATGGGCCTGATCGCGCCCGTGACGCTGGTGGGCGCGCTGGTGTTCCACTGTGTCGACACGCTCGCCGGCATCACGATGACGCAGGTGGTGAGGCCCGGCGCACCGGTACTGTTCGGCGGCGCACCCGCCACCTTCCATATGAAGGCCGCGAGCTCGCCGATGGCGGCGATCGAGGCGCAACACCTGAACGTGGGTTACGTGGCGATCGCCAAATCACTTGGATTGCCGACGCAAGCTTACATGGCGCTCAGCGATGGTAAGCTGCTCGATGCGCAGGCCGGCGCCGAGACCATGACCAGCGCGATGTTGGCGGCACTCGCCGGCGTGAACTCGGTCTCGGGCCCGGGCATGCTCGATTACGTGCTGACCTTCAGTCTTGCGAAGCTGGTGTTCGACAACGAGGTCTGCGGCCAGTGCCTGCATTTCGTGCGCGACATCCGCGTGCTCGAAGATCTGCCGGCAGCCGACCTGGTGAGCTACCTCAGGCAGAACGATCACCTGATCACCTCGCCCCAGACGCTGAAATACTGGCCCAAAGAACTGTATCTCACCGACCCGGTGTTCGATCGCGAGAACCGCGAGAACTGGGTCAAAGGCGGTTCGAAGGATGCCTACCAGCGCGCCTGCGAGCAGGTGGAGCGACGCCTCGCCGCCTACGTGCCCTTCGAGACCGACGCGCACGTTGATACCGAGATGCGGCGCCTGGTGATCTCGGGTCTCGAACAGCAGACCGAACTGCCTGTGTTGCCGCCACCGCCTGCACCAGCGACCGCAGGTGGCCCTGGGCGACGCGGCACCGGACGACGCTCGCGCGCCTGAAGCGATAAGGCTTGCGCTATTGCGCGGCGATTTCAGCGCTCACGGCGGCCACTATGCGGGTGGGACGCTCCGGTCCCGCTGCGGGCAGACCGCCTCCCGCCATGAACAGCTCGAAAGTCGAGCGCCAGCGCTCGCGCAGACTCGCTGCATAGGCGCGGAATTTCTCGGATTGGATACCAAGCTCCAGCGTGCGCAGGCTGCTCGCGTGATTCGCGAGCAGCGCGACGATCAGCGTGTTGTTGTCGACGAGCGCATCGATGTTGCGTCGGGCGGCCGTGTGTTTCGGGACGCCGTCCCGACGGATGTCACTCAGGTAGCGCTCGATGATGGCCGGCTCGGTTCCCGTGTAGCCGCCTGCCGCGAGTGCAACGAAGATCTTCTGGTTCTCCTGAAGCAGTGCGGCCACGGGCGCAAGCCCCTGATCGACTCTGCATTGCCGGACTTCACGTGCCGCGACACGCCAGGTCGAATACACAGCGACCGCTGCGACCAGGACCAGCGCAATCACCCACTGCAATGACAGTTTTTTCACGGCCATAAATTTAACTTAACCCGTCGAGGTCGCGGACAGCCCCATTGCGCGCATGTGCGATCAACTGCGCGCCCATGGCAAAAAGTCCGGCTAAAAAGTATGTTGGGAAATTCGGTCACCCTGGGAGTCTACGCTGTGCGAGCTACTTCATCGTTCAACTCGATCGTACGTCCTGCTGTCCCGTGGCTATTTCGTGGCGCCGGCAGCCTCGCGCTGTTAGTAGCTGCATTCGCGTCGACGCCGCTCACTGCCGGCATCAACTATGGCCGTGACGTGCTTGTGGGCACTCTTTCAGCCGATCCCAATATGGTCTGCACGCCGGGCTGTACTGTTTCGCAGACCTGCACCACGCTCTTTGCGAGCAGCACCGACCCGACGGGGACGAACCTCTGCGTCAACAATGCCTACCCTTTCAATTTCATGGGCAATTGGCAGGCGCTTGGGCGTGCTCACCACGTTGGCGACGTCGTCACTGATCCTGTGACTGGCAAGGCCTACCTTTACGTCGACGTCACGGCGTCAACCGTGGTCACCACCAATTTCGTGTCACACCCGCCACTGACAGACACCACCTCCTGGCAGCCTTTTGACGGACTGGTATCCGACCTCTCGGGAGTAGCAGGCGCGCAGGGCCCGGCAGGTCCTCAGGGGCTGGCGGGTCCGCAGGGTGCGGCGGGCACGCAAGGCGATATCGGCCCACAAGGGCTCGCAGGTGCTAGCGGAGCGCAGGGTCCGAAGGGCGACACTGGCCCCATGGGCCCCGCAGGCACTGTGGGTCCACAGGGAAGCATAGGCCCGGCGGGACCAATTGGCCCTACGGGCAGCGCCGGTCCTGCGGGAAACACGGGGCCTGCGGGAGGCGCAGGGCCAACAGGCCCCACGGGCCCCGGCGGCTTTTCTGGTCCTGCGGGTACTACCGGGGCAACGGGAGCCGCGGGTCCTGCCGGGCCTTCGGGCCCCGCAGGCGCGCAGGGACCCGCCGGGCCGATTACGACCGGCAATGCGGTAGTGGCTGCGGTATCGGGTCTCAAAGCGACTCCGCCGCCTGCACCTGCTGGTTACGCCCTGCTGGGCATATCTGCGCTGACGAAGTCGAATGGTGCGATCGGCTTTTTCGCCATCTACATCAAGGCGCCTTGAGCACCTGAATCGCAGTCGAGGACTGGCCGCATTTCAGCGGCCGGTCCTCGCCTCACCGCTTGATCTGCCGGCCAAAGCCGCCGGCGCCTTGCTTGCAATCTAGTCCTGCTTGTAGATCGTGCCCTGCTTCATCACGAAGCGCACATCCTCGAGCAGGCGCACGTTGACTATCGGGTCGCCGCGTACCGCGATCAGGTCAGCGAGTTTCCCCTTGCTGATTGAACCGAGCTTGTCGGCGACGCCCAGCAGATCGGCGTCGGCCGAGGTGGCGGACATGATCGCCTGCATCGGCGTCATGCCATTTTGCACCATGAAATTGAACTCGCGCGCGTTGCGGCCAAAAGCACACACGCCGATGTCGGTGCCAAAGCCGATCTTCACGCCGGCTGCCACATCCTTGCGGAAGTTCTCGAGCTGCACCGTCAGGAAGTGATTGGCCTTGGCGACGAACTCGGCCGGATAATTGCTGCCGACGCACTCGCGCACTTCAAGCGTAGGCACCAGGTAGGTGCCATGCTGCACCATCAGCGTCCGGCCTTCATCGTCCATCAGCGTGCCATGTTCGATCGAGGCGGCGCCGGCACGTATCGCGGCCTTGATGCCCTCGGTGCCATGCGCGTGCACCGCGAGCTTGAGGCCGAAATTGTGCGCCTCTTCGGCGCCGGCCTGCAGCTCCTCGGGCGTGGCCTCGCGCGCCGCCGGATTGCTGTTGTGCGTAAGAATCGCGCCAGTGGCGAACATCTTGATCACATCGACGCGCTGGCTGACGAGCGTGCGGATGCGCTCGCGCACCTCAGAGGGCGAGTTGGCCTCACCGTAGTGCATGTCCCACGGCAACTTGAGGTCGGCGGCAAAACCGGTCACCGCGCCGGCACCGCCGGTGATCGTGACGTAGGCGCCGGCGACCAGCATGCGCGGGCCGATGACATCGCCGCGATTGATGGCATCGCGCAAGGCGACATCGACCAGCGCGCGATAACTGCCCAGATCGCGCACCGTGGTGAAGCCCGCCAGCAGCACGGCGCGCGCATTCGGAATCGAACTGAAGGCGCGCTCGGCCGCAGTGTGCGCGAGTTCGGCGAGCGGATCCTGGTTGCCGTAGTCGATGGTCAGGTGCGTGTGCGCATCCATCAGGCCGGGCAGCACCGTGTAATCGGAGAGATCGACGACGCGTGCACCTGCAGGCTCGGCGAGCTTCGCGCCGACATCGACGATGACGCCGTCGCGAATGATGATGGTCTGCGGGCCCAGCGTACGCCCGGCCAGCGTGTCGATCAGGTGCCCGGCGCGCACCACGGTCACCGATTCGTCTGCCAGCAGGGGCATCGCCAAGCCGCTTGCCAGCAACAATACCAACGCCAAATTGCGCATAATCTTCATATCTCGCCCCCCTGGTATGAATTCGACGCGAGTCTGGCAAACTCTACGCCGCGCTTGCAAGCGCACCGGAGGCAGTTCAGATGAAAGACACCTGGCTCATCTATCCCATGTTTGCGATGGTCCTGCTGACCTTCTCGACCCTGGTACGCCTGTTCCGCGCTCGGGTCTCGCTGGTGAAGGAAGGCAAGATCGAGGTCAGCTACTACCGGATCTATCAGGGTGCGGCAGAGCCCGAGCGTTCAGCGAAGCTGTCGCGACATTTCATCAACCAGTTTGAATCGCCGCTGCTCTTCTACGCGGCCTGCCTGGCGGCGATCGCCGTGCATGCGACCAGCTTGACCCTGCTCGTGTTGGCGTGGCTCTACGTCGCCGCGCGGGCCATTCATGCCTACATCCACACCGGCGCCAACCGCTTGCGCCAGCGCATTCGCGCCTACATGGCGAGCTGGGCGCTCTTGCTTCTATTGTGGGTGACGCTGGTGATCAGGATTGCGCGCTAGCTCGCTGTCGGCCGTGCCAGCAGCACGCCGGAGGCCACGTAGCGGCTGAGCGCCAGGCCGCCATGCTCCACTGGCTTGTCGAGGAAATCGCCCAATACCGCGCCCATTGGGCGCGTGAGGATGAACGCGGCCCAGAACAGCGCGGTGCGCGCCACGCGCGGCACGACGTACAGCGCTGCCACCGTAGCCGAGGCCCAGGCCGTCTTTGTCCGCGGTCCAGTCGCCAAGGGCCGTGCCCAGGGTCTGCGAGAACATGATCGTGATCCAGTAGTACATCTCGGCACGCGGTGTACTCACGGAACTCACCGCCACGGTGCCGAGCGTGCGATACCAGATGAAGAGCGATGCCAGCAGCAGCAGCGGCAACAGCGCCGAGCCTCCGGCATAGCCGATGCCCAACGAACGGTCGGCGAAATCGGCCAGCGTGGTGCCCACGGTCGTGGTGGCCACGATGGTCAGCCAGTAGAGCCAGGGATGGAAGCGTTTGGCCGCAATCTGCACACTGACCGCCAGCGCAAACAGCACAGCAAAGATGAGCGTGCCGACCAGGTACCCTAGGTTCATCGACATCGACACGGCATCGCCACCGGTCTCGCCGAGCGTGGTGGCGGCGATCTTGATGATCCAGAAGACCAGCGTGACTTCGGGCACCTTGCTCAGATCTGCGGCTCCGCTTCGGTTCATGGATGCGCTCAGCGTCGCACCAGATCGATGAAACTCATGGGCCACGCATGGCGCTCGTCGGCCGCATGTTCGCTGCGATCGACCTCGCGCCACTCACTCTCGTGGATGCTCGGAAAGTACACATCACCTTCGATGTCACCATGCACTCGGGTCAGATGCAGATCGGTGGCCTGAGACAGCAGCGCACCGAATACATCGGCGCCGCCGATCACGCACAATTCTTCGGCGCCGGCACAGCGGTGCAGTGCCTCATCGATGCTTGTCACCTGCTCGAGAGTGGTCGCCGACGGCAGCGCGCCCGCCCCACAGGTCGCAGCTGGGGTTGCGGCATTGGCTGCCGCAGTGGCCGTACACGCCAGTGGCGCACGGCTCAATACCAGATTGGCGCGGCCGGGCAATGGTCGGCCTATCGATTCGAAGGTACGTCGCCCCATCAACATGGGTTTGCCCATGGTCAGCGCCTTGAAGCGTCGCAGGTCGTCGGGCAAATGCCAGGGCAACTGCTGTGCGCGGCCGATGACACCATTGTCGGCCAGGGCCACGATGATGGAAATGCGCACGATTACCCCGCGACAGGCCCAGCGACGGTCGCGGCCGCGCCGCTACAGCTCGACCTGCGTGGCCAGCACGATCACGCGTTTGTCCGGCATGCGGAAGAACTCCGCGGCCTGCGTGCTGCGCCTCTGCATCCAGGCGAACAGTCGGCGGCGAAAACCCTCATAGCCGGCGCGCGGACGCGGACGCACCAGGTGCCAGCCGAGGAAGAAGGAACAGTCGAGACCGAATAGCGTGAGCCCGCGCACGCGGCACTGCTTGAGCGCCTCGTTGACATCAGGGGTTTCCATGAAGCCGAAGCGCGCGGTTACCAGGAACACATTTTCCTGCAGGGTTTCGATGCGCACGCGATCGGCAGGGTCCTGGCGCGGCGAGCGCGAGAACTCCATGTTCAGGAACACGAGACGCTCGTGCACCACGTGGTTGTGCTCGAGGTTGCGCAGCAACGCGGTCGGCACATAGCGCGGTTCGCTTACCAGGAACACCGCAGTGCCAGGCACGCGCGTCGCCCCGCTGATCACACGCGGCAGCTCGGTAAGTGGCATCGCGATCTCGCGCAAGGCACTGCGCATCAGTCGTCGACCCGAACGCCAGGTCATGAACACGCTGAACAGCAGTGACGCCAACAGCAATGGCACCCAGGCACCCTGGGCAAATTTCGCCAGATTGCTGAACAGGTAGACCAGGTCGATGATCAACAACGCGCCGAAGCTCAGCGCCACCTGCCAGCGCGACCAGCGCCAGCGCGAACTTGCCAGCACCATGCCCAGGATGGTCGTGATGCTCATGGTGCCGGCAACGGCCGCTCCATAGGCGCCGCCCAGCGCATCGGAGGAGCCGAAACCAATCACGAGCACGCACACTGCAATCAGCACGATGGCATTGACGATCGGCACGAAGATCTGGCTGTGCTCGTGTGCCGAAGTCTGCAGGATGCGCAGGCGCGGCAGCAGGTCAAGCTGCACGGCCTGGCGTGTGACCGAGAAGGCTCCGGTAATGGTGGCCTGCGAAGCGATGACCGCAGCCAGCGTCGCCAGCACCACCATCCACGGCAGAAGCGGTGCCGGCACCAGCGCGAACAGGGGCTTGTGGGCCGCGCTGGCGTCGGTGAGTATCAGCGCCCCCTGGCCAAAGTAACTGAGCAGCAGCGCCGGCCATACCAAGGCGAACCACGCCAGGCGCACCGGACCCTTGCCGAAGTGGCCCATGTCGGCATACAGGGCTTCACCGCCTGTCACTGTCAGGAATACCGCACCCAGAATGGCTACGGTCACCGCCGGACGCGCCAGCAGCATGTGCAGGCCATAGGCGGGATTGAGCGCCGCCAGTACCGCTGGATTGCGCGCGATGGCGCTGGCCCCGGTGATCGCAATCACCAGGAACCACAACAACATAACCGGCCCGAACAGCCGACCCACGCGTTCGGTGCCGCGCCGCTGGATCGCGAACAGCACCATGATGACGACCAGCGAAATGGGCACGACGGCGCTGGCAGCCTTGGAATCCAGCAGCTCCAGGCCTTCGACGGCGCCCAGCACCGAGATCGCAGGCGTAATCAGCGCATCACAATAAAACAGCGCCGCGCCCATGACCGCCAGCGCGATGATGATCCGCCCCCAGCGGTGCATCTCCTCGAGGCGACGTTGCACCAGCGCGAACAAGGAAAGGATGCCGCCCTCACCCTCGTTGTCGGCACGCATGATCAGCACCACGTACTTGAGCGTGACGACGATCAGCAGGCTCCAGAACATCAGCGACAGGATGCCCAGGATGTCCGCCGGCATCGGCGCACGGCCAGTAGCGCCGAGGGACTGTTCCAGCGCGTACAGGGGGCTCGTGCCGATGTCGCCATACACGACGCCCACTGCTCCCAGGGTCGCGCCGAGCGAGAGCCTGCTGGCGCTCACTTGCGCACCCGCTGCCTGCGCCGCCCGCTCTTGCGCGGCTTCGGCCGCTTGGCCGGCCACAGCATCGTGCCGCGGCATTGCTCCGCGCTGCAATGACAGGCGAAGACTACATCGACATCGGGCGGATCATCCTTCGCGCGGCCGATCGAATAGTCGTACTTGAGCTCCTCGCCCGGCTGGATGGTGCGGAGCGCCTCGACAAACACGCGCCGGTCCTCGGTCACCGATTCGCAGTTGGGATCGCAACCGTGATTGATGAAGCGCGCATCGTTGCCGTTCACGCCCGCGTCGATCACGATGCCGCGATCGACGATGAACAGGAAGGTGTGATTGTCGTCAGTGGTCTTCTGCTCGTAGCGCCGGTCGGCTTCGCGATGCGAAACCCGATCGCCAAGATACTCGACGATGCGCGTGCCCTTGCGGATGCGCCGTAGCGCAAATACCCCGAGACCGTGCACCTTGGAGCGGCGCACACGAAACATCGGCCGCCGCGTGCCGCTGCTGGCCGTACTCATACTGCAATCGGCGCTTTGATCGCCGGATGAAATTGGTAGTTCACGAAATCGAAATCCTCGTAGTGAAAATCAAATAGTGTAGCCGGCCGGCGGCGCAACACCAGGCGCGGAGATTGCAGTGGCACGCGCACGAGCTGTTCATCGGCCTGCGCAAAGTGATTTGCATACAGGTGGCAATCGCCGCCGCTCCAGATGAACTCGCCCGGCAGCAGGTCGCACTGCTGCGCGCACATGTGCGTCAGTAGCGCATAGGAAGCGATGTTGAAGGGCACGCCCAGGAACACATCGGCACTGCGCTGGTAGAGCTGGCAGGAGAGGCGCCCCTCGGCCACGAAGAACTGGAACAGCGCGTGGCAGGGTTGCAGCGCCATCGCCGGCAGGTCGCCGACATTCCAGGCGCTCACGATAATCCGCCGCGAATCCGGGTCGCTTTTGATCAGCCGCAGCGCTTCGCTCATCTGATCGATCAGGCGGCCGTCGGCGGCCTGCCAGCGGCGCCACTGCTTGCCGTACACGGGGCCGAGCTCACCCTGCACGTCGGCCCATTCGTCCCAGATGCGCACGCCGTGGCGCGCGAGATACGCCGTGTTGGTATCGCCGCTCAGGAACCACAGCAGTTCGTGCACCACGGAGGGCAGATGGATCTTCTTGGTGGTGACCAGCGGAAAGCCGGTCGCGAGATCAAAGCGCATCTGGTGGCCAAACAGGGCGCGCGTGCCGGTGCCGGTGCGATCGGCCTTGGCCACGCCGTGTTCGCGCACGCGGCGCAGCAGCTCGAGGTAGCTCTTCATGTCAGGCTGGTGAAATTCCCGGAGGCTTCGCGGCGCGCACGCGCGTAGAACCACAACAGCACGCCGGCCAGCAGCATCGGGATCGACAACACCTGGCCCATGGTCAGCCAATTGAAGGCCAGGTAGCCAAGCTGCACATCGGGCACGCGCACGAATTCCACGCTGATGCGCGCGATTGCATAGCACAGCAGGAACACGGCGGAGGGCGCGTAGCGCCAGCGCGGCCGGCGGGTGTAGAACCAGAGGATCAGGAACAGCGCCAGGCCTTCGAGCGCCGCTTCGTAGAGCTGCGAGGGATGGCGCGCGATCAGTGGCGCACCGGGGCCGTCACTCACCAGCATGCCGTACCAGCCATCGGTCGGTCGGCCCCACAACTCACTGTTGATGAAATTGCCAATGCGCACCGCGAAGATGCCGATACCCGGGAGAGGCGCCGTGAAGTCAAAGACATCGAAAATCCTTCGCCCCTGCGAGCGCGCGTACCAGGCCACCGCCGTGAGCACGCCCAGGAAGCCGCCGTGGAAGGACATGCCGCCCTCCCACACTTTCAGCGGATACCAGGGGTCGGCGCGCCACATGCTCTCGCCATAGAACAGCACATAGCCCACGCGCCCGCCGATGATGGTGCCGAGCATGGCGTAGAAGATGAAATCATCGACCGCGCGTGCCGACCAGGTGGAGCCAGGCTGCGCCGCACGGCGGCGCGCCAGCCACCAGGCCGCGCCGAAAGCCACCAGGTACATGATGCCGTACCAATGCACGCGCAGCGGCCCCAGCGTATGCAGCATGCCATTCCAGTGCCAATGCAGCGGGCCCACTTCGAGCGCGATCGGATTGATGTGCGGATAGGTCAGCATGAAGGTGCAATTCTACCCGCAACTCACTCGCGCGTGACGCGGCAGAAGTAGGCCTTCAGATAGCGGGTCTCCGGTATGGCCGGATGCACCGGGTGATCGGGCGACTGGCCGCCCGCGGCCAGCAGCTGCACGAAGCGGCTGCTGTGCCGGCCCGCCGACTGGATCAGTAGCAACAGTTCCTCGGCGGGCAGGTGCCATGAACACGAACAGCTCACCAGCAGCGCATCGCGCTCGAGCAGCCGCATCGCCAACTGGTTGAGCTTGCGATACCCAGCGGCGCCGCGCGCCAGGTCCTTGCGTCGCTTGATAAAGGCGGGCGGATCGAGCACCACCACATCGAAGCGCTCACCGGCGCGCAGCAGTTCATCGAGCACGTCGAAAGCATCACCGCGGCGTGTGCCCACGCTCACACCATTGGCCGCGGCATTGCGCTCGGCCAGCGTCAGCGCCGCAGCCGAGGAATCCACGCACAAGGCTTCACGCGCGCCGCAGCGCATGGCCGTGACCGCCCATGCGCCGGCATAGCTGCAGATATCCAGCACCCGTACGCCCGGCCACAGCAGCCGGCGGAACAGTTCGCGATTGGCGCACTGATCATAGAACCAACCGGTTTTCTGGCCCTCGGCGAGCGGCGCCTGGAACTGCAGCACGCCCTCGATGACCGACACTTCTTCGGGCGCCTTGCCGATGGCGGTGATGATCTGGCGCGGCAGCTGCTCGAGCTCGCGCGCACTGCCATCGTTCTTCCAGACCAGTGCCTGCGGATTCAGCACCTGCGCCACAGCCGCCTCGATATCGGCGCGCAGCGCTTCCATGCCGGCGGTGGCGATCTGGCCGACCAGCACCTCGCCGTAGCGATCGAGCACCAGGCCTGGCAGGCCGTCGGCTTCGCCAAATACCAGGCGGTAGTACGGCGCGGAGTAATGCCGCTCGCGCAGCGCGAGTGCCACCTTCAGGCGATGCACCAGCAGCGAGCGATCCGGCGGATGCACGGGACTGCGCGCGAGGATGCGCGCACAGATCAGCGCGTGCGGATTCACATAGGCATAGCCCAGGAACTGGCCGCGATCGCTCAACACCCGCGCCTGCGCGCCGACCGCGAAAGCGGTGAGCGGCGTGGCCTCGTTGTCGACCTCGTTCGAGAACACCCACAGATGCCCGGCACGCAGACGCCGATCCTCGCCACGCTTGAGCTGCAGTGCGGGCAGTGCCAGCGCCGCAGCCGGCGGGGCATCGCTCGCCGCCGGTTCATCGTCCTGGGGAATCATGGGCTGAAGGGTCTCGGGTATAGTGGCGCGCCATTCTACTCAATGTGAAGGGCACACCCCATGGGCAATGCAGCGGGCGGGCACGCCAACCGGCTGGCGCACGAGACCAGCCCGTACCTGCGCCAGCACGCCCACAATCCCGTGGACTGGTACCCCTGGGGCGAGCAGGCGCTGGCGCGGGCGCGCGAATCGGGCAAACCCATCCTGCTGTCAATCGGCTATGCCGCCTGTCACTGGTGCCATGTGATGGCCCACGAATCCTTCGAGGATCCGGCCACCGCGGCGCTGATGAACGAGCACTTCATCAACATCAAGGTCGATCGCGAGGAGCGGCCCGATATCGACCGGCTCTATCAACTCTCGCAACAACTGCTGACCGGCCGCGGTGGCGGCTGGCCGCTGACCGTGTTCCTGATACACGACGACCAGCGCCCCTTCTTCGCCGGCACCTATTTTCCGCCGCAGCGGCGCCATGGCATGCCCGCCTTCAGCGAGCTGTTGTTGCATGTCGCCAGCTACTATCGCGAGCATCGCGAGGAATTGCGCCAGAGCGCCAGCGCCGTGATCAGCGCGCTCGACGACATGAGTCCCGCACCGGTGGCGGCCGCACTCGCACTCGATGCCGAGCCGCTGCGCCGCTGCCGCGCGCAACTCGAGGCCAGCCTCGATCGCGAGTGGGGCGGCTTTGGCGGTGCGCCAAAATTTCCGCACGCACCGCTCGTGCAGCGGCTGCTGCGCGACTGGCATGCCAGCGCCGCGGCGCCGGTGCCTGATCTGCAGGCGCTGTACATGGCCACACTCACGCTCACACGCATGGCCGAGGGGGGCCTGTTCGATCAGTTGGGCGGCGGCTTCTATCGCTACAGCGTCGATGCCGAGTGGGCGATTCCGCACTTCGAGAAGATGCTCTACGACAATGCCGCGCTGCTGGCTGTGTATGCCGAAGCGGCCTGCGCGACCGGCGAGCGGCTGTACGCGGAAGTGGCCTCGCGCACGTCCGACTGGTTGCTGTATGAAATGCGCGCGCCGGGCGGCGCCTTCTATTCCAGCCTCGACGCCGACGCGGCCGGCGTGGAAGGCAGCTACTACGTATGGCAGACCACGCAGGTGCGCGAGATCCTGGGCGCGGATCGCTACGCACTCTTTGCCGAGCGCCACGGCCTCGATCAGCCGCCGAATTTCGAGGGCCACGCGCATCACCTGATCATCGCGACCAGTCTGGAATCGCTGGCCGCGGCGCGCGGACAGAGCGAAGCGCAGGTACGCAGCGAGCTGGAGGCGGCGCGCGCGCCACTGCTGGCCGTGCGTGCGCAGCGCGTGCGTCCGGCGCGCGATGAAAAAATCCTGACCAGCTGGAATGCGCTGTGCATCCGTGCGCTCGCAACCGCGGCGCGCTGCCTGGCGAGGGAGGATCTCGCCGTGGCGGCCAGCAGCGCGCTGCAGTTCCTGCGCCAGCACCACTGGCAAGGCGGCCGGCTGCTGGTCACCAGTGCCGCGGGCGAGGCGCGTTTGCAGGCCTATCTCGATGACTATGTGTTCCTGGCCGAAGCGATCCTGGAACTCGCCAGCGTGCGCTTCGATGCCGAAGAGCTGCAATTCGCCTGCGAGCTGATGGACGTGGTGCTCGAGCACTTCGAAGACCGTGAGTTGGGTGGCTGCTACTTCACCGCCGACGATCACGAAGCGCTGATCAGCCGACCGAAGTCCTTCGGCGATGACGCCCTGCCCGCGGGTGCCGGCACCGCGGCCGTGGTGCTGCAGCGGCTGGGTTTCCTGCTCGGCAATGAACGCTATCTGGTGGCCGCCGAACGGAGTCTGCGCGCCGCGTGGGCGGTGATCGGCAAGTATCCGCAGGGGCATGCGACCTTCCTGCAGGCGCTGGAAGAATTCCTGCAGCCACCCGAGATCGTGATCCTGCGTGGTCCGCAGGCGGTGCTGAGCGAGTGGCAGCGGCAGCTGGCCGCGAGCTATGCGCCGTGCCGCATCGTGCTAGGCATACCCGAGCACGCCGAGCCGCTGCCGCCAGCATTGGCCGCCAAGCCCGCGCTGCCTGGTGGCGCGGCCTATGTGTGTCGCGGGAACAGCTGTACGGCGCCGCTCCGTACGCTGGAGGCGCTGGTGGCCGAGCTGGCGCGCGGCGGCCAGTTGGGAAGCGCCTGATCGTGCCCGCTGCTAGTCGGCGAGTTCGCCACCCGCATTGCGGCGCGTGCGCTCATCGGTCGGCACCAGATCTACCCCCAGGCTGGCGGCCAGGCGCTGCAGCTGCGCCAGCAGATCGGCGAGTTCCTTTTCGGCCTGCGCGCGCCGATGCGGCGGCCAGTGACCGCGGCTGGCAAAATAGCTGTCGAGGGCGGCCCGGATGGCGGCCAGCCCTGGTGCGGCGTGTTGGTTCGAATCGTTCATGCTGGATGGCCTGCCCGGAAATTTCTGACGTCCGATGGGCTATCGGCTCCAGCGCCGATCGAATGTAGCGTCGCGGCCCGGTAGTTCCGGTGTATTGCCTGGTGTTGAGACCCGCGTCGCACCTGAGGCGAGGCGACGAGGTGAGCAATGGGTGATCGATGCGCGTGATGGCCCGGATTGCAGCGGCGGATGTCGCACCGCAACGCTGGCGCAATGGCGGCGGCTGGACCCGCGAGCTGCACACCTGGCCCGCGCCACCCGCGGCCTGGCAACTGCGCCTCAGCCTCGCGACCATCGATGCCGCCGGACCGTTCTCGGTATTTCCGGGCGTGCAGCGCGCGCTGGCGCTGGTGAGCGGTGCTGGTCTGCTGCTGACCATCGATGGCAAGGCGCAACGCCTGCACCCCGGCAGTGAGCCGGTTTTCTTCGCCGGCACTGCTGCAGTAGCGGCCGCACCGCTCGCGGGTCCCAGCATCGATCTGAACCTGATGACGGCCGCCGGCCGCGGCGAAATGCTGCCTGTCGCGAGTGCCAGCCGCTGGACCAGCCCCTGCCCACAACGTGGCCTGTACAGCGCCGTGGCCGGCACACTGCAAGCTGGCGACGAGTCGCTGGCCATTGCGGCCGGGGGTTTCCTCTGGATGAGCGAGGCGGCCGGTGTGCCGCTGCGTTTTGTGCCCGCGGCGCCGGCAGCGCCGGCAGCGCCTGCGGACAGCGCCCCTACCCTCACCGGCGCGGGCATGGCCGCCGCGCTGGCGGCCTGGTGGCTGGGCTACACCCCACCTTAAGGATTGCTTCCGCCGGCCCCAGCCGGTAGATTATCGATAATCGATCAGTTCCCTCGACCAGGCTCCCACCGATGTGGATTGTCCAGCTGGCGCTGCGGCGCCCGTACACGTTTATTGTGCTCGCGTTGCTGCTGCCGCTGCTGGGCGCACTGACGCTGTTCGGCTCACCCGGCCGGGCTGGCATGCCGACCGACATCTTCCCGGACATCGGCATCCCGGTGATCGGCATCACCTACAGCTACGCGGGCATTCCGCCCGATGAGATGTCGGGCCGCATCACCTCCAACATCGAGCGCTACCTGACCACGATCGTCAATGACGTCGAGCACGTGGAGTCGCAGAGCTATCCGGGCGTCTCGGTTATCAAGGTCTATTTCCAGCCGCACACCGATATCAACCTCGCGATGGCGCAGGTGACCGCCATCGCGCAGACCGGCCTGCGCCAGCTGCCGCCGGGCACCACGCCGCCGCTGATCCTCAAGTACAACGCCTCGAGTGTGCCGATCATCCAGCTGGCACTCTCGAGCGAGCGGCTGCCCGAGTCGCAGCTGTTCGATTTCGCCAACCAGTTCGCGCGCGCGCAGATCGCCACCGTGGCCGGCGCCTCGGTGCCCTACCCCTTTGGCGGCGCCACGCGCCAGGTGCAGGTGGACCTGCGCCCCGATGCGCTGCGCGCGCACGGACTCTCGGCCGCCGACGTGAATGTCGCGATCGGCAACCAGAACCTGGTGCTGCCCGCGGGCACGCAGAAGATCGGCGACACCGAATACAACGTCAAGCTGAATGCCAGCCCCGCCAAGCTCACCGATCTCAACGATCTGCCGATCGGCAACGATCACGGCGTCACTACCTATGTGCGCGATGTGGCCTACGTGCACGACGGTCACCCGCCGCAGACCAACATCGTGCGCGTCAACGGCAAACGCGCGGTGCTGATGACAATCCAGAAGACCGGCTCGGCCTCGACGCTGCAGATCGTCAACACCATCAAGGAGCGCCTGCCGGCGATCCGCGAGCAGCTGCCCGAGGGCGCATCGATTGCGTCCACCGGCGATCAATCAGTGTTCGTGAAAGCCGCCGTGCGCGGCGTGGTCGCCGAGGCCGTGATCGCCGCGGCGCTGACCGCGCTGATGATCATGCTGTTCCTCGGCAGCTGGCGCAGCACGCTGATGATCACGATCTCGATTCCGCTGTCGATCCTGGCCTCGGTAATCCTGCTCGATGCGCTCGGCGAGACCATCAATCTGATGACCCTCGGCGGCCTGGCGCTTGCGGTCGGCATCCTGGTGGACGATGCCACCGTCACCATCGAGAACATCAACCGCTATCTTGAGCAGGGCAACGGCGTCGAGCAGGCGATCCTCGAGGGTTCGCGCCAGATATTGACGCCGGCTTTGGTCTCGACGCTGGCGATCTGCATCGTGTTCCTGCCGATGTTCCTGCTCTCCGGCGTGGCGCGCTTCCTGTTCGTGCCGATGGCCGAGGCCGTTGTGTTCGCGATGCTCACCTCCTACCTGCTCTCGCGCACGCTGATCCCGACGCTGGCCAGCTTCTGGCTGCGCACCGCCGCCGAGGAAGTTGCCGCGGCCGGCAATCCCAATGCCTGGCACCGATTCCAGCAACGCTTCGAAGTGCGCTTCGCGGCGCTGCGCGAGCGCTACCTGGCCGCGCTGCGTGCGTGCCTGCGCCACAGCCGGCTGCTGCTCGCTTCGTTCATGGGTGTGGTCGCGCTCTCGTTGCTGCTGTTCGCGATCCTGGGGCGCAATTTTTTCCCCGAGGTCGATTCCGGGCAGATCAAGCTGCACCTGCGCGGCCCCAGCGGCCAGCGCGTCGAACAGACCGCGGCGCTGACCGATCGTGTCGAGGCGGCGTTGCGCGAGGTCATTCCGCCCCGCGAAATCGCCAACATCGTCGACAACATCGGCTTGCCGGTCTCCGGCATCAACATCACCTACAGCAACTCGGGCGTCATCGGCAGCGGCGATGCCGACATCCTGGTGTCGCTGACGGGCGATCATGCACCGACCGCGGGCTACGTGCGCCAGTTGCGCAGCCGCCTGCCGCAGGAGTTTCCCGAAGTCAGCTTCGCATTCCTGCCGGCTGACATCGTCAGCCAGATCCTGAATTTCGGCTTGCCGGCGCCGATCGACATCCAGGTCATGGGGCCGAACCGCCAGAATCGCGAACTGGCCAACCAGCTGCTGTCAAAACTGCGCGGCATTCCCGGGCTTGTGGACCTGCGCATGCAGCAGACCTTCAACCAGCCGGAGCTGCGCGTGAGCACCGATCGCAGCCGCGCCGCGGCGCTGGGCATTAGCCAGCGCGATGTCGCCAGCAACCTGCTGCTCACGCTCTCGGGCAGCGGCCAGGTGTCCCCCGCGTTCTGGCTGAACCCCGAGACCGGCGTGCAGTACCCGATCATCGCGCAGGCGCCGCAATACACCATGGATTCGCTCGAAGACCTGCAGAACCTGCCGATCAATGTGCCGGGCCAGTCACAGATCCTCGGCGCCGTCGCCAGCATCAGCCGTGGTGTGGGCCCTGGCGTGATCTCGCGCTATGACGCGCAGCCGGTGATCGATCTGTTCGGTGCCGTGCAAGGGCGCGACCTGGGCGCGGTGGCGAACGACATCAACCGCGTCATTGCCGAGCAGCAGCAGCACCTGCCCAAGGGCACTCGCATCGTGGCGCGCGGCCAGATGCAGACCATGTCAGCCTCGTACACAGGCCTGATGGTCGGCCTGGTCGGCGCGATACTGCTGGTGTATCTGCTGATCGTGATCAATTTCCAGTCCTGGCTCGATCCCTTCATCATCATCTCGGCGCTGCCCGCCGCCGTTGCCGGCATCGCCTGGATCCTGCTGCTGACCGGCACCACGCTCAGCGTGCCGGCGCTCACCGGCGCGATCATGTGCATGGGCGTGGCCACCGCCAACAGCATCCTGGTGGTGAGCTTCGCGCGTGAACGCATGAACGAAGGCGCCACTGCGCTACAGGCGGCGCTCGATGCCGGCCACACGCGCTTCCGGCCAGTGCTGATGACCGCATTGGCGATGATCATCGGCATGCTGCCGATGGCCATCAGCCTCGGCGAAGGCGGCGAACAGAATGCACCGCTGGGCCGCGCCGTGATCGGTGGCCTGATCTGGGCCACGATCGCCACCCTGCTGTTCGTACCCACGCTGTTCGCGGCCATCCACGGTCGTGGCGGCGCCGCCGCGCTGGCGGATGCTTCACCATGAACCCTACACACGGAACCTGCCCATGAATCTGCCCCGCAAGAGCGCCGAGCTGCATACCGCGCGCGGCATGGCGCGTACTGCCATGCTGGCCCTGTTCGTACTGCTGGTCGCGTTGGCGTGGGTCGTGCTCTCGAGGGTGCGCGCGCACGCCGCACTGCAAGAAACGACGGCGGCGCAGACACGGATCAATGTTTCCACGACCCGGCCAAAGGTACCGGGCGACGCCACACTGCTCACACTGCCGGCTACCGTGCAGGCCAACCTGGAGGCGCCGATCTACGCGCGCACCAGCGGCTACCTGAAGCGCTGGCAGGTGGACATCGGCGCGCCGGTGCGGGCCGGACAATTGCTGGCCGAGATCGATGCACCGGAAGTCGACCAGCAGCTGCGCCAGGCTGAGGCCGACCTGGTCACCGCGCAGGTGAACCGCAACATCGCCAACCTCACGGCCGAGCGCTGGCGCGGCTTGCGCGACAGCGGCTCGGTGGCCCGGCAGGAAGCCGACGAGAAGATCAGTCTGGCCGCTGGCGCTGATGCCCAGCTGCACTCGGCCGAAGCGAACCTGCAGCGCCTGCACGAGTTGTCGGCCTTCAAGCGGATCGTGGCTCCCTTTGCCGGCGTGGTCACCGCGCGCAACGTCGATGTCGGTCAACTCGTCAATGCCGGCAACAGCGCGGGCGCCGAGCTGTTCCGCGTCGCCGATCTCGAGCGACTGCGCGTCTACGTGCATGTGCCGCAGAGCTACGCGTCGCTGATGCAACCTGGCCTGCTCGCGACCGTTAGGTTTCCGGACCGGCTGGGCGCCAGTTACCCGGCCCGGCTCGAGAGCACCGCCAAGGCCCTGGATCCGGGCTCGCGCACCATGCTGGCGCAACTGATCATCGACAATGCGCACCATGAGCTGCTGCCCGGCGCCTATGCCGAGGTGAGTTTCAAGCTGGCCGCCGACACGGCCGGCCACCGCTACAGGGTGCCGGCCAATACGCTGATCTTCCGCGGCGAGGGCGTGCGGGTAGCGACCGTCGATGCGCAGCAGCGCGCACGGCTGAAGCCGATCACCATCGGCCGTGACTACGGTGCGGAAGTGGAAGTGGTCGATGGCCTGCAGGCCGACGACCAGCTGATCATGAATCCGGCCGATTCGCTCATCGACAATGCGGAAGTGCGCGTCGTGCAACCGGCCGCCGGGCAGGCTGCGCCCAAGTGAACCTGCGTGCCGCGGCAGTCGAGCCTGCGCCGCTGCGCGTGTGCATGCGCGATCGCATCCGCGAGACGCTGGTGGCGCGCATCCTCGATGGCACCTACCCCACCGGCACCAAGCTCAAGGAGCTGCCGCTGGCGCGCGAGTTCAATGTCAGCCAGGCGCCGATCCGCGAGGCGCTGCGCGAGCTCGAGGGCTCGGGGCTGGTGAGTTGCGAACGGTATCGTGGCACGCGCGTGCGCGGCGCCGATTTCGCGGAGCTGCGCGAATCCTACGAACTGCGTGAGATCATGGAAGTGCGCTCGCTGGAGCTGGCGGTGCCCTACGCGCCGGCGGCGCTGCAGAATTTTGCGCGCTGCCTGCGCACCATGGCGAGCGCAGTCGCGCGCGACAATCACGAAGGCTACATCGATGAAGCGCTGCGCTTCCATCGCGCCCTGGTGCAAGGCAGCGGCAACCAGACTTTCCTGCGGCTGTGGGATTCACTGCACTGGGAAGTGCGTGGCCGCATCGCATTGCGACGCATCGCCGCGCAGCGTCGTGGCCTGAAGCCGCTGCTGAACCTGCATCGCGCGCTGCTGGCGCGGATGCGCGCCGGCGATGTCGAGGGCGCCACCGCCAGGCTGCGGGCGCTGTTTGCCACGGTGTCGGCGCTGGCCTGAACCGGCGATCCTGCGCGCTGCTACTCGACGCCGCCGCCGTCGCCCGCGCGGCGATTGACCGCCACCACCGTCGCCTTCGGGAAGAAATTAAACTCCGAGGCGCTGGCCACCGTGTAGGCACCCATCGCGCGGCCGACGATCAGGTCGCCGGCGCGCAGCTCTGGCAGCATCATGTTCTCGGCGATCACATCGATGCTGTCGCAGGTGGGTCCTGCCAGCACCGCGGGCAGCAGCGGCCCTTCTCGCAGCGCCTCGACCGGATAGCGTGCGTGATCGTAGAGCTGACCGCTGTAGGAACCGTACAGGCCGTCATCGAGGTAGTACCACCAGTGGCCCTCGCGCCGTGCGCGGCCCATGACGGTCGCCACGCCGATCGCTGCAGGGCCGGCGATGTAGCGGCCGGGCTCGGCAATCACGCGCACGCGCCGCGGCAGTTTCGCCAGCGCCTTGCGGATCGGCGCGCAGAAGCGGCCGATGTCGGGTGCGCGCTGCGCGTACTCGATCGGAAAGCCGCCGCCAATGTCGAGCGTGTCGAATGCGCCGAGTCGCTCGCGCCGCGCAGCAGCAAGCAACCGCACGCAGGTCTCGATCGCCTCGACATGCTTGAGGGCATCGGCCGACTGCGAGCCGACGTGAAAGGAAAAGCCCCGCACCTGCACGCCCAGTTCCGCAGCCAGGCGCGCGAGCGCCAGCGCATCCTCGGGGTCGCAACCGAATTTGCGTGACAGGTCGCAGACCGCCCCTGGAGAGCGGAACGACACGCGCAACAGCAACTTGACCTTGCCGGCATAGGGCCGGAACTTGCGCACTTCATCGGGATTGTCGGCCACGAACACGCGCACGCCGTAAGCGAGCGCGTTGCGGATATCGCTGTCGCGCTTGATCGGATGCGTGTGGATGCAAAGCGCCGGGTCGATCTTCATGCCGGCCACGAGCTGCACTTCACCGCTGGTGGCCAGATCCAGCCACCCGCCCTCATCGATGATGGTGCGCACGACGGCGCTGTGCGGCAGCGGCTTGAGCGCATAGTGCAGATCGACACCCGGCAGCGCCTTGCGGAGCTTCCGGTACTGCGCACGCACGCGCGCGCAATCGAGGATCAGGAGCGGCGAGCCGAATTCGGCCACCAGGCGGCGGATCTGCGCCGGCTCGAATGGATCGATCGCTTTGGACGCCATCAGGGCATTTCTCCAGTTTCGGAATCCAGCGTTGCAGCAGCCGCACGCGTCAGGCGATCGCGTATGGCATCCCAACGCTCATCGCGCGGCACTTCCTGCACCAGCAGGCAGCTGGCGCCGGCGTGATCGAGCGTGCGCAGGTGAGCATACAAATCGTGGCCGTAGGCATCAGGGCGCGAGCCGCCGTTGATCCAGGTGACATGCGGGTAGCTGCCCAGCGGCGGGCGCTGCGCCAGCACGCCGATGCGCTGGCCGGCGGCCGCGAGCAGCGCGACCTCTCGTTCGAACTGCCCCTCCGCCACCAGCCGCAGCGGCGTGCTCGGCGCATAGTGCGCACGCGTGGAACCGGGCGTGCGCGGGGAATCCGCGACGGCACCGCTGTGCACCTCGCCCACCGCCTCGCGCAGCTGCGAGAGCGTTATCGCGCCGGGCCGCAGCAGGCGCACGCTGCCATCGAGGCAGGCCACAATCGTGGACTCGAGCCCGACCTTGCACTCGCCGCCATCGAGCACCACGCGCACCGCCACGCCGAACTCCTCACGCACATGCTCGGCACGCGTCGCGCTCACATGGCCGTAGCGATTCGCCGAGGGTGCGGCGATGCCGCCGCCAAAGGCCGTGAGCAGCTGCTGCGCCATCGGGTGCGCGGGCACGCGCAGTGCGATGCTGTCCTGGCCGCCGGTGACGAGATCCAGCACGCCATCGGCCTTTGGCAATACCAGCGTCAGCGGCCCCGGCCAGAAGCGCTCGGCGAGGCGCTGCGCCGCGGTCGGCACCTCGCGCGCCCAGCGATGCAGGAAGCGCGCGCTGTCCAGATGCACGATCAGCGGATGTGTGGTTGGGCGACCCTTGAGCGTATAGATCTTTTGCAACGCGCTCGCGTGCTGCGCGTTGGCGCCGAGTCCGTAGACGGTCTCGGTCGGAAACGCGACCACGTCGCCGTCGCGCAGCGCCTGCACGGCGCTGTCCAGCTCGATCTGAGTGGCGCGGATGGCCTTGGCCATGAGGCAGTATCTCGCGAACCGGGGCTATTCGAGCGGCAACCGCTCCCAACCCGTGGCCGTGCGCCGCAGCTCGTAGGCTGGCCAGTAGTGCCGGTCGAGCTTCAGCGTGATCATCTCGGGCGAGCCATTCCAGGCCAGCGTCTTGATGCGCAGTGAGGAGCGATCGGCATGGCCACCCGCCAGCTTCAGGAACGCGTCGAGGTCTGGCGTAGGCTGGCCATCGACCTCGACGATACGACGCCCGGGCAACAGGCCAAAGCGGCTGGCAGGCGAGCCATAGGCGAACCAGGCGACGTACACACCCTTGGGTTCGATGCCGCGCTGCGCGCTGATGGCGCGGTGCGGCGCCTGCAGGGTAGCGCCCGCCCACTGCACCACGCGGTCGATGTCGCTGCCGCTCAGGGCAGCGGTGCGCACGTTCTCGGTGTGCTCGCCATCGGTGCGCCAGACCGTGACCGCGACGGTGTCGCGATCCTTGGTGGCGCGCTCCACGTCGCGAAACTGGGTGACCACCTTGCCGTCGATCGCCAGCAGGATGTCACCGGTCTGCAGCGCGCGCGCCGCATCCGAACCACCGATCAGCCGCGCCACGCTCAGCACCTGGCGCTGCGCCTGGTTGCTGCCCTGGATGCGTGCCACCCAGGCATCGCTCAATCCCAGGCCGCGGGCGCTGGCCAGCGTTTGCGTGACCAGTTCTGCTTCCAGTGAATGCAGGGGCGCCGCGCGGCGCACGATGGCTAGCGTCTCGGCCACGAGATCCGAGGGCACGCCGCGGCTCTCCTGCACCAGCTCGCGACCGTTGTCGGTGGCGAAGCTGGCCCACAGGCCACGCACCTTGCCGGCCTTGTCGGCCAGTACACCCACCACGTCTTCGGGTGGATTCAGTACCGTCGCCACTTCGATATTGCTGTCGCGGAACGCGACCGAGCGCGACAGCGGCAACAACAGCGGATCCACTTCGGCAACGGCGGTGGCGCGCTCTTTCACATCGCCGCTGTTGTCCAGCCCGACCACGCTCAGCGCCTCGCCCGCCCGCATGGGCTCGGTGTCGAGAGTGGCGGCGCGCACCGGCGTGGCATCGATCAACGCCGGGTCATACTGGATCACTGTCAGGTTGTGGAGCGGGTGCACGTACAGCACGTGCCCGGGAATCTCCAGCGTGCCGGCGAAGGTGAGGCGCACATCGCCGATCGAGACCGGCACCGTGTTGCGATCGGTGATCACCAGACCGCGCGCGGTATCGAGGATCAGGCCCGTGCCGTGGTAGTTGCGCTCGGTGACCCCGGAAACCGAATAGGGCATGTCGAAGGTGATGCCCACGAGCGAGGGCATCAGCTCGCTGAGGATGCGATCGCGCCCCTGCGGATAGCGCGCCGAGCCGCCTTGCGGCGCCGCCACGCTGGTCACGGCCGGCAGCTCGTGGCAATCCCACACGCCCGACACGTCGTTGCGCTGGCAGTGGCGCGAGGGGAACCAGCGCCGGTCCATGTGCACCGAGCGCAGCTCACTGCGGTTGGGATCATCGAGCGTCACGTAGCGCACGCTGACGCGCACGCCATCGCTCAAGGTGGCGATGCCGGCTTCGAAATCTTCCAGAGTATTCACCGGGTGCGAATTGAGTTCCGTGATCACGGCGCCGCGGGGTACGCCCGCAGCGTCGAAGCTGTAGCCCGAGGCGGCAACGAACACGCCGCGTATCGGCAGATGGAAATGCCGCGCTTCCTGGTAAGAAAGCGTGTGCAATACCGCGTCGCCGGTCTCGAGGTAACTCGCTGGCGTGATCGCATGCAGGTCTTCCACCTGCAGGTGCGCGCTGTAGGGTTGGCCGCCGCGCTCGAGCTCCAGCGTCACGCTCTTGCCCACCGATTCATCGAGCACGGTCTCGAGCGGCTCGAAGCCGGTGAGCGCCACGCCGTTGAGGCGCACCAGGATGTCGCCCGGGGAAAGCTGTGCATCGCTCGCGGAACCGGGCTGCACGTTCTCCACCACCAGCATGCCGGTGTTGTCGGGCTTGGCCGCGCGCGCGGCCGCCTCGGTTTCAGTGTGCAGCCCCAGGCGCCGCAGTTCATCGTAGGGTCGATAACGGAACTCGGTCTCGAGCGTGCCGCGTGCTACCGGCAGACCCTGCTGGATCAAGCGCAGCGCGCGCTGCACGCGCCCCAGCGGCAGATAAAAGCTCGAGGCTGCGCCGCTCGCGCCACCCGCGTTCAGCGCCACCACCCGCCCCTGCACATCGATCACCGGCGAACCGGAGGACCCGCCCGAAGTGCCGGACGCCGCCTGGATGTAGAAGGTGTTGAAGTCGTT
Source organism: Gammaproteobacteria bacterium (assembly GCA_025350055.1). GTDB lineage: Bacteria > Pseudomonadota > Gammaproteobacteria > Steroidobacterales > Steroidobacteraceae > FEN-1191. The sequence goes on along the minus strand of JANXYK010000001.1, from coordinate 82,009 downwards.
GTAGCGCCCAATGCCATATTCCGGCGCTTCGCGATCGAGTCGCGCCAGCGTGCCGGCGAGGATCGAGAGCTGTTCGCCCGCGTTGTTGCCGACCACGCGAATCTCGCGCCCCACCTGCGCCGCCTCGGGCGCCAGCGGCAGCGCCTGCGGCTTGATGAAGCGCAGCTTGGCCGGGTCGTAGCGATACAGGCCGAAGTCGTGCACCGGATCGCGATACACGGGATAGAGCTGTACTTCCTCGCGATTGAGGAAGGTGGCTTCAGCCGTGACCGGCCCCGGCGTGACCACATGGCGATTGGTGAGGATCAAGCCGCGCTGCGCATCTACCACGAAGCCGGTGGCCTGCGCACTGGTGTTGCGCTCGGTGTCGAAGGAGCGCGTCTGGTCGATCTCGATCGTGACCACGCTGCTGGCGATGCGCTCGAGCGTGCGCGCCCAGTCGGCCGGCGGCGCCGGTTCGGCAGGCGCTGCGGCAGCGACAGCTGCGATTGCGGCCGGCGACTTGCCGTTGCCGGCAGCCTTGTTGCCTGCGGCGGCAGCCTCGAGTGCGAGTCCGCTCCACAGCGCAGCCAGCGCCAACGCGCACAGGGACGGGAATCGGCTGGTGTTCATGGTGCGTGTCCGAAATTGTCGTGAAAGCGCGCGGCGAAGCCGGCCCAGTCGTAGCTGTGCTGCTGCGTGCCGTGCTTCTCGATCTTGATGGCGCCGGCCAGTGAGGCGATGCGCCCTGTGGCTGGCCAGTCACGTTTGCTCTGCAGACCGAACAGGAGACCGGCGCGGTAGGCATCACCGCATCCGGTCGGATCAGCGATGCGTGCCGGCTTCGCAGGCGGAATGTCGTGACGCGCCCCCGCGGCGTAGATCCAGGAGCCATCGCCACCGCGGGTGATGATCAGCGCCTCGACGCGACTGGCAATCTCCTCGTGCGACCAGCCGGTGCGCTCGGCCAGCAGGCTGGCCTCGTAGTCATTCACTGCCACCCAGGTCGCCTGCGCGATGAAGGCGCGCAGCGCCTCGCCATCGAACATCGGCAGGCCCTGGCCGGGATCGAACAGGAAGGGAATGCCGGCGGCGCTGAACTGCGCAGCATGCTCGATCATCGCCTGGCGGCCATCGGGCGCCACCACGCCGAGCTTGATGCCCGTCACATCGCTGACGCGATTCAGGTGCGCGTGGTTCATCGCGCCGGGATGAAAGGCCGTGATCTGGTTGTCGTCGAGATCGGTGGTGATGTACGCCTGCGCGGTGAATTCCGCCTCGATGCGCCGCACGCCGTGCAGCGCTATGCCGTACTGCTGCAACCAGCGCTCGTAAGGCGCGAAGTCGTGGCCCACGGTTGCCATGATCAGCCCATCGCCACCCAGCAGTTTCAGGTTATAGGCGATGTTGCCGGCGCAGCCGCCGAAATTGCGCCGCATCTGCGGCGCGAGGAAAGACACGTTCAGCATGTGCAGCCGATCGGCCAGGATGTGCTCGCGAAAGCGGCCTTCGAAGACCATCACCGTGTCATAGGCCAGCGAACCGCAGATCAATGCCGTCATGCAAACCTCTCAACGACCCAGCAACACCAGCGCCCACACGCAGGTGAGCAGCACGAAAGACATGAGCACTGCCGCTGAGCCGATATCCTTAGCGAGCCCCGCCAACACATGACGCTCGAGACCGATGCGATCGACCGTGGCCTCGATGGCGCTGTTGAGCAACTCGACGATCAGCACCAGAAATACCGGCGCGACCAGCAGCGCGCGCTCGATGCCGCTGTGCCCCAGCCACAGGCCCAATGGCACGGCGATTGCAGCGAAGCCCAGTTCCTGGCGGAACGCGGCTTCTTCGCGGAATGCACCCTGCAATCCCTTCCAGCTGGCGCCAAAGGCTTTGAACAGGCGCGTGAAGCCGCGCGGCTTGTCGCGGGCGATTTGCATGGTACTAGCCCAGGACCGCGGGGCGATGCGCCAGGTCGAGCTCGCGGGCCGCGCGCACATCATCGAGGCGGCGCACCGGCATGCGATGCGGCGCCGTGCGCAGGACTTCAGGCGTGCTGGCCGCTTCGCGCAATACTTCGCTCATGGCTGCGACGAAGGCATCCAGGGTCTCTTTGCTCTCGGTCTCGGTCGGCTCGATCAGCAGGCATTCTGGCACCAGCTGCGGAAAATAAGTAGTTGGCGCGTGGAATCCAAAATCGAGCAGCCGCTTGGCCACATCCATGGCGCTCACGCCCAGCTCCTGCAGCTGCGGCTTCAAGGTCAGGATGAACTCGTGGCTGGCGCGACGCTGCGGATAGGCGGCCGTGAAACCGGCCTGCTGCAGGCGTTTGTGCAGGTAGTTGGAATTCAGCGTCGCGAATTCGCCCACCCGGCTCATGCCGGCGCGGCCCAGCATGCGCATGTACACGTAGGCGCGCAGCAGCACGCCGGCGTTGCCCATGAAACCCGCCAGCCGGCCGATCGATAGCGGCAGATCGTGCGCGTCCAGCCAGCGATAGTGCGGCTGGCCCTCCTCCACCGTGCGCGTGACGATCGGCTGCGGCAGCAGCGGCAGCAGGCGCGGCCCTACGCCCACCGCGCCCGCGCCCGGACCACCACCGCCGTGCGGCGTCGAGAAGGTCTTGTGCAGGTTCATGTGGATCACATCGAAACCCATGTCGCCCGGCCGCACCTTGCCGAGGATCGCATTGAGGTTGGCGCCGTCGTAGTACAGCAGGCCACCGGCATCGTGCACGATCTGCGCGACCTCTTCGATGCGTCGCTCGAACACACCCAGCGTCGAGGGATTGGTCAACATGATGCCGGCGGTCTGCGGCCCGACCGCGGCACGCAGGGCCTGGATATCGACGTCGCCATCGGCACCCACGGCCACTTCGCGCGCCACGCAACCGCACATGGTGGCGGTGGCCGGATTCGTGCCATGCGCCGCGGCCGGCACGATGATCTCGTTGCGCTTCAAATCACCGCGCGCGCGGTGGTAGGCGCGGATCATCGCCACGCCGGCGAATTCGCCGTGCGCGCCGGCCATCGGCGTGAGCGCCACGCCCTGCATGCCGGTGACTTCCTGCAGCATCTCCTGCAGCTCGTACATGCACGAGAGGAACCCCTGGCTGTGGCGCGCGCTGGCCAGCGGATGACGGCCGAGGAATTCCGGCAGCATCGCCGCGGCATTGCAGGCGCGCGGGTTGTATTTCATCGTGCAGGAGCCGAGCGGATAAAAATGCGTGTCGATGGAAAAATTCAGCTGCGAGAGGCGCGTGTAGTGGCGCAGCGCATCGAGCTCGCTCACTTCGGGAAGCGCTGCGCGCTGTTTGCGCTTCAGGGCCGCAGGGATCGCCGGCGGCGCGGCCTCGGCGGCCGGCCACTGACTGTGCGCACCACGCCCCGGACAACCATAGTCGTAAATCAGCGCTTCGCACAGATCGAGGCTCATGCTGCTCTCACAGTGGCGAGCGCCTTGCCCAGGGCCGCCGCGTAGGTGGCAATGTCGGCGCTGCTGCGCATCTCAGTGGCACAGACCAGCAACGCCGGCCCGAGTTCCGGATACCAGGGCGCGAGGTCGAGTCCGCCCTCGATGCCGGCGGCCGCGAGCGCATCGAGCAGCGGAGCCACCGGACGATCGAACTGCAGTACGGCCTCGTGGAAGCGCGCACCGTTGAATCCCAGGCGCACGCCAGGCAGGCGTGTCAGCGCCGCTACCAGCTCGGCCGTGCGCGCCATGCAGGCCGCAGCCACACGCTCGAGCCCGACGGCGCCCATCATCGCCATGTAGATCGTGCCCGCCATCATCAGCAGGCCCTGGTTGGTGCAGATGTTCGAAGTCGCCTTGCCGCGGCGGATGTGCTGCTCGCGCGCCTGCAGCGTGAGCGTGAAGCCCGGACGGCCATCGAGATCGACGGTGCGGCCGACGATGCGGCCTGGCATCTGGCGCACGTACTCCTGGCGCGTGGCCATGAAGCCGAAGTACGGTCCGCCGGAACTCAGCGGGCACCCGAGCGGCTGGCCATCGCCGACCACGATATCCGCGCCGCGCGCGCCCCACTGGCCCGGCGGCTTGAGCAGTGCGAGCGAAGTCGGGTTCACCACCGCGATCACCACTGCGCCCTGCGCGTGCGCCCAGTCGCACAGCGCATCCACATCTTCGAGCAGGCCGAAGAAGTTCGGCTGCTGGATCACGAGCGCCGTCAGGTCCTGGCCAGCAAGGCTCGCGAGCGCGGCCGCATCGGTGGTGCCGCGTTCGCGCACGATCGCCTGTTCTTCCAGCTTCAGGCTCTGGTTGCTGGTCATCGCCTGCACCACTGCGCGATAGTGCGGATGCACGCTGCGCGAGAGCAGGATGCGCGAGGACTGCGAACGCCGGTTGGCGCGCACCGCCATCAGGCAGGATTCGGCCACCGCGGTCGCGCCGTCGTACATCGAAGCGTTGGCCACTTCCATGCCGGTAAGCGCCGTGATCATCGACTGGAATTCATAGATCGACTGCAGCGTGCCCTGGCTGGCCTCCGCCTGGTAAGGCGTGTAGGCGCTGTAGAACTCGCCGCGCGTGATGATCGACCAGACCGCCGATGGAATGTGATGCTCGTAGGCGCCAGCACCGATGAAATTGATCGGCCGGCCATCCTGGCGTGCCCGCTCCTGCATCAGCTGCATCACCTGCTGCTCGTTCATGCCTTCCGGGATGCGCTCGAGCGAGCGCACGCGCAGCGTCTCGGGTATTTCATCGAACAGCGCATCGATGTCGCTGACGCCGATCGTGGCCAGCATCTGCTGCACTTCGGGCCCGGTGTGTGGAATGAATGGCATGTGCGGCTCCTTGAGAGATCTGCTGGCGCTTCAGCCCGCTTCCGCTACGGCAGAGTAGGTGTTCGCATCGAGCAATCCGGCGGCAGCAATGGCCCCATCGGGACGCAGGCGCCAGATCCAGCCCGCACCGTAAGGATCCTGGTTGATCAGTTCCGGTGCCTTCACCAGCGCATCGTTGATCGCCAGCACTTCGCCGCCCACGGGGCTGTAGACGTCCGATGCCGCCTTGACCGATTCGACCACGGCACAGGCTTCGCCCGCCTTGAGCTTGCGACCAACTGCCGGCGCCTCGACGAACACCAGGTCGCCGAGCGCGTGCTGGGCATGATCGCTGATGCCGATTTCCACGCTCCCATCGGGCAGCTCGCGCAACCATTCGTGGCTGCGGGCGTAATGCAGGTCGGCGGGTACATTGCTCATCGTCACGATCTCCTGTGCGAATTCTGTGTGCTTACACGAGCACTTTGCCGTGGCGCACGAAGGGCGGGCGCACCACGCGCGCCGGCAGCGCCTTGCCGCGCACCTCCACCTGCACCTGTGTGCCTGGCAGAGCGACTGCGGTGGGCACGCGCGCCAGCGCCACCGAGCGCCCGAGGCTGGGCGCAAAGCTGCCACTGGTGATCTCCCCAATGCCCGCGCTCGTGAGCACGCGCTGGTGCGCGCGCATGATGGCTCGATCATCCAACAGCAGGCCGGTGAGCGCACGCTCACTGCCGTACTCAAGCACCGCATCGAGCTTGGAGCGACCGATGAAGTTGCGCTCACGCGGCTCGAAGGCCACTGTCCAGGTCAGGCCTGATTCGAGCGGGTGGAAATTCTCGTTCATGTCGCTGCCGTAGAGATTCATGCCGGCCTCGAGCCGCAACGTATCGCGCGCACCGAGCCCGCAGGATTGCACGCCGCGCTCGTTGAGCCGCGTCCACAGCGACGCGGCGGCAGCAGCGTCGAGCATGACCTCGAAGCCGTCTTCACCCGTATAGCCGGTGCGGGCAATGAAATGCGCGCCGCATGAGCCACCGATGGCGGCACCACTGAAAACGCCGAGCTGCAGGGCTGCGGCCGCCTCGTCTGCGCTCAACAGCGCCGCGAGCTGTGCGCGCGCCTCGGGGCCCTGCACCGCCAGCATCGCGAGTTCCTTGCGCTCGGTGACCGCAACCTCGAAGGCCACGGCCTGCTGGCGTATCCAGGCCAGGTCCTGGTCGCGTGTACCGGCATTCACCACCAGGCGGAAATGCTGGTCGTCCAGAAAATAGACGATCAGGTCATCGAGGATGCCGGCATCCACGCGCAGCATGCAGCTATACAGCGCCTTGCCGGGCAACCTGAGGCGCGCGACATCGTTGGCGAGCAGGTAGCGCAGGAATTCACGCACGCGCGCACCCACCAGATCGATCACGCACATGTGCGAGACATCGAACACGCCCGCGCTGCGGCGCACCGCCTGGTGTTCCTCGATCTGCGAACCGTAGTTCACTGGCAGATCCCAGCCACCGAAATCGACCATATGGCCGCCGAGGGCGACATGCAGATCAAACAGCGGCGTTTTCAGTCCCAAGCGCTCGGCTCCCGGCCCGGCTATCGGGCCATAAAAAAAGGGCGGCCGCTGCCCTGACGCTCAAGGCACCGGCCGCCCCTCTGTCCTTCGTACCTGAGAGATCGGGCAGCCAGCCAAAGCCTGCCGCCGCACCCCTTCGGTGGATGACCACATTCGGCCACCGCTCTCCAGAGCTCGTCTGCATCTGCCGTTCCGGGTGCCTGAGCGTTTCCGGGCGGAATTGCGCCTTCGGCGTCCACCGCGTGGGCCCACAGGGCCGTGACGGCGGAACTCTTCGGACAGATCTTTCAACGAGGCGCGAATCATAACAGCAAGGCTTCCGCTGCCTCTACAATTAAGGCCGATGGAAGCTCTGGATCATTATCCGCATCGCGGCAGCACGCTGCAGGTGGACATCGCCGGCATTGCGGTCGGCGGCGGCGCGCCGATCGCGGTGCAGTCGATGACCAACACCGATACGGCCGATATCGCGGCCACGGTGCGCCAGGTGCGCGAGCTGGCGGAGGCCGGCTCGGAGCTGGTGCGCATCACCGTCAACAGCGATGAGGCCGCCGCCGCAGTGGCGCCGATCCGCGATGCCCTGCACACGGCCGGCTGCACCGTGCCGCTGATCGGCGATTTCCACTACAACGGCCACAAGCTGCTGGCCGATCACCCTGAGTGCGCCACGGCGCTCGCCAAGTACCGCATCAATCCGGGCAATGTCGGTCGCGGCAGCAAGCGCGATCCGCAGTTCGCGACGCTGATCGAATTCGCCTGTCGTTATGACAAGCCGGTGCGCATCGGCGTGAACTGGGGGAGCCTCGATCAGGAACTGCTGGCGCGGCTGATGGATGCCAACAACCAGTTACCCGAGCCACAATCCTCGCCGGCTGTGATGCGCGAGGCGCTGGTGCGATCCTGCGTCGACAGTACCGTGCGCGCCATCGAACTCGGCCTGCCCGCGAACCGCATCGTGCTCTCGGCCAAGGTCTCAGGCGTGCAGGATCTGATCAGCGTGTACCGCGAACTCGCGCGCCGCACGCGCCAGCCGCTGCACCTCGGGCTCACGGAAGCGGGCATGGGTTCGAAGGGCATCGTTGCCTCGAGTGCCGCGCTCGCGATCCTGCTGCAGGAAGGTATCGGCGACACGATCCGCATCTCGCTGACGCCCGAGCCCGAGGGCGATCGGCGCCGCGAGGTGTATGTGGCGCAGGAGCTGCTGCAGACCATGCGGCTGCGCAGCTTCGCGCCGCTGGTCACCGCCTGCCCCGGCTGCGGGCGCACGACCAGCACTTTCTTCCAGACCCTGGCGCAGAGCATCCAGGAACACCTGCGGAGGCGCATGCCGGAGTGGCGGCGCAGTCACGTGGGCGTCGAGGAACTCTCGGTCGCGGTGATGGGCTGCGTGGTAAATGGCCCGGGCGAGAGCAAGCACGCCAACATCGGCATCAGCCTGCCCGGCACCGGCGAGCGCCCGGTGGCGCCGGTGTACGAAGATGGCGCCAAGACCGTGACGCTCAAGGGCGAGCACATCGCCGAGGAATTCCAGCAGCTGGTCGAGCAGTACGTGGCGCGCCGCTATCCGAAGCGCGGTGCCAACACCCCTACCTGAAGGAGCAAGCACCATGAACGATCTGGCATCCCGGCGCTGCGTGCCCTGCGAAGGCGGCATCCCGGCACTCACGAGCGAAGCGGCGCGCGCGCAGATGGGCAAGCTCGCCACCGAGTGGCAGCTCGCCACCGATGCGCGCAGCATCCGGCGCGAATTCAAGTTCATCGATTTCTACCGCACGATGAGCTTCGTGAATGCGCTGGCGCACATCGCCAACATCGAGGATCACCATCCCGATCTCGAAGTCGGCTACAACTATTGCCGCGTGCGCTACAACACGCATGCGGTCAATGGGCTCTCGGACAACGACTTCATCTGCGCGGCGAAGATCGATCAGCTGCCGCTGAAATAGCGGCAACGCTCAGGCGGCGCGGGTTACCGGCAGCTGCATCAGCTTGCGCAGCAGCAACGCGCCGATCAGCAGCGCCTGCAGCGTCACCGAGATGATCGACACCACCCACACGTGGGTGATCGCGAAATCCGGTTGTACTGACAACCACAGCACCGGCACCACGAAGGTGAACAGGCGCGAGGCCGAGCTCCACAAGGATGGCCAGGTGTTGCCCAGCCCCTGCAGCGTGCCCGAGCAGGTGAACACGAAACCGCTGCAGAGGAAATTCCAGGAAAGATAGCGCAGGTAGTCAGAGCCTACCTGTATCGCCGCCCCGTCGCTGGTGAAGAACCTGATCAGCGACGGGGCACGCCATAAGCACAGCACCATCGCCAGCACCATCAACAGCGCGCTCATGAACGCAGCATTGCGAAAGGCGGCGCGCACGCGCTCGTAATGCTGCGCGCCGAAATTCTGTCCGACCACTGGCGCCACGGCGAAGGCCACGGCCATCGCCGGCAGGAAAATGCCCTGCATCACGCGCGAACCCACACCAACACCGGCCTGCGCCTGCGCGCCGAAGGGCTTCACCACCCAGAACAGGAAGCCGAAGATCACGAACATCATCAGGAACTCGCCGCCCGAGGGCAGACCGATCGCCAGGATCTGGCGCCAGCTGCGCCAGCGCGGCGGCATCAGCGCACGATCGACTGCAACGTAGTGCTCGAGGCGGTAGAAATAGATCGCCATCACCAGCACGCCGACCAGCACCGCGATCGAACTGGCCAGGCCCGCGCCAGCCACGCCGAGGGGATGCCCGGTGAGCCAGCCACCAATCAGGATCGGCGCGAGCGCGATGTTGAGCAGCACCGAGAGCATCTGCACCATCATGGTCGGCTTGACGATGCCGGTGCCGCGCAGTGCCGAGCCCATCGCCACCAGCGTGAACTGCAGCGCCAATGCCGGCAGGTACCAGCGCAGGTACGTGCCGCCCGCGATGCGCGTGGCCTCATCGGACCCGAAGGCTCCGGCAAAACCGCGCTCGCCCAGATACCCGAACACCAGGCAGGCCAGTGCGCAGCACAGCCCCAGGCTCAACGACTGGTTGAACACCAGGTTTGCCGCGGGCTGATCCTTGCGGCCGACGGACTGCGAGATGAGCGCCACGGTGCCGACCCCGAGCACCTGCGTGCAGGCCAGCACCAGGAAGCTGAGGTTTCCAGCCGAGGCGACACCGGCAATCGCCGCGTTGCCGAGCCGCGCGACGAAATACAGGTCGATGAGGAAATACAGCGTCTGGAACAGCATGCCGATGGCGATCGGTATGGCCATGGTGATCAGGTGGGTGCGAATCGAACCCTGGGTGAGGTCTTTCATCCGCAATTGGTAGGGCTAGTGCAGCAGCATGTCGACGGCGCGGCTCAAGACGTAGGGATCGAACAGCGCCACGAAGGCCAGGCCGGCCAACGCGCCGCTGAAGTGGGCATCGTGGTTGATGTTGCCGCGCGCCTGTCGCGAGGCGTACCAGGTGTAGGCCAGGTAGCCGACCGCGAACAGCGGTCCGGGTATCGGGATCGGCAGGAAAATGAACGATATCGACTGGGTTGGAAAGTACACGATCGATGCGAACAGCACGCCCAGGATCGCGCCCGAGGCGCCGAGCGAGGCGTAGTCGGGATTGGCATGGTGCTTGATCCAGGTGCCCCAATCGCTGACGAACAGGCAGACGAAATACAGCGCCAGGTACTGCGGCGTGCCCATGGCCCGCTCGAGCGGACTGCCGAAAGACCACAGCGTCAGCGCATTGAACAGCAGGTGCGGCACATTGGCGTGCACGAAGCCGCTGGTCAGCAGCGTCAGGTACTGGCGCCTGGGCAGCAGCCAGTACGGACGGAACAGGCACTTCTGGATCAGCGCCGGCTGCGCGTAGAGGCCGAGCAGGCTGGCGATCGCGATGACGGCCAATAACAGGTTGTTAGCACTCATCAAAACCAACTGTAATTGAAACTGACGCTGACGCGCTCTGCGTTCACGGGATTCGGCGGCACTTCGTGCCTTAGCCAGCTCTCGAACAACAGCAGTGAACCGGCCCGCGCCGGGTACACCACCCAGGCGCGGCTGCGTGCACGGGCGCTGGCCTTGCGCGGCGGTGCGGCCATGAAGCGCTCGAGTCGCGGGTCCTCGAACTTCAGCCCGGCGCAGCCGCGCGGCGTGCGCACATAGTAGGTGCCGCTGATGCTGGCCAGCGGATGCAGGTGCAGGCTGTGCACCACCTGGCGACGCATGAGGTTGGCCCAGCAATCGGTCATCACCAGCGCGCGGCCGCGCAGGTCGAAATCGAGCGCCGCGGCGTAGCAGCGCACGTGCGCGCCGAGCAGCCGCTCCAGCCGTGCAAAGGTCGGCGAGATGTTCTGCAGCCGGCACTGCGTCTGGTACGAGGTGTAGCCGCCCGGATAGTTGCGCGCCGACCAGTCGCGTCCGGCGCGATCGTCATGGCGCAGCTGCACGCACTCGCGCAGCAACTGGCGGTTCAGCGCCGCGCCAGCGCGTGGCTGCAGGCTGGCGGAGTAGACCAGCGTGGGAAACAGTGCTCTGGTTGCCATGGCCGCCAGTATAGAGACTCGAGGCCTCAGGCGATGCGCCGACCGCCCTCGCCATGTTCGAAGACCTGCAGCCGATGCCACTCCAGATAGCTGCACTGGCCGGTCTGGAACGGCCCGACATTGCGGGGCATGGTGATGCCCCAGGCCTGCAGCACCGCGGGATTGAGCTGCCGCGCGACCAGCAGATCGCCGGCATCGGTGAAGGAAATCAGGCCGCGCTCGAACAGCTGGTCGATGTGCGGCGAGCACAGCAGGCCGTTGGCACCATCGAGTTTTTCGCGATCGTTGCAGTCACGCCAGGGCTTGATGTGGCGCGCGCGCAGGTGACGCCGGTCGAGCAGCCCCGTGAGCCGACAAGACTGCTCATGGCGCTCCACATGCTCGCGATAGACACCCAGCCCACGGCGCGCACTGAGCAGGCGCTTGCGCGTGCCGGCATCCAGATCGAGCCTGGCCAGCAGCGCCTGCTCGGCCACATCGTCGGCCCGCTCGGAATTCTCGAGCGCGGGCGCGGCACGTTGCAGCTCCTCGACCTGGCCGCCGAGCAGTTCGCACAGCAGCGCCGCCAGCGGCTCGCTCAGCGCGCAGAAATACACCGCCGGGTTGGCATCACCGCTGGCCCGCAGCGGCGAGAGCCGTGCCGGCAGCGCCTTCTTCAGCGCCACGAGGTGCTTTGCGGGCTGCAGCGGTTGCAGCAGCTCCTCGAAATGCACGGGCAGGCGCAGACCCTCGCTGCTGCGGCGGACGCCACGGCGCCCGGCCGCGACACTGCGACGCGCCGCAAAGGGCGCACCCGTGACCAGGCCGAGCTGCGCCACCTGCCGGCCGGAATGCACGAAGACGATATCCCCCGGACGGGCGCGGCGCATCGAGGGCGCGACCGACCACAGGTAACCCGCGTCGAGCTCGTGACGTCGCGACTGCGAGAGATTGACCCACCAGTACAATGGCGCTCCCATGCCGGCCCGATCGGGGCCGGCCGTATGGGCTAGATTATCGCAACAGTTGCCGCGACTCCCGGAGGATGCATGTCTCAATCCCGACGCTCTTTTGCCAGCGACAACGTCGCGCCGGTGGCGCCCGAGATCATGGCGGCGCTCGCCGAGGCCAACAGCGGCACCGTGCATTCCTACGGCGATGACCCGTGGACCGGGAAGCTGCAGAAGCTGGCAGCCGAAGTGTTCGAGTGCGAGCTCGCGATCTTTCCGGTGGCCACCGGCACCAGCGCCAACGCACTGGCGCTGGCCTCGCTCACGCCGCCCTTCGGCGCCGTGTACTGCCAGGCCGAATCGCATGTGAATTCCGATGAGTGCGGTGCGCCAGAGTTCTACAGCGCTGGCGCCAAGCTGATCGGCCTGCCCTCAAGCGATGGCAAGCTGCGGCCGGCACAACTGGCGGGGCCGATTGCGCACGCGCGCGAGATGGGCGTGCACCACGTGTTGCCGGCCAGCTTGAGCATTTCGCAGGCCACTGAGTGGGGCACGGTCTATTCCTGCGCGGAGCTGGCGGCGCTAACGCAGACCGCGCACGAACTGGGGCTCAAGGTGCACGTGGATGGCGCACGCTTCGCCAATGCGATCGCACACCTGGGCTGCACCCCTGCGGAGGGCAGCTGGCGCAGCGGCATCGATGTACTGTGCTTCGGTGGCACCAAGAATGGCGCACTGGCCGCCGAGGCGGTGATCTTCTTCAAGCCGGAGCTGGCGCGGGAATTCGAACTGCGTCGCAAACGCGCCGGCCACCTGTGGTCGAAAATGCGCTACATCAGCGCCCAGCTCGTGGCCTGCCTGCACAACGACCTGTGGCTGCGCAATGCGCGCAATGCCAACGCGCTGGCGGCGCGCCTCGCCGCGGGCCTGCAAGAGCGCGGCCTGGCGCTGCAGCAGCCGGTACAGGCCAACGAGGTGTTCGCCGTGATGCCCGCGACGATGATCAGCGCGCTGCACGCCCAGGGCTTCGAGTTCTATCAATGGCCGGCGCCACCGGATCAACCGTTGCCGGTGGTGCGCCTGGTGACGGCATATGACATGCGCGCCGAAGACATCGATGCGCTGCTGGCGGCCATCGCGCCGCGCTGACCCAGTAGCTGAGGCGCCGGATCAGGCGCTGGTGGCCATGTCGTCCTGCTGATCGTTCGCCTGCCCTTGCAGGCTCAGTGTCAGCGTCGCCGAAGTGAGCATCAGCACCAAGGCCACGGCCAGGAACAGCAGTGCGATGCGCCGCAGGCGCATGCTGCGCGCCAGCGCCGCGGCCACATTCCCCGCGCCCTCGCCTGCAGGCATCGGCAGGCCGGATTCGATCGCCAGCAGCGCAGCAACGATCGTCACCGCTGCGCAGACCGTGGCCGCGGAAAACAACAGCAAGGCCAGGTTGCTCAAGGGCGCATCCACCCAGGCGTACCAGCCAAAGGCCGCAGCCAGCAGCGCCGCCGCGAACCACAGCAATGTGCGGGCCGCGCCGCGCGCGGCGCCGAGGTCAGCATCTTCAGACATGTTCGGCCACCCAGCGTTCGAGCAGCCGTTTGATCACGGCCAGCAGGATCGGCCCGATGAAAATGCCCGCCACGCCGAAAGCCAGCAAGCCGCCGATCACGCCGCCCAGGATCAGGATGAACGGCAAGCGCGCGCCGCGTTGTATCAACCACGGTCGCAGCAGGCTGTCGCCCACCGACATGCCCACGGCCCAGATCGCGAGAGCCACGCCCCAGCCGATCCTGCCATCGATGCACAACCACAGGATCGCGGGGATCAGCACCGGCAGCGGACCGATCTGCATCACACACAGCATGAACATCAGCGAGGTGAGGATGCCGACCGCCGGTGCGCCCACCACCCACAAACCGAAACCGCTCAGCACCGACTGACCCAGCGCCGTGAGCACGACGCCAGCGGCGACCGCGCGCGCGGCCTGCACCGCGAGCTGCACGCTCTCCTCACCGCGCGCGCCGCCCATGCGCCGCGCCACGCGCTTCACCAGCCGCGCCAGCGCTTCGCCGTGCAGGTAGAACACCACCACCAGCACTAGTGTCAGCAGGAACTCGAGCGTGAGACCACCCAGCGTGCCGATGTGCTGGCTGAACCACAGCGCCACCTTGCCGATGTAGGGCTTCACGAACTCGGTCCACTCGCTGCTGCTCTGCGAGGCCAGGCGCCGCCAGTGTTCACCGAGCGTGGCGCCAAGGGGCAGGCGCGACAACCAGGCCGGTGGCCCAGGCCAGGGCCCGGCCAGGATGCGCGTGCCCAGTTCGCGCAGTTCCGGGAAACGGTTCACGAGTGTGCCCAGCAGTAGCGTGACGGGCGCGAGCACCACCACGAACAGGCCGCTGCTCATGGCCGCCACCGCCAGCTTGCGGCGCCCACCGAAGACGGCCTGCACACGCAGCAGGATCGGCCAGGTCGCGACCACGACGATCGCCGCCCAGACAATGGCGGGCAGGAACGGGCGCAGCACCGCAAAAGTGCCGAGCAACAGTGCGGCCACCGTGGCCAGCAACAGCGTGGCGCTGATCAGTTCGTTGCGACGTTCCATGACTTGGGTGCCCTGCCGACTATTGCCGGGTCACGGACACAGGCGTGACGCGCTTGATGACACCGCCATCCTCGAGTGCCGCGATCAGGCGCGTGAGCTGTTCCTGCAGCGTCACGGCGGCAAGTGGCGTCAGCACCAGGCGTGCTGAGGGGTGCACCTCGATCGCGGCGTGGTTGGGGCCAGCGAGCGTCGGGCGCGTGACGGTAAACTCGATGCGCACGGTCTGGCCATCGAAATGGATCAGGCGCACCTGATCGGCATAGGTCTCGGCAACTTCGGGCCGATCGACGTAGGGCGGCTCGGCGGATGGCTCCATCAGGATGCGGGCTCCAGATCTGCAACAGGGGTTGCAGCCAGGGGCGCAGTCTACACGCGGGGGCGGATCAGGGCAGCTGCAGCTCGGGCTTGATGATCGAGGTCATGGCGCCGGGTCGCCACGGCGAGTCAACCAGTTCGGAGGTCGGCCCGAGATGGCGCAGGCCCATGTCCCAGGTGGTGCGCGAACCCAGTTGCAGGCGCGCACTCTTGCGGTAAGAGAACTGCAGGTCGATGAGCGTGCGATGACGCAAGGGCGCCGCGAAGCGCGAGCTGTTGTCGACCGCCGCCGAAGAGGTGTGCTCGTATTTCAATCCGTAGGTGTGCGTCGGACGCCCCGCCCCACCGATCGAACGCGAGACATAGACCATGAATTGCTCGCTGGGTGGGCCCATCGGGCCGAGCCGCTCGGCTGCACCGGCGGAGCCTGCGCACAGGAACAAGGCCGCCAGCATTGCGGCGCTGGAGAATCGCGGGGCGCGAACTGCAGCCATGATGGAATCTACTATGGGCGCCGGGCGCGGGCGGCGCTGCCCCGATTTGACCCAGTGCTGAGACACGGCTCTCAAAAACAAGGCAATTCCGGCTGCCGGGAGCGCTCGACCGCGGCGTTATGGCAAGCCGCCCGAAGCCCTGGAATTTCAGCTATTTGGACTGGAACGACGTTGCGCGCGACAGCCCGTGCAACACGCTCACCAGGAGTTGGGGTGGCCGTAGGTACCCATGCCGCGCGTGGGTGGTTCAATGCTCGCGCCGCATATTGCTTCGTTGCGGGAGGCTGCTCGCAGGCGTGCGATTTTCCCTCGCGGCGCGCAGTGCCTCGCTGTCGCCAGCTGCCGCGCAGTTGCTATGATCCAGTCATGGATTGCGGGAGCCGCTGTGGATAGTGCCGACAAAGTTGCATCGCCGACGCAGCGCCTGCGCGCACTGCTCGCCGACAAACTCAAGCGTGTCGAGGAACGAGTGTTCGCCGGCCGCGTGTGCTCCGAATCGCTGGCGGCCTATCACGCCATCCGCAGGCAGAATCCGGCGCTCGCAGGCGATGATCTCTACGAGGCGGTGATCGCCCGCCGCATCAACCTCGATTCCGCCGGCGCGCGCGCGATCGTGTGGCGCACCCATGCCAGTCTCGAGGACTGGATGAGCGATCGGGGTCCCACCTTTCGCGACATCGTCAAGTACATGATCGTGTCGGAATACCTGGGGCAGGAAGCCAGCGAGCGTGGCATGAACTTCGACCTGGGCCCCTTCCTCGCCAAGCGCATCGACGCCGCGTACTAATCTTCGTTGTTGTCGTAGCGCCGGTCGATCACGCGCCGCGGCCAGGTGCCGGTGCTGCCAGGTTCGCGCATCGCTGGCCCGCCCACGCCCCAGATGCCAGTGCCTTCGTCCGGATCAGGTGGCGTCACCGGTGACTCTTCGATTGCATGCGCTTGCTCATCACCGAGCGCCTGCCAGTTCAGGCTCATCACGCGCAACCACACGCCGAATACCAGCAACAGGGCCAGGCCCAGCAGCGTGGCACGCACGCCGAGGTCGCTGCGCCACAGGATCATGATGCGCACCATGGTCCATCCGGTCACCAGCACCATGAAGAACATGCCCGAGCCCAGCACCAGCAATCGCATGCTGCGCCGTCCGAGGCGTTCGATGAGCTCGTTGCTGTCAGCAGTCATGCCTGGTGTTCCCATACAGCCGGTATCGGCGTCGCTGTCGGTGCCACGAATGGGAAGCATGCGACGCAGTTCGCATTCTGTGCAAGTGGCGCTGCAAGGCAACAGTCCTTGAGGCTAAATGCTGCGGCCCAGAGGGACCAGGGTCGACCCCGCAGCACGCGGGCCAGCAACAAGGACGTGCCCGCCTGTGACCAGCACGGATTTCAGGAACTGCCTGTGAACAATGCCCCCACCATCGCCGTGGACGAGGTGAAGGCGATGCTGCGCCGTTTCACCGCCGAACGGCAGCAATGGCGCCCGGACGCGGCCGCGCTGGAGCTGGGCGATCTGATCCTGTGCCTGATGCAGCAGGCCGACCGTCTGGGCATCGATCTGGTGAGTGCCGGCGAAGCGCAACTGCAGCGTGCGGTGACTAGCGTGCGCGCCGTGGGTTCCGCCGCGCCGCGGCGCGGGCTGGCGCTGGTGCGCTCTTGCGCGGCGACTGCGGAGACTTCGGCTGAGACTTCCGCAGCGCCTTCGGTGGCGCCGCCCGAGCGACACTGATCGCGCGGCGCGTCCACAGCGCCCACTCCTCAAGCTCGTCGTACAACCGTGGCGGCACGGCAAAATAACTCATCGACTTGCTGTCCGGGCCCATCGGGCTGAAGGCCTTCATGCCCTCGCGCTCAAAGTCGGCACGCGTGCGCTCATCGACCCGGAAGTACAGCTCGTCATCATCGGCGAGCGCAAAGAACTGGCCGTCGGCGTAGTAGCCCACGCCACCGAACATGCGCCGCGCCACCACCGGCGTGACCTCGCCCAGCAGCTCGAGCACGAAAGCGTTGAACTGCGCGCTGACAGCCACGATGCGGCGAACTACACGGCTGGCGCTTCGGCCACCCGCACGTAGGTACGTTCGCGATACAGCACGGCGACACCGATGAAGATCACTCCCATCGCCGCCATCATGTAGGCAAAGAAGTTGAAGTACTCGGGACCGACCAGGCGGTAGGTGGAAACCACCGCGGTCTGGCTGTTCCACGTGCCTGTGGTCACTACCGGGCGGCGATGGTCGTTATCCATCAGCCGCACGCGACTGCCCTGGATCCCGGCCACCAGGAAAGTACCGGCGAGCGGCGCCGTCTTGCCGTCCGCTTCCTGCACTGTCAGGCCGGTATTCTCGAAATCGATCTTCTGGCCGGTGACGAGACTGAGCGACGGCGGCAGGCTCACCCAGGTTTCACTGCCTGCCACTGCCTGGCTGCCGGGCAGTTCCCTGACCATGGCCTTGTTCACGACCGCGGTGGTCAGGTCGCCCACCGCGATGGCGCACAGATACAGCGCCATCACGAAGCTTTTCATGCGCAGCGGCGCCTGCTTGTAGAAGAACTCGAGCGCGGTGATCGACAGCAGCACCTCGGAGGCCGAGAGCACCACATAGGCGAAGATCTGCCACCACACCGAAACACTGATGCCGTGCTGGATCTTGTTCTCGATGCCGGCGATGACCAGGAATGACAACGCCGAGAGGAACATGCCGGCGCACATCTTGCGCAGTGGCGTGACAGTGACCAAGCGGCCGGCAACCGGGTACACGACAAAGCTGAACAGCGGGATCATCAGCAGGATCATCGGCCCGTTCACCACCTGGATCTGTGCGGGCAGGATCTGGAAGCCAGGCCACAGGGTCTTGTCCATCAGGTCGGAGGTCGCCTGCAAGGTCCAGGTCTGCCCATTGCTCTGCTCCCACAGCGCCCAGAAGCCGGCGATGAAGATCAGCAGGCTCAGCAACCGCAGCATCAGGTGGCGGCCCTCCGGCGAGACGATCTCGCGCAGCCACTCCTTGCCTGCCGGCGGCACCACCGTGAAGCGCTTACGCCCCAGCCAGAACACGATCGTCGCCACCGCCATCATCGCCGCCGGCATCCCAAACGCCGCCTTCGGACCATACTTGTTGAGCAGCACCGGGCAATACCAGATCGAGATCGACGAGCCCGCATTGATCGAGAAATAGAAATAGCTGAACGCACGTTCGATCAGGTGCTGGTTGCGGCTGGTGAACTGATCGCCCACATTAGTCGACACGCAGGGCTTGATGCCGCCGGTGCCGAAGGCCATGAACCCCAGGCCCAGGGCCAGCGTGGTCGGGCTCGGCGGGCCCAGCGCCAAGATCGAACAGCCCAGCACATAGGCCAGCGAGAAGCTGATGATGGTGCGGAATTTTCCCCAGAAGACATCCGAGACGATCGCGCCCACCAGCGGGAAGAAATAGGCGCCGAACTTGAACAGGCTTTGCCAGCTGGTCGCCTTGGCATCGCCGTAGTGCAGGAACTGCACCATGTACAGCGACAGGATCGCGTTGATGCCATAGAAGCAGAAGCGCTCGGCGAACTCGTTGGCAACGATGAACGGAATGCCTGACGGCATCCGGTTGTCGCGTGGCCCCGCTACCGCGGCGCCGGCGGCTTTGCTATCCATGCGGACTCCTGCTGTTTAGAACGGATTGATGCGCTTGGTCGGCGAGAAATGCATGTAGCTGATGGCGATGCCCTGGCGCCAGCCAACGCCAAAGCGCACCGGTGCAATCACGGTCTTGTCGCCCTGCACGTAGTTCACACCGAAACCGCCGACGAAGTAGAGGCTGCCCTCTATGCCGGGGAAGCGCCGGAACAGCCGCTCGGCGGTCGGCAGGTCATACACCAGCGCAAACACCTTGACTGCATTGCCACCAACATCGAAGCCGATGGACGGACCCTGCCAGTAGATCTTGCGACCCGCGCCGCCCTTGTAGATCAGATCGCCATGACCATAGCGCAGCCCTACGCCGATCGCGCCGCCGGCTTCTTCGCCACGGATGATGGCTACCGGCTGGCCTTTTTCCTTCAGTACCTTGCCCAACACCTTGCCGAGATCAGCGGCGCCGTTCTTGAAGAAATCGTTGGCCGCCTTGACGACCTCATCGTCGCTGTAGGCGGGCTGCGAGCCGCCGGGTGCCGCGCTGCTGCCTGAGGCCAAAGCGGGCAGCGGCACGGCCACAGCCGCCAGCAGCAGTACCCAGGAGCAAACCAGCAGTCGATCGATGCGTAACATGGTTGTACCTCTTGATTGTAGTTGCGGCGCGCGCGCCCTTCAGCGCGCCGCGCCGCCACCGCCCAGCACTCGCGCGGGCAGCATGATGATCGCACGCAGCAGCGCGAAAACGCCCTCAAGCGCGATACCCACCGCCCGCAGCGGCAGCGAAATCAGCCAGACTATCGGCCAGATTATCAGTGCGAGCAAGGCCAGCGGCCAGCACAACACCAGCAGGATCAGCCACAGCAGCAGTTTCATCAGGCAGCACTCCTGGGCAGTTGCGCCGCGCGCGCCAGTGCCGGTCGTTCACCACTGAGCCCCAGCGCACGACGCGCGAACCAGCGCCGTGTCACAGCCCGCGCACCCGCGAGACCCAGCAGCCTTGCGGCGAACCAGCCCGCTGCCCCCGACTCGCGCGAGAACACTGCATTGAAGGCGCTCATTGCCACGCTCATCAGCGCATTGTGCGCGAGGCGCGCCTGCTCGTAACCGCGCAGCACGCGCGTGGCACCCGGATCCTCACGTTCGCGCACTGCCGCGGCCAGTGCCTCGGCGAGCGCCGCGGCGTCGAGGAAACCGAGGTTCACGCCCTGCCCGGCCAGCGGATGCACGACATGTGCTGCATCGCCCAGCAGCGCCACGCGCGGGCCGATCAGTTGCTGTGCCATGCGCCGCTGCAACGGCACTGCCAGTCGCTCACTGCACAGGCGCGTGCGGCCCAGCACATGATCGGAAGCCGCATCGAGCCGCGCAGCGAAATCCGCTGCCGGCAGCGCCATCAGTTCTTCGGCCAGCGCGCTGTCAGCCGACCAGACGATCGAGCAGCCACCATCGAACAGCGGCAACAGCGCCAGCGGGCCGCTGGCCAGGAAACGCTGCCAGGCCGTATGCTGGTGCGGTTTCGCAGTAGCGATGTTGGCGACGATGGCGCTCTGCCGATAGTCATGGCTGTTCATGCCAATACCCAGCCATTCGCGCACCTGTGAATGCGCGCCATCCGCGCCCACCACCAGGCGCGCGCGCAGCGTTGTGCTCCCGCATTGCAGCTGCACGCCATCCTCATCGCTGTGCATGCCGGTGGCGCGATCGGAGATCAGCTGGCCGCCGGCTTCCTGCAGCGCGGCCCATGCCGCCAGCGCGAGTGCACGATTCTCCGCGATGTGCCCGAGGTTGGGCTCCGCGAGTTCGGCGGCATCGAAGCACAGCACCTCAGGCCCGTCCGCGGGCGTCGAGGCATGCCAGACGCGCATGCGCTCATAGGCGCACAGGCGCGCGTAATCGAGGCGTTCCCAGGCACCCGCCGCGCCGAGGATCTGCTCGCTGGCGCGCGAGAGTGCGGAAACGCGCAGCTCGGGTGCGGCCGCGCCATGCGCAGTTGCGCCGCGCGTAGTTGCGTTACGCGCAGTGGAATCGCGCGCGGCATTGGCTGTGAGTGTCGCAAGCTCGGGCGCCAGCAACGCAATGCGTTCGGGCGCAATGCCACTATGACGCGCCAGCAGGCTCGCGGTGGTGGCGCCCACCGGACCCGCACCGATGACCACGACATCGAAATCGGCGCTCACGGCCGCTCACCATTGCCCTGGCGCGGGTTCAGGCGCAGGCCGCGCATCAGGCGCGGCGTATCGCCGCCGAAACCCCAGCTCAACGCCGACAGCGCGCGCTTGGCAGCAGGCATCAGATCGAACAGCTGCAACCCGAGGCTGCGCACGGCGACCACGGCGGCGCGATCGCTGCCGAACATCTGCACCAGGCCATCCGTGAAACCGATCATGCCGCGCCGGTCGGTGGCACGGCGGCGCTCGTAGTCTTCAAGCACCGCCGGATCACCAGGATCGGCGGCGGCCGCGAGTATCTCGGCCAGCAGCGCGGCGTCGCGCAATCCCAGGTTGAACCCCTGGCCAGCCACCGGGTGCAGTGCCTGTGCCGCATTGCCCACCAGCGCCAGGCGCGGACCGCGCATGCTGCCTGCGCGTGACAACCGCAAGGGATAGGAGGCACGCGCATTGGCCGCGAGGATGCGTCCGATGCGCCAGCCGAAACACTGCTGCAGCTCGCTGATGAAGGCCGCATCCTCGAGCGCCAGCACGGCCCGCGCGCGCTCGGGTGTCAGAGTCCAGACGATGGTATGGCGGCCATCGCGCAGCGGCAGCACGGCCAGCGGCCCGCTGGGTGTGAAGCGCTCGTGCGCCACGCCATTGGCCGCGCGATCGGTGCTGACCTGCACCACCACCGCGACCTGTTGGTAGTCCTCGACCGCGTTGGCGATGCCCGCGGTGCGAGCCAGCAGCGACTGCGCGCCATCAGCGGCGATCACCACGCGCGCCTCGACGCATTCCTGCGCAGCAGACGCCAGCTGCAGGCGCACGCAATCGGCCTCGAACTGCGCCTCGTGCACGCGCGCCGGCACCCGCAACTGCAATCCCGGCTGCTGCGACAGCCGCTGCCACAGCGCCGCGCCAATGTGGCGGTTCGAAACCAGGTAACCCAGCGCTTCCAGCCCCTGTTCGGCGGCACGCAGGCGCGCACCGCCATAGCGTCCCGCTTCGGACACCTGGATTTCACTCACGCGACTGGCATGCGCCGCCATCAAAGGCCACGCACCCAGGGTCTCGAGGATGCGCCGGCTGCCGTTGCCCAGCGCCGTGGTGCGATCATCGAAGCTGCTCTGCTCCGCGGCATCGAAGCGTACGGCTTCGACCAACGCGACCCGCAGCTGCGTGCCCGCGAGCGCGAGCGCCACGGTTGCACCCACCATGCCGCCGCCGACGATCGCGACATCCACGCGGGTCGGCGCGGCAGGGCTCATGCAGCCGCCATCAGCTTCTCGATTGCGTCGGCATCGGTGGGCACGCCATCGGTTAGCACTTCACAGCCATTGCGGGTGACCGCCACGTCATCTTCGATGCGGATGCCGATGTTCCAGAAGGCCTTGGGCACACCCTTGCTGCCGGCGGGAATGTAGATGCCCGGCTCCACGGTGAGCACCATGCCCGGCTCGAAGATGCGCCACTCATCGCCCACCTTGTAGTCACCGACATCGTGCACGTCGATGCCCAGCCAATGACCGGTGCGGTGCATGAAGAAGCGCTTGTAGGCGCCGTCGCGTATCAGGCTGTTCAGCGGACCCTTGAGCAGGCCAATGCGCACCAGCCCCTGGGTGATCGCGCGCACCGCCGCATTGTGTGGCTCGTCCCAGTGATTGCCAGGCTTCACCTTAGCGAAGGCCGCATGCTGCGCCGCCAGCACCACGTTGTAGACCGCGCGCTGCTCGGGCGTAAAGCGACCGCTGACCGGAAAGGTGCGGGTGATGTCCGAGGCGTAGTACTCGTGCTCGCAGCCGGCGTCGATCAATAGCAGGTCGCCTGCCTTGAGCGGCTGGTTGTTGTCGTTGTAGTGCAGCACGCAGGAATTGGCGCCGCCGCCGACGATCGGGTAATACGAGGTGTCGGCCGCGTGGCGCCCGAACTCGTGCACGATCTCGGCCATCACCTCGTGCTCGCCCCGCCCCGGGCGGCAGAATTTCATCGCACGCACGTGCGCACCCGCGGCGATCTGGCCCGAGCGGCGCATCAGCGCCAGCTCGCGCCGGCTCTTGTAGAGACGCATGTCGTGCAGCACGTGGTCGAGCGACACAAACTCCTGCGGCGGATGCGCACCGGAGCGCGCCTGCGCACGCAGCGTGTTCACCCAGCTGACGATGCGCTGGTCGAAGTCGTGGTACACGCCCATGGTGTGATACACGCGCGTACGGCTCTCGATGAGCCCGGGCAGGATCTCGTCGATATCGGTGATCGGGAAGGCATCGTCGGCAGCGTATTGGCGGCGCGCACCCTCGGGGCCGGCGCGCTTGCCGTCCCAGATCTCGCGCTCGGCATTGCGCTCGCGCACGAACATCACGTATTCGCCCTGCGGACGGCCTGGAATCAGCGCCACCACCGCCTCGGGCTCGGGGAAACCGCTCAGGTAGTGGAAATCGCTGTCCTGCCGGTAGCCATAGTGCACGTCGTTGTTGCGCGTGCGCATGGGTGCCGCCGGCAGGATGGCGATGGCATCACGACCCATGATGCGCATCAGCTGGCGGCGGCGGCGGGCGAATTCCTCGTCCATCGGCTTCTTCATCGTTTGGGGTTCCGCTTCAATGTAATCGGCCTGGGGGTTGCTGCGGCAGCTCGCCGGGAATGCTGGCGCCCGCCGGCACCGTGGCCGGCGCGCGCAGCTCGCTCAAGTACTCGAAGACCACCTGTACGCCGACGCGCACGAATTCGATCAGCTCGGTGAGCGCACTCTCGTTGGCCTCGAGCCCATCGCCCTCATCGACGCCGGCGCGCATGATCTGGCTCAGGTCGCGCACGATTTCACCGGCATCACCGGGCAGTTTCTCCGGATCATCGGCGCCGTTCATGCCGAGGCCATAGACAAAACCGTTGCACCACAGGCCCAGGGCCTCGGTACGCCGTGCCAGCGGCAGGGAATCGTCGGGGAGCAGCAGTTCGAACTGCATCTGCGTGCCAGTCAGCGCCGCCTGCGTACTTTCAAACACGGCCAGCAGCAGTTCGTCAGTCGCGCCGCCGAGGGCATCCTCAGGGAGGATTTCCGCCAGCCAGTCACCCAGCCGGTAGCCGGCGCAAGCACACAGGGCACCGCTCAAGGTGCCGTGCGCCTCCGCAGCGTCGGTCAGTGCGCGGGATTCTGACAAATGGCGCTGGATGTCGAGGTAGTTGTGGTGGCGGTGCACTGCAGGTCCGGAACATGGGCCATTGCGGCTGGATGGTAGGGCCCGGGACTGGTCGGGCGCAACTTCCAGCGGCGCCCACGTGCAGCTACCTGCGTATTTCGATTGACCGCGCCGCGCGCGCGGAACTATAGTTTTCGCATGAATGAGAGCAATCGCAGCGCTTCGGTCGACGCGGAACTCAAGCGCCTGGAAAAACGCGTCGACGAACTGGTCACCACCCTGCTGCGCCTCAAGGACGAAAATCGTGCGCTGCGCGCCCGCCAGGACACGCTGGCGGCGGAGAAAACCACGGTGATGAACCGCAGCGAACAGGTGCGCGCGCGCGTCGAAGCGATGATCGGGCGCCTCAAGGCCATGGAACGCAGCGCGTGAAATCCGCGGCTGACAGCGACGCCACCCGCGTGAGCGTGCGCATCCTCGACAAGGACTATTTCGTCGCCTGCCCGAGCGATGAACGCAGCGACCTGATCGACAGCGCCGCGTTCCTCAACACCCGCATGAAGGAGATCCGCGATACCGGCAAGGTGACCGGCGCCGATCGCATCGCGGTGATGGCGGCCCTCAATATTGCCAATGAACTGCTGCGCCTGCGTGATCGGGATCACGCTTCACTATCAGAGACCGGCACGCGTGTGCGCCAGTTGCGCGAACGCGTGGAAACCGCCCTGCAGAAGGGACAGCAGCTCGATCTTTAGTGTAGAGTGACTCCCGCGTCGCCTGTGGTGTTCGACAGCGGGCCGGGTTACTTCTCGACCCTAATTGAAACACCCTCGGGATTTTTCCTAGTTGGCAGCATTGTGCAGGTCTGCCCCGGGCAGAAAGCCTTACCTGCTGCAGGACGTCCCACCTGTTGCTCTGGTTCGAGAGCGACGGTCTGCATCGGCATCTACGGGTGACGCCTTATTCCTGCCAGCCGCACCGTAACTGACATCAGCAATGCGCAACGCCAGGCGCGCCGCCAGTTGCGGCGCGCGCTGCGTGCGCGTCGCAATGCCATACCGCTGTGGCGGCGCCTGGTGCTCACACGGCGCATCGAGGCGGCGGTGGCGCGTCTGCCGCAGCTGCGCCGCGGCGCCGCGGTCGGCATGTACTCCCATTTCGGCAGCGAGGTACCGAGCACGGGCCTGCGCGCACTGGCGCTGCGCCGCGGCTGCCGGCTGTACCTGCCTACCATCTCGAACTTCTACCAATACACCATGGAATTCCGGCGCGATTGCGGCCGACCCATGCCGCGCAACCGCATGGGCATCGCCGAGCCCAAGGGCACGCCGATACTGGATATCCGTCAGCTTGACCTCGTGGTGATTCCGATGGTGGGCTTTGACGCCGCGGGCTACCGCATCGGCAATGGCGCCGGCTATTACGACCGGATGCTGGGCGCGCGTACGCCAGAGCGGCTGCGGGCGGCGCACGCGAGCACGGCGGCGAGCGCGCCCCCGGTGCCCTTCTGGCCGCGGCCACTGCTGGTGGGCGTAGCCTTCGAGTGCCAGCGACTGGAGCACATCGAGGCCGCTGCGCACGACGTACCGCTCGATGCCGTGATCACCGAACTCGGGCTGCGCCACGCCCGCCGGGAGTAAGTGCCGATGGGTTACTGGCTGCTCAAGACCGAACCCGAGGTATTTGGCATCGATCACCTGGCGAAACGCCCGCGCCGCACTGCGCCCTGGGATGGCGTGCGCAACTACCAGGCCCGCAACTACCTGCGCGATGAGGTCAAGCGCACGGATCAGGCCTTCATCTATCACTCGAGCTGCGCACAGCCAGGCGTCGCTGGCATCGCCTCGGTAGTGCGTGCCGCCTACGCTGATCCAAGTCAGTTCGAGCGGCGCAATGCGCATTTCGATGCCACGAGCGATCCGGCTGCACCGCGCTGGGTCGCGATCGATGTACGGCTGCAGCGTCGCCTCAAGCGCATCATCACGCTCGATGAACTGCGCGCACATGAAGAGGGCAAACTGCTCGGCATGCTGCTGCTACGTCGCGGCAATCGCCTCTCGGTGACGCCGGTGAGTGAGGTTCACTGGCAGTTCATCCTCACTCTCGAGTGAGTGTGAATGAGTTCACATCACCCGCTCTCCGACATGCTCGCTTGTTTTTTTATGTCTCGTGTATATACTCGGACCCCGGACTAACCTGATATGGAGATCTCTCATGGCTAAAGCAAAGAAGAAGGCCAAGAAGAAAGCTGCGAAAAAGAAGTAAGGCCTTTACTTCGCGGCGGACCGGAAGCAATTCCAGCTCGCCTGATTCAAAGCTGAGACTGTGCCCGCGTAAGCGGGCACAGTCGTTTAGAAAGGCTGGAAAACATGGCACTTTCAGCGCAAGAGAAAAAACTGCGGGCCGCCGAGGCGGCGCTCAGGTTCATCGAGTCGGGCAGCGTACTCGGCGTCGGCACCGGCTCGACGGTCAATGCATTGATCGATATCTTGGGTCCCTGGAAGAACAGTGTGCGAGGAGCGGTCTCCAGTTCCGAAGCCTCCAGCACCCGTCTGCGAACACTCGGAATACCTGTGCTCGACCTGAATGAGGTCGATGACCTGGATGTCTACATCGATGGCGCCGACGAGGCTAACCCCAGCCGCGAGCTGATCAAGGGCGGTGGCGCCGCGTTAACGCGCGAGAAGATCCTCGCGGCCGCCGCCAGGCGCTTCATCTGCATCGTCGATGACTCCAAGCTGGTCAACGTGCTCGGCCGCTTCCCGCTACCGGTCGAAGTGATCCCGATGGCACGCGCCTACGTGAGCCGCGAACTCGCCAGGCTCGGCGGCCGCGCGGCCTGGCGCCATGGCACCGTCACCGACAACGGCAACCACATACTCGATGTACACGATCTGGCGATCACCGAGCCGCGTGTGCTGGAGAACGCGATCAACCAGCTTGCGGGAGTGGTGACGGTGGGGTTGTTTGCGGCGCGGCCAGCCGATGTGCTGATCGTAGGTACCGACGAAGGCGTGCGTACGGTCTAGGATCTGGCGGCGCTTGCGCGTGAGGGCGCCGGCGCGGTGACGGGAGGAAGTTGGCTGGGGGACTAGGATTCGAACCTAGGTTAGCGGAGTCAGAGTCCGCGGTCCTACCACTAGACGATCCCCCACCCGATTCGGCAGAGCCCCGATCGGGCGGAACCACCATGCGGTGATTCCGCCCCCGGGCAGATTAACGCTTCGAGTACTGCGGGCCGCGACGGGCTTTGCGCCGTCCGACCTTCTTGCGTTCCACTTCGCGCGCATCGCGGGTCACGAACCCGGCTTTGCGCAGCGGCTGGCGCAGCGTCTCATCGTATTTGATCAGCGCGCGGGCGATGCCGTGGCGGATCGCGCCGGCCTGGCCGGTGATGCCACCGCCCGCGACCTGCACGTGGATGTCGAACTTGCCGGTGAGCTGCACCAGCTCGAGCGGCTGACGCACGATCATGCGGCCGGTTTCGCGGCCGAAGAACTCATCGAGCGGGCGCTCGTTGACCGTGATCTTGCCGGTGCCATTCTGCAGGTGCACGCGCGCCGTCGAAGACTTGCGCCGGCCCGTGCCGTAATTCATTGATGCTGCCATCTTAGCTGTCCTGATACTTTTACAGAGCGAGGGGTTTGGGCTGCTGGGCGCTGTGCGGGTGCTTGTCGCCGGCGAACACGTGGAGCTTGCGGAACATGTTCCGGCCCAGTGTGTTCTTCGGCAGCATGCCCTTGATCGCGAACTGCAGTGCGCGCTCCGGGTGTTCCTTGAGCAACTTGCCGAGCGCGATGCTCTTGAGGTTGCCGAGGTACCCGGTGTGCTGGTGGTACATCTTGTCAGCCAGCTTGTTGCCGGTGACCGCGATCTTTTCGGCGTGCAGCACGACAATGTGATCGCCCATGTTCACGTGCGGGCTGTAGTCAACCTTGTGCTTGCCCTTGAGGCGATGCGCGATCTGCGTGGCCAGACGACCGAGCGTCTTACCGCTCGCATCGACCACGAACCAGTCGCCGCGTACTGTCGCCGCTTTGGCGAATACCGTCTTCATGATGCTTGAAACTCCAACCTGAACCAGTAGCGGTCGCCTGCCCCAGCCGGGAGCCTTTGAGGAACAGGCAGCCAGCGGGCCAAAAGCGTCCCGGGGAAAAAGGCGCGAAAGTGTACTCAAGGGCCCCCGGCTTTGCAAAACTCCCTTTAGTCAGGGGTCTACCGGGCCGCCAGACAGGCGCCAGACCCCCCGGGACGGACATATAATGAGGCATGGCACCCGCCCCCTCCCTGGACCTCCTGCTGCAAGCTGTGGATAACGGTCTGCGGGCGGTGTTCGCTCCCGCCCCCCTGGGCCGGAGGGTACCCGGCCTGCCCCCCGAGGCCCCGCTGGACGAGGCCGGCCGACGGCACGCCGCCGGCCTGATGCGGGTCAATCACGCCGGCGAGATTGCTGCCCAGGCGCTCTATCACGGACAAGCCCTGCTGGCGCGCAACGCTGCCACGCGCGAGTTCCTGCTGCAGGCTGCTGCCGAGGAGGGCGATCATCTTGCCTGGTGCGAACAGCGCCTGAATGAACTGCGCTCGCACCGCAGCCTGCTCAATCCGCTCTGGTATGCAGGCTCGTTCGCGATCGGTGCCGCGGCCGCAGCGATCAATGATCGACTGAGCCTGGGTTTCGTCACCGAAACCGAACATCAGGTCGAAGGCCATCTCGAAGAACACCTGCAGAGCTTGCCGAAGGACGATGCGCGCTCGCGGCGCATCGTCGAAACCATGCAACGTGAAGAGGCCGGACATGCCGCAGCAGCAAAAGCCGCAGGCGCCGTTGAACTGCCGTTGCCCGTGCGCGCGGCCATGAAACTGACTTCGAAGCTGATGACCCGAACCGCTTACTGGCTGTAAGCAAATGATAAAAGGTCTTGCAGCCAGCGCGACTTATGTATAAAAAGCTAGGGATGAGCAACATGCCACAGCAACAAAGCAGCCGCGCTATGGAAGAGAATGTCAGACCCTTGAGCGACATTCCGGCAATCAACCGCTTCTTGAGTTACTGCCGGGTACGCACCGTTCCGTCGAAAACCGTGCTGATCCACGCCGGCGATTTGCCGG
Source organism: Gammaproteobacteria bacterium (assembly GCA_025350055.1). GTDB lineage: Bacteria > Pseudomonadota > Gammaproteobacteria > Steroidobacterales > Steroidobacteraceae > FEN-1191. The sequence continues at coordinate 52,785 of JANXYK010000001.1, read as the reverse complement.
ATGTCCTGTATTACGTGATCAGTGGCTCGGTCGAAGTCATGATCGAGGATGAAGAAGGCAACGAGATGGTGCTGGCCTACCTCAACAAGGGCCAGTTCTTCGGTGAGATGGGACTGTTCTACGAACAGCCCACGCGCAGCGCCTGGGTGCGCACGCGCAGTGCCTGCGAACTCGCCGAAATGACCTATCCGCGCTTCCGCCAGGTGGCCACCGAGTCGCCCGGACTGATCTTCGAGCTGGCTACACAGCTGGCCACGCGCCTCGATCGCACCAACCGCAAGCTGGGCGATCTCGCTTTCGTCGATGTCACCGGCCGTGTCGCGCACGCGATCATGGACCTGTGCGGCGAGCCCGATGCGATGACGCATCCCGAGGGCATGCAGATTAAGGTCTCGCGCCAGGAACTCTCACGCCTGATCGGCTGCTCGCGCGAAATGGCGGGCCGTGTGCTCAAGGTGCTCGAGGAACAGGGGCTCCTGCGCGCCACCGGCAAGACGATCGTGGTGTTCAATGCGCGCCCGAAGATGAAGACTCGCCCGGTGACCATTCCGGCCAAGGCCGGCACCAGTGCACCGGTCCGTCCGGCGCCCGTCATCGACGATGGCGACGATGATGACGAGGACGACGAAGTCTAGACTTTGACTGTGCCCGCCGCGGCCGGCGTGGCCGCGGCGATCGCGCTGCGCATCGCCGTGATCGTCGCGGCGTAATCACTGGATCCGAAGATCGCCGAGCCGGCCACGAAGGTATCGGCGCCGGCGCGCGCCGCGGCGCCGATGTTGTCGGCCTTGATGCCGCCATCCACTTCCACCCGCACTTCCCGGCCGCTCTGCGCCACACGGCGGCGCACCTCGGCGATCTTGGGCAATGCGCCGGGGATGAAAGCCTGGCCGCCGAAGCCGGGGTTCACCGACATCAGCAACACCAGGTCTAGTTTGTCGAGCGTGTAATCGAGGTAATCGAGCGGCGTTGCCGGGTTGAAAACCAGGCCCGGCTTGCAGCCGAGCTCGCGGATCAGGCTGATGGTGCGATCGATGTGATCGCTGGCTTCGGGATGGAAGCTGATGTAGGTCGCCCCCGCCTTCGCGAAATCAGGTACCAGCCGGTCGACCGGGCGCACCATCAGGTGCACATCGATTGGCGCCTTCATGCCATGCTTGCGCAGCGCCTCGCACACCAGCGGGCCGATGGTGAGGTTGGGCACGTAGTGATTGTCCATCACGTCGAAGTGCACGATGTCGGCGCCGGCGGCCAGCACCGCATCGACCTCGGCGCCCAGGCGCGCGAAGTCGGCCGAGAGTATCGAGGGGGCGATCCAGGGTGCTGCCATGGCGGGAATTGTAGCAGCGCCGCTCAGCGCATGCCGCGCACCGCGCGCAGCAATTCGTAGGCGGCCTGGATCTGCTGCGTGCGCTCCTTGGCGCGCTCGAGCATCGACTCGGGCAGGCCATTGGCCTTGAGCTTGTCGGGATGATGGCGGCTCATCTGCCGGCGATAGGCCTTGACCACTTGTTCGTCGCTGGCGCTCTTGTTCACCTCGAGCAGCACGTAAGCCTGCGCCAGGCGGTCGGCCTCATCGGCCGCGCTGGCACTGTTGTAAGCACCGCCACCCCCACCCCCACCGCTGCTGCTGCTGCCACGGCTCGCACCCGCGCCACCCATGCGCCAGCGCATCATGGCCTCGAGGCGCGCGAAATCCTGGGCGGCGAGGCCGAGCAGCCCCGCGACATGCGCAAGCCGCGCTCGCGGGAGCGGTGCCAGGTCGTTGCCCGCGAGTGCCGCCTGCAACTGCACTTCGACGAAGAACTGCGCCAGCTGCGGAAAGGAGCGCAACAGGGGCTGGAGCGGCGCGAGCGCGGCACCGACCACGAAATCCGGCGCCTTGCCCTCGCCGAAGTAGTTGATCGCCGCCGCGGTCTGCTGGCCATCGAGGCGCAGCGCGCCCATCATCGCCCGGGCTGCGGCGATCTCGCGCTCCGACACCCGGCCATCGGCCTTGGCCACGTGGCCCATCACGCGGAACAGCGCCGGGAAATACAGCTCCTGCACGCGCGCCGCGCCGCCCACACTGCCCACGCCCACGCTCACGTTCGCGGCGCCGGTGTCGAACTGATGCCCGACGATCGCGCCGAGCACCGCGCCGACCGGCCCGAATATGCTGCCGATCGCCGCACCAATGATCTTGCCGTTCCAGCTCATGCCTGCCCTTGCTTGACCCCACCGCCGGACGGACGGCAAGATGCGCGCCCTTGGCGCTTTGCGCTATGGTACCCGAGCTTGAGCACACTCCCGCCGACTGTCTTTGAGACCCACCTGCGCGGCCTGCAGCTGCTCCATCGCGGCAAGGTGCGCGACATCTATGAGGTCGATGACGATCACCTGCTGATCGTCACCACCGACCGGCTCAGCGCCTTCGATGTGATCCTGCCCGATCCGATTCCGGGCAAGGGTCAGGTGCTGCAGCAGATCTCCGAGTTCTGGTTCGCACAAACGGCGTACCTGGTCGGCAACCACATCAGCGCGCGCACCTTGGCTGCGGTGATCAAGGATCCGGCCGAGCTCGCATCGCTCCAGGGTCGTGCCGCCATCGTGAAGAAACTGCGCGCGCTGCCGATCGAGGCCGTGGTGCGCGGTTACCTGATCGGCTCGGGCTGGAAGGACTACCAGAGCACCGGCGCGGTGTGTGGCATTGCGTTGCCACGCCGGATGCGGCTCGCCTCGCAGCTGCCCGAACCGCTGTTCACGCCGGCCACCAAAGCCGCCGCTGGCGAGCACGATGAGAACATCAGCTACGAAGCGGTCGAGCAGCTGCTGGGGAGCGACGTCGCGAACGCCGTGCGCACTACCGCAATTGCGATCTATCGCCATGCCGCCGCGCATGCACGCGCGCGCGGCATCATCATCGCCGACACCAAGTTTGAGTTCGGCCTCGATGCGGCAGGCTCGCTGACCCTGATCGATGAAGTACTGACCCCCGACTCGAGCCGCTTCTGGCCGGCCGACACCTGGCGCGAGGGCGCGAGTCCGCCGAGCTTCGACAAGCAGTACGTGCGCGATTACCTCGAAACCCTGGACTGGAACAAGACCGCGCCCGGCCCGAATCTGCCGCCCGAGATCATCCAGCGCACGGCGGAGAAATACCGCGAGGCCTTGACGCGGCTGACCGGGCCCGTGACCGCGTCCACGCCATGATGCATCCGCGTGTGGCAGCAGGCGCGTAACTACATCGAACGCTGGCTGTTCGCCCCACTGCAGGGCCGAACGCCAGCGGTGCGCGCCCGCCGTCTCGGGCAATTCCTGTACGCGCTGCTGCGCGATCTGCTCGGCGGACAATTGAACCTGCACGCGATGGGCCTGGTGTACGCGACGCTCCTGGCACTCGTCCCGCTGGTCGCCTTCAGCTTCGCGATCCTGAAAGTCTTCGGTGCGCACCGCGACCTCGAACCACTGATCTATGAATTCTTCCGGCCGATGGGCGACGCGGCAGGCGCACTCACGCAGAAGGTGATGGACTTCGCCGATCGCGTGCGCGGCGGCATCGTCGGCTCGGTGGGCCTGGGCCTGTTGATCTGGACACTCGTGGGCACGCTGAAGAAAGTGGAAGACAGCCTCAATTTTGTCTGGCACGTCGACCTGCCGCGCAGCTTCATGCGGCGCATCGCCGAGTACCTCGCGCTGCTGGTCGTCGCGCCGCTGCTGGTCGCCGCACTCATCGGCATGGCGCACATGCCGCAGGTCGGCAGCTCCATCCGCACGCTTTCCGACCTGCCGCTGCTGAGCCAGCTCTTGCGCGGCGCGCTGGCCATGGTGCCGCTGCTGGTGGTCAGCGGCATGTTCGCGCTGGTCTATGCGCTGATCCCCAACACGCGCGTGCGCACGCTTCCGGCGATCATCGGCGGCGTGGCCGCCGGTGTGCTCTGGACCACGATCGGTTCGGTGTTCACCACCTTCGTGGTGTACTCGGCGCGTCTCAACATCGTCTACGCCGGCTTCGCGATCTTCATCGCGGCATTGATCTGGACCTACTTCGGCTGGCTGATCCTGCTGATCGGCGCGCAGGTATCGTTTTACGTGCAGAACCCCAGTTACCTGCGCGTGGGTCTGCGCGAACCAAAGCTATCGAACGACGAGACCGAGCAGCTGGCGCTCGGCATCATGTACCTCGTCGCTCACAGTCACCTGAAAGGCGGCCGACGCTGGGGCATCAACGATCTCTCCGCCGAACTACAGGTACCCGGCGTACTCGTCACGCGCCTCGCCGACGCCTTCGAAGCCGCGGGCCTGCTCGTGACCAGCGAACAGGAAATGCTGATACCCGGCCGCGACGCGAGCCGCATACCGCTGCATGAAATCCTCGCCGTCGCACGCAGCGCGAACAGTGTGCACGGGGACAGTCGGTCGAGTGCGCCGGCGGCGGTTCGGGCAGTGTGCGCGCAACTCGAAGGGGCGTGGCGTGGTGCCGTTGGGGATCAGGACCTGGAGTCGTTGGTTGTCAACTCGGCCTGATCTGGGTGTTGCGGGTCAAGAGTACTGCGCGCCGCGCCTACTCGCCAGCGATAGTCATCGCATCAACCAACAACGACCCACACCGCACCGCGCCCTGTATATCCACATCCGACCCCATCGCCAACACCCCGCGGTACACATCGCGCAGATTCCCCGCAATCGTGATCTCGTGCACCGGATACGCCTGCTTCCCGTTCTCGATCCAGAAGCCGGCGGCGCCGCGCGAGTAATCGCCGGTGACGCCGTTCACGCCCTGCCCCATCAGTTCGGTCACGTACAGGCCGCTGCCCATCTTGGCCATGAGTTCTTCGAGCGTGCCGGTGGCGCCGGGGGCGGTGACGATCAAGTTGTGCACGCCGCCGGCATTGCCGGTGCTCTTGAGCCCAAGCTTGCGGGCCGAATAGCTGCCAAGCACGTAGCCATCGAGCACACCGGCGCGCACCAGTTCGCGATCGCGCGTCACCACACCCTCGGAATCGTAGGGGCTGCTGGCCAGCGCGCCCGGCAGGTGCGGACGCTCCTGCATCTGCACGAAGTCCGGGAACAGCTGCTGGCCGGCGCTATCGAGCAGGAACGAAGCGCGTCGGTACTGGCTGGCGCCGCGGATCGCGCCGATGAAATGCGCATACAGTCCGCGCGCCATCTCGGGCGCGAACAGCACCGGCGCACGACGCGTGCTTAAGCGCCGCGCGCCCAGCCGTGCGAGTGCGCGCTGCGCGGCGCGCTGACCGATGCTGGTGCCCGACTCCAGTTGCGTGGCATCGCGCACCACCGAGTACCAATGCTCGCGCTGCATGTCCTGGCCGTGCTGGGCGATCAGCGCGCAGCTGAGCGAGTGGCTGGTGCTGGGAAAGCCGGCCAGGAAGCCGTGGGTGTTAGCGTATACGCGCACGCCGCGATGGGTGCTGAGCGAAGCGCCTTCGGAATTGCCGAGGCGCGTGTCGACCGCCAGGCCCGCGGCCTCGCAGTCGCGCGCGATGGTCACCGCCTGTTCGGGCTCCAGGCCCCAGGGATGATCGAGATCGAGATCGCGGATCTCGCGCGCCATGTCAGCTGCATCGGCGAGCCCGGCGCAATCATCGCTGGCGGTATGGCGGGCAATCGCACAGGCCTTGGCCACCGTGCTGGCCACGGCCGCAGGACGCAGGTCGGCGGTGCTCGCCGAACCCTTGCGCTGCCCGAAATAGACCGTGACCGCCATGCCGCGGTCGCGGTGGTACTCGATCGTGTCGACATTGCCGAGGCGCACCGTGACCGAGAGGCCCTTCTGCACGCTGGCATCGGCATCGGCCTGCGTGGCACCGGCCGCGCGCGCCTGCGCCAGCGCATCGCTGACCACCTGCTGGAGTTCGGGAATTCGCGTCGCATCCACTTGCTGTGACATGGCAGAATTGTAGCGCGCTACTGTGCAGGACGGCCGGATTACCCATGGTCAGTGATGAATTTGCCGATGATGAGCACGAGGAACGGCCGAGCCGCTCGGCGCGCAAACGTGCGGCCGAAGGCCTGCAGAAACTGGGGGTGCGCCTGGTGGCGCTGCGCGAGGCGGAGCTTGCGGCCTTGACGCTGCCCGAGGAGCTGCTGGCCGCGATCCAGGAGGCACGGCGCCTGCGTGGGCCGGCGATCGCCCGCCAGTACCAGTACATCGGGCGCCTGATGCGCGATGTCGATCCGGAGCCGATCGAGCGGGCATTGGCAACGCGCGCCGGCAACCTGCGGCCCCGTGGTAAAATGCCGCGATGAAGCCCCTCGTTGGCATCATCATGGGTTCCAGCTCCGATTGGGAGAGCCTGCAGCCCGCAGCCGAAATGCTGGGGAAACTCGGCATTGCCCACGAGGTGCGCGTGGTCTCTGCGCACCGCACACCCGACCTGCTGTTCGAATACGCCTCCGGTGCCGCCGCGCGCGGCCTCGAAGTGTTGATCGCCGGCGCCGGCGGCGCGGCGCACCTGCCGGGCATGACGGCCGCCAAAACCACACTGCCGGTGCTGGGCGTGCCGGTGCAGTCTCGTGCGCTCAATGGCCTCGACTCGCTGCTCTCGATCGTGCAGATGCCGGCAGGCGTACCGGTGGCCACCTTTGCGATCGGCGTTGCGGGCGCCACCAATGCCGCGCTGTTCGCAGCCAGCATCCTGGCCGGCCGTTACCCGGCCATTGCCAGTGCGCTCACGCAGCATCGCCAGGCGCAGACGGCAGCGGTACTCGCGCAGCCCGATCCGCGCACCAGCGGCACATGAAACTCGGCATCGTGGGCGGCGGCCAGCTCGGCCGTATGCTTGCGATCGCGGGTGTGCCCCTGGGCCTCGAGTGCCAGTTCCTCGATCCGAACCCACAAGCGCCTGCTGGGGCGATCGCGCCGCTCAACGTCAGTGCGTTCACCGATCAGCGTGCGCTGCGCGCACTGGCGCGCAGCAGCGCGGTGATCGGTTTCGACTGGGAAAACGTCTCGGTCGAAGCGCTGCGCAAGGCCACGCGCGGGAGCGGCGCGCGCATCGCGCCGCCCCTGCGCGCACTTGCCACCGGCCAGGATCGCCTGCTGGAAAAGCGCCTGTTCGAGCGCCTGCGCATTCCCACCACACGCCATGCGGCGGTGAATTCGCGCGCGGCGTTATGGCGCGCAGCGGCGGCCATCGGCCTGCCCGGCGTGCTCAAGACGCGACGCCTGGGCTACGACGGCAAGGGCCAGGCCGTGATCCGCAAGCATGCCGATCTGGATGCCGCCTGGCAGTCACTTGGCGGCGTACCGCTGCTGTACGAAGAATTTGTGCCCTTCGATCTGGAAGTGTCCGGGCTCGGCGTGCGCGCGCGTGACGGCACGGTCGCGCTCTATCCGCTGGTGCGCAACTGGCATGACGAGGGCATCCTGCGCCTGAGCATGGCGCCCTGGCAGGCGCCCGCGCTCGAACGCCAGGCGCGCCGCCACGTGCGCGCGGTGCTGCGCGAGTTCAACTACGTTGGCGTGCTGGCGGTCGAATTCTTCGTGCGCAACGGGCGCCTGATCGCCAATGAGCTGGCGCCACGCGTGCACAACTCTGGCCACTGGAGCATCGAAGGCGCCGTCACCAGCCAGTTCGAGAATCACGTGCGCGCCATGGCCGGCCTGCCGCTGGGGAGCGTGGCGAGCACGGGGCACTCGGCGATGATCAACCTGATCGGTCAGGTGCCCCCAGCCGCGCAACTCCTGCAGGTGCCCGGACTGCACCTGCACGACTACGGCAAATCCAGCCGCCCCGGACGCAAAGTGGGCCATTGCACGATCATCGCCAGCAGCGCCGCCGAGCGTGACCGGCGTACGCGCTCGCTCCTGCGTGCGCTGCATCTCAGGCTGAAGCAGGTCCCTTGAATTTCGCCCGGCGCTGGGTGAGGCTAGCGGGCACGCCTACGCTCTAGACCACAAGGATTCGCGGCACACCCCATGTACCTGGAGCTGTTCAAACTCAGGGAGCTGCCGTTCCGGCTCAGCCCTGATCCGCAGTTCCTGTTCCTCAGCAAGGACCATGCGCGCGCCAAGGCGTACATGGAATCGACCATCTGGTTCACGGATGGTTTCGTGGTGGTCACAGGCGAGATCGGCGCCGGCAAGACCACGCTGATCGAGACCTTCCTGCGCGAGCTCGAGAAGGATGTGATCGTGGCTCAAGTGAGCCAGACGCAGGTCTCGGTGCTCGAGTTCCTGCAATCAGTGCTGGTGCAGTTCGGCTTCACGCCGTTCCACATGAAGAAGGCCGAGCTGCTGGCCACGCTCAACACCTTCCTGATCGAGCAATACGCAGGCGGCCGCAAGGTGCTGCTGATCGTCGATGAGGCTCAGAACCTCAATCTGCGCGTGCTCGAGGAGATCCGCCTGCTCTCGGGCGTCGAGACCACGAAAGAGAAAGTGCTGCGCATAATCCTCGCCGGCCAGCCCGAGCTGAACGAGAAGATGGATGCGCCCGAACTGATACAGCTCGCGCAGCGCGTGCGGCTGCGCTTCCACCTCGGCGCGCTCTCGCCCGAAGACACGCAGGGCTACATCCTGCATCGCCTGGAAGTCGCCGGCTCGCAGGGGCGAACCATTTTCCAGCCGGAATGCTTCGAGACGATCTATCGTTATACCGGCGGTGTGCCGCGACTGATCAACACGCTGTGCGACACGGCGATGCTGGCGGCCTTCAATGTCGAGCGCGACCAGGTGCTGCCCGAAGACCTCGCAGCCGCGATCGACGAACTGCAGTGGATGGAATTCTCGGTGCGCACCGCCGCCGGCGCGCAACCTCCCGTGATCCACGGTCGGCGCCCGCCGCACCCGGATCGCACCGAAGACAACCAGGTGCCCACCGCACCGGTGGCGCGCCTGCTGCTGATCAACGAAGGCCGTACGCTCAGCGAACGACCGTTGTATCCGGGGCGCCTGATCATCGGCCGCGCCTCCGATGCCGACCTGCGCGTCGACAGCCGCATGATCAGCCGCCATCACTGCCAGATCGTCACCAACGACCGGCTGTGCACCATCGAAGACCTGAACAGCACCAATGGCATCTTCATCAAGGACAAGCGGCTGCGCTATCACAACCTGAATGATGGCGATGTGGTCTCGATCGGCACGCACCAGCTGATGTACATTGATGAACGCCCAGGCCACAAAGCGCTGGCAGCAGACAGCCTGTCCGCGACCGGGCCACAGAAGATCCTCGAGCTTTCCGCGGCAGCGGAAAGCGCTGCGGGCAACAGCGGCGGCAAGCAAGGCGGCGCCGCGGCGAGTTGAGATTCAGCGCGGCGGTTCGTCGCTGTCGATGACCGGTTTGCCACGGCGCAGGTAGTCTGCGCTGGTGGCGCGAAAGTCGCGCCGATGCATCCACACCGCGAGCCCGGCGACCAGCGCCAGCAGGCCGGCGCCCGCGCACGGCCCGCTCCACCAGCGTTCGCTGTCGCGATAACTCTCGATCAGCAACAACAGTCCGCCCAGCAGGTAGGCGTAGGGCAGACCTTCGTAGACGGGTTTGGCAAGGCGCGGCATGGCTCGATGCTAGCCTGCCTTGTGGGCAAGGTAAATCGCGCCGCGGTGCGCCCTGCCACCGCCCGCCTGCAGTTGCCAGTGCCGGCGGCTTGAACCACACTGCCGCGATGGATGAACCGCCCGCAAACACTGCACCGCAGCCGGAATCGGCGCCGCCAGCGACAGCGGCCGGCGCGTCCACCAGCGCGCCCGGTGGCGCACCCGATGCCACCCCGCCAGGCGTCTGGGAGCGGCTGAAGGAACACAAGGTGATGCAATGGACGCTGGCCTATGCGGCCGCGGCCTACACCCTGCTGCATGGCGTGGAGATGCTGAGCGAAGCACAGGACTGGCCGCACGTGATCGTGCGCCTGTTCAGCCTGCTGCTGATGATCGGCGTGCCGGTGGTGATGACGCTGGCCTGGTACCACGGTGCACGCGCGCAGCGACACGTCAGCGGCTCGGAACTCACGATCATCACGCTGCTGCTGCTGATCGGCGGCGCCACGCTGTGGGCCATCGGCCGCACGCACGGCGAATCCGGGCATTCCGGCACCCAGTCAGAGGCGAGCGACAGCGCCAAGCCTGCCGCCACGGCGGCGCCGGCGCCGAGCGAAAAGTCCATCGCGGTATTGCCGTTCGCCGACATGAGCGAGGCGCACGACCAGGAATATTTTGCCGACGGCATGGCCGAGGAAGTACTTGACCTGCTCTCGCGCATTCCGGCACTTAAGGTCATCGCCCGCACTTCATCGTTCCAGTTCAAGGGCAAGGCCGCCGATGTGCGCAGCGTCGCGCAGCAGCTGGGCGTCGCCACCGTGCTCGAAGGGAGCGTGCGCAAGGCGGGCAAGCGCCTGCGCATCACCACGCAATTGATCCGCGCTGCCGACGGCTCGCACCTGTGGTCGGAGTCCTACGATCGCAATGTCGACGACGTGTTTCGCATCCAGGATGAGATTGCCGGCGCGATCGTCAAGCGCCTGCAACTCTCATTGCTGGATCCGGGCGCGCGCGAGGTCACACCGACCAACAACCCGGAGGCCCATGCGCTGTACCTGCAGGCGAGCTATCTGGCCGATCGCGATACCGTGGAGGACCTCGACAAGGCGCTGCCGCTCTACCAGCAGGCGATTGCGCTGGATCCGAACTATGCCGCGGCCTACGCGCGCATGGCGCTCTGCTATGTGCGCCGCGTGGCCAATGGTGTCGATACCGACGGCGCCGGCTATGCCAACGCGCGTAGCGCGGCCGAGCGCGCCATCGCCCTCGACCCGAGACTTCCGGAAGGCTTCCTGGTGCTCGGTCTTGCGCGCCTGCAATACGAACTCAACTGGTCAGCCGCGGCCACTTTGTTCGAGAAGGCGCGCACGCTCGATCCCAACAGTGCGCTGATGTTCCTGGTCTCCGGGCAACTGAAGGTGGCTACCGGCTCGCAGCAGGAAGCCATCCACAACTTCCGGCTGGCCGTCGAACACGACCCGCTCAACAAACTGATGCGTCGCTATCTGGCCAGTTCGCTCACCTACGTCGGTGAGTATCCGGAGGCCATGCAGGTGCTGCGCGGCGTGATCGCGGCGGACCCCGGGTTTCCAGTGGTGCACTATGAGCTGGGGCGTGCGCTGCTGGCGCAGGGTGACCTGCAAGCGGCGGCGGCCGCTTTCGAGGCCGAGCCCTCACTGACCTGGCAACAGATCGGCATGCCGCTGGCCTACCACTTGCAGCATCGCGATAAAGAGGCCAGGGCGGCGCTAGCAACGCTGGTCATCAATTCCAGTGGTTCGGAGTTCCAGGTGGCCGAGGCCTATGCGGTCCTGGGCGACACTGACCAGGCCTTTCATTGGCTGGAGCAGGCGCGCGTGCTGCACGACCCCGGCATCCTGAAGCTGCGCGGCGACCCTTTGCTGCGCCCGCTCGAGCACGATCCGCGCTACCCGGCGCTGCTGGCCAGCGTTGGGTTGAAGCCGCTGTAGCGACGCCGGCCTGGAGCTACGCGGTGCCGCCGACCGTGAGCGCATCGACACGCAAGGTGGGCTGACCCACGCCCACCGGCACGCTCTGCCCTTCCTTGCCGCAGGTGCCGACACCGGCATCGAGCTTGAGATCATTGCCCACCATCGCGACGCGCGTGAGCACATCGGGGCCGTTGCCGATCAGCGTGGCGCCCTTGATCGGCGCGCCGAGCTTGCCGTGCTCGATCAGGTAGGCCTCGCTCACCGAGAACACGAACTTGCCCGAGGTGATGTCGACCTGGCCACCGCCGAAATTCACCGCGTAGATGCCGCGATCAACGGAGCGGATGATTTCCTCGGGCGCGTAAGGGCCGGGCAACATGTAGGTGTTGGTCATGCGCGGCAGCGTGAGATGCGCGAAGGATTCGCGCCGGCCGTTGCCGGTCGGCGCCACGCCCATCAGGCGCGCGTTGAGGCGATCCTGCAGGTAGCCGCGCAGCACGCCATCCTCGATCAGCGTGGTGCACTGGGTGGGCGTGCCCTCATCGTCGATGTTCAGCGAACCGCGCCTTCCGGGCAGCGTGCCATCATCGACCACAGTGCAGCCAGGGCTCGCCACGCGCTCGCCGATGCGGCCGCTGAAGGCCGACGTGCCCTTGCGGTTGAAATCGCCTTCGAGCCCGTGGCCGATCGCCTCGTGCAGCAGGATGCCCGGCCACCCCGGCCCCAGCACCACGCTCATGGAGCCGGCCGGTGCGTTCACGGCCTCGAGATTCACCAGGCCCTGGCGCACGGCTTCACGCGCGAGTTCCAGCGGCCGATCGCCGGCGACCAGCTCGGCCAGCGTGTAGCGACCGCCCGCGCCGGCGTAACCCTGCTCGCGGCGCCCGTTGTGTTCGACGATCACCGAGACGTTGAGCCGCACCAGCGGGCGGATGTCGGCGCTCAGCGTGCCATCGCTGGCGGCGATCAGGATGGTCTCATGCACCGCATGGCAGCTCGCCATCACGCGCACCACGCGCGGATCCATGCGCCGCGTCTCGCGGTCAATGCGCTCCAGCCACGCGACCTTCTGTTCGTCCGACAGGCTGGTCAGCGGATCATTGGGCAGATACAGCCGATGGCCGCTGACCTTGCGCCAGGCCTGCACTGCGCCCTGGTTGGGACGACCGGCGATCGCGCGCGCGGCACGCGCGGCCTCTTCGAGCGCCTGCGGCATGATCTCGTCGGAATAGGCAAAGCCGGTGCGCTCGCCCGCCATCGCGCGCACGCCCACGCCCTGCTCGATGCTCGAGCTGCCTTCCTTGACGATGCCATCTTCCAGCGCCCAGGACTCTTCCTGCGACACCTGGAAATACAGATCGGCCGAATCGACCGCGGCGCCCAGCACCAGATCGAGTGCGCTGCCCAGCACGCCCTCATCGAGTCCCGCAGGATCAAGTAGCGATGTACGCGCAACCTTGAGCGCCGCGGCACTGAAGGGCGCGTTGGCGCCGGCCGCGGCCCCCGCCAGTGGCGAGGGCGTCTGCGGATCGGTTACGCGTGTGGTGGCAGGTTGTACGGTGGTGTTCATGGGTGGCTGCGCCTCGCGCTCAATTGTGCAGTACGCGATGGTTCAGCGCCGGGAAATTGCGGCGCGCCTCGGCCTGTGCGGCGAGATCCAGCGGCGCGCAGATGGCGCCATCGCCAGCGGCCTGTTGCGCCAGGATGCGGCCCCAGTAGTCGATGATCATGCTGTGGCCATGGGTACGCCGGCCGTTGGCGTGCTCGCCCCATTGGCCGCTGGCCACCACGAAACACAGGTTCTCGATCGCGCGTGCGCGCAGCAGCGGCTCCCAGTGGGCTGCGCCGGTCGTGGCGGTGAAGGCCGCGGGCACTATCAGCCACTGGGCACCCGCATCGAGCAGCCGCCGGTACAACTCGGGAAAGCGCAGGTCGTAGCAGATCGAGAGCCCGAGTTTCCCTACCGGCGTATCGAGCGCGACGATCTTGCCGCCTGGCGCCATGTGCGCCGACTCGCGATAGCTTTCCTTTTTCTCGGGCAGGTCGACATCGAACAGATGGATCTTGTCGTAGCGCGCCGCGCGCTCGCCGTGCTGGTCGTACACGAGGCAGGACTGCGAGATGCGCTCGCCCGGCCCGTTCGCAATCGGCACCGAGCCGGCGACGATCCACAGTTGCAGTTCGCGCGCGCGGCGTGCGAGGAAATCCTGCACCTCGCCCTGGCCATCCACTTCCGCCAGCGCGCGCCGGTCGGCATCGCGACGCGCCATCATCGAGAAATTCTCCGGCAGCACGGCAACGCGCGCACCCTGCGCCGCGGCGCTCTCGAGCAGCCGATCAGCGGTCGCCAGATTGGCCGCGCGCTCCTCGCCCGAGCACATCTGCAGCGCGGCGACGCTGACAGCGCCGGCGACGCTATTGGCGCTGGCTGAACCCCGGGGTTTGGGTGCGGCTGTGCTCACGGCCTTCAGGCTAGCACGACATCGAACTGTTCGAGGCCGTAGAGTGCCTCGGCCTGCAGGCGCACCGGACGACCCACCTGCTGCTCGAGATCGGCCATCACCGGCGCGTCTTCATCGAGCAGCCGCTCGACCACTTCGGGGTGCGCGAGGATCAGCAGCTGCTCGACGCGGAACTGCGCACACTGGCGCAGCGCCTCGCGGTAGATCTCGTGGCAGATGGTCTCGGCACTGCGCACGAAGCCGCGCCCCTGGCAGGTCGCGCAGGGCTCGCACAGCAGATGCTCGAGGCTCTCGCGGGTGCGCTTGCGCGTCATCTCCACGAGGCCCAGCGGCGAGACTCTGGCGATCTGGTTCTGCGCGCGATCGCCCGCCAGCGCGCCCTGGAGCGCCGCCAGCAGCTGTTCACGGTGGGTCACATCCTGCATGTCGATGAAATCGACAATGATGATGCCGCCCAGGTTCCGCAGACGCAGCTGGCGTGCGATCGCCACCGCCGCCTCGAGGTTGGTGCGGTACACGGTTTCTTCGGGATTGCGATGCCCCACGTAGGCACCGGTGTTCACATCGATCGTGGTCATCGCTTCGGTCTGGTCGATCACGATGTAGCCGCCGGATTTCAACGGCACCTTGCGATCGAGCGCCCGCGCGATCTCTTCCTCGACGCCGTGCAGTTCGAACAGCGGCGGCGCACCGTTGTACTGCTCGATGCGCTCCACCGCATCGGGCATGAAGCTCTGCGCAAACTGGCGCAGGCGCGCGTATTCGGCCGGCGCATCAACCAGCACGCGACGCACATCCGCACCGAGTTCATCGCGCAGCATGCGCGGGCCGAGCGCCAGATCTTCGTGCACCAGCTCAGCGCCGCTGGCCTTGAGATGCTGCTGGCGCACGTGTTCCCACAATCGTGCCAGATACAGCATGTCGGCGCGCAGCGCCTCGGGCGGCGCGCGGTAGGCCGCGGTGCGCACGATATAGCCGCCCTTGCCGCTGTCTGCCTGCGCCGCGGAGTTCTCCATCAGCTCGCGCACCTGCACGCGCAGCTGCTCGCGCGCCTCCGGATCCTCGATGCGCGAGGACACGCCCACGCCCTGTCCGCGCGGCATGTAGACCAAGAAGCGCGAGGGGAGCGAAATGAAAGTGGTGAGTCGCGCGCCCTTGGTGCCGAGCGGGTCCTTGAGCACCTGCACCAGGATCTCCTGGCCCGGGAGCACCAACTCGCCGATCTCGGGCACCGCCGGCACCGCCTCGGCTTGCGCCGGCACGGCGCGCGCAATGTCGCTGGCATGCAGGAAGGCCGCGCGTGCGAGGCCAATGTCGATGAAGGCCGCCTGCATGCCCGGCAACACCCGCGACACGCGGCCTTTGTAGAGATTCCCGACCAGGCCGCGGCGGCTGGCGCGCTCGATATACAGCTCCTGCGTGGTGCCGTTGTCGATCAGCGCCGCGCGCGTCTCGCGCGGCGTCACATTGATCAGGATCTCGCGCATCAGGCAGGCCCTGGCGGCAGCGCCACGGGCAGCCAGCGCGGCACGCCGGCGGCATCGAGGAGCGCGGCGGTCTCGTACAGCGGCAAACCCATCACGCCCGAATAGCTGCCTTCGATCTTCTCGACGAACACCGCGGCGATGCCCTGGATGCCATAGGCACCAGCCTTGTCCACCGGTTCACCGCTATCCCAGTAACGCTCGATTTCATCGGCATCGATGCGCCTGAAGGTCACGGTGCTGCGCGCCAGCCGCAGCGTTTCGCCGTGCTTGCCTACCAGCGCCACCGCGGTCAGCACCCGATGGCTCCGCCCCTCGAGCCGCGCCAGCATCGCCAGTGCGGCCTCGCGATCAGCGGGCTTGCCCAGCATCTCATCGCCGAGCACCACCGCCGTATCGGCGCCCAGCACCGGCAGTTTCGAAGCGCGTTCGCGTTCGCGCACCTGGCGAGCCTTCGAGAGCGCGAGGCGCCTGATGCAGGCTTCCAGGTTCTCGCGCGGCTCGCGCACCTCGGCAATCTCGGGTGCCGCGATGCGATGGGCCACGCCGATCTGCCGCAGCAGCGCACTGCGTCGCGGCGATGCGGAAGCCAGGATCAGGTCAGGTTCACTCATGCGGTTCATTCACGATGATAGGGATGCCCGGCCAGCAATGTCGTGGCGCGATAGAGCTGCTCGGCCACCAGCACACGCGCCAGCGCATGCGGCAGCGTCAGGGCCGAGAGCGACCAGCGCAAGGCCGCGCGCTTGATCACCTCCGCCCCCAGTCCGTCGGCGCCACCGATAATGAAGTTCACGGGCACGCCGCTCTGGCGGCGCGCCGCGAGCCACTCGCCCAGCTGCACGCTGCTGTATTGCCTGCCGCGCTCATCGAGCGCCACGTTATAGCTGCGCGGCTCGAGCAGCGCCAGAATGCGCTCGCTCTCGGTGGCGATCGCGCGCACCGCATCGCCGCGGGCGCTGCGCCGGCCGGGCGGCACTTCGCACAGCTCCAGTGCCTCGGCGCCGCGCAGGCGGCGCGAATAATCGTTGAATGCGGCCTCGGCCCAGCCACCCAGGCGCGTCCCCACGGCGATCACACGCCAGCGCATGGGCTTAAGGGCTCTGCGGCCTCTTGTCCGAGGGCGAGGCGCGGCGCGCCGCGGCCGGCACCTCCCAGAGCTGCTCGAGCGCATAGAACTCGCGCACCCGCGGCAGCATCACATGCACCAGCACATCCTGCAGGTCGACCAACACCCACTCGGCCTCCTGCTTGCCCTCGGTACCCATCGGCCGGCGGCCGGCGGCCTTGGCGCGCTCGATCACGAGCTCGGCCAGCGAGCGCACATGGCGATCGGAAGTGCCGGAACAGACGATCATGGTATCGGCGACATCGGTCAGGCCGCGCACGTCGAGCACCCTGATGTTCACGCCCTTCATGTCGGTCAGGGCGCCGAGCGCGAGTTTCTCCAGCGCGATCAGCGCAGCGCTGCGCGGCAGCTTGGGAGCGGGCCTGGACTTGCCTTCAGCGGCAACCCTGAACGAGGCCTTGGGTGCTACTTTGGCGGCACTTCGCGGCTTGCCGGCGCGGCCCGGGCGCGTCGCGGATTTGGATTTCCTGGGAGAGACTCTGCTTGCGGCGCGGGGCGGGCGGCGGCTGGTAGCCATGCTTGGGACTGGACCTCGATTCTGGAGCTCAGGTACTGCGACGAGCATAGCACCCGCTGCCCATGATCAGCTCGCGCACCGCATCGGGCACCAGGTAACGCAGGTCGCGCCCCGCCAGGATCAGCTGGCGCAGCTCCGTGGAGGAGATTTCGAGCTGCGTGACCGCATGCACATACACACGGCCGGCAGGCGCCACGTGCAGGTCACGCACGCTGCCGGTGCCGCGATCGACCATCACCTCTCCCAGGGGGCCGGTGATCGGCGCCTTCCAGCCCGGGCGATGCGCCACCACCACGTGCGCGAGCTCGAAGATCTCGCGCCAACGGTGCCAATGCGGCATGCCGAGGAAGGCGTCCATGCCCAGCAGTAAACATAATGAGCGTTCGGGATACTCGCGGCGCAGGTCGAGCAACGTATCGACCGAATAGGACAGACCCGTGCGGCGCATCTCGCGATCGTCGGCCACGAAGACGCTCTGGCCCACGATGGCCGCCTGCACCATCTGCAGGCGCAATGCGGGCGGTGCCAGCGAGGCATCGCGATGCGGCGGATCGCCCGTGGGGAGGAACCGCACCTGCGCCAGGCGCAGTGACTGCCACAGCTCGAAGGCGGTGCGCAGATGCCCATAGTGGATGGGGTCGAAGGTACCGCCAAAGATGCCGATGGGCTCGCTCATGCACGCGCTCGAAGCTGCAGCGCCGCGCTGCGCGGCACCGGCAGTGTACGCTGCCCACACAGTTCCACGCACAGCAGCCCCATTTCATCCCAGGCGCTGCCATGCGCGCGACCCTTGGCGCAGCGATCGGCACGCGTGGCTCGCGCCACCAGTCGCGCCAGCGGCAGCTTGCCCCCACCCTGCTCGTGCACGGCCCGCACCAGCCACCACAAGATGCGCACTTCCTCGGCGCCTTCGGCACGCAGGCCCACGAGCACCCGCAGCGCGCGCGTGGCATCACGCGCCGCCAGGGCATCGGTGAGTGATTTCACATCGAAGCGCGCGCTGTCGCCGAGAGCCTCAGCCAGCTGCGCAGCATCGAGCTTGGTGCCCGGGCCATAGCGCAGCAGCAACTTGTCGATCTCCTGCCGTGCAGCCAGCAGATTGCCTTCGGTGGCCTCGACCAGCAGCGTTATGGCTTCCTCGCTGGCTTCCAGGCCTGCGGCGCGCAGTCGTTGCCGCAGCCAACCCGGCAGCCGCGCCGCCTCTATGGGCCACAGCGGCAGCCATACGCCACGCTCCTGCACCGCCCTCACCCATTCGCTCCCCTGCACATCACGATCGAGGCGGCCGGTGATCACGATCAGCAGCAAGTCGTCGCCCGCCGCGGCGATCAGCTTCAGCAGCGTGGCCGCGCCATGGCCGGGCTTGCCGCCAGGCATGCGGATCTCGAGGATGCGGCGGCTGGCGAACAGCGACAACGTCTGCGTCGCGCCCAGCGCCTCTTCCCAGACCGCGGCACTGCGTTCGATGAACACTTGCAGGCGCTCATCGAAGCCCTTGCGACGCGCGGCCGCACGGATCGCATCGAGGGCTTCCATGGTCAACAGGGGCTCGTCGCCCGAGACCAGGTACACGGGGGCAAGGCGCCCGGCGAGCTGGCTGGCTAGCTGTTCGGCGGTGAGTTTCAAGGAGCGGCTTTTTGCGGCAGTGGGCTGGCTGTGCAGACTAAGGCCTGTCGGTGCGTTTTTCCACCTGCCGCGTGGTCATGGCGTTACGCGGGCGCCAGCCGCGCGCAGGCCTCGCGCCACTTCGCCACATTCACGCCTTTGATCAGCAACCACAGGCTCATCGAGGATTCGCCGATCAATGGCAACACCAGGATCGCCGGAATGATCAGGTTCGCGAGCACCGGGGCAAACAACGCTGCGCTGCAGGCGATCAGGTAAGCCAGGCCGGCAAGCTGCATCAATACGCCCACGAACCTGGGCAGGTAGCCAGAACGGAAGATCAGCCAGCCGTTCACGATGCAGGTGCCGCCGAAGAAGAGCAGCGAAATATTGAAGGCCATGTCGTGCGATCGCAGCGCCAGGTTTGCGAGCATCTGCAACTGCTCCGGCGAGAACGCCTGCAGCACACCGGCAGGTGCCAGTGTAGGCACGACCATCAACAGGAACAGCTTGCTGATGGATTCAACACCCAGCGACACCAGGTTGAACAGCACGGCCAGCAGCACCCATTGCCTGCTGACCGGCCGCAGCAGCAGCAAGTATTCGATCCACAACAGTGGCACCGCGAGCAACGCCACCAGCAAGTCGGCGGCGACACCGAGCCGCCACACCTGCGGCGAGCCCAGGATGTTGTGCGCCGTGCGCGCCACATCGCCCGCGGCCAGCAACTGGCTGCTGACATAGCCTTCGGAAAAACCACCCAGCAGGATAATCGCCAGGTACAACGCGCCGCCCGTACGCGCATAGACCTGCGGCGATGCCTCAATGCTTGTGTTGCTCATCGCATTGGTATACCCGATGGCGCTACCCGCCGACTTGCCGCAGGCCTGCGGGCGGATTAGGCTCAACCCATGCCTACACTTTTCGAACGCATCATCAGCGGCGAACTGCCGGCCGACATCGTGTATCGCGATGCGCGCGTCACGGCCTTTCGCGACATCAATCCACGCGCGCCAGTGCATATATTGATCGTGCCCAACAAGCCGATTCCCACCGCCAATGACATCGCCGACGAAGACGAAGCGCTGATCGGTCACCTGTACACCGTGGCGCGCGATCTGGCGAAACGCGAAGGCATTGCCGAGAACGGCTATCGCCTGATCGTGAACTGCAATGCGGATGGCGGCCAGGAGGTGTATCACCTGCACCTGCATCTCGTGGGTGGGCGGCCACTGGGCCCGATGGTGGTGACACCCACGGAGCACAAGGCATGAGCAGCGGCAACGGACTCTACCCGCCCTTCCCGGCGTACCGTCGCGGCATGCTGCGCGTCTCGCCGGTGCATCAGCTGTACTTCGAAGAGAGCGGCAATCCCAAGGGCAAGCCCGTGGTGTTCCTGCACGGCGGCCCTGGCGGCGCGGTCAGCGCCGTGATGCGCCGCTTCTTCAATCCGCGCAAGTACCGCGTCATTTTATTCGATCAGCGCGGTTGCGGCCGCAGCCGCCCGCATGCTTCGCTCATCGACAACACCACCTGGCATCTGGTGGCCGATATCGAGGCGCTGCGTGTACATCTGAAAATCAGGCGCTGGCAGGTGTTCGGTGGTTCCTGGGGTTCGACGCTGGCGCTGGCCTATGCGCAGCGGCATCCGGAGCGCGTCACTGAGCTCGTGCTGCGCGGCATCTTCCTGCTGCGCCGTTCCGAACTGCACTGGTTCTACCAGGATCCGCTCGGCGCGGCCTCGCTGTTTCCCGATCTGTGGGAACAGTATGTGGCGCCGATTCCGCGCGCCGAGCGCGGCGACATGATGGCCGCCTACTATCGCCGCCTCACCTCACGCAGCGCCGACGTGCGCGTGCGCGCCGCGCGCGCCTGGTCGGTGTGGGAAGCGGCCACCAGCTATCTGCAGGCCGGCAAGTCCGCGATCGCCAAGTTCGATGACGCCGACTACGCGGCCGCCTTCGCGCGCATCGAGTGCCACTATTTCGTGAACGGTGGCTTCCTGAAGGATGAAGACCAGCTGATACGCGACGTGCGCCGCATCCGGCACATCCCGGCGGTGATCGTGCAGGGTCGTTATGATGTGGTGTGCCCGGCGCGCAGTGCCTGGGATCTGCACCGCGCCTGGCCCGAAGCCGATCTGCAGCTGGTGGGCGATGCCGGTCATTCGGCCTTTGAACCCGGCAACAGCCGCGCGCTGGTGGCAGCTACCGACCGCTTCGCGGGCAAGCGTCGCCGACGTCGCGCGCGCTGACCCGGAACCTCAGCGTCGCAGCGCTTCGATCAGTGCCTGCGTCCGCGCTGGTCGTTGCGCGGGTCGCGGCGCTGATCGCCTGGCCGATCGCCATGCCGATCGTCGCGACGATTGCCACGGTGATCGCCGCGCTGGCCGCCCTGCTGCTCGCCATGCTGATTCGCGCGCGGCTCGCTGCGCGGCTTGTGGCGACAAGTATTGAAGCGCGCCAACAGCTCAGCGTACGTGGCATCGGAAGTGGCACCGACTGCCAGCCATTCATACAGCAGCGCTTCGAGTGCCGCGCCAACTTCAGAGCGTCCCTGTCCCATGCCCTTCAGCAGTTGCTGCAGTTGGTATTCGCGGCGCAGCGACTGATCGTGTTCGGGCGTTACTGTGTTGGTGAGCAGCTCGGCCCGGACGCACAACAGGCGCAACGCCGCTTCATTCGCAGCGACCTCGTTCGCGGGTGCGTTGGCCGCGGCAGTACGCGCAAGCTCTGCGCGCAGCACCTGCAGCGCGGCCTTGGGCCAGGCTCGCTCGGCCTCGAGGTACTGCGCCGCTTCGAGCCGGCGTGCCTCTAGCGCCTCGCCCTCGCCGCCCGTGGCCTGGCACAACCGGTATTGCCGGATCAGGTTGCCGGCATCGAGCACGTGTTCCCAGGCCTGCAATTTTTCCCGGGCGCGCGCCTGCGTCAGCTTGTGCTGACAACGATCGAGCGCGGTGTCGAAGCGGCCGTACAGCGCACGTGCGCTGGCCATCGGCAGCTCGCCGAGGGCGGCCATTCGCTCACGCAGTGCCGGCACCGTCTTGAGACCCGCAATCAGCTCAGCTCCTTCGAGCGCCAGCAGCTGCTCGGCTTCTACGCATAGCGCCACGGCCTCGGCACTGCTTGCGGCCAGTGCCGTCTGCTGTTCGCTGTGCTGCTGCTGGCGTCGTGCGAACACTGCGTCGCACTGCAGGCGGAATTCCTCCCACAGCCGCTGGCTCTCATCCTGCGCCACCAGCCCGATCTGCTGCCACATCTGCTGCAGGCGCTTCACATCTTCGGCGGCCTGCCGACCGTCGGCTGTGGTGCCAAGCTGCTGGGCACGTGCGATCAGTGCACGCTTGGCATCCGCATTGCTCGTGTATTCAGCGTTGAGCTTTGCCTGCAGTGCGCCGCCCAGCGCATCGAAGGCTTCCTGCAGCGGCTTGTTGGCCGCGCGCTCCACCGGCTGCAGCAAGCGCCATTGCTGGGCGGATTCGCGCAGCGCCCGCGCCACTTCGCGCCAGTCGGGTGGCCCTTCCTGCAGGCGCGCACTGTAGGCCTCGAGGCGCTGCAGCAGCGCGCGGCGGTGCTCCAGATTCGCGGCGCGCTGCGTGGCCTGCGCAGCGAAGAATTCCTTGCAGGGCTCGTAGGCCGCCTGCGCCGCAGTGTGGAAACGCTGCCACTCGGCCTGCGTGTCTTCGGTACCGCCCTTGCTGATGAGCTTCCACTCATCCTGCAGGCGCTTGATCTTGTCGGCCAGCGGTCGCGGCCGCTCAGCGCTCTCGATCAGGGCTTCCATTTGCTCGATCAGCTGCGTGCGCTTGGGTGCGACCACGAAACTGCGCCAGTCCTGTAGCACTTCAAGTTGCGCATCGAAGCTTTGCAGATGTGAGGTGAGTTGCGCGGGCACCTTCGCGAGCGAGGCCAGCTTGCCCTCGAGCGCGCGGCGCATGCCCGCAGCCTGGCGGGAATTGCCGGCCGCCAGCGCACTCTGCGCCCGGCGCAGCAGTGTCGTGGCCTGGCGCAATGCGGAAGCCGCCGCTTCCTGTTTTGCCGCGCGTGCCTGCTCCCAATCGTGCAGTGCCGCGTTGGCAGTCTGCACCTCGGGCGGCACCTGCTCGCCCAGCAGCGCCGCATACCCCAGAGCGCGGCGCAGATGGCGCGCGCGCTTTTCATCAAGCTCGACACTCTGCTGTGCGATCGAACCATGCTGCGCGAGCTCGCCGTGCAAGGCGGCGATCGCCTCGCCCAGCTGGTGATAGCGGGCGAGTTCTGGTTGGCCCGGTGCATTGAGCTGCGAGAGTTGCTGCCAGCGCGCAGCGTGCGCTGCCAGCGCTGGCGCAGGATCCGCGAACTCCGCGCCAAAGAGGCTGACCAGCAGCTGCTGCAAGGCCTCCAGAATCTGCCGGCGTTCCGGTGGCGCGTTGGCAATCGCGGCTACTCGCGCCTGCTCATGGGCGATCTGCTGTTCGTGGCGCGCGATGATTTCGCGGCTGCGTGCCAGCGCGGCCTGCGCCCTGGCCGCCAGATCCTCGGGTGCGTCTCCAGCCACGGCCTGCCACTGCGCCGCCAGATGATCGACCGCCAGCACGTAGGCACTGTTGACCGGTTGCAGTATGTGCCGCTCGATACTGGTGCACAACGTCTGCATCGCCGCCACGTGATCGGCCGCGGCACGCCGCTGCGCCTGCAGCGCATCGCGCTTCTGCTTGACCACGCGATAGACGTTCTTGTCCTTGCCGCGCGCATCCTTCGACAGGCGCGCGAGCGTGCCAGCATCCTGCACACACTCGGCCGCGAGCCGACGCAGCAGCGGCGTCGCACCCTCTATCGCCAGCTTGCCGAGCAGCTCCTGGTCATCGATCGCCGCCAGCGCTTCGGGCAGCAGGGCGGTATCGGCGCACAACGACAACACCGACAGCAGGGCCGGCTGGTGGGCGGCATGACTGCGCAATTCCGCCGCGCCCAGTGCGCCGCTGCCCAGCAACTGTGCCAGGCGCTGCTGCGCGGCGCGCTGCAGGTCGCCCAGGGCATGGGTCTGGGCATGGGCGGGCTCGTCGGTACTCGTGAGGCCAGCCAGCGCGTAGAGCTCAGCGCCAGCCTCGAGTTGCGCAGCGGCATCGACAGGCGCATCCGCGCCCGTCGCTTGGGTGGCCTGCCCCGCATCGTCCGGGTCGGTTGTCTTGGGTGCGCCGGAGGCTGTCTGCAGCAGACGCGAAATCACGCTCATGGGCTTGAATGGATCCTGGATCGTCGAAGGCGTCGGGCAGTCTAGTGGCTCCCCTAGCGCTCGCGCAACGCGCCGCTGGGCACGCCGGCCAGCGTCATGATACCGGCCTCCAGCAGCCAGGCACGCGCATCCGCGGCATCGGTCTCGAACCAGCGCTGGGCGCTGCCCAGCCTGAAGCTGTAGCCCCACTCGTCCATGTCGCGCCAGGTGGCCGCGCGGCCGTAATCGCGTACGGCGTCGGCCAGCAGCACCTGCAGGTAACAGACCGCGTTTTCTTCCGGATCGTCACCGCCGGCATCGCGATCCAGGCCCACGCGGCGCTCGGGCGTCATGCAGATGTAGTGCGCGGCCTCGTGCAGGATCGAATGCAGCGGCGTATCGGGGCGCGCCAGCAGCGTGTTGCCCTGCAGCCCCGCCTCGCTCTCGCCCCAGTAGGAACCGGGGATCTCCTGGTCAGGCGCGACCAGCCGCAGATCGAGCCCATAGCGCGCCAGCAGGCGCGCGACCGCACTGCCGTCGCTCTCGGCCAGGAGCAGCATGGGCGGTGCCGGCAGCCCTCGCCCGGCGGCGCTTCAGATCACGCCGCAGGCCACGCGCGGGCCGGAATTGCCCGAGGGCTGCGTCGTGTAGTCATCGGGTTTGCCGTGCACCACGAGGCTCCGCGCCTTGATGCTGGTCGGGCCATCACCCAGCGTCACACCCGGGACCACGGCATCGATGGTGGCCACGCCATGCGCATCGGCCCTGAGGCTCGGCAGGTCGCCCGCATGGTGGACAGCGCCGTTCGCGGCGCCATGCGCCGTGCCGCCCGGATTGAAGTGCCCGCCGGCGCTGCTGGCATCGGCCGCGGAGCAATCGCCCTTCTCGTGGATGTGGAAGCCGTGCTCGGAGTACATCTCGAGGCCGCTGATCGAACCGCGCAGGCGCACTTCGCCGCGATGTTCTGTCAACTTCATCGAACCGGTGATGGTGCTGCCCGATTTCGACTCGAGCGTGATGGTCGCGGCATGCGGCTTGGGACCGGAGCTGCAACCGATGAGTGCGCCAATGCCTACACCGATTGTCAAGAGGATGCGGATCGCGTGCATGCGAATCTCCTTAAGCTATGCGGACACTATTGCCCATCTCGGGCCCATCATGGAGCTACAGTATTACAGAAATCCCGGGCACAATTGTCGCCATCGGCACGTGCGTGTACACATGGGCCGCAATAAAAAGTATGAAGACCAGGGAGGGCCGGGCTTGAGTGCTCGCGAGGAAAGTATTACGTGGCGCAATCTGGCGCGGCTGTTGCCCGCCGACGCGGTGTCGGCCGAGAGCCTGCGTTGCGCGGTCAATGCAGCCTGCGCCGGCGAGCACACAGCCGCGATCGACGCGGCGAAGTGGCCCACTTACCTGCGCGAGCGCGGCGTGGACCTCGGCCTCAGTACACTGCTGCAACGAGCGAATGAAATCCTGGCCTTTGCACTGCTGACGCCGCGACCACATCTGCGCACGCGTATTGCGCTGTTCGGCACCGTGCCCAGCCAGCGCGGCCGCGGCTTCGCGGCCAGGCTGCTCGATGAAGTACTGGCCGGCGCCAATGCGCGGCGCGAAATCTCGGTGGAACTCGAGGTCGTCGCGCAGAATCATTCGGCAATGAAGGCCTGCTGGGCGCGCGGCTTCAAGCCGCTGGGGCGCCTGTACGGTTTCTCGCACGCGGGCGAGGAACCCGGGCGCGACGCACACGCAGCGGGTGAAGGCGCGGATGATCCAATGGTTACTAGCGTATCGGCGCCCGAAGCGCTCGAGTGGCTGCACGATCTCGATGCGCTGGATCCGCAGGAATTACCATGGCCGGTCAGCGCCGCAGCCCTGCCGCGACGCCGCTCAGTTCAGGCCTGGCGCTGCGAGCGCGCGCAACTGGTGTTCGAGACCGTGGCGGGGGTCAAACTCAGGGTGTGGAGCCTGGTCGATCGCGATCCGGAGCAGCGCGGCGCCGTGCAACTGCTCGCCACGTTGCGCGCGCAGTATCCGAACGCCGCACTCAAGACCTTGCCGGTGTTTCGCCAGGATGGGGCGGCGCGCGCCTTCGAAGCCGCGGGCTGGCGGCGCCAAGCGCACTACCAGTGGTGGCTGCAGTGGGCGATGTGCGGCTGAGCGCGACGGACGCTGCGCAATCCGCATTCCTGTCATCTACTCTCGCGCAGGCACGAGGGAAGTACCTTGTAGGCCGACTCTGCCAGGGCTTTCTTGTCCAAGCCGCAAGGCGAAAGGAATTCGATCTGCTGGTCGACCGCCTCCTGAAACGCCTTATATTCAGCGGTTCTGGGTACACGAGCCCGCTGCTCGAGGAGCTCCTCGTGCCGCAGCCAGCAGCGCTGCACATAGCCAATTTGCCAGTGCCAATCCACCTTCGACAACGGCAAGCCGATGGCGCCCTGTTCCTTGCGTGTTTGTACCCAGACCTGGTCGGTGCAGCCGTCGCCATCTTCACACGGGCACCCGGTAACGACCGTGCCGATGTTGATCCACTCGGTACCCGTATACTCGGCTGCGGCGCTGTCAACTTCCCTGGTTTCATCGTCACTGATATTCAGGTATCTCATGGGGCTGTCGCGGCGTACCGGCCGGATCTCCTCCACCCGCTTCATTACAATGACGCCATATCTCAGTCTGGCCTGGGGTGCGCACCAGTCCGTGAAATTTGCCGCACCAATTACGGCGGGGACCAGCAGCAGCGTGAGGAGAAAAGGCCAGGTACGTAACGCCTGATGCCAGGATGTCCGCAGGGGCGCTGGTCGCTCATTGAACATGGGACCCGAGTCTACGACTTGGCCCGGCGCGACTCGAACTGCACCGCCTACAGCGCCGCGAAGCGCCGCATCAGCAGGGCCACGAGGTCATCGGCCAACGCCTGCGTGAGCACTTCGCGCTCGCGCTCC
The DNA here is from genome assembly GCA_025350055.1 of Gammaproteobacteria bacterium. Lineage (GTDB taxonomy): Bacteria > Pseudomonadota > Gammaproteobacteria > Steroidobacterales > Steroidobacteraceae > FEN-1191. Next base: position 26,017 of record JANXYK010000001.1, on the reverse strand, counting down.
TTGGCCAGGAGCGTCCGCTGATCGAAGCTGTATTCACGCGTCAGCACATGCTCTTCGGACGCCATCAGCTCTTTCCCCTGCGACTCGACCGCCACGCGCACGCGATAGCTGAGCTCGAAAGCCGTGGGGATGTTGAACCCGGACACCGACAGCACCCGCTCCGAAGTGCTGTCTTCGAGGATGCGAATGGTCGCGGCGCCCGGCACATCCTCATCGAGACGCGCGCCGGTGGCGAGCAATGCGGCGCGCAGGCCGTGGCAGAAATCGCTCTGCGCATCCACAGCGTCGACGCGCGCGCTGGCGAAGCTGCGCGGCAACTTGTCACTGCCTTCGAGGTGGAAGCCGCAGCCGCTGAGCGCGGCGCTTACGATCAGCCAGGCACCGGCAACCGCCACCAACGCAAGCTTGCGGCGCGCGCGCGTCATCAGAGCACGATGTTCACGAGCTTGCCCGGCACATAGACCACGCGCCGCGGCGTCGCTTCGCCCACGAAACGCTGGACCGCGGCATCGGCCAGTGCCGCGGCGCTGGCCGTGGCCTGGTCGGCGCCGGCCGGCACCTGCACGCGGCCGCGCAGTTTGCCGTTCACCTGCACGATCAGTTCCACCGTCTGCTGTTCAAGCGCGGCCGCATCGGGAGTCGGCCAGGGCTCGTCGATCAGCGCGCGCTTGTGGCCAAGCTCGAACCATAGTGCGTGACAGATGTGCGGCACAATCGGCGAGAGGCATAGCACCGCCATCTCGAGGGCTTCGTGGCGCACGGCGCGCGCAACGAGATCAGCGGCCGGAAAGCGTGCCACTGCATTCAGCAGTTCCATCACCGCGGCGATTGCCGTGTTGAACACGCGCCGGCGGCCGATGTCGCCCGTGACGCGCGAGAGCGTCTGGTGCGTCATGCGCCGCAGCGCCGCGGCCTCGCTGCCGAGCGCCGAGATCTGCGCAGCGCTCAAGGGCGCCGGCAGCGGACCTTCCACCGCATGGTCATACACCGCCTTCCACAGCCGGCGCAGGAAGCGTGATTGCCCCTGCACGCCATCTTCCGACCACTCGAGCGTCTGCTCCGGTGGCGCGGCGAACATCGTGAACAGTCGCGCGGTATCGGCGCCGTACTCTTCCACCAGGCCCTGAGGATCAACGCCGTTGTTCTTCGACTTCGACATGGTGCCGAGGCCGCCATACTCGACCGCCTGCCCGTCCTCGATCAGCACGGCGCCGATGCGCGCGCCGGCGGCATCGAATTTCACTTCCACATCGGCAGGGTTCAAGAACTGGCGCCGGCCAGCGCCCGGTTGCCGGTAGTAGATGTGATTGAGCACCATGCCCTGCGTCAGCAGCGCCTTGAAGGGCTCATCGAGCTTGAGCAGCTCCATGTCGCGCATCGCGCGCGTCCAGAAGCGCGAATACAGCAGATGCAGGATCGCGTGCTCGATGCCGCCGATGTATTGATCGACGGGCAACCAGTATTGCACGCGCTCATCGACCGGCACCGCCGCCGCGTCGCTGCTCGCATAGCGCAGGAAATACCAGGAGGAATCGACGAAGGTGTCCATCGTGTCGGTTTCGCGGCGCGCCGCGCCGCCGCACTTGGGGCAGCGGCATTCGAGGAAGGCCGCGTGCTTGGCGAGCGGATTGCCGGTACCGTCGGGCACCAGATCTTCGGGCAGGCGCACGGGCAGGTCTTGGTCGGGCACCGCCACTTCGCCGCACGTCGGGCAATGCACCAGCGGAATCGGGCAACCCCAGTAGCGCTGGCGCGAGATGCCCCAGTCGCGCAGTCGCCATTGCACGCGCGGCTCGCCGAGCTGGCGCGCCTGCAGCGCGGCGGCAATGGTCTTGAGCGCGCTGGCGCTGGCAATGCCGGAGAATTCCGCGGAATTCACCGTGATGCCATCCTCGGCGTACTGCGGCTCCCACTGCGCGCCGACTTCGCTGTAGCCATCAGTGGCTGAACGGATCACGGTACGGATCGCGAGCCCATGGCGCTGTGCGAATTCGAAATCGCGCTCATCGTGTGCCGGCACGCCCATCACCGCGCCCTCGCCGTAAGCCATCAGCACGTAGTTGGCGACCCACACTTCGATGGGCTCGCCGCTGAGCGGATGGCGCACATGCAGGCCCGTGGCCATGCCGCGCTTTTCCATCACCGCGAGATCCGCTTCCATGGTGCTGCCGCGCCGGCACTCGGCCACGAAGCCGGCGAACTTCGGATTGCTTGCCGCCGCGACGTTGGCCAGCGGATGCTCGGCGGAAATCGCCACGAAGGTCACGCCGAAGAGCGTGTCGACGCGCGTGGTGTACACCTTCAGCGCCGCAGTGTTCGTGCCCGCCGCGCCGGCATTGACCGCGCCCGCTTTCGCCAGCGCCGCGACCGTATCGTCCGCGTACGGAAACGCGACATCGCAGCCCTCGCTACGCCCTAGCCAGTTGGCCTGCATCGTGCGCACGCGCTCGGGCCAGGCGCTCAGCGTCTCGAGCCCTGCGAGCAACTCATCGGCATAGGCCGTGATGCGCAGGTAGTACATCGGGATTTCGCGCTTCTCCACCAGTGCGCCGGTGCGCCAGCCGCGTCCGTCGATCACCTGTTCGTTGGCGAGCACCGTCTTGTCGATGGGATCCCAGTTCACGACGCCCGTGCGCTTGTAGGCGATGCCGCGCTCGCGCATGCGCAGGAACAGCCACTGGTTCCAGCGGTAGTAGTCCGGATCGCAGGTCGCCACTTCGCGCCGCCAGTCGAGGCCAAAGCCCAGCGCCTGCAGCTGCTTCTTCATGTAGGCGATGTTGTCGCGCGTCCAGCGCGCCGGCGGCACGCCGTTGGCGATCGCGGCATTCTCGGCTGGCAGGCCGAAGGCATCCCAGCCCATCGGCTGCAACACGTTGCTGCCCTGCATGCGCATGAAGCGCGCCAGCACGTCGCCGATGGTGTAGTTGCGCACATGCCCCATGTGCAGGCGGCCCGAGGGGTACGGGAACATCGACAGGCAGTAGTACTTGGCGCGCGAGCTGTCCTCGCGCGCGGCGAAACTGGCGTGGGTGTCCCAGTAGTCCTGGGCGGCGCGCTCAACCTGCGCCGGATCGTAGCGTTCTTGCATGGGGCTCAAAGTCAGCCGCGCACTGCCGCGCGGGTTCGAACCCTGAAGGATACACGAGGCGGGCGCCCCTTGACGCGGCGCAGCGCGTGGGGATATCGCGCTGCGCGCCCGCTGGATCCGCGATTGCTTAGTCGGTCTGGGCTCAGTCGATCTGGATGGTCACGATGCGCTGCTGCCGGTTGCTCTGCACCAGCAGGGCGATCGCACGCCCGGCTTCCTTGACGGCCTCGCGCAGCTGCGCGATGGAATTCACCGCGGTGCGGTTGGCGCCCAGGATCACATCGCCACTGCGCAGGCCGGCCTCGGCCGCCGGACCATCGGTGTCGGTCACCACGATGCTGCCGTTGGTCTTCAGCTGCGTCTTTTCCTGCGCGCTGAGCTCACGCACGCTCAGGCCCAGTTTCTCGAGCTTGTCGCTGCCACCACCGCTCCCGCGCGCCTTGGCTACCGTGGCCTTGTCCTTGAGCTCATCGACCACGACATTGATGTGCTTGATGCCCTTGCCGCGCCAGACTTCCAGCTCGGCCGTCGCGCCCGGACGGATCGCCGCGATCAGCGCCGGCACTTCGGAGGAACGCTCCACCTTGCGGCCGTTCACGCTCAGGACCACATCCTCGAGCTTCAGGCCCGCCTTGTCGGCCGGACCGCCCTCATCGATGCTACTGACCGCCGCGCCGCGCGGCCGATCCAGGCCATAGCTCTCGGCCAGCGCCGCGGTCACCGGCTGGATGCCGACGCCGATGCGCCCGCGCGTCACATGACCCGTGGCCGCCAGCTGCTCGCGCACGTTGTTGGCAATGTCGATCGGGATCGCGAACGACAGGCCCGCGTAGCTGCCAGTATTGCTGTAGATCTGCGAATTGATGCCGACCACTTCGCCGTACATGTTGAACAGCGGGCCACCGGAGTTGCCCGGATTCACGGCCACATCGGTCTGGATGAAATTGACGTAATTGTAGTTGGTGGCGTTGGGCACCTCGCGCCCCAGCGCGCTGACGATGCCGGCGGTGACGCTGTTCTGGAAGTTGAACGGCGAGCCGATCGCCACCACCCACTCGCCCGGCCGCAACCGGGTCGGGTCGCCGATCTTCACGGTCGGCAGGTTCCGGGCTTCGATCTTCAGCAGCGCGACATCGGATTTGTCGTCGCTGCCGACCACCTTGGCCTGGAACTCACGCCGGTCGGTGAGCCGCACGATCACGCGCGTGGCGTTGTCGACCACATGCGTATTGGTGAGGATGTAGCCATCGCTCGAGACGATGAAGCCCGAGCCCACGCCCTCTTCCGGCGTGTTGTCGCGCGGCCCGTTGTCACGCGGCTGGCCCTGGAACTGGCGGAAGAAATCGCTGAACGGATCCTCATCGTCACTGCCCTGGCCGCCAAAACGCGGCGCCGGATTGCGCTGCCGCTTTTCGATCACCGTGACGTTGACCACTGCCGGGCCCACCAGCTCGACCAGACCCGCGAAATCCGGGAGCCCGCGCACCAGCGCGCTGGGCGCGCGTTCGGCGGCGGCCGGCGCGAGCGGCGCAGCGCTGGCGGCCGCACTGGCGGCGGTTGCGCTCTGCGGCGAGGCCGCGCTCGAGGACTGCGGGGCACAGGCAGAGAGCAGCGTGAGGATCAGTACCGCTCCGATCAGTCGGGGCGTGGCTGCAAAATTAGATGACATATTCAAATCGCTCCACTCGGTTATCGGTTTCTGGATCATAGCCTGATCGCCGGATCAGGATGGTTCAGGGCAGGTGCGGCGCCGCCAGCCAGCGCCGGCCACGAGTATCCAGGCCAGCGCCAGCACCGGCCAGTTGCCTGCCCGTGCGTAGGGAGATAGACCAGCCATCGGCGCGACGGTTCCGCTGAGCACCGCCGGCACGAATTCCGGCGCCGTGGCCAGCACCTCGCCATGCGGGCCGACAATGGCCGAAATCCCGTCGTTGGCGGCGCGCAGCAGGTAGCGCCCACTCTCCAGCGAGCGCATGCGGCTGATCTGCAGGTGCTGGTAGCGGGCCGGCGAACGCCCGAACCAGGCATCGTTGGTCACATTCACCAGCGCGTCGGCGCGCCGCTCCAGCGCGAGCTGCGAGCTGCCAAAGCCGTCCTCGTAGCAGACCGTCGGCGCCAGGCGCAGCCCCGCCGCCTCCATCGGTACCTGCAGCTCGCTGCCCGAGGTGAAATCGGAATACGGCAGATTCATCAGGCGCAGCCAGCGGCGCACGAACGGCGGTACCGGCAGGTATTCCGCATAGGGCACCAGATGCCGCTTGTCGTAGAAGGCCACTCCGCCGGTCAGCGCCAGGATGGAGTTGTAGTAATCGGTGCCGTTGTCGGCCAGGCGCATCACGCCCATCAGCACATCGGCGCCGCGGCCGCGCGAGCTCGCCTGGATGTCGGCCAGGTAGCGCGCCATTTCATTGGCAAGCTCGGGGATCGCCGATTCGGGCCAGATCACCAGCTGCGCGCTGCCGATCTGATCGTTCAACGCGCGGTAACGCAGCTTGGTGGGTTCGAGGTTGTCGACCTGCCATTTTTCATCTTGGGGAATCGCGCCCTGCAATATCGCCACCGGCACCGGTGCGCCACGCGGCGTGGTCCAGTTCACCTGACGCAGCAGCACGCCGCCGACCCATAACGCCGTCGAGAGCGCGAGTACGATCGCGCGCTGCCGATGGCTGCCGCGCCAGATCGCGAGCAGCGCACCCGCTTGCCACAACGCCAGCGCCGAGAGTCCATAGACACCGAGGATCGGTGCGAAGCCCGCCAGCGGACTGTCGATCAGGCTGTAGCCCAGCGACAACCACGGAAAGCCTGAGATGAACCAGCCGCGCCACCATTCGAACAGCATCCACAACGCCGGCAGGCCGGCCAGCAATCGCCAGGCGCCCGTAGCTGGCAGCAGCCAGGCGCTGCAGGCACCGAGCAGTGCGTAGTAGGCCGCCATCAAGGCCACCAGCGCGAGGATCAGCAGCATCGTCAGCCAGAGTGGCGCCCCCGCGATGGTATGGATCGAGATATAGAGCCACCAGGTACCGGCGCCAAACAATCCTGCGCCGAACCAGAAGCCGAGCGCCGCCGCCGCGCGCGGCCCCGCCGCGCGCCACAGCCACATCAGGAACAGCGGACACAGGATCGCCAGTGGCCACCAGCCAAAGGGCGCGAACGCGAAAGTCTGCAGAGCGCCGGCCGCAAGTGCTGCAGCTCGCCACAACCAGCGCGCACCTGCGCTGCTTGCCATCAGGTTGCGTCGGACGCGGCGGGCGGCGCAGTACCCGGCGCCACCACCACGCGCAGGCTCTCGATGCGGCGCCGATCAGTGCGCAGCACCTGGAATTCGAGCGCGCCGATGTTCACGCTTTCGCCGCGCCGAGGCACGCGCCCGAACTGCTGCATCACCAGCCCCGCGATGGTGTCGAACTCGCCATCGGCGAGCCCCGTGGCGAAGTGCTCGTTGAATGCCTCGATCGGCGTGCCCCCGCGCACCACGAACTGGCGCTCGCCCTGCGGGCGGATGTTCTGGTCGTCCTCGACATCGAACTCATCGTCGATCTCGCCAATGATCTGCTCGATCACATCTTCGATGGTGATCAGGCCCGCGACGCCGCCGTATTCATCGACCACGATCGCCAGGTGATTGCGGTTGCCGCGAAATTCCTTCAGCAGCACGTTGAGGCGCTTGGCCTCGGGGACGAACACCACCGGGCGCAGATATTCGCGCATGTCGAAGCGCGCACGCGCCGCGCTGCTGGCGCTCGCGGCGCGCAGCAGGTCCTTGGCGAGCAGCATGCCGACCACGTCGTCCTTGTCGCCATCGACCACCGGGAAGCGCGAATGCCCGGACTCGATCACCATCGGCAGTATCGAGGCCAGCGTCGCCTCGCGCCGGACGCACACCATCTGCGCGCGCGCGACCATCAGATCGCGCGCCTGCAGCTCGGCCATGGTGAGCGCGCCCTCGACCATCGCCAGCGCATCGGCATCGAGGAGTCCGCGCTTGTAGGCCTCGCGCAGCAGCTCGAGGATCTGGCTACGTTCCTTGAGACCGCCGGCCAGGGTGCGCGTGAGCAGATCGCGCCAGCCGGAGGCCTTGCTCTTGGTTTTGGCTTTAGCCTGCGCCATGGATCAGCTGCTCCGGTAGGGGTTGGCGATGCCGAGTGAACGCAGCACGCGTACTTCGCGCTGCTCCATGCGGCGCGCCTCGGCAGCGCGCTCGTGATCGTGCCCGATCAGGTGCAGCACGCCGTGTACGAACAGATGGGCCCAGTGTGCGCGCGTGCTCTTGCGCTGCTCGCGCGCCTCGCGCAGCAACACCTGCGGACAGATCACGATGTCGCCGAGCTGCATGCCAGCGCCCGCCGGCTGCGCAGGCGCAGGGAACGACAGCACATTGGTGGCGCAGTCGCGACCGCGGTAGCGACGATTGAGGCTGCGACTGCGCGCCGGACCCACGATCAGCAGCGAGAGTTCGCTGCCGCGCGCGCGCGCGCCCAGCGCCGCGGCCGCCCAGCGCCGCAGCGCCGCGGCGGCCGGCACCCGGCCCTGCCCTGTGGAACGGCGCACGCTCAATGCGAGCGGCGCAGCGCGGCCAGCAAGCTTGCGGCGCGCGTTCATTGCGGGTCTTCATTGCGCGCGCCGCCATTGCCGTTACTTTTGCCGTTGCCGTTGCCGTAGGCCTCGTAGGCCTCGTAGGCCTGCACGATGCGTTGCACCAGCGGGTGACGCACCACATCGGCGGCACCGAAATTGTTGAACGCTACGCCCTTCACGCCGTTCAACACCTGCAAGGCGTGGCGCAGCCCCGAGGCGCGGCCGGCGGGCAGGTCGGTCTGGGTGACATCGCCCGTCACCACGGTCTTCGAACCAAAGCCGATGCGCGTCAGGAACATCTTCATCTGCTCGATGGTGGTGTTCTGCGCTTCATCGAGGATGATGAAGGAATCGTTCAACGAGCGGCCGCGCATGAAGGCCAGCGGCGCCACTTCGATCACGGCGCGCTCGAGCAGCCGCGCCACCCGATCGAAGCCGAACATCTCATAGAGCGCGTCGTAGATCGGCCGCAGGTACGGATCGACCTTCTGCGCCAGATCGCCCGGCAGGAAACCCAGCCGCTCGCCAGCCTCGACCGCGGGCCGCACCAGCACCAGCCGGCGCACGCGCTCGGCGCTCAGCGCCTCGACCGCGCAGGCCACCGCAAGATAGGTCTTGCCGGTGCCGGCAGGCCCGAGCCCGAAGGTGAGATCGCTGTCTCGAATCGAGGCGAGATAGGCGCGCTGGTTCTCGCCGCGCGCGCGGATCAGCCCGCGCGGCGTACGTACCGCCTGCGGGTCGAAATGACTGAAGCGATCTTCCACGCCGCTGGCGGTGCGGGTCGCGGCGGCAGCGCTTGCGCCCAGCCCCGCGATGCACAGGTGCACCTGCTCGGCACTCACCTCGCCCTGGAGCGATTGCGCATGTAGCTGACGCAGCGCGCGCTCGGCCGCCTCGGCCTGCTCGCCCTGCACGCGAAAACCATGTCCGCGCCTGCGGATCTGCACGGCGAGGCGCGCTTCCAGTTGATGCAAGTGTGCATCGAGCGGGCCACAGAGGCTGGCCAGTCGCGCGTTGTCCGCGGGCTCGAGCTGGAATTCACGTACCGCGCCGGTCTGGGGTGCGTTCAGTCTCAAGCCCTCGCCTGCATGGGAGCCACTATCGCGGGTGCCAGCAGCCGCCCACGCAGGGAATGCGGCCGCGCCTCGGTCACCTGCACATCGACGAATCGTTGCAACAACCGCGTGGGGCCCGCGAAATTGACCCAGCGATTGTTCTCGGTGCGCCCCGCGAGCTCTGCCTGGTCTTTCTTCGCCGGCCGCTCGACCAGTACGCGCTGAGTAGTACCGACCATGGCGCGGCTGATCGCCAGCGCCTGCGCATCGAGCTGCGCCTGCAGTTGCGCCAGTCGCTGCTGCTTGACCTCAAGACTCACCTCGTCGGGCAACGAAGCTGCCGGCGTGCCCGGTCGCGCGCTGTAGATGAAACTGAAGGACTGATCGAGATCGGCTTCGCGCACCAGACGCAGTGTGGCTTCGAAATCGCGCTCGGTCTCGCCGGGAAACCCCACAATGATGTCGGTGGAGATCGCGATATCGGGCCGCACTGCACGCAGGCGGCGCAGCTTGTCTTTGTATTCGAGCGCCGTGTAGCCGCGCTTCATCAGCGCCAGCACTCGATCGGAGCCGCTCTGCACTGGCAGATGCAGGTGATTGGCGAGCTGCGGCACATTCGCATAGGCCTCGATCAGGCTGTCGGAAAATTCCAGCGGATGCGAGGTGGTGAAGCGGATGCGCTCGATGCCTTCGATGCGCGCCACGTGATGAATGAGCGTGGCGAGATCAGCCGTGCCGCCACCCTCGTGCGCGCCGGCATAGGCATTCACGTTCTGCCCCAGCAACGTGAGCTCGCCCACGCCCTGTGCCGCCAGCGCGCGCACTTCGGCCAGCACCGAGGCCATCGGCCGGCTCACTTCATCGCCGCGCGTATACGGCACGACGCAGAAGCTGCAGTACTTGCTGCAGCCTTCCATGATGGAAACATAGGCACGCGCGCCTTCGGCCCGCGGCTCGGGCAGCGCATCGAACTTCTCGATCTCCGGAAAACTGACATCGACCACCGCGCGGCCGTGCTGGCGCACGGCAGCGATCATCTCCGGCAGGCGATGGATAGTCTGCGGCCCGAACACCAGGTCGACGCAGGGCGCACGCGCACTCAGCGCCGAGCCTTCCTGGCTGGCCACGCAACCACCTACGCCGATGATCAGCCCGGGCCGCTGCGCCTTGAGCGCACGCCACTCGCCCAGCAGCGAGTACACCTTGTCCTGCGCCTTCTCGCGCACCGAACAGGTGTTCATCAACAGCAGATCGGCGCTCGCCTCATCGTCGGTGGCTTCGTAGCCGAGCGAGCTACGCAGTACGTCCGCCATGCGGGCGGAGTCGTACTCGTTCATCTGGCAACCGTAGGTTTTTATGTAGTAGCGCTGCGCCATGTATCAGAAGGGTATGTCGTCATCGAACTCTTCGGCGCTGGCGCTGGCGCCGGCGCCGGCAGGCACGCCTTCGGGCATGGCGCTGCGCTCGCGCGACTCGTGGTTGCCGGTGGACCCGCCACCCGAACCGCCGCCGCCGCCGCCGCCGCCCCGAGCACCGAGCATCTGCATCTCATCGGCGATGACCTCGGTGGTGTAGCGATCGCGGCCTTCTTTGTCCTGCCACTTGCGGGTACGGAGCGACCCCTCGATGTAGACCTGCGAACCCTTTCGCAGGTACTCGCCGGCGATCTCGCCCAGCCGCCCGAACATGGCCACGTGGTGCCACTCGGTACGTTCTTTCTGTTCACCCGACTGCTTGTCCTTCCAGCTCTCGCTGGTGGCAATGCGGATGTTGGCCACGGTCATGCCCGACGGCATGGCCCTGGTCTCCGGATCGGCCCCGAGGTTGCCGACCAAAATCACTTTGTTCACGCCGCGCGCCATGTGCAGACTCTCTTGCGGGTTTTAAGGGATCGCTATTGTAGTCGCCACCCGCCTGCCCGGCAGCGCTCCTTTATGGCGGCATCCGGGCAATTCGGGTCCGCCAGGGGTCATTCGGGGCCCCGGCTGGGCCAAAACGGTGCTTCCCGGACGGTTCCGGGCACGCCGGCCCCTTCCCCGCCCCACTACCCGCCCGGCCGCCGCGGGCCATCGGGGGGGCGAGCGCTGGTAGAATGGCCGATCCTTGCCTTTGCAATTGACGAACCATGAAGACCATCAGCGTGCGCGGTGCGCGCACCCACAACCTCAAGGGCTTTGACCTCGACCTGCCGCGCGACCAGCTGGTCGTGCTGACGGGCCTGTCGGGTTCAGGCAAGTCCTCGCTCGCCTTCGATACGCTGTACGCCGAGGGCCAGCGCCGCTACGTGGAATCGCTCTCCGCCTACGCGCGCCAGTTCCTGTCGATGATGGACAAGCCCGATGTCGACAGCATCGAGGGGCTCTCGCCCGCGATCGCAATCGAGCAGAAAGCCGGCTCGCACAACCCGCGCTCCACCGTCGGCACGGTCACCGAAATCTACGACTACCTGCGCTTGCTGTTTGCGCGCGCCGGTCTCCCGCGCTGCCCCAACCATGGCATCGACCTTGCGGCGCAGAGCGTCGGCCAGATGGTCGACCAGGTGCTGCAGGCGGGCGATGAGCGCCCCGGCCTGCTGCTCGCGCCCATGGTGGTCGATCGCAAGGGCGAGCACGCGCAGCTGTTCGCGGACCTGGCGACGCAGGGCTATGTGCGCGTGCGCGTCGACGGCCGCGTGTATGAACTCGATGCAGTGCCAACGCTCGACGCGCGCCGCAAGCACACCATCGAAGCCGTGATCGATCGTTTCCGCGTGCGTGCCGATTCGGCACAGCGGCTCGCGGAATCCTTCGAGACCGCACTGCGACTCGCGCAAGGCACCGCGCGCGTGGTGTTCACCGAAGGCGATGCGACGCCGCTGGTGTTCTCCAGCCGCCATGCCTGCCCCGAGTGCGGCTTCGCCGTGCCGACGCTCGAGCCGCGCATGTTCTCCTTCAACAATCCGGCCGGCGCCTGCCCCGCCTGCGACGGCCTGGGCCTGCAGGACTACTTCGACCCGCAGCGCGTGGTCGCGCACGCGCATCTGTCAGTGGCGGGCGGCGCCGTGCGCGGCTGGGATCGCCACAATCCGCATTACTTCCAGCTCGTGCAGGGCCTGGCCAAGCACTACCAGTTCGATCTCGAAGCGCCGTGGACCGAGCTGCCCGATAACATCCGCCAGCGCCTGCTGTACGGCAGTGGCGGCGAAGAGATCGAGTTTCGCTATCAGGATGGCCGCGGCGCGAGACAACGTCGCCGCCACGCCTTCGAAGGCATCGTGCCCAACCTCGAGCGACGCTGGCAGGAAACCGAATCAGCCGCGGTGCGCGAAGAGCTCGGTCGTTTCCGCGGCACCCGCCCTTGCCCCGAGTGCGGTGGCTCGCGCCTGAACACCATTGCCCGCGCCGTGCTGATCGATGGTCGCAACATCGCCGAACTCACGCACCTCACCGTTGGTCACGCGCTCGGGCACTTCCGTGCTCTCGAGCTGGCCGGCTGGCGCGCCACCGTCGCGCAGCGCATCGTGCGCGAAGTGATCGAGCGGCTGCGCTTTCTCACCGATGTGGGCCTCGACTACCTCGGCCTCGATCGCGCCGCCGACACGCTCTCGGGCGGCGAGACCCAGCGCATCCGCCTCGCGAGCCAGGTGGGCTCGGGCCTCACCGGCGTGATGTATATCCTCGATGAGCCTTCCATCGGCCTGCACCAGCGCGACAACGAACGCCTGCTCGTCACACTGCGGCGCCTGCGCGATCTGGGCAACAGCGTGATCGTGGTCGAACACGACGAGGATGCGATCCGCAGCGCCGATCATGTGGTGGATCTGGGCCCCGGTGCCGGCGTGCACGGCGGCGAGGTCGTCGCGCAGGGCACGCCCGCCGAGATCACCGCCAACCCCGCCTCGCTCACCGGCCGGTATCTGGCCGGGCTCGAGGCCATCGCCGTGCCCGCGAGGCGCCGCAAGCCCGGGAGCGCGGGCATCGTGATCGAAGGCGCGCGCGGCAACAACCTGCAGGACCTGCAGGTGAGGATTCCGGTGAGCCTGTTCACCTGCGTGACCGGCGTGTCCGGCTCCGGCAAATCCACGCTGATCAACGACACGCTCTATCGCCATGCCGCCGCCGCGCTCAGCGACAGCGGTCTCGAGCATGCCGCCGCCTGCGATCGCATCACCGGCCTCGAGCGCTTCGAGCGCGTGATCGACATCGACCAGGATCCGATCGGCCGTACGCCGCGCTCCAATCCCGCTACATACACCGGCTTGTTTTCAGTGATCCGCGAGCTCTATGCGCAGGTGCCCGAGGCCCGCGCGCGTGGCTACGACGCCGGCCGCTTCAGCTTCAACGTGCGCGGCGGGCGCTGCGACGCCTGCCAGGGCGATGGCGTGCTGCGCGTCGAGATGCACTTCCTGCCCGATGTCTACGTGCCCTGCGACGTCTGCCGCGGCCGCCGCTACAACCGCGAGACGCTCGAGATCCGCTACCGCGGCCTCAACATCCACGAGACTTTGGAGCTCACCGTCGAGGACGCCGCCGCCCTGTTCGCCAATGTGCCGCCCGCCGCGGCGCGCCTGCGCACCCTGCTCGAAGTGGGCCTCAGCTATGTACGCCTCGGCCAGAACGCTACCACGCTCTCGGGCGGCGAAGCCCAGCGCATCAAGCTGGCGCGCGAACTCGCCAAGCGCGGCACGGGCCGCACGCTTTACATCCTCGATGAGCCCACGACCGGGCTGCATTTCCATGATGTCGCGCAATTGCTGGGCGTGCTGCAGCAGTTGGTTGATGCCGGCAACACGATGGTCGTGATCGAACACAACCTTGATGTGATCAAGACTGCGGACTGGGTGATCGATCTTGGGCCTGGCGGTGGCGAACACGGCGGGCGAGTGGTTGCTGAGGGGACGCCCGAGAGCGTTGCGGCGAATGAGAAGTCGGTGACCGGAAAGTACCTGGCGGGTGTGCTGCGGCGCGCTGCGACTACGGCGAACTCCGACAAGAAGGCCAGGCAGATCTGAACGCTGTTGGTCCGTCCGCGGAATTGCGAGCCATGGCAAATGCTCACGATGCTTGAAGCTTGATCCAATTCGATGGTTTTGACAGCGAATGACACGCTGCGAAAGTGCGCTTGCACCGGCGACAATGGCTGTCATGATTTCAGGTCAATCCGAAAAGCCTGTGGGACGCTCCAAGGCCCTGACGCCCGCCACCGATGTCGCCCGTTCCATCCTTTTCCTGCGCGGCCACAAGGTCCTGCTGGACGAGGATCTTGCTACCCTCTATGGCGTCGAGACCAAGGTCCTCATCCAGGCGGTCAAGCGCAACATGGCCCGGTTTCCAACGGATTTCATATTCCAGCTCACCGCTCCGGAGTGGGCTGCTTTGAGGTCACAGATTGTGACCTCAAAAACCCCGGGGCGCGGCGGCCGCCGCTACCCGCCATACGCCTTCACCGAGCAGGGCGTGGCCATGCTCTCCTCGGTCCTCGGCAGCGAGCGCGCTATCGCCGTTAACATCGAGATCATGCGTGCCTTCGTCCGCATGCGCGAGATGCTCGCCTCCAACCAGGAACTGTCCAAGCGCATCGACCAGCTCGAAGCCCGCGTAGGCAAAAAGCTGGCCACCCAAGACGAGGCCATCGCTGCCATCCTCTGCGCCATCCGCGAACTCATGAACCCGCTGCCGGCAAAGCGCCGTGGCATTGGCTTTACTGCCGACATCTGATAGCTGCCAGCCCCGGAGGGCACGGACGAGGTCACGGGTCAACAAATTGCCGATGAGACTTCGCTTTGAATTCGCAAATTGCGACTGCAAACGCGTTTGCTGTCCGCTACCCCGAAGGAACGACCGAGACGATTGCCCGACCCCAACGCGTAGTCCTGACTGTGACATGAACCTGTCCGTTGACTGTGAGCGCGGCCGGACTCACGGTGGCGCCAGCGATTGAGCTGGTCCTATAGCAAAACTTCTGCTGCTCAGACGCCGAGAGGGCCACAATCGCGCTTACGTAGCAGCGCCGGGATCCTCAATATTCATTGATGAAGCGCTCAATTGCACCCGTCCTCTCTTGCTCGATGCCGCTAGCGTACGGGACATAAACCGACACTGTGGAGTACGAGAACGCAGTGCAAGCGCCTGCCACAGAAAGGCAGCAGAGCGCACCCTGAAGTCTCCAGCGACGGGGATTCTGGCGCTTCAGGAAAATGAGTTTCTGGGTACCCAGATTCTCGTTCGATTCCACGATCCACATCAGGGCCGTTGCAATCAGACTGACGACCGATACTCCAGCCACCAGCAGGAAGCCAGTCGTGCTGATTTCGATGGTGCTTTGGCGGTCAAACCAACTGGCAAAGAACCAGGAACCGAACGTTCCCAGAAATATCACCAGCCACGCTCCAACCATCCTGGGCTCCCCTCACACTTGCTGACCGCAACGTTGGGTGCCAGGTGCTTGCAATTTCCCTGGCGCGCCATGTCCGGCTCTTGCCCGCTGTCGAAATAGCGATCTGGCCAATCCCGCCGGATCAGCGCGCCCGCCGCGCACTCGAATCAAAGTACTGGTGCACTTCCCCCGCCCCCCCCGCCCGCTCACGATACGCCCCGCGCGTATACGAGCTCACCACCCGCCGCCAGAACGCGACTGCCGGCGCATTGCGCAGATACTCCATGATGTGCCAGCGCCCCGCGAAGCGATCGCAAATCAGGCGCACGGCTTCCTGGCCGACACCCCGTCGGCGCCATGCACGCGCGATGAAAAACTCCGCCATCGAAAAATCGAACTGCTCGCGGCCCACGGGCAGCACGCCGGTGCGCACCATCGCGAAGCCAACCGGGTTGTCTTCCTTGAGGATCGTCAGCAAATGGGCGCTCGAGTCGGCGAACCAGCTCGCCAGTTGATCGGGTTCGCGGTGACCAAACTCCGTGAGCGCAGGGAAGATGCCGGTGCCGAGCGGCGCGAGATCGTTGAGGTAGTCGCGGTAGACCGATTCGATCCAGGCGCGGTCGTTTCTGGCCTGGCGGGTGTCGCGGATGCTGATCGTCATGGCACAGAAACACGAAAGCCCGTGAAGACCGCGTAACGGCCTGCACGGGCTCACATGTCAAATCCGCTCAGGATTAGTTCGACGGCGCCGTGGCCGGAGCAGCCGGAGCAGCAGCAGCCGGGGCAGCGGCATCGGCAGCCGGAGCGGCGGCCGGGGCAGCAGCGTCAGCAGCCGGAGCCGGAGCAGCGGCAGCAGGGGCGGCTTCAGGGGCAGCAGCGGGGGCCGCGGCTTCCTGTGAGCTGCAAGCAATCAGCGAGAGCGCTGCAACAACAGCGCCGAGAGCGAGCTTAGTATTCATCGATGAATCCCCAGAGGATCAGAAGTTAAGAAATACGGACAAACTAGTTTGTTTTGCGACATCCCATCGCGGCTGTAGATTCTATAGATCCCGCGGCGCAATTCAATCATCGCCCCCAAAAAAACGCCCCCGACCTACGCCCGGGGCGGCAATTTCAGCGTTTTGCCAGCAAATCCCGAATTTGTCCGAGCAGCACTTCCTGGGCCGGGGGCGGCGGCGGCGGTGCATTTGGAGCCGGCTTTTTCAGCCGGTTGATGCCCTTGAGCGCTATGAAAATGATGAAGGCGACGATCACGAAATCGATCACGGTCTGCAGGAAAGCACCGTATTTGAGCATCACGGCTTTGCCATCGGCGGCCACGCCGATCTTGGTGGCCCAGTCGGCCACATTGACGCCGGCGAGGGCCATGCCGATCGGCGGCATGATCACGTTCTCGACCAGCGAGCCGACGATCTTGCCAAAGGCGGCGCCAATGATTACGCCCACGGCCATGTCGACGACATTGCCTTTCATGGCGAACTCTTTGAATTCTGCAGCGATTCCCATACCGAAGCTCCTTGCGTTTTAGTGATGCGGGGTCTTCCCGGTCACCACCAATGCAGCTTCCAGCGCTGCCGGCCTACTTGGACTTGGAGGCCTTCTTCTTGGCGGTGCTCTTCGCCCCGGCTTTGACTTTAGCACCGCCCGTTGCGGCTTTGGCAGCAGATTTCTTCGCCTTGTCGGCTGCCTTGGCGCTCTTGGCCGCGGCCTTGGCGCCCGCTGTGGCCGCCTTGTGCGCAGCCTTGCCCGCAGCCTTGACGGCCTTGGCAGCAGCCTTGTCGGCCGGCTTGTCAGCCGACTTGTCCGCTGACTTGTCCGCTGACTGGGCACCCTCGGCAGCTGCCGCGGCACGGGTCTTCTTGCCCTTGCCCTCCGGAGTCTCGCTCGGCACCGCCACCGGCGCCGGACGATCGACCAGCTGCATCAGCGCCATCTTGGCGTTGTCACCAGCGCGCGGCAGCATGCGCAGGATGCGCGTGTAGCCGCCCGGACGCGTACGGAAGCGCGGGCCCAGGTCGGTGAACAGCTTCTCGACCAGCTCACCATCCCGCAGGCGCGCGAACGCCAGCCGCCGGTTGGCTTCTGAATCGCTCTTGCCGAGCGTGATCAGCGGCTCGACCACGCGACGCAGCTCCTTGGCCTTCGGCACCGTGGTGCGGATGGTCTCGTACCGCAGGAGCGCAGCCGACATGTTGCGCATCAACGCATGGCGATGCGAACTGTTGCGCGAGAGTTGCCGACCGGAAAGCTTGTGACGCATGGTTTACTCTTCGAAAAAAATCAGATCAGGCCGCTCTCTTCATCGCGGCGCAGGCCCGCCGGCGGCCAGCCATCGAGACGCATGCCGAGCATCAGGCCGTGGCTCTGCAGCACTTCCTTGATCTCGGTGAGCGACTTCTTGCCCAGGTTCGGGGTACGCAGCAGCTCGACTTCGGTGCGCTGCACGAGATCGCCGATGTAATGGATGTTCTCGGCCTTGAGGCAGTTGGCACTGCGCACCGTGAGCTCGAGCTCATCGACCGGACGCAGCAGGATCGGATCGAACTGCATCTCGGTGATCTTGGCGACCGCTTCATCCTCGCCCTGCAGATCGACGAACACCGACAGCTGGTCCTTGAGGATGCCGCCGGCGCGCCGGATGGCTTCCTCGGGCTCGATGGTGCCGTTGGTCTCGATGTCGATGATCAGCTTGTCGAGGTCGGTGCGCTGCTCGACGCGCGCGGCTTCGACCGAGTAGGTCACGCGACGCACCGGGCTGAAGGAGGCATCGAGCAGCAGGCGGCCGATCGGCCGGCTCTGTTCCTCGAAGGCCAAGCGCTGCACCGCCGGGCGATAGCCGCGGCCGCGTTCGATCTTCATCTGCATGTTCAGTTCGCCAGCCTTGGTGAGGTTGGCGATCACCAGGTCCGGGTTCACGACTTCGATGTCGTGATCGGTCTGGATGTCACCGGCCGTCACCGGGCCCGGGCCTTTCTTGTGCAGGCGCAGCTCGGCGGAATTGCGCGTGTGCATGCGCAGTGCCACGAGCTTGAGGTTCAGCAGCACGTCGACCACGTCTTCCTGCACGCCTTCGATGCTGGTGTACTCATGCAGCACGCCGTCGATCTCGACTTCGGTGATCGCCGCACCAGGCATCGAGGAGAGCAGCACGCGCCGCAGCGCGTTGCCGAGTGTGTGGCCGAAGCCGCGCTCGAACGGCTCGATCACGACCCGCGCCTGACGCGGGGCCACGGGCTGCACCTTGACGACACGGGGCTTGAGAAATTCGGTTACCAGGGATTGCATAGGTGCTCCACCATTACTTCGAATACAACTCGACCACCAGGTTCTCGTTGATGTCCGGCAGGACATCCTCGCGAGCCGGGACAGTCTTGAATATGCCGCGCATCTCCTTGTCGCTCACCTCGACCCAGTCGGGGAGACCGGCCTGGGTGGCCGAGGCCAGCGCGCCCTGAATGCGCAATTGCTTGCGGGCGCGCTCGCGCACCTGCACCACATCGCCCGCGCTGCACTGGTAGGAAGCGATCGAGACGATGTTGCCGTTGACTTCGATCGCCTTGTGGCTCACCAGCTGGCGCGCTTCAGCGCGCGTGGCGGCAAAGCCCATGCGATAGACCACGTTGTCGAGGCGCGATTCGAGCAGCTTCAGCAGCGTTTCGCCGGTGGCGCCGGTACGGCGCGCGGCCAGCTTGTAGTAGCCGCGGAACTGCCGCTCGAGCACGCCGTACATGCGCCGCAGCTTCTGCTTCTCGCGCAGCTGCAGGCCGTAGTCAGAAAGGCGCTGGCGGCGCTCGCTCTTGATGCCGCCGGGCGGCACCTGGAATTTGCACTTGCTCTCGATCGGCTTGGCGCCGCTCTTGAGAAACAGATCCGTGCCTTCACGCCGGGCGAGCTTGCACTTGGGACCAATGTATCGGGCCATGTTGGTTCTCTATTCCTTCGCTTTTGTGGGCGCGCGCCTTAGACGCGGCGCTTCTTCGGCGGACGGCAGCCGTTATGGGGGATCGGGGTCACATCTTCAATGCTGGTGATCTTCAGGCCGCAGCTGTTGAGCGCGCGCACTGCCGACTCGCGGCCGGGGCCGGGGCCGCCGACGCGCACTTCGACATTCTTCACGCCATGTTCCTGCGCGGCGACGCCAGCCTTCTCGGCGGCCACCTGCGCAGCGAACGGCGTGCTCTTGCGCGAACCGCGAAAGCCGCAACCACCCGATGTCGCCCACGAGAGCGTGTTGCCCTGGCGGTCGGTGATCGTGATGATCGTGTTGTTGAAGGAAGCGTGTACGTGCGCGATCGCATCGAGCACGTGCTTGCGTGCCTTCTTGGGCTTCTTCGCGGCGGCGGCCGCGGCCGCCGCGGTGGGGGCCGCTGCTGCGCCGGATTGCTGTGGTTTCTGTTCAGCCATAGTGATTGCCTGCTATCAAACCTTGCCCGGCGGGGCGTTGAGCTTCACGGCCTGCTTGCGCGGGCCCTTGCGGGTACGCGCATTGGTGCGCGTGCGTTGACCACGGACCGGCAGACCCTTGCGATGGCGGATGCCACGCCAAGTGCCCAGGTCCATCAGTCGCTTGATGTTCATCGAGACTTCGCGGCGCAGGTCGCCTTCCAGCGGCCAGCGCGAGAGCTGCGCGCGGATCGCCGTGACTTCAGCCTCGGTCAGGTCCTTCACCTTGGTGGTCGGATCGACACCAGCGGCCTTGCAGGCCTCGGCCGAGCGGGTCGGGCCGACGCCGAAGATGTGGGTCAGGCCGATGATCACATGCTTGTTCATCGGAATGTTGATACCGGCTATGCGTGCCATGCTTTTGCTCCTAACCCTGGCGCTGCTTGTGGCGCGCGTCGACGCAGATCACGTAGACCACGCGACGGCGGCGCACGATCTTGCAGTTCTTGCAGATCTTCTTCACTGACGGACGTACTTTCATCGCTCACCTTGACCTGGGGCACCACGGCCCGCTCCGAGCAGATTCGCCTTTTTCATCAGGCCCGGGTACTGATTGGACATCATGTGCGCCTGTAGCTGCGCCATGAAATCCATGACCACCACCACCACGATCAGCAGCGAGGTACCGCCAAACTGGAACGGCACACCCTGCGAGGAAACCAGGAATTCGGGCAACAGGCACACGGCCATGATGTAGAACGCGCCCCACAGCGTGAGCCGCGAGAGCACCTTGTCGATGTATTCGCCGGTCTGCTGGCCGGGGCGGATACCGGGAATGAAGGCGCCCGACTTCTTGAGGTTGTCGGCGGTATCGCGCGCGTTGAACACCAGCGCGGTGTAGAAAAAGGTGAAGCCCAGGATCAGCGCCGCGTACAGCACCAGGTGCAGCGGCTGGCCGTAGTTAAGCGCCGCCTGTACGCGCTGCATAAACAGCGTCCACTTGTTGTCGGTGGTGCCGGTGGCAAAGAAGCTGGCCATCGTCGCCGGGAACAGCAGCAGGCTCGAGGCGAAGATCGGCGGAATCACGCCCGACATGTTGAGCTTGAACGGCAGGTGGCTGCTCTGGCCGGCATACAGCCGCCGCCCGACCTGGCGCTTGGCATAGTGCACGGTGATGCGCCGCTGCGCGCGCTCGACGAACACGCAGAAGTAGGTGACGCCGACCACGATGATGACCAGCACGATCGCAAAGATCGGCAGGATCTCGCCGCTGTTGACCGAATTGAAGGTGCGGCTGATCGCGCCAGGAATGCCGGCGACAATACCCGAGAGGATCAGCATCGAGATGCCGTTGCCGATGCCGCGCTCGGTGATCTGCTCACCCAGCCACATCAGGAACAGCGTGCCCGTGGTCATGGTAATCGTGGCCACGAGCATCCATTGGAAGCCGCCGGCCAGCACCATGCCGCCATTCTGCAGCGCGGCCGCTGCACCGAAGGACTGGAACACTGCCAGGCCCACCGTGGCATAGCGCGTGAGCTGCGTGGTCTTGCGACGGCCGGCCTCGCCTTCCTTGCGATATTCCATCAGCGTCGGCACCACCATCGAGAGCATCTGGATGATGATCGAGGCCGAGATGTAAGGCATCACGCCCATCGCGAAGATCGACAGGCGCTGCAGCGCGCCGCCGCTGAAGGTGTTCACGACCCCGAGGATCGTGTTTGCCTTGTCGTTGAAGAAGTTGGCGACCTTGACCGGATCAATGCCCGGCACGGGAATGAACGTACCAATGCGATAGACCACCAGCGCGCCCAGCAAAAAGAACAGGCGCGTGCGTATCTCACCGAGGCGGCCCGCCTCGGCAAAAGTCGCCGCTGGATTGGTGGTCGGGGAGTTGGCCATTAGTCCTCGATCTTGCCGCCGGCCGCTTCGATGGCCGCGCGCGCACCCTTGGTGACGCCGATACCCTTGAGCTGCACCGCCTTCTTGAGCTCGCCCGAGAGCACGACCTTGGCCTTCTCGGCAAACACGGGGATCAGCTGGGCAGCTTTCAATGCCGCCATATCGATCGGCGCGGTGCTGACCAGTGCCAGCTCATGCAGGCGCACTTCCGCGCGCACTGCCTTGATCGCCGAACGGAAGCCGACCTTCGGCATGCGCCGCTGGATGGGCATCTGGCCGCCTTCGAAGCCGACCTTGTGATAGCCGCCCTTGCGCGCGCGCTGGCCCTTGACGCCGCGGCCGCAGGTCTTGCCCTGGCCGGCGCTGGCGCCGCGACCGACGCGCAGGCGCACCTTGCGCGAACCAGCGCCCGGTTTGATGGTGTTCAATCGCATGTCAGTTTCGCTCCACCTTCAGCATGTGGCAGGCCGCGTTGATCATGCCGCGGTTCTCGGCCGTGTCGGCCACCATGACGGCATGGTGACGACGGCGCAGTCCCAGGCCACGCACCGAGGCGCTGATATGGCGCAGCTGTCCGGCGAGGCTCTTCAACAGCGTCACCTTGATCTGCTTGCCCATTGCCTGTTTTTCAGGGGCCTGTTTTCCAGGAGTCTGTTTGCCCGCGCTCATGTCATTCACCCGAGTATTTCTTCGAGGCTCTTGCCGCGCTTGGCGGCAATGTCTTCCGGCGAGCGCACCAGCGCCAGCGCCTTGACGGTTGCGCGCACCACGTTGATCGGGTTGCGCGAGCCGTAGCTCTTGGCCAGCACGTTGCGCACGCCGGCGCATTCGAGCACCGCGCGCATGCCGCCACCGGCGATGACGCCAGTACCGCTCGAGGCGGGCTGCATGAACACACGCGTCGCGCCGTGCTCGCCCTTGACCGCGTAGTGCAGCGTGTCGTTCGCGAGGCTGACGTTCACCAGGTTCTTGCGCGCCTGCGCCATTGCCTTGGAGATCGCCACCGGCACTTCACGCGCCTTGCCGAAACCGAAGCCGACTCGGCCGGCACCATCGCCCACCACTGTCAGCGCAGTGAAACCGAACTGGCGGCCGCCCTTGACGACCTTGGCCGTGCGATTGACTGCGACCAGCTTCTCGAGCAGGTCGTCGGCACTCTGGTTCTTTTCGATTCTAGCCATGCGATGCGATCCTGGAGGAAATCCTAGAGTTCAAGCCCGGCTTCGCGGGCAGCGTCAGCCAGCGCTTTCACGCGGCCGTGGTACTGGAAACCCGAACGATCGAAAGCCACGCGCGTGACGCCCGCGGCCTTGGCACGCTCGGCGATCGCACGGCCCACGGCCTTCGCGGCCTCGACATTGCCGGTGTACTTGAGGCCCGTGGCAACCGGCTTCTGCAGCGTGGAGGCTGCGGCCAGCACCTTCGAACCGTCGGCGGCAAAAAGCTGCGCATAGATATGGCGCGGCGTGCGATGCACCGTGAGGCGGGCCACGCCCAGCTCGCGGATCTTGGCGCGGGTCTTGATGGCGCGGCGCGCGCGGCGCTGCTGCTTGGTGATGTTCATTTCTTCTTCCCTTCCTTGAGGGAAATCTTCTCATCGGAGTAGCGCACACCCTTGCCCTTGTAGGGCTCGGGCGGGCGGATGCCGCGGATCTCCGCAGCCGTCTGGCCGACGCGCTGCCGGTCGGCACCCTTGATCAGGATCTCGGTCTGGCTCGGCGTCTCGATGCTGATGCCTTCGGGAATGTCGAAGCTCACCGGATGCGAGAAGCCCAGCGTCAAGTTCAGCGCCTTGCCAGCCACCGCAGCGCGAAAGCCCACGCCTACGAGTTCCAGCTTCTTCTCGTAGCCACGCGTCACGCCCATCACCATGTTGGCGAGGTGCGCGCGGGTCGAGCCGGCACGCATGCGCGCCTCGCCCACACCCTCGTAGCTGACCGACAGCTGCTTTTCCTTCTGTGCCACGGATACGCCCGCCGAAACCGGCAGGCTGAGCGCACCCTTGGCGCCCTTGACCGTGACTACCCCCGCGCCGACCGTGATGGTCACGCCGCTCGGGATGTCGATGACTTTCTTTGCGACTCTGGACATGTTCAGTATTCCGTATGTCTCGGCGCCATCAGGCGACGATGCAAATGACCTCGCCACCCTGACCGATGGCACGCGCCGCCTTGTCTGTCATCACGCCCTTGGGCGTGGAGACGATCACCGTGCCCATGCCGCCGAGCACCTTGGGCAATTCATCCTTGCCGCGATAGATGCGCAGCCCCGGACGGCTGACGCGCTCGAGGCGGTCGATCACCGGCCGGCCGTCGAAATATTTCAGGTCGACCGTCAAGGCCGGCTTGCCCGATTCATCGGCGATGTTGAAATCGGCGATGAAACCCTCGTCCTTCAGCACGCGCAGAATCGCGGTCTTCAGTTTCGAGGAGGCCATGGTTACGGTGGTCTTGCGCGCACTCTGGCCGTTGCGGATACGGGTCAGCAGGTCGGCAACCGGATCGGTCATGCTCATCGTTATGGCTCCTACCAGCTCGCTTTCGCGAGGCCAGGAATCTCGCCGCGCGCCGCCACTTCGCGGATCTTGGTGCGGCCCAGGCCGAATTTGCGGTACACACCGCGCGAACGGCCGGTAATCGCACAGCGATTGCGCTGGCGGCTCGGGCTGGCATCGCGCGGCAGCGATTGCAGTTTGGCTTGCGCCGCGCTGCGCTCTTCCGGCGAGGACTTTGGCGTGCGGATGGTCTCCTTGAGACGCGCGCGCAACGCGGCGTATTTCTTCACCGTCTGCGTGCGCCGCTTGTCGCGCTCGATCATGTTGGTCTTGGCCATTGCCTGGTCCTTGCCTGACGCCTGATGCTTACTTGCGGAACGGGAAATTGAAGGCTTCCAGCAGCGCGCGCCCGTGCTGGTTGTCGCGCGCCGTGGTCGTGATCGTGATATCCATGCCCCGGATCTTGTCGATCTGGTCGTACTGGATCTCAGGGAAAATGATCTGTTCCTTGACGCCCAGCGTGTAGTTGCCGCGGCCGTCGAAGGCGCGCGCCGAGACACCGCGGAAGTCGCGAATGCGCGGCATGGCAACGCTGATCAGGCGGTCGAGGAATTCGTACATGCGCGCGCCACGCAGCGTGACCTTGCAGCCGATCGCCAGGCCTTCGCGCAGTTTGAAGGAGGCGATGGCCTTCTTCGACTTGCAGATGATCGGCTTCTGGCCGGTGATGCGGGTCAGGTCGGCGACCGCAGCATCGATCAGCTTGCGGTCGGCCACCGCTTCGCCCACGCCCATGTTGACCGTGATCTTGGTGATCTTCGGCACTTCCATGGGGTTGGTCAGCTTCAGGGAGCTGCGCAACTGCGGCACGATCTGCTCGCGATAAACCTTGATGAGTCTTGCCATGATTCTGTCCTGCTCGTACGCCCTCAGGCGTCGATGACCTCGCCACTCGACTTGAAGAAGCGCACCTTCTTGCCGTCGGCCAGCGTCTTGATACCGACCCGATCGCCCTTCTTGGCGGCCGGATTCCAGATTGCAACCTTCGAGAGCGGCATGGGCATGTCTTTCTCGATGATGCCGCCAGGCTGGTTGGCCTGCGGATTCGCCTTGGTGTGCCGCTTGACGCGATTGACGTTCTCGACCAGCACGCTGTCGCCATCGAGCACGCGCAGCACCGCACCGCGCCGGCCCTTGTCGCGCCCGGAGAGCACTACCACCTGATCGCCTTTCTTGATCTTTTCCATTACAGGACTTCCGGCGCCAACGAAATGATCTTCATGAACTGCACCGTGCGCAGCTCGCGCGTCACGGGTCCGAAAATACGGGTGCCGATCGGCTCGAGCTTGTTGGTCAGCAGCACGGCGGCATTGCCGTCGAACTTGATCAACGAGCCGTCACTGCGGCGTACGCCCTTGCGGGTGCGCACCACGACCGCGTCATAGACTTCGCCCTTCTTGACCTTGCCGCGCGGGATCGCATCCTTGATGCTGACCTTTATGACATCGCCCACGGTCGCGTAGCGACGGTGCGAGCCACCGAGCACCTTGATGCACATCAGGGTGCGCGCGCCGCTGTTGTCGGCGGCCTGGAGCGTGCTTTGCATCTGAATCATGGCAGCGGTTCCGTTTTAAATACTGGTGCGGGGCCGTTACTGCGCCGCGCGCTCGACAATCGACAGCAGGCGCCACGACTTGCGGCGCGAGAGCGGCCGGCAGGGCGTGATCATCACGGTGTCGCCTTCGCGCGCACTCTTTTCTTCGTCGTGCGCCAGCAGTTTGGTGCTGCGGCGCAGGTACTTGCCGTAGGTCTCGTGCTTGACCATGCGCTCGATCACCACCGCGATGGTCTTATCCATCTTGGTGCTGACGACTTTGCCGGTCAGGGTACGTGCGCCGCGTTTGACGACAGCGGCCGTTTCATTGCTCATCACTTGGCTCCTGTCTTCTTGGCGCCGGACTTGCGAACTGCCTTCTTGGCAGCCGGCTTGGCAGCCGCGGCAGCCTTGGCCGGCTTCGCGGCTTTGGCAGGCTTCGCAGCCGCACCCGCCGACGCACCCTGGCCGCCGATCGGCAGGCCCAGCTCACCGGCACGCAGCGCCGTCTTCACGCGCGCAATACTGTGGCGTACCTTGCCGAACTGGTCGGGCTTCACGGGCTGACC
>JANXYK010000004.1 GCA_025350055.1 Gammaproteobacteria bacterium | reverse complement strand
GAAATCTCCTCGCAATAAAAACCATCGCGCGGCAGTACCGCGCGCATGACATTGATATAGGACATCTGCGGCGTCACCGACTGGATGGCCGCCTGGGCCCGCTGCTTGATGGCAGCGAAGGCCTCGGCCTGCGGCGCGCGCCTCTGATCGACGCGCGCGAGCGCGGCGCTGAGTGCGCGCGCGCCGAGCGCGGCATCGCTGACGATGCCGACATCGGGCTTGAGCCGTACCATCTCGGTGGGATCGATGTCGATGCGCACTACTGTCAGGCCCAAGGGCTGCCAGCGCCAGCGCATGTAGGGCAGCTCGAGGCGGCTGCCGATGCCGATCAGCAGGTCGCACTCGCGCCAGTATTCCCAGGCCGCAACACTCGACATGCCGTAGGGCAGGTCCTCGCTGACGATGCCCTTGCCGCTGCGGTGTGCGGTCACTGGCGCCTGTAGCTGCTGCGCGAGTTCAAGGATTTCTGCGCCCGCATCGAGCGCGCCGGCACCGACACAGATCAAGGGGCGCTTCGCGCCGGCGATCAGTTTCGCGGCCGCGAGCACGGCGTCGGGATCCGGTGACGGCGGAGCGAGCGCTGGCAAGGGCGCGATTGGCGCGACCTCAGCCTTCATGCCGAATACATCCCAAGGTGACTCGACAGCCACCGGGCGTACGCGCCCACTGCGCAATTGCCGGAAGGCCTCGGCCATGACCTGCGGCGCTTCGGTCGGATGATTGATGCGCTCGCTCCATTTGGTGAGTCCGCGCAGCAGCGCCAACTGATCGGGCAGCTCGTGCAGCTGTCCGCGGCCCTGGCCGATCAGGTGCGACATGATGTTGCCCGTGATGCATAGCACGGGCGCGGTCGCACCGTAGGCGGTACACAGGGCGGCACCCGAGTTGAGCACGCCGGGGCCGGGCACCACGGTGTAGGTGCCGACCTTGCCGGTGGATTTGGCGTAACCGAAGGCCATGTAGCCCGCGCCCTGTTCATGGCGCGTGGTGATGAAGCGCAGTTTGTCCTGACGCTGCGCGAGCGCATCGTTGAAGTCGTACATGTGCGCGCCAGGAATGCCGAACACCGTATCGACGCCATGGGCGATCAGCGAATCGGTGATCACCTGGCCCGTGGTCATGGCACTCATCGCGTCTGCTCCCGGTTCTTGCGTCGCTGGCTCGGTTGTCCTGGCTGATCCGGCTGCAGCGCGCGAGCACTGTGCAGCAGGCTGAACAGTGAGGCCAGGCGGCGCTTGCCGAAGCGCTGTTCGATATCGCGGTAGATGCGCTCCATCTGCCGGCTGGCGACATCGAAGCGCGCCACGCCCTCGGGGCTGAGCGCGATATGCAGGCGGCGCTGGTCGCTGCGGCGCTTGCGGCGCTTGATCAGCCGCAGGCGCTCGAGCCGCGTGAGCATGCCCGAGAGGCTCGGCGGCAGGAGCTTGGCGATGCTGGCCAGCTCGTGGAACTCGAGCTCATCGTGCTCGCGCAGTACGCGGATCACGCGCCACTGCTGTTCGGTCAGGCCCAGCTCGTTCAGGTGCGGGCGGAAGAAGGCCATGATCGATTCGCGCGCCGCCAGCAGCGCCATCGGCAGCGATTGATCAAAGCGGCGCATTCGCACCGCCCGTATCCTTGAAGCGGCGCGCCAGCTCCTGCGTGGCCCGCGCCAGCAGCAGGGTATCCACGCCTACCGCGACGAAGCTGCAGCCGAGCGCGATGAACTTGCGCGCCAGCGCTTCATTGGCCAGCAGCGTGCCGGCGGCCTTGCCGGCGGCCAGAATTCTCGCCACTGCCTGTTCCATCACGGCCTGCACCTCCGGATGATCCGGTTGCCCACGATGACCCATCGAAGCGCTGAGGTCGGCGGGACCGATGAATACGCCGTCCACGCCCGGCACGCGCGCGATCGCATCCAGGTGTTCGATACCGCGCAGCGTCTCGATCTGCACGATCAGGCAGATCTGCTCATCGGCCTCGTGCAGGTAGTGGTTGTAGCGATTCCAGCGCGAGGCGCGCGCCAGCGCGCTGCCGACGCCGCGTATGCCCTGCGGTGGATAGCGCGTGGCGCGCACCAGCTCGGTAGCCTGTTCGGCGGTCTCGACGATCGGTACGAGCAACGTCTGTGCGCCCAGGTCGAGCAGCTGCTTGATGTGTGCGGTGTTGCCGACGGTGGCGCGCACCAGCGGTGCGACCGGGTAGGGCGCCATGGCCTGCAATTGCGCCAGCAGCGTGCGCAGGTCGTTGGGCGCGTGCTCGGCATCGAGCGCCATCCAGTCGAAGCCGGCGCCCGCGCAAATCTCGGCGCAGTAGCTATCGGCCAGGCCGCTCCACAGTCCGATCTGCACACGGCGCGCAGCGAGCGCAGCCTTGAATGTATTGACGGGGGTCTTCATCGCGGCACCTTCAGACGAAACGGCAGGTGATGGCGCCGAGCGCGCCGTAGTCGGCGTGGAACAGGTCGCCGGTTTTGGCATTCACGGGTCGCGTGAACGAGCCGCCAAGGATTGTCTGGCCGGCACTCAGTCCCACACCGTACTGCGACAGCTTGTTCGCCAGCCACACCACGCCATTGGCGGGGTGATTCAGTACCGCGGCGGCGACGCCCGATTCTTCGATGCCACCATTGTGATAGAGCAGCGCCGAGACCCAACGCAGGTCGACATCCTGCGGCTTGATGGGCCGCCCGCCGATCACGATCGCCGCGTTGGCGGCGTTGTCGGAGATCGTGTCGGTGACCTTGCGCGTGGTCTTGGTCGCAGGATCGATCTGCTGAATGCGCGCATCGATGATCTCGAGTGCCGGCACCACGTATTCGGTGGCGCTCAGCACATCGAACAGCGTGACGCCGGGTCCGCGCAATGGACGGCCCAGCACGAAGGCCAGTTCCACCTCCACCCGCGGCACGATGAAGCGCTGCATCGGCAGGTCGGCGCCGGAATGGAAGAACATGTCGTCCAGCAGATCGCCGAAGTCGGGCTCGTTGATGTTCGAGGACTGTTGCATCGCGCGCGAGGTGAGCCCCACCTTGTGGCCGCGCAGTGTGCGACCCTCGGCCAGCTTCATCGTCACCCAGCGGCGCTGCACGGCATAGGCATCCTCGATGTTCATCGAAGGGTATTGCACCGAGAGCTGCCCAATCTGCGTACGGCTGCGCTCGGCATTGTGGATGCGGCGCGCGGCGTCTTCGACTTGCGCGGCGCTCAGCGTGGCGGTGCGGTTGATGCTCATGTTCGACTCCGGTGCAGGGGCTCAGTGCGTCGCGCTGTCGAAGCGCGCGTGCACGTTGTTGTGCTTGTAGGTGCCGCCTTCATTGAACTCGTACAGTTCCAGCGACAGCGCGAGGTAGCGGCGTGCGTAGAGCGCAGCGAAATGCTCCTTGATCATGTCGAACAGCGCGCTGCAGGCGGCACGCTTTTCGGGGTCGGTGCGTCCGGCGCCGATCTTGAGCGTGCAATGCACGAAGGCGTAGTCGGCCTGATCATCCGCCATGCAGTAATCGTGCAGCTCGAGGGCGCGCGAGCGCACGGCGCCGGGCTTGAACACGCCGCCTTGTGCGATCAGGACTTTGTTGGCCTTGCGCAGCAGACCGCGTATGTCGCCCTCAGCGGCCAGGTTGTCGGTGTATTCGACGATCAGGTGTGGCATGACGGCTCAGGCGCCTGGCGGCAAGGGAAAGATCGCATTGATCTGGCCGGTGCCAGAGCTGGCGAAGTATTCGGTGATGATCTCCACCGGTTGTCGGTAACGATCCCAGCCCAGCAGGCCCAGCAGCATCGCCGTGTCGTGCATCAGCCCTTCGCCCTCGCAGCGATCGGCGTACTCGGGCAGCATATCGATGAAGGTCTTGAACTCGCCGCGCTTCCACAGGTCGACCACGCGCAGGTCGACCTGGCGGAAGAATTCCTTGCTGATGCTGAACATCGACTCTTCCGGGCTGCCATTATCGCTGAAGCGGTGCGAGAGCGAGCCGCTCGCCAATACCGCGACCGTGGAGTCGCTGGCCGCGATGGCTTCGCCGAGTGCCGCGCCGAAGTCGCGACTCGATTCCAGTTTGTGCCAGGCGCACCAGGCCGCTACCGAGACCACCTTGAAGTGCTGGTCGCTGTTCATGTAGCGCATCGGCACCAGCGTGCCGTATTCGAGTTCGAGGCTGGCCATCTCGTGCGCGCGCGTGTGCACGCCGCGCGCCGTGGCCTGCGCGGCGATCTGCCGGCCAAGCTCCGGGTTGCCCGAATACTCATAGCTCATGTCATGGATGAAATGCGGCAACTCGTTGCTGGTGTAGATGCCCTTGAAGCGCGGCCCGCAGTTGATGTGGTAGCCCGCGTTCACCAGCCAGTGCACGTCGAGCACTACAATCGTATCCACTCCCAGTTGGCGGCAGCGCCGCCCGATCTCCCGATGACCTTGGATCGCCGCTTCGCGACAACCGTGGTGGCGGCCGGGGAGTTCGGAGATGTACATCGAGGGTACATGCGTGATCTTCGCCGCCAATGCCAGCTTGCCCATGATTACTCGCGTACGCCGTCGCGCGGATCGGCGACTATCAGGCTCGTGAGACTGCCGAGCGACTCGATCTGTGTGACCACGACGTCGCCGGGATTGACGTTGACGACGCCCTCCGGCGTGCCGGTCAATATGACATCGCCGGCACCCAAGGTCATGAAGCTGCTCAGGTACTCGATCAGTTGTGCCACGCCAAAGATCATATCCGCGGTCGTGCCTTGCTGCGTGAGCTTGCCGTTCACCATCGTGCGCAGTGCGAGGTTCATCGGGTCAGGCACATCGGCGGCGTCAGTCAGCCACGGCCCGAGCAGGGTGGCCGAGTCGCGATTCTTCACCCGCAGGTTGGGGCGGTAGTAGTTCTCTAGATAGTCGCGGATCGCGTAGTCGTTGCCGATGGTATAGCCGGCCACGTAGTCGAGCGCGGCATCGCGGCTCACGCGGCTGGCAGTGCGGCCGATGACTACCGCGAGCTCGCACTCGTAATGCATGAACTTGACGCTGGCGGGGCGGGGCGTCTGCGCACGATGTCCGGCGAGCGTGTTCGGGCCCTTCAGGAACACCAGCGGTTCGGTGGGTGGCTTGAAGCTCAGTTCGCGCACGTGATCGGCGTAGTTGAGCCCGACCGCAAATACCGTCTGCGCTTTGACGGGTGGCAACCACACGACCTCGCCTTCGGCGGGTACCCGGCCGTCGGCGAGCCGCAATTGGCCGTTCACTTCGATGGCGTCGTGAATCGCCCCGGCCCAGGCAATGCGCGCGTGTCTCATGGTGCGCCACCCATCGCGGCCGTGTCGCTGTCCGCGCCAACCGCGAGCAATGGATTTTCCAGGCGCCCGAGGCCTTCGATCTCGACTGCCATGCGATCACCAGCGCGCGCCAGTGGCAGCTTCGCAGGCAGGCCCACGAGCAGCAGGTCGCCGCGCTGCAAAGTCATGAACTCACTGATATCGGCGATCAACTGCGGCAGCGGGCGAATCAGTTCCGCGGTGCTGCAGGTCAGGCGCAGCTCGCCATTGATGTAGGCGCGCAGTTCCAGCGCGCCAGGATGGGCGATCGCGGTAGCCTCGATCAGCGAGGGGCCGATCGGGCAAAAACCATCACGGCATTGCTGCTGTATGGCCGGGCGGAAGTAGCTGCTGTGGGGCAGGGCGA
Organism: Gammaproteobacteria bacterium; assembly: GCA_025350055.1. Taxonomy (GTDB): domain Bacteria; phylum Pseudomonadota; class Gammaproteobacteria; order Steroidobacterales; family Steroidobacteraceae; genus FEN-1191. The sequence goes on along the minus strand of JANXYK010000004.1, from coordinate 57,080 downwards.
GGTCGTTGACGATCGTGTAGCCGGCCACATGGCCCATGGCTGCCGAGGCGCTGACCCGCGTGGCTGGCTGGCCGATCACCACGCCCAGGGTTGGCCCGACGGCTACAGCCTCATGCCCGGCCGGCAGGACTACCGGAGCGCCAGCTTCCAGCCAGGTATTGCGCGGCTTCAGGTACAGGATCGGTGCGTGCGGTGGCGCCTGGTAGGGCGGTGCATTGACGGCCTCGCCAAGTGCCGCCAGAGCGCTGCGGAAGTTCAGCGCAGTGCCGTAGACCGCGACCTGGGCCGCGGGTTTGCCGTACAGATTCAGCCAGGAGTTGCGCATCTAGCCAAAACATTAACATGTTAAGCAATCGGCTGGCAATCCGCTGGCGGCAAATGCGCGCAGCAGCACTATCTGGCCGTGACAGTGTTTAGTTAACATGTTAATGTTCTGACAGAAACGGGCGCGGAAGCGGGGTGCATCATGGCGGCGAAAGGCAACGAAGCGGCAGCAGGGGAAGCGCTGGCGGGCAACCTGCAGAAGCTGGCCGGGCACCTGGCGGGTTTCGCCGGCGGGCAGCTCGCCCACATCATCGCTGGCGAGATGCGCCAGAGCGCCGGCGGCACCAGCTTCACGATCGCGAGCCCGGTGGATGGCAGCACCATCGCCAGCGTGCCACGCGGCAACGCCGCCGATGTCGATGCCGCCGCCCGGGCCGCCGCGCGCGCCTTTCCGGCCTGGCGCGCGTTGGCCGGCAGCAAGCGCCGCGACCTGCTGCACAGCATCGCCGATGCCATCGAGGCGCATGCCGAGGAGCTGGCGCTGCTCGAATCCTGGGATACCGGTCAGCCGTTGCGCTTCATGTCCAAGGCCGCGGTGCGCGGCGCCGAGAACTTCCGCTTCTTCGCCGATCGCGCCGAGGGCGCGCGCGACGGGCGCTCGCTCCCTACTGAAACCCATCTGAACTACACGCTGCGCACGCCGGTGGGGCCGGTGGGCGTGATCACGCCCTGGAACACGCCCTTCATGCTCTCCACCTGGAAGATCGCGCCGGCGCTGGCGGCCGGTTGCACCGTGGTGCACAAGCCCGCCGAGTGGAGCCCGGTTACGGCACAGCGCCTGGCGCAGATCGCGCTCGGGGCGGGGCTACCGCCCGGCGTGCTCAATGTGGTGCACGGCATGGGCGAGGAGGCCGGCAAGGCGCTCACCGAACACCCGGCCATCAAGGCCGTGGCCTTCATCGGCGAATCCTCGACGGGCAGCGCGATCATGCGCCAGGGTGCCGCCACGCTGAAGCGCGTGCACTTCGAACTCGGCGGCAAGAACCCGGTGATCGTCTTCGGTGATGCCGATCTCGAGCGCGCGCTCGATGCCGTGGTGTTCATGATCTACAGCCTCAATGGCGAGCGCTGCACCTCATCGAGTCGCCTGCTGATCCAGCAGGATATCGCGCCCAGATTCCTCGAGCGGCTCGCGGCCCGCGTGCAGTCGCTCAAGGTCGGCCATCCGCTCGATCCTGCGACCGAGATCGGTCCGTTGATCCACCCGCGCCATCGCGACAAGGTGCTCTCGTATTTCGAGATCGCACGTGCTGAGGGCGCCACTGTGGCCGCAGGCGGGGCGGCCCATGCCGGCCCCGGCGGCGGCACCTATGTGCAGCCCACGCTGCTTACCGGTGCGCGCCGCGACATGCGCGTGGCCCAGGAAGAAATCTTCGGGCCCGTGCTGACCGCGATCACTTTCAAGGACGAAGCCGAGGCGCTCGAGATCGCCAACGATGTGCGCTACGGCCTGGCTGGTTACCTCTGGACCAGCGATGTATCGCGCGCCCTGCGATTCAGCGAAGGGCTGGAGGCCGGCATGATCTGGGTGAACTCCGAGAACGTGCGCCACCTGCCCACGCCCTTCGGTGGCGTGAAGTACAGCGGCATCGGTCGTGACGGCGGCGACTACTCGTTCGAGTTCTACATGGAGACCAAGAACGTCGCGATCTCGCACGGCGCGCATGCGATCCCGGTGCTGGGCAAGCGCAGCTGACCGGCGGGCACAGCGGCGCCGGCTGTGGGAGAATGTGCGCGCCAGCATTGCTGCCTGGCTTCCGGAGACCGGCATGACCGCAAAGTCGGAGCCCACGCCCTCATCAGCCGGTGCGCGACTGCGCACCGCACTGGCCGCCGAGCGCCCGCTGCAGGTGCTGGGCACGATCAATCCCTACATTGCGCGCATGGCACAGGCCACAGGCTACCGCGCGATCTATCTGAGCGGCGGCGGCCTTGCTGCCAACACGCTGGGCATGCCGGATCTGGGCATCAGCAGCATGCAGGATGTGGTCACGGAAATCGGGCGCATCACCGACGTGGTGAACCTGCCGTTGCTGGTGGATGCCGACACCGGGTGGGGCGGTGCCTTCAACATCGCGCGCACCGTGAAAGCCTTTATCAAGGCGGGCGCTGCGGGATTGCACATCGAGGATCAGGTGCAGGCCAAGCGTTGCGGCCACCGTCCGGGCAAGGAAGTGGTGCCGCAGGCCGAGATGGTTGATCGCATCAAAGCGGCGGTCGATGCACGCACTGATGCGCAGTTCGTGATCATGGCGCGCACCGATGCGCTCGCGAGCGAGGGCATCGAGCGTGCGATCGAGCGTGGGCAGGCCTGCGTTGCCGCGGGTGCCGACATGATCTTCCCCGAGGCCGTCACCTCGTTGGCCGACTATGCGCGCATCCGCAAGGCGGTCGGCGTGCCGATCCTTGCCAACATCACGGAATTCGGCCAGACGCCGCTGTTCACGCGCGAAGAGCTGGGCGGGGCCGGCGTTGATATCGTGCTCTATTGTTGTGGCGTCTATCGCGCGATGAATGCCGCGGCGCTCGAGTGCATGCAGACCATCCGCAAGGAAGGCACGCAGCGCTCCTTCATCGAGCGTATGCAGACCCGCGCCGACCTGTATCGATATCTCGACTACCATGCCTACGAACAGAAGCTCGATGAGCTGTTTGCGGCTGGCAAGGAAAAATAGCAGCGAAGTCTGGAGCGAAGCGGCCGACCTCGGTGAGCGAGTACAGCAAGTGGACTACGCATGAGCGCAAACGACGCACCTGAAACCCTGGATCCTGAAGACTGGCCCGCAATGCGCGCACTTGCGCATCGTGCAGTCGACGATGCCTTTGATTGGCTCAGCAGCGTGCGCGAACGCCCGGTGTGGCAGCCGACACCGGCCGCCATTGCCGCGCAGTTTCATCAAGCGTTGCCCCGCACGCCCCAGGGCGCCGAGCGCGCCTACCAGGATTTCCACGACTGGGTGTTGCCGTACCCGATGGGCAACGTGCATCCGCGTTTCTATTCCTGGTTCATGGGCAACGGCACGCCGCTGGGTGCGATCGGCGACTTCCTGAGCGCGATCGTCAATCCGAACATGGGTGGCGGCAACCACGTGGCGATCCAGGTGGAAAGTCAGGTCGTCGACTGGTGCAAGGAAATTGTCGGCTTTCCGGCCGAGGCGAGCGGACTGTTGTTGAGCGGTGCCTCGATGGCCAACCTGGTGGCCCTGGCCGTGGCACGCAATGCCACGGCTGACTGCGACCTGCGCGAGCAGGGTGTGGGCGCACAAGCCGCGCCGCTGCGCGTCTATGCCTCGGTGGAAGTGCACAGCTGCGCGCAGAAGGCCGTGGAAATGCTGGGTCTCGGCAACCAGTCACTGCGCAAGGTGCCGGTGGATGCCGACTATCGCATCGACCTGGCAGCATTGCAGCGCATGATCGATGAGGATCACGCGCGCGGCTGCAAGCCCGCCTGCGTGATCGGCAATGCGGGCACGATCAACACCGGTGCGGTCGATGATCTCAAGGCCTTGGCTGCGCTGTGCAAGCGCGAGAAGCTCTGGTACCACGTCGATGGCGCCATCGGCGCTGTGGTCACGCTCGCGCCACGGCGCCGCGAGCTGCTGGCCGGCATCGAGCTCGCCGATTCGGTGGCGCTCGATCTGCACAAGTGGCTGCATGTTCCGTTCGAAGCCGGCTGCACGCTGGTGCGCAACAGCGCCGCGCAACGCGCCACCTTTGCGCTGACGCCGGCCTACCTCAAGCATGCGGAGCGTGGGCTCGCGAGTGGCGCAGTGTGGTTCAGCGACTATGGTCCGCAGCTCTCGCGCGGCTTTCGCGCGCTCAAGGTCTGGCTGTCGTTCAAGGAACACGGGCTCGACAAGTTCGGGCGGCTGATCGACCAGAACATCGACCAGGCGCATGAGCTCGCGGCGCTGATTCGTGCCGAGCCGCTGCTGGAGTTGATGGCGCCGGTGGTGCTGAATATCGTCTGCTGGCGCTATCGACCGCCGAATCTGGCGCCCGATCAGCTCAATGCCTTCAATGAAGAATTGCTGATCCGCCTGCACGAGAGCGGCATCGCCGCGCCGTCCTACACCACGCTCAACGGGCAGTATTGCCTGCGTGCGGCCATCGCCAACCACCGTACCGAGTCGCGCGACCTGAAAATCATGCTCGATGCGATCCTGGAGATAGGCGCCGCCATGAGCCGGGAGCCCCTGGGGCGAAATCCCAACAAATCTTAATCCCCCGCCCGGCGTCGGCAGTACCGGCCGAGCGCCACGGTGGCTATACTGATCCGCATGGCCCCAGCCCGATTTCAGCGACTACGCAGGCATACCGGCAAGATCGGCGTGTTGCTGGCGTTCGCGCTGGTGTTCGCACAGCTCGGTGCCATCACACATGCCTATGCGCATTTGCGTGCCGGCGCCGATCCGCAGGGCATCGCCGCCAAGACCAGCCACAGTTGCCCGGACTGCCAGTCTTTCTCGCCGCTGCTGGCGGGTGCCGGCACTGCCAGCCATACGCTGAGCCTGCTGCAGCAGCAGACTGTTACCGCTCCACCCACTCTGCTCGCGCCGATCGTGGCGCGGACCCCGCAGCACTCCTTTCAATCCCGCGCACCGCCACTCCAGTCCTGAAGCTTGCCGGCAGTGGGCCAAGGCGCCCGCTGCTGTTCATCCATCGGATTTTCAGGAGTAGCGTGTCATGGCGAAATTCTCGCTTTTTGCAGTCATCACAGTTCTGGGTCTATCGTGCTGGCCGCTGGCGGGGCAGGCCGCCGCGGATGAGGTAGCGAGCCTGCGTGCCGAGCTCCAGAGCATGCGTGCCGACTACGCCGCGCGCGTGCAGGCGCTTGAGGCGCGCATCAGTCAGCTGGAGAGTGCGTCCAGCACTGCAGCGGCCGCGGCCACAGCGGCAGACGCCGCGCCGGTCGCAGCGGCTCCACCACCGGCGCCGGCTGCGCGTGGTGCCAGTGCCTCGGCCTTCAACCCCGCGATCTCGATGATTCTCGCCGGCAACTACGCCAGCCTGTCGGAGGATCCGGCCACCTACCGCATCGCCGGATTCATTCCGCCGCCCTCGGGCACGGGACCTGGCGCGCGCAGTTTCAACCTGGGCGAATCCGAGCTCACGGTGGCGGCCAACGTCGATCCTTACTTCTACGCCAACGTCACCGCTTCGCTGCACGCGGACGATACCGTCAGTGTCGAAGAGGCGTATTTCAAGACGCTGGCACTCAGCCATGGTTTCACGCTCAAGGGCGGGCGCTTCCTGTCGGCCGTCGGTTATCTCAACGAGATCCACTCGCATGCCTGGGATTTCGTCGACCAGCCGCTGGTCTACCAGGTGATGTTCGATGGCCAGTTCGCTCAGGACGGTGCGCAGCTGCGCTGGGTGGCGCCCACTGACTATTTCCTAGAGTTTGGCGCCGAGACGGGCAATGGCGGACATTTCCCCGGCACACATCGCAACCTCAACGGCCTGAACGGCAACGCGCTGTTCGCGCACCTGGGTGGCGATGTCGGCGACTCGACCAGCTGGCGACTGGGTCTTTCCGGGCTCGATGAGCGCACGAGCGATCGCAGCTACGAAGACTTCGATCAGTCCGGCGCGCTCATCGACAACGCCTTCACTGGCAAGTCGCGCACCTGGGTGTTCGATGGCACGCTCAAGTGGGCGCCGCACGGCGACCCGACGCAGCATCAGCTGAAGCTCCAGGGCGAATTCCTGCACCGCACTGAGGATGGGCAACTGGCGTTCGACACATTCAATACCAACCTGGCCGGCGGCTATCGCAGCACGCAGTCGGGCTGGTACCTGCAGGGCGTGTACGAATTCATGCCACGCTGGCGCGCGGGTCTGCGCTACGACTCGCTCGATTCCGGCACGCCGGAGATTGGCCTGGTGACTGCGGGACTACTGCCGCGCTCCGCATTTCCGGCGCTCGCTGCGGCTTCGCCCGAGCGTACCACGCTGATGCTCGACTGGTCGCTGAGCGAGTTCTCGCGCTTCAGGGCGCAATTCGCCTGGGATCAGGCACGCGCGCAGCAGCGCGATCAGCAGCTGCTGCTGCAATACATCTTCGCCATCGGCGCGCACGGCGCGCACAAGTTCTAGGAATCACCATCATGAATAAGATCCAACGTACGAGCCTTGCCTTCGTTGCCACGCTGCTGTGCTGCTGCGCGCTGCCCGCGCGGGCCGCGATCAGGGTGCTCGCCACCACGCCCGACTGGACGGCCTTGCTCGACGCGCTCGGCGGCGACAAGGTGAACGTCTACACCGCCACCAGCGCCTTCCAGGACGTGCATCGCGTGGATGCCAAGCCCAGCCTGGTGGCACGCGCACGCAGCGCCGATCTGCTGGTGGCCACCGGCGCCGAGCTCGAGATCGGCTGGTTGCCAGTGCTGCAGCAGGACTCCGGCAACACGAGGATCCAGCCCGGAAACCCAGGCTATTTCGAGGCGGCGCCGCTGGTGCATCTGCTAGAAGTGCCCTCAGCGGTCGATCGCTCGATGGGCGACATCCATCCGCTCGGCAATCCGCACGTGACGCTCAATCCGCACAACATTGCGCTGATCGCAAAAGCGCTCAGTGCGCGACTGGCGCAGGTAGATAGCGCCAACGCCGCGTTCTATGCCGCGCGCGGTGAGGATTTCCAGAAGCGCTGGCAGCAGGCGACCGCGCGCTGGGAAGCGCAGGCCGCACCGCTCAAGGGTGTGGGCGTGGTGGTGATCCATCGCGACCAGGTGTACCTGTGCGACTGGTTGGGCCTGAAGGAACTCGCGGCGATCGAGCCCAAGCCCGGTGTGCCACCGAGTGCCGGGTATCTGGCGCAACTGGTCACCAGGCTCACGGCTACGCCGCCCAAGATGATCCTGCGTAGCGCCTACAATGACCCGAAGGCAGCCGACTGGCTGGCCGAGCGTATCCATTCACCCGTCGTGCTGTTGCCCTATGCGGTGGGCGGCACGCCGGAGGCCAAGGATCTCTTCGGTCTGTTCGACGACACCATCAACCGGCTGCTGGCGGCAAATAAATGAACGACCTGCACATGCAATTGACGATTCTCGGTCCGGCACTGGTCGCCGGGGTATTGGTGTTGCTCTCGCACGTGCCGCTCGGCCAGCAGGTTCTGGCGCGCGGCATCGTGTTCATCGATCTCGCGATCGCGCAGGCGGCAGGGCTGGGCGTGATCGCCGCGCACAGCTTTGGCCTGGGCGCGAGCGGCTGGACCACGCAGGTGGCCGCGGCTGCCGCTGCGCTGGCCGGCGCATTGCTGCTCACCTGGACGGAGCGCAAGCGGCCCGAAGTGCAGGAAGCGCTCATCGGCGTGCTGTTCGTGCTGGCATCGACCGCGCAGATCCTGCTGCTCGCCAACGATCCGCATGGCGGCGAGGACCTGAAAGATCTGCTGGCCGGGCAGATACTCTGGGTCTCGCCCACGCAGCTGCTGCATGCGGCCATCGTGACTGCGATCTTCCTGGTGGCCTGGTTCCGCTGGCGCGAACGGCTGGGCCGCGTCGGCTTCTACGTGCTGTTCGCACTGGTGGTGACGATCTCGGTGCAGCTGGTCGGCGTGTACCTGGTGTTCTCGACACTGATCGTGCCGGCGATCGCCACCTATCGGCATCCGCCACGCCGCCAACTATGGCTCGGCTACGCGCTCGCGCTGCTGAGCTATGTGATTGGCCTCGTGTGTTCAGCCGTATTCGACGTGCCCTCGAGTCCGGCAATCGTCTGGGCGATGGCGGCCGTGGGATTGCTGGTGCATCTCACCGGCCGAGAGGCGCACAATAAAGCGCACAATGCTGTGAGCAGTAACCACAACGCCGCCTGATCGGCGGCCAGGCAAGGAGTTCCCGACATGAGCGATGCGCCCGCAGTATCGAAACCAGCTCATCGCCAACGCCAGGCTCGTCGCCAGTTCCTTGCGCTCTCGGCGGCCGCAGCATTGACTCGCGTGCTGCCGGTGCGCGCAGCGTCGGCCGCCGCATCTGCCACGCGCAAGCCGCGTGGCATCGGCGGCGTGGCGGTAGGCGCCATCTCCTACAGCTTTCGCGATCTGCCGGGCGACGCGGCCAAAGTGCTGGAATACCTGCTGGCCTGCGGTGTCGATACCGTCGAGCTGATGGGCGACGCCGCTGAAGACTACGCCGGCGCGCCGCCATACCCGCGCTACCCGGATCTGGCAGCCGCCGGCATGACGCCCGCCCAACAGAAGACCCACATGGCAGCCTTTGAGCAGGAGAGCAGCCGGGTCGAAGTGCACCGCCAGCAGTGGCGCAAGAGCGTGCCGATGGCGCGCTATCAGCAGCTGCGCAAGCTCTACGACGATGCCGGCGTGAAGATCGATATCCTCAAACTGGGCGAGGCCAGCTGGCCCGATACTGATATCGACTACGCCTACCAGGTGGCGAGCGTGCTGGGCGCGCGCGGCATCTCCTTTGAGGCGGAAGACGCGGCCGCGAAGCGCATGGGCGCCTTTGCCGACAAACACCAGCTGCTGAACGGCATGCACAACCACATGCAGTACGGCGATGCCACCTTCAATGTCGACCAGCTGCTGGCCTATTCGCCGCGCAACATGCTGAACCTCGATTGCGGCCATTACATGGCCAGCACCGGGCATTCACCGATTCCGTTCCTGCAGAAATACCATACACGCATCACGCACCTGCATCTGAAGGATCGCAAGTCGTTGGCCCATGGCGGCGACAACATGCCCTGGGGGCAGGGCGATACGCCGCTGCGCGAGGTGCTGCAGTTGCTGCAGAAGGAACGCTATCCGATCAGCGCGATGATCGAGCTTGAATACCCGGTGCCGAAGGATTCGAGCGTGCTAGGGGAAATGAAGAAGTGCGTCGAATACTGCCGGGCTGCACTAGCCTGAGACTTAATTGGTGACGGTGGGTCGCACTATGTTTCGAACAAGCGATTGCAAGAAATAATTTGAAGAGCTGCTAAGTGAGCATCCTGCGAATCTGGATTGTTGCATTGGGGTACCCCGTCGGCACAGCGTGCGCGCGTGGCCGCGAAGGCGTCAAGTGCATCGGGTTGGCGTATTGTCCGACGGGGCCGCAGTGGTGGTGTGGCATGAAGTGCAAATTCAATCGTAGGGAAATTCCGCGATAATTCCGCAAGCGAGGCGTTGATAGCAGCGCATCAGCTGGAAGCGCAAACAGATGCCCTAAGGCGGCAGGACGAAGTAGCCGCAGCACGGCGACATCCTGTTCTAACCGCCAGTCAATACAAGCAACTTCAAACGAGTATGTCGTATGAAGATGCTGTGTCAGCTATTGGCGCACCAGGTGAGGAAACGAGCCGATCCGAAGTGGCCGGATATTCAACAGTTACCTAGTCATGGGCATATCGTGACGGTTCGAATGCCGTTCTTGTCTTCCAGAATAGACGCCTCGTACTAAAGTCAGAAGCGGGCCTTAGCGATAATTTTGCTGGTGATACTAGTCCTAGCGGGATGCGCTATCGCATCAGAGGTTGCCCTATTAGGAGGTGTCTTGCGCCATTCGCCGCGTACCGGTCGCGTTTTTCCTTAAGTTTTGATAGTACATCCGGCCAGAACCGCTCCTGAAAATCTTCCTTTGCGATTCGTTCAACTGGTACGGCGGCAAGCACATCAATGTCGTATGCGAAAGCAGTGCGCGCAAGACCTGGATTGAGCACAAGTCGCTTGATGCGCTTAATCGCCTGAAATACTGGTTTTGTGTCTCCTTCGGTCAGCCGTTCTTCGAGAAATGCGCATACTACCTCTACGGCGAGGCGCGCCTGTGCAACACCGACTTCGTTTTGCTTGGTCGCCAGGTGCCGCAGGTTCTGCAGCCGGCTCTCGAGGACGTCGAGCGGGTGTAGAACGCTAACCCAAACGCCTGGATCGGCTTCCACCTCAACTGCACGACGTTTTGCGGTTTGGGTGTCGAGGCCGACTATCCCGGACAAGAAATCGACCTGCTTCAAGCCATTGTCTGGCAGCTGTACATAGACCTTCGCGGTCTGCCCACTCACCTCATCAAGACTTGCGGCGTGAAGTTGCCAATGGCCTCCAAGTCGTTCCTTGAGTAGGGCCGCAACGTTCGCGGTACCCACGAAATCAATGTCCATCGTGACTGACTCGGAAAGCACCCCTGCTGGGCGCACTTGGTAGCGCAGGGCCCAGAAGGCGAGAGACTGTCCGCCGATGAGGAGCGCCCGCGAGCCGCAGACGGTCAGGATTTGAGTGATTTCGTCGGGTGTCAGAGCTACTTCGCGTAGCTCTACGGCGGTCACGCGAGGCTCGCGTTAGGCCACCGAATGCGCGCGGCCCGCGCCTTCTCGGGGCGGATTAGGAACATCTCTCCGCCGCTAACGTCTTCAGAGGCGGCGATTCGTCGGTCGCGCTTCTGCGACTCGTGCTTGAGCTGGGCGAGTTGTGCGCGTGAAAGGCCCGGGGCGGCGCCCTGGATAGGGAAGGGAATCCCGTTTTTCGCGACGACCTGCCTCAAGAACAGACGCAGGGCGTCTGATACCTCGAGGCCACAAGCTGCTAGTACCTCGGAGGCGCGCGCCTTGAGGTCAGCATCAATGCGGGCTCGAATCACTTCGTCCTTCATGACGCCACATTGTAGCTACATTTGCGCCAAATGCCAGCCGTGAATTTGCAAAACGTGAAATTGCGCAACCACCTGATAATAATAAAATTATCTGGCAAAAGTAGCTGATTATTCGCGCATTGCGGAGGCTCACACCCAATCCATCCGCAAGATCCGCTACGTGGTGTGCGGTAGAATCCCCAAGGGCGGCGCGGTCCCAAGAACTGGCTCATGGACCTGGCGACCGCTCATGGACTGGCTGCCCATCCCGTGGGTGCTCCGCCACGGGTCCTATCAGGCTCTAATCGGCCCGCACTGGGCGCGACAGTGCGCCCGGCCTAAGCCAACCAAAGCCCATTCTAGTTCAGCAATGAATTGGGTTATGGCGCTCCCTACGAGATTCGAACTCGTGTTCCAGCCTTGAGAGGGCCGTGTCCTGGGCCTCTAGACGAAGGGAGCTAATCTTCGGATGGCGAGGCGAAAAGGCGCGGTATTATAGGCGGCCTCTCCGATTGCTCAAGTCATTCAGGGCCCATTTGAACGAACCTCTGCCAGTTGCCGTGGCGCATGGCGCACCACGGGTCATTCCGCGCGCCGAACATCCGGTTTCGCGGTCCGATATTTCCCCCAACGCGCTGCGTGTGCTCTACCGCCTCAAGGAAGCCGGTTTTCAGGCCTTCCTGGTGGGCGGCTGCGTGCGCGACCTGATCATCGGCCGCCATCCCAAGGATTTCGACGTCGCCACCGACGCGCTGCCCGACGAGGTGCGCCGGCTGTTCCGCAATTGCCGCCTGGTTGGGCGCCGCTTCCGGCTGGCGCATGTGGTCTACGGGCGCGATGTCATCGAGGTTGCCACGTTCCGCGCCGCGAGCGCGCCGCCGCCGAGTGAAGACCCGGTGCCCGCGCGCGAGGAAGACGAGGCTGAACTGCTGGCCGCCGAAGCCGATGACGATGAACTCGACGATGAGTCAGACGATGATGCCGACGATGCTGACGATGCCGACGACGCAGCGGACAGCGCAGCAGAAGACGCGCGCGGCAACGCGCTGAACAGCGCCGCGGCGAATGCCGGCGCCGCCAGCGTACACCGCGTGCAGGACGATCACGGCCGGCTGCTGCGCGACAATGTGTACGGCACCATCGATGAGGACGTGTGGCGACGCGATTTCACCGTCAACGCGCTGTACTACAACATTGCCGATTTCTCGATCTGGGATTACGTCGATGGCCTGGCCGACATCCACGCCAAGCGCCTGCGCCTGATCGGCGATGTGGAGACGCGCTATCGCGAAGACCCGGTGCGCATGCTGCGCGCCGCGCGCTTCGAGGCCAAGCTGGGTTTTTCGCTCGACGCCGAAGGCTCGGCGCCGATTCCGCAACTGCGCCAGTTGCTGGCGGGCGTTCCGCCCGCACGCCTGTTCGATGAGACCGCAAAACTGTTCCTTGGCGGCCACGGTGTCGAGAGCTTCCGCGTGCTGCGCGCGCGCGGGCTCTTCGGCGTGTTGTTTCCGGCCGCCGAGCAGTATCTGCTGCAGCATCCCGGGAGCCTGGTCGAGGCACTGCTGGTGCAGGGGCTGCGCAACACCGATTCACGCGTCGCCGAAGACAAACCCGTCACGCCCACCTTCCTGTTCGCGCTGCTGCTGTACGGACCGATTGCCGCGGCGATCGAGACCTTGCCGCAGCAACGCTGGCACGAACCGCAGGCGATACTCGAGGCCTGTGATCGGGCACTGCGCGATGCGCAGCAGCGGGTGTCGATTCCGCGGCGCATCGCACTCGGGGTGCGCGAGATGTACGCACTGCAGTCGCGACTTGAAGGTCAACGCGGGCGGCGCTCGTTGCGGCTGCTCGAGCAGCCGCGCTTTCGGGCCGCTTTCGATCTGCTGGCGCTGCGCGCCGCGATCGGCCTGGCGCCCGCGGAAATCGCCCAGTGGTGGAACACACTGCAGGCTGTCAGCCCCGAAGAGCGCGAACAGATGGTGGCCGCGATGCCGCAAGGCACGGCCGGCAACGCAGGCGGTGGCGAATCCACCGGCACGCCGCGTCGTCGCCGACGCCGGCGCTCGCGCAGCGGCGGCGGATGAAGTGGATGCCGGCTTACGTGGGCCTTGGCAGCAACCTGCAGGATCCGCCGCAACAGCTGCGCCAGGCATTTGCCGCGCTGGCAACCTTGCCCTCCACGCGTCTCGTGTACCAGTCGTCACTTTACGGCTCCCGACCCATGGGCCCGGTGGCACAAGCCGATTTCTGCAATGCCGCCGCGGGTCTGCTCACGCAGCTAGATGCCGATGCCTTGCTGGCCGCATTGCGTGCGCTCGAGGATTCGCTCGGGCGGGCGCCCGCGCACGCACGCTGGGGGCCGCGCGTGATTGATCTTGATCTGCTGGTCTACGGCAACGAGCGGCGCAGCAGTGCCGCGTTGAGCTTGCCGCATCCGGGAATCGCCGAGCGCAGTTTCGTGCTGCGGCCCCTCTGTGAGTTCGCACCCGACCTCATCGTGCCGGGCGTCGGCCGCGTCGCCGATCTCACGGCGAAGGTATCGTCCGCTGACCTCTGGGTTATCGACGGTACGGTGCATTGAGTGAGCGCTCCCGCGGCCAAGGCTGTGACGCCCGCGCAGCGCTTCATCGTGCTCGAGGGGCCCATCGGCGTAGGCAAGACCAGTCTCGCTGCGAAGCTCGCCGCTACGCTCGGTGCTGAACAGGTCTTCGAGCAGGCCGACCAGAATCCATTTCTCGAGCGCTTCTACCGCAACCCGCGCGCAGGTGCCTTGCCGGCGCAGCTCCATTTTCTGTTCCAGCGCGCACAGCAGCTCGCCGGACTTCGCCAGCACGATCTGTTCGCACCGGTGCGCGTGGCCGACTACCTGCTCGACAAGGATCGGCTGTTCGCGCGGGTCACGCTCGATGAGGAGGAATTCCGCCTTTACGATCAGGTACACCAGCGCCTGACGATCGATGCGCCGGTGCCCGATCTGGTCGTGTACCTGCAGGCGCCCGTCGATGTGCTGCAGGAGCGCATCGCGCGGCGCGGCATCCGTCATGAACATCTGATCGAGCGCGCCTATCTCGAGAAACTCAACGACGCCTACGCGCGCTTCTTCCACGAGTACGAGGCGGCGCCGCTGCTGATCGTGAACGCCGCGGCCATCGATCCGCTGCACAACGAATCGGACTACGCGGAACTGCTTACGGCCATCGCCCGTATGAAGCGCGGGCGGCTGTATTTCAATCCTTTGAGACATGGCGCGCTGTAGCGCCGCGCTACCTGAGGCCAGCAGCTACTCGTGCTGGTTGGCGGCGGCAGCAGCCTGCGAACAGGCTCCAACGAGTTCAATAGCGATCTTGTCGATGGCATCTGCCCAGACATTGTCGACCAGGCGCTGCAATTCGCTGTCACCGCTGGACCAGTTGGTGACGGTTTTTGCGCCGCGGTAGTCCTTGTCGGAAACCACCGCCGAATTGCGGGTCAGCTTGACGTGCACCACCGCATTGCCAGACTTGTTGCTTGAGATCTCCGTCACCCAGAAAGTCTTCAGGGTCACTTCACCCTCAAGCGCTTGCTCGCCTGAGTAACTTTCGCCGGGCAGCGTGACCTTTGCTCCACGGTGCTCCAGCCCACGAAGCGCATTTTGCATCCAGAGCAGCGTATCCGGCGGCGCCCGCACTGCACGCCCGCCAACGCTGCCCAATATCGATCGATCGGCCCGTTCGTCGCGGATGCTGACCAGATGCACTGTGCAGCCCGAGCCGGCTCGACCCACCTGACTGGCCGTGCTCGAGGGGGCGACTTCGTTGCTCAGCCGCAGTGGCACCGGCGATATGCAGCTGCACAGACTCAGGGTGGCGCAAAAGGCCACGCACCATCGCCGCGGAATCACGAGTAACGGCTTACTTTGCCGGCAGCGTGTGTACATTGATCAACGTGCCGTCAAACAGCAGGGTTCCGGCGTCATTCTGTTCGACCAGCTTGCCGCTATGACCGCCGGCCGAGCTAGAGCTCTTGGTTTTTTTCCACTTGTCCAGGTCCTCGGCACTCACAAGCAGGGCACGCGTCGCCAGGGCCTGCACCTCGGCAAAGCCCTCGGTCAACGCCTGTCGGGCCAAGGCCGCATTGTCGGCGGCCCAGCGCTGCGCATTGGGACCAGGCTCTTTGGCTGCATCCGGCAGCACCACCACACTGCGGACTGTCTGGGTAAAGACGCTGAATTTCGGTGCAAGTCTGTCGTCGGGTTTCTTGCCGGCAGGCACGTCGTGGGGCGCGATCTGGATGGTTGCCGTTACCACTACTGCCGAAAGATCGGGGCTGGCGCCATAGTCGTACTGGAAGTAGGCAGTCTGCGGCGTAGCGGCCGCGTCGAGCGCCGCCAGCCGGGCGGCTGGCGAAACATCCTTCGTCAGCGACGCAGGCTTTGCGCCGAACCAATCCAGGGCGGCAACGGCCTTGTCGGTGGTGCTCAGAGCCAACGCGTCCGCATCGAAACCCATGAGTGAGGTGCGCATCGGCAAAATGGCCTCTTCAGCCTTTTTCGCCCGTGCCGAGTTCACGCCTGCATCGATCAATGCCATCAGCAGGCCGCCACCAGCTGCCATGGCGACTTTGGAATCTACGATATTGGATTTGATTTCCGCCTGAGCCAGCACGACCACCACGCTTCGCCCGCCAGCGACGCTGCGTGCACTCTCAGCCAAATAGTTATTGGCGGGACCCGCCTGTGCCAGCCTCGCGGCAAACCCCAGGCTGAGGCCCATGGCCATGGCAATGATCGTTCCGTGCCGCATCTGAAACTCTCCCTGTAACAGTCCGGATATTCGGTGCAGCAACGATACCGAGGAGCGTCGACGATCGCAAATCATCGCGAATACATGAGGATTGATGCATAGTTGCACCCGGGGCGGCACTCGGTCATCCTCGATCCCATGTATACCCAGCTGCAGCAACGCGAGTCCGACCGCCCGCCGGTGACGCTCACCACGCTCTCCCAGATGCGCGCGGCCGGCGAGAAGATCGCCTGCCTGACCGCCTACGATGCCAGTTTCGCAGCGCTCATCGATGCCGCCGGTGTCGATGTGGTGCTGGCCGGCGATTCACTCGGCATGGTGATCCAGGGACACGACACCACGGTGCCGGTGACCATGGACCAGATGGTCTATCACTCCAAGGCGGTCTCGCGCGGTCTGCGGCGCGCGATGCTGATGGCTGATCTGCCCTTCATGAGCTTCGCGACGCCCGAGGTGGCGCTGACCAACAGCGTGCGCCTGATGCAGGAGGGCGGGGCGCGCATGGTCAAACTCGAGAGCGGCGGTGCGCAGCTCGAGATCGTCGAGTTCCTCGCGCGCCACGACATCGCGGTTTGTGCGCATCTGGGCCTGAAGCCGCAGTCGGTACACAAGACCGGCGGCTTTCGCGTGCAGGGGCGCGATGACGAAGCCGCGAAGCACATGCTCGCGCAAGCGCGCTCGCTCGAGAGCGCAGGCGCCGACATGCTGCTGCTCGAGTGCATACCGGCATCGCTTGGCAAGGCGATTACGGAGGGCACACACGTGCCGGTGATCGGCATCGGCGCCGGCCCCGATACCGACGGGCAGATCCTGGTCCTGTACGACATCCTCGATATCACCACCGGGCGCAAGCCGCGCTTCGTGCGCAATTTCATGAATGGTGCCGGCGACAATGCCAGCGCGATCGCGCGCTACGTCGACGCCGTGAAGTCGCGCGCCTATCCCGCTCCGGAACATTGCTTCTGAGCTGAGCAGCATGGAAACCCTCACCACGGTCGAGGCCGTGCGCGCGCAGGTTCGTGCCTGGCGCGCCGCGGGCGTGCGCGTGGCCTTCGTGCCGACGATGGGCAACCTGCACGCCGGTCACATGAGCCTGCTGGCGGCGGCGCGCTTCCGCGCCGAACGCGTGGTGGCCAGCGTGTTCGTGAATCCGCTGCAGTTTGGGCCGGCGGAGGATTTCCAGGCCTACCCGCGCACGCTCGAAGACGATGAAAAGCTGCTGCGCGAAGCGCACTGCGATCTGCTGTTCGCACCGCCCGTGTCGGAGATCTATCCCGATGGCGGCGCGCAGCTGACCATCGTCACGGTGCGCAATCTTTCCGGGATGCTCTGCGGCCAGTTCCGGCCTGGGCATTTCGATGGCGTTGCCACGGTGGTCGCGAAACTGTTCGGCATCGTTGCGCCCGATGTTGCGGTGTTTGGCGAGAAGGACTACCAGCAGTTCATCATCGTCCGCCGCATGACCCGCGATCTCGCGCTGCCGGTGGAGATTGTGGGTGCGCCGACCGTGCGCGCGACCGATGGACTGGCACTCAGTTCGCGCAATCGCTATCTCAGTGCCGATGAGCGCGCACGCGCACCGGCCGTTCACCAGGCGCTGCAGCAGACCATTGAACAGCTCGCGGCGGGCAGCCGCGACTACGCCACGATGGAAAGTGTCGGTTGGCAGAAGCTCGCGACCGCGGGTCTGCGACCTGACTACTACTCGGTGCGCGATGCCTTCGACCTGCAGTCGCCGCGCGCCAATTCGCGTGAAGTCGTGGTGTTGACCGCGGCGCGCCTGGGCCGGGCGCGCCTGATCGACAACCTGCGCCTCGCGCTGCGTCCCTAGGCACCGCTCTTGCCGGCGGCTGCCCGCGCACGCGCCGCGTGTTGCGCCAGCGCCCAAGCCACATGCTCGCGCACCAGCGCCGAAGGGTCTTCGCGCCGACCCGCCAACGCCGCCAGGATCTCGGGCGTGGTGTCGGCATTGCCCAGTGCCACCGCGATATTGCGCAGCCAGCGCTCGTGACCGATGCGATGGATGGCGGAGCCCGCCAGCTGCTGCGCGAATTGCGCTGCGCTCCAGCCAAACAGAGCCGCCAGCCGCGGCGCGTCGAGCGCATGGCGCACCTTGAAGTCGGGCTCGGCCGCGGCGCGCGCGAATTTGTTCCAGGGGCAGACCAGCTGGCAGTCATCGCAGCCATAGATGCGATTGCCCATGGGTGCACGCAGCGGCTCGGGAATCGCGCCCTGCAGTTCAATGGTGAGATAGGAGATGCAGCGGCGCGCATCCAGCTGGTAGGGCGCGACGATCGCGCCGGTTGGGCAGGCCGGCAGGCAAGCGCTGCAGCTGCCGCAATGCGCGCTCGCGGGTTCGTCAACCGGCAGTGGCAGATCGGTGTAGATCTCGCCGAGAAAGAAGTACGAACCGGCGTCGCGCGCGATCAGGTTGGTGTGCTTGCCGATCCAGCCCAGGCCCGCATCGCGCGCCAGCGCCTTTTCCAGCACCGGCGCGCTGTCACTGTACACGCGATAGCCGTGCGGGCCGCACAACGAAGTCAGGTGATCGGCGAGCTGCTGCAGGTTGCGACGCATGCGCTTGTGGTAGTCGCGGCCCAAGGCGTAGCGCGAGATATAAGCCAGTTGATCGTCGGCGAGTACGGCTTCGGCCGAATGTGCCTCGTCCGGCCAGTAGTTCATGCGCGCGCTGATCACGCGCAGTGTGCCCGGAAGCAGCTCGGCTGGCCGGCTGCGCTTGCTGCCGTGACGCGACATGTAGCTCATCTCGCCGTGCCGGCCGGTCGCGAGCCAGTCGTTGAGGTGCTGTTCGTCGGCATCCAGGGTGCCTGTGCTGATGCCGATCGCGTCGAACCCCAGTGTCGCCGCGTGCGCCGCCAGCTGCGCGCGCACGGCGGCAAAATCTGCTGCGGTGACCGGCGCATTCATGCCGCGTAGTGACCCCGTATACTGTGCCGATGAGCCATGGCGTGGACAATGGCGCGAACAATGGCGGCCGCGATGGCGGCGCATTGTACAGCGTGGCGCAGGTGCGGGCCTTCGACCAGCACGCGATCAGTGTGCTGGGCGTGCCGGGCTACACCCTGATGACGCGCGCGGCCGAGGCTGCACTGCAATTGCTGCGCGGGCGCTGGCCGCAAGCGCAACGTATCGTTGTTTTCACGGGTGGTGGCAACAATGGCGGCGACGGGCTGGTGCTGGCACGACTGGCGCGCGGCGTGGGGCAGGAGGTCACCGTGCTGGCCATGGCGTCGGCCGCGCAGTTGCGCGATGACGCGCGTCGCGCCGCCAAGGATCTGCTGGCGGCGGGCGGTGTGCTCTTGCCGTTTGCCGCGCTTGCGAGCAACGCAAGGCTGCTCGGCGACGCCGATGTCATCGTCGATGCGTTGCTGGGCAGCGGCCTGCACTCGGCGGTGCGCGCCGACTACCGGCAGGCCATCGATGCGATCAACAGCAGCGGTTTGCCCGTGCTGGCGCTCGATCTGCCCTCGGGCCTCGACGGCGACAGCGGCGCCGTGCTGGGCGCGGCGGTACGTGCGGAATGCACCATCACCTTCGTTGCCAACAAGACAGGTCTATATCTGGATGCGGGTCCCGAGTACGCCGGCGCAGTAGTGCTCACCGACTTGCAGCTGCCCGCGCCTGCGGGCGTTGATACGCAACCCGTGCTGCAAAAGCTCAGCGACCTCGACATCGCGCGCGCACTGCCGCCGCGGCCACGCGATGCGCACAAGGGCAATTTCGGCCGCGTGCTGATCATCGGCGCCGGACCTGGCATGCCCGGCGCCGTGCGGCTCGCCGGCGAGTCGTGCCTGCGCAGTGGCGCCGGCATCGTCGTGTGTGCCGTTGCGCCGGAAAACATGCCGGCGATTGCCGAGGTGCGGCCCGAACTGATCTGCATCGCCGCGCGCTCGTCGGCCGATATTGGCGAGGCGCTGGCCAGTGCCACGGTGGTCGCCATCGGCCCAGGCCTGGGTCTGGATGCCTGGAGTCGCGAGCTGTACGCGGCGGCGCTCGCCGCGGGCAAGCCGCTGGTCATCGACGCCGATGCGCTGACGCTGCTCGCCCAGGCGGGCGGGCGCGCGCCGCCGGGCGCCATCCTGACGCCGCATCCCGGCGAAGCCGCGCGCCTGCTCGGCGTGAGCACGGCTGAGATCCAGAAGGATCGGCTGGCAGCGCTGCGCGCGCTGGTGGCCAGAACCCAGGCCACCGTAGTGCTGAAGGGTGCGGGCACGCTGATTGGCATGCAGGATCGGGTGCCGATGCTGTGTACCGCCGGCAATCCGGGCATGGCCGCTCCTGGCATGGGGGATGTGCTCACCGGCCTGATCGCGGGCATCCGCGCGCAGTGTGGTGACCCGTGGCTGGCGGCGCGTGCCGGCGTGCAGGCGCACGCGCGCGCTGGCGATGAGTTGGCGATGCGCAGTGGCGCTCGCGCTTTGCTGGCGCTCGAGCTGGCGGCAGAATTGCCGCATTGGCTCAATCCATGACTCTCAAGCCAGTGACTGAACACCCGGCAACCACGCTGCACCAGCAGCTCGACACGGAAGCCGCAACCCTGGCGCTGGGCGCCGCGCTGGCACGCAGCCTGCCGCGCGCAGCGTCGGATGCGCTGGTGGTGTACCTGCATGGCGAGCTCGGCAGCGGCAAGACCACGCTGGCGCGCGCGCTGCTGCACGCGCTCGGCGTCAGTGGCACGGTGCGCAGCCCTTCCTACACGCTGGTCGAAAGCTATGAACTCACGGGGCTCCTGGTGTTGCACCTGGATCTCTATCGGCTGCGCGAACCCGGCGAACTCGAACAGCTTGCGCTGCGCGATCAGCTGCATGCCGGCGTGCTGTTGCTGGTGGAATGGCCCGAGCGCGCGCCGGATCTGCTGCCCGCGCCGGATCTCAACATCGAGCTGATGGTATCGACAGGCGAGGGCGCTGCTGCGCAGCTGTCGCGCACCGTGCGCCTCAGCGCGGCGTCACCGGCGGGTCAGCGCTGGCTGGCGGGGCTGGGCGCGCACCCAGTCTAGAGAATCGATCAGAGTTAAATCGTCTAGTACTCTGATTAGCATTGAAAAAAACCGGCGATAGGCCTAGAGTTTCCGCCGCAATGAATGACCCAGCGGCCCAATCCTGCCGGCCTGAAGGCTCAGCGCGACCCCTGCGCACGATGCTGGCACTGCTGGTCGTGTTGGCGCTGGGCGTGTCGTGGGCCGATCGCGCCAGCGCATCCGCCCACTACCAAAAGCCCAAGGCCAAGGCCGCACACGCGGCCGGCGTGCGGCTAACGGGCGCCGCGCTGCACAGCGACGCCGCGGCCACGCAACTGACCCTGCGTCTGTCGGGTGCAGTGGCGTACAAGGTGTATCAGCTGCAAGGGCCGGTACGCGTGGTGGTCGATCTGCCCGCCACGGCGGCCACCACGAACCTGCAGCTGCCGGCTGCGGGCGGCCTCATATCGAGCCTGCGTGCCGCACCTCATGCGGGCCTTTACCGCGTGGTGCTGCAGCTGCGCAAGCCGCTGACAGCGGCGCCAACGGTGCTGGTTTCCAGGGTCAGCTCGGGCTACCAGCTGCAGCTGAGTTTGCGCGATGGCGCTGCGCTCGCCGTCGCAGCTGCGACCACAACGGCTACACCCGCGGCGGCGCATGAGGATGATGACAGCGCAGCGCCGCGCACGGTGCGCCCCGCACACATGCCCACGAGCCGCGACATCGTGGTGGCGGTGGATGCGGGGCACGGCGGCGAGGATCCGGGCGCCAGCGGGCAGAGTGGCACGCACGAGAAAGACGTGGTGCTCGCGATTGCGCGCGCCCTGGCGGCGCGCATCAACGAGCGACCCGGCATGCGCGCCGTGCTCACGCGCGA
The DNA here is from genome assembly GCA_025350055.1 of Gammaproteobacteria bacterium. Taxonomy (GTDB): domain Bacteria; phylum Pseudomonadota; class Gammaproteobacteria; order Steroidobacterales; family Steroidobacteraceae; genus FEN-1191. The sequence goes on along the minus strand of JANXYK010000004.1, from coordinate 35,546 downwards.
TGCCGACCGGCTGATCGACCTGCGCGAGCGCATGGAACGCGCGCGCTCATCGCACGCGGACCTGTTCGTCTCGATCCATGCCGATGCGGTGCGCGATCGCTCGATTGCCGGCGCGTCGGTATACACCTTGTCCTATCGCGGTGCCTCGAGCGAAGCGGCCAAGCGATTGGCCGATCACGAAAACGCGCTGGTGCTCAAGGGTGGCACTTCGCTGGCGAACGTCGATCCGGCGTTGGCCTCGGTGCTGCTCGATGTCTCGCAGGAAGCCAACATGGGCGCGAGCGTGGAGGCCGCCGACGAGGTGCTGAACTCGCTCGATCGCGTCGGCGCGATCCGCAAAAGGGTGGTGCAGCACGCGGCCTTCGTGGTGCTCAAATCCCCCGACCTGCCCTCGATGCTGGTCGAGACCGCCTACATTTCAAATCCCGCCGAAGAACGCAAGCTCCGCTCCAGCGCCTATCAGGCGCAGCTCGCCGCCGCCATCGAGGGCGGCATCGTCAGCTATTTTCGAAGTCACCCGCCGGACGGCACCGCGTACACTGCGCGTTTGCGCTAGGGCCGCTGGTGGGCCCCGGCGGCGGGGCACCATGGCGATTCAATTCCTCTCTGCCAACCTGATCGATCAGATCGCCGCCGGCGAGGTCATTGAGCGCCCGGCTTCCGTGGTCAAGGAGCTGATCGAAAACGCGCTCGATGCCGGCGCGCGGCGCATCGACATCGAAATTGAACAGGGGGGCTTAAGCCTGATGCGCGTGCGCGACGATGGCGGCGGCATCGAAGCTGACGAGCTGCCTTTGGCGGTGCAACGCCATGCCACCAGCAAAATCGCATCGCTCGAAGACCTGGAATCCGTGGCGAGCCTCGGGTTCCGGGGCGAAGCACTGCCCTCAATCGGCTCCGTGGCGCGCCTGCGGATCGTGAGCCGCAACGCGCGGGCCAGCGCGGCCAGTGAATTGCTGGTGGAGGGCGGTGTGCGCAGCGAGCTGCGACCCGCGGCGCATCCACAGGGCACGAGCGTCGAAGTGCGCGATCTGTTCTACAACGTGCCGGCGCGGCGCAAGTTCGTGCGCACCGAGCCCACGGAATTTGGCCACATCGCCCGCACCGTGGAGCGTCTGGCGCTGGCGGCACCCGCGGTTGGATTCCGCCTGCGACACAACGCGCGTCTGGTGCTCGACCTGCCGCCGGCGCTGGATGCCGCGGGGCGCGATCAGCGCGTGGCGCGGGTGCTGGGTGCGGATTTCCCCGCGCGCAGTGTGCGCATCGAGCAGGCGGGTGCGCTGCAGCTCTACGGCTGGCTGGGTCTGCCGACGGCCTCGCGCGCGAATACCGACGCGCAGTACTGGTTCGTGAATGGCCGACCGGTGCGCGATCGCCTGCTGGGCAATGCGGCGCGGCTCGGCTATCGCGATGTGCTGTACCACGGCCGGCATCCTGCCTATGTACTGGACTTGCGCATCGATCCGCGCCTGGTCGATGTGAATGCGCACCCGGCCAAGCTCGAGCTGCGCTTTCGCGACAGCCGCGCGGTGCATGATTTCGTGTTTCGCGCGGTGGAGCGCGCGCTTTCGGTGCCTGGTGTTACAGCGAGGGCGGCTTCGGGTGCGCTCGCCATGCCCGCGGCACTGGCCATGCCCGCGGCATTGGCCATGCCCGTGGCCTCAACGCCATTTGATTTTGCGTCTACGGCTATGCACTCACGCTTTGCAACGGCCCAGCCCGCTGCCTCGTACATCAGCTCGCGTTTTCCCGACGATCCGGCCGCACATTTCGCGATTGGCGAGCCATGCAGTGCGCCAGCGCCCGGCGCCGCGGGCGAGGATCAGCCGCTGGGCACACCGATCGCGCAGCTCCATGGCCTGTACATCCTGGCGCAAAACCGGCAGGGCCTGGTGCTGGTGGACATGCACGCCGCGCACGAACGCGTGCTCTATGAAGCGCTCAAGCTGCAGCATGCGCAGCAGTCGCCAGCGGCGCAGCGCCTGCTCGAGCCGCTGGCAGTCAATGCCGCTGAACACGAGCTCGAGCTGCTGATGGCCGCACGCGAGGATTTCACGCGGCTGGGCTTCGAGCTGGATCGCATCGCGCCAACGCAGCTCGCGGTGCGCGCGGTGCCAGCGCTGCTGGCCGATGCCGAGGTGCCCTCGCTGCTGCGCGCGATCATCCACGATCTTGCCACCGAGCGCGGCGCACATCACCTCGAGGCCTCGGCACAGCGGGTGCTGGCGACGATTGCCTGTCGCAGCGCCATCCACGCGCAGCGTCGGCTGACCCTGCCTGAGATGGCGGCCTTGCTGCGGCAGATGGAGCACACCGAGCGCGCGGGCCAGTGCAATCACGGGCGGCCGACCTGGACAGCCGTGTCGCTGGCGGAGCTCGACCGCCTGTTCCTGCGGGGACGTTGAGCATGGCCGAAGGAGCCTCCGTCGCAGCCGCGCCCGGCGCTTTGCCGCCGCGGGCCTTGATCCTCACCGGGCCGACTGGCAGCGGCAAGAGCGCCTGGGCAATGCGCGTGGCTGCCGAGCTGCCGATCGAGATCATCAGTGTCGATTCAGCGCAGGTGTACCGGGGACTCGATATCGGCACTGCGAAGCCCAGCGCTGCGGAGCGCTCCCAGGTTCCGCATCATCTGCTGGACCTGCGTGATCCGGCGCAGCGCTATTCGGCCGGTGACTTCGTCGTCGACGCCACGCTCAAGCTGCGCGAGATCCACGCGCGCGGCCGGCTGCCGGTACTGGTGGGCGGCACCCTGCTGTACCTGCGAGCGCTGCTGCGGGGCATTGCGCCCCTGCCGAGCGCATCCCCGCAAGTGCGTGCCCAGATCGAAGCCGAAGCGCGCGAGCGGGGTTGGGCCGCCATGCATGCACAGCTGCGGGAGGTCGATGAACGTGCGGCGGCACGCATCCACCCCAATGACCCGCAGCGCATCCAGCGTGCGCTCGAGGTCTACCGACTCACCGGCCGCGGCATCAGTGCATGGCAGGCTGACACGCGCGCACCGGTCGCGGGCGTGCAATGGATGCGGATTGCACTGATTCCGGGCGATCGGATGTTGCTGGCACAGCGCCTCGCGCAGCGCTTCGATGCCATGCTCGCGTCCGGGTTGCTGGACGAGGTGCGCGCCTTGTACCAGCGCGGCGACCTGTACACGGAACTGCCGGCCATCCGTGCGGTCGGATACCGTCAATTGTGGGATTTTTGCGCCGGTTCCTGCGATCTGGCGCGTGCGAGGCAGCTTGCGGTGACCGCCACCGCGCAACTGGCCAAGCGCCAACTCACCTGGCTGCGCTCGGAGCCTGGGTTCCAGGGCATTGATCCTGCAATTGATTCCGGCTTCGCCGCACTTCTGGCCGCCGCGCGATGTTAGAATAAAGTTACGTGCCGCGCACGCCGACCCCCACGCGGTACCGCTGACAGAATAAGGAGAACAGTCCATGGCCAAAGGCCAGTCCCTGCAGGATCCATTTTTGAACGCCTTGCGCAAGGAACACATTCCGGTTTCGATCTACCTGGTCAATGGCATCAAACTGCAGGGGCAGATCGATTCCTTCGATCAATTCGTCGTGCTGCTGAAGAACACCGTCAGCCAGATGGTCTACAAGCACGCGATCTCCACGGTGGTGCCCGGTCGCGCTGTCACGCTGCCCAGCAGCGATGCGGCGGAGAGCGCTTCCGAATAATGCCAGGCTGCGGCCCGCCGAATGTTTGAGCGCCCACGTAGCGGTGAGCGTGCGGTGCTGGTGCGCCTGGGGCTGGGCGAAGCCGTACGCGCCGAAGACCTCGAGGAATTCCGGCAGCTGGCGCGCTCGGCCGGCGCGCTGCCGGTCGCCACGGTCACCGGGCGGCGCGAGCGGCCTGATCCGCGCTACTTCGTCGGCAGCGGCAAGGCCGAGGAGATCAACGCGGTGGCGGCCGCGGAATCGGCCGATTTGATCCTCTTCGATCATCCGCTCTCGCCGAGCCAGGAGCGCAACCTCGAGAAGCTGACCAACCGGCGCGTGCTCGACCGCAGCGGCTTGATCCTCGATATCTTTGCGCAGCGTGCCCGCGGCTCCGAGGGCAAGCTCGAAGTGGAGCTGGCGCAGCTCAAGCACCTGTCCACGCGCCTGGTGCGCGGCTGGACCCACCTTGAGCGCCAGAGCGGTGGCATTGGCATGCGCGGCCCTGGTGAAACGCAGCTCGAGACCGATCGGCGCCTGCTCGCGACGCGGGTACGCACGCTCACCCACCGACTGGCAAAACTGCGCCAGCAGCGCGAGACCGGTCGCAGCGCGCGTGCGCAAATACCCGTGCCTGGCGTGGCCCTGGTCGGCTATACCAATGCCGGCAAATCCACCTTGTTTCGTGCGCTCACCGGCGCGGCCGCCTACGTGGCCAACCAGCTGTTCGCGACCCTCGATCCGCTGGTGCGCCGGCTGGTATTGCCGGGCGGAGCAGGCATCGTGGTCGCCGACACCGTCGGTTTCATCCGCGAGTTGCCGCACGAACTGGTGGCGGCCTTCCAGTCCACGCTCCAGGAGGCGCGCAGCGCGCAGTTGCTGGTGCACGTGATCGATGCCGCCGATGTGCGCCGCGATGAATACACCGCGCAGGTCAATGCGGTGCTGGAGGAAATCGGCGCGGGCGAGTTGCCGCAATTGCTGGTGTACAACAAGATCGATCGGCTCGATGTGGCGCCGCGTATCGAGCGCGATGCCAACGGGGTGATTTCACAGGTGTGGATCAGCGCCGAGCGGCAGCGCGGCATCGACCTGCTGGCCGAGGCGATCGCCGAGCGCCTGGACCTGCGTGCGCAACGCGCCTGGCTGCAGCTCGCCCCCGGCGCTGGTGCGTTGCGCGCGCGGTTGTTTGCAGCGGGCGCTGTGCGCGAGGAGCGCACCGGCGATGATGGCACGATGCAACTGCTGATCGAGCTGCCGGCCAAGCCCATGGACGAACTGGCGCGCACGCCGGGGGCGCAACTGGTGCCCATCACAGCCGCCGCGGCTTGTGCCCACGCGGTGCCCTACCTAGAATCCAACGCCGCCGCGCCGGGCGTGGCGTTGCAGAACTGAACACCGATCGGCGGCAGGTCAGCTATGGCGTGGAATGAATCAGGCGATGAACCCAAGCCTAGGCGCCGTAGTGGCGGGCCGGTCCAGGGTGCATCGGCGTGGCGGCGGGTAAAACAGCTGTGGTCCCAGGGCCGCGGCGCGCGCGGCCCGCTGTACGGCGGGGTCGCCTCGGCGCTGCTGCTGCTCTGGTTGCTCACTGGCTGCTACCAAGTGGATGAGGGGCAGCGGGGCGTGGTGGAACGCTTTGGCGCCTACGTCGGCGAGCGCGCACCGGGCGTGGGCTGGCATTTGCCCTGGCCGGTCGAATCGCTGATCCATGTGGATCTCGCGCGCCTCAACAGCGTCGATTTCCAGGCGCGCATGCTGAGCAGCGATACCGCCTTGCTCAACATCACCGGCAGCGTGCAGTTCCAGTTGCGCGATGCCCGTCAGGCGCTATACAGCCTGCGCGATCTCGACCGCGCGGTGCGCGACACCGGCGAAGCCGCGACGCGCCAGATGGTGGCCAGCCACACGCTGGTGGAAACCCTGGGTGGTCGCACGCGCGGCGCGCTGATTGCCTCGCTGCCGGGCGCGGTGCAGCAGCAGCTCGACCTGCTGGGCGCCGGCGTACGGGTGCAGGCGGTGAACCTCACCGATGTACAGGTGCCCGAGCCGGTACTGGCAGCGCAACGCGACACCGAACAGGCCATGCAGGATCGCGAACGGATGGCGCGCGAAGCACAGGGCTATGCCTTCGACCTGTTGCCGCGCGCACAGGATGTGGCGCAGCGCCAGCGACTCGATGCCGAGGCCTACAAATTGACGGCCATTGCTACTGCCGAAGGTGATGTGGCGCGCTTCGAACCGCTGCTGGCTGCCTACGAGCGCGCCCCCGAAGTGACGCGCAACCGGCTCTATGTCGAGACCATCGAGGCGATCCTGGCGCGCTCGCGCAAGGTGATCATCGATGGCAGGGGCAGTGGCAACACGATCAACATTCCGCTCGACAAGCTGCTGGATGCTGCCGCAACACGCGGCACCGGCGTCACGGGTGTGATCGAGGGGCCAGCGCTATCGCCGGCGGCCGCGGCACCAGCGCCCGCGGCCACATCGGCTACCAAGGGCGATGCTGCGCACGCGCAGCGTGATGCACGCAGCCGTGAACGGGCGGAACACCGATGAGCCGGCAATTCATGTTGGCTATCCTCGCCGCCCTGTTGCTGGGCGTGCTGGGCTCGCGCGCGTTCACGGTGGCCGAGACCGAACTCGCGGTATGCAGTGGCAATGGCAGCACCACGAGCTACCAGCCGGGTTTGCATTGGTGCTGGCCGCCCGCGAGCATCGTGCGCGTGGAGCGGCGCGTCATCAGCCAGCATCTGACGGGCGAAGCCTTCCTCAGCAGCGAACAGCAGAGCCTGTCGATCGACCTGGTGATCAACTGGCGGGTGGACAATGCCGCCAACTTCCTGACTGCCAGCGGCGCAGACGAACAGGTGGCCGGCGGACGCCTGGCCGATACGCTGCGCAGCGACCTCAAGAGCGCCTACGCACGCTTGCCATTGGCCGAGATCATCCGCTTGCCGGATGGCGGGATCAGCGCGCCACTGATGAGTCATCTGCGCAGCAGCGCACAGCAGCTGGGGCTGAGCGTGCTGGATGCGCATGTGCAGCGCGTCGACACCACCGAAGATGTGTCGAATGCGATCTTCAAGCGCATGCAGACCGCCTTTGCCGCGCAGGCCGGGCAGATACGCTCCGAGGGCCAGGCCGATGCCGGGCGCATCCGCGCCGAGGCCGAACGCAACCGTGCCGAGATACTCGCCAACGGCAGCCGCGACGCGCAGCGGCTGCGCGGTGAGGGCGACGGGCAGGCGGCGCTGGTCTATGCGCGCGGGTACGGCCGCAGTCCCGAATTCGCGAATTTCTATCGCAGCCTGCAGGCCTATCGTACGGCGCTCGGGCGCGAGGGCGATATCCTGGTGATCCAGCCAGAAGGCGATTTCTACAAATACCTGCGCAGCGCAGCGCGCCACTGACCAGGATGCAAGACTGATGGGTCGTTTCGTGATCGTGATCGGCACCCAGTGGGGCGATGAGGGCAAGGGCAAGCTGGTCGACCTGCTGACCGAGCGCGCCAGCGCCGTGGCGCGCTTCCAGGGCGGCCACAATGCCGGCCACACGCTGGTGATCGGCGGCGAGAAGACCATCCTGTCGCTGATTCCCTCAGGGATTCTGCGCGAGGGCGTGCAATGCCTGATCGGTAATGGCGTGGTGCTGTCGCTCGAGGCTCTGTTCCGCGAGTCGCAGCGCCTGATCGACAAGGGCGTGCCGGTCTTCGAGCGCCTGCGCATCTCGCCCTCATGCCCCTTGATACTGCCCTCGCACATCGCGCTCGACAAAGCGCGCGAGGCGGCGCGCGGCGCCAATGCCATCGGCACCACGGGCCGTGGCATCGGTCCGGCCTACGAAGACAAGGTGGCGCGCCGCGCGGTGCGCGTGGCTGACCTGTTCCAGCGTGAGCGCTTTGCCGCGAAGCTCGGCGAGATGCTCGATTTCCACAACTTCGTGCTGCAACGCTATTTCTCGCTGCCGGCGATCGACTTCCAGCGCACGCTCGATGAACAGCTGGGTTATGCCGAACGCTTGCGACCGCTGCTCATCGACGTGACCAGTACGCTGATGCGGCTGCGCTCAGCCGGCGCCAACGTGCTGTTCGAGGGCGCACAGGGTGCAATGCTCGATGTCGATGTCGGCACCTATCCGTTCGTCACTTCATCGAACACCACCGCCGGGGGTGCCGCCACCGGTACGGGCCTCGGGCCGCGCGCGTTCGATCATGTGCTGGGCATCGTGAAGGCATACGCCACGCGCGTGGGTGCGGGTCCGTTCCCGACCGAGCTGTTCGATGAATCGGGCGAGCATCTCTCGCGCGTCGGTCATGAATTCGGTTCGGTGACCGGCCGGCCGCGACGCTGCGGCTGGTTCGACGCGGTGGCGCTGCGCCGTACCATCATGAACTCCAGCGTCTCGGGCCTGTGCATGACCAAGCTCGACGTGCTGGACGGCCTCGATGTGATCCGCGTGTGCACGGGCTATCGCATCGGTGGCGTGCAGAGCGATGAGCCCCCCATGTTTGCCGACGCCGTGGCCGAGGTGGAGCCTGTCTATGAGGAGTTGCCTGGCTGGCAGCAGTCCACGGCCGGCATCCGCGAGTACCCGGCGCTGCCGGCCGCAGCCCGAGGCTACCTGGAGCGCGTGCAGGAACTGGTGGGTGTGCCACTTGACTTAATCTCGACCGGACCGGACCGCGATCACACAATCGTCTTGCGCCATCCCTTCGATTCCTAGGTTCGCTCAGCGCTGCTCAAGATCGGCCCCGGCTGCGCGATAAAACACGGTAGGCGCAGCACCCGCGTACGGCAGGGCCTCCAGATCAGCCAATGAAAAAACGTGCGGAAGTAAACGCTGCCGGTCGGGGCTCCGCTGCGGCGCCGCTGCCGCCAGCCACAGACCTGATCGCGGGCACAGCGCTCGATGATTCCTCGCGCATGCTCGGCACGCTGATCGGGAATCTCGATGGCGTGGTGTTTCGCTGCCGCAATGATTCGGGCTGGACCATGGAATTTATCAGCGCCGGTTGCGAGCGCCTGACCGGCTACAGCGCGGAAGAATTCATCGACAATCGCGTGCTGCGCTTCGGCGACATCGTGCACCCTGAGGGCCAGGGCGCGATCGACCCGGAAAATCCAAAGCGCTACTCGATCGAATACCGCATACGACACCGCGACGGTTCCTGGCGCTGGGTCAGCGAACGGGGCGTGCCGGTTTACGATGCCGTCAGTGATAGCTGGAAGCTCGAGGGTTTCATCGAGGACATCACCGAGCGCAAACGCAGCGACGAGGCGCGCCGCGAAGCCGAAGCCCGCTACCAGGGCATCTTCGAGAGCGCGCTCGAGGGCATCTATCACACCTCGCCCGAGGGGCGGCTGCTGGTGGCCAATCCCGCGCTGGCGCGCATCCTGGGCTACGACTCGCCACAGGCACTCCTGGCTGCCGTCAACGACGTGGGCACCCAGCTGTACGTGGAGCCCGAGCGGCGCAACGAGATGCGCGCGCTGCTCGAGCGCGATGGTTCGGTGCGCGCCTTCGAGTTCCAGGTGTTCCGGCGCAACAGCGAGGTGATCTGGTTGTCCGTCAACTGCGTGGTGCAGCGTGACGCCGAGGGCAAGACGCTCTACTACGAAGGCATCATCGAAGACATCACCGATCGCCGGGTCTACCAGGCGCAGATCGAGCGGCAGGCCAACTACGACGCGCTCACGGGTCTCGCCAATCGCACGCTGCTGAACACGCGCCTGCACCAGGCCATCGTGCGCGCCAATGACACGAAGGACGAGGTGGCGGTCGCTTTCATAGATCTGGACCAGTTCAAGTTCATCAACGACACCTTCGGCCACGAGTTGGGCGACAACCTGTTGCAGTCGATGGCTGATCGGCTGCGCTCCTGCGTGCGCGAATCTGACCTGGTGGCGCGCCAGGGTGGCGACGAGTTCGTGCTGCTGTTGAATGGCTACCGGGCCGAGGATCTGGCCGGTGTGATCCAGCGCGTGCACGGCGCGATCGCGCAGCCCTGGAAAGCCGGCAGCCGCGAATTCCACGTCAGCAGCAGTATTGGTGTGGCCATTTATCCGGTCGATGGCCGCAATGCCGACGTGCTGCTGCGCAATGCCGATGCGGCGATGTATAAGGCGAAGGAGAACGGCCGCAACGGCTACCAGTTCTTCACCGCCGAACTCAATCGCGCACTGGTCGAGCGCCTGGAGGTCGAACATCGCCTGCGCGGTGCGCTCGCGCGCCAGCAATTCCTGCTGCACTACCAGCCACGCATCGACATGGTCACCGGCATGATCGGCGGCGCCGAGGCGCTGCTGCGCTGGCGGGTGCCGCAGCAAGGCCTGGTGTCGCCGCAGCGATTCATCTCGGTGGCCGAGGACACGGGCCTGATCGTGCCCATCGGCCGCTGGGTGCTGCACAGCGCCTGTCAGCAGGCGCGCGCCTGGCAGGAAGAGGGCTTGCCACCCGTAGTGATCTCGGTGAACGTGTCGCCGCGCCAGTTTCGCGATGGCAACATCGTCCAGATCATCGCCGAAGCGCTCGATGCCAGCGGACTCGAAGCGCGTTACCTGCAGATCGAGCTCACCGAAGGCCTGGCCATGCATGGCGCCGAGAAATATGTGCACATGCTCGGCCAGATCAAAAAGCTCGGCGTGCAGATCGCGGTCGATGACTTCGGTACTGGCTATTCGAGCCTGAGCTACCTGAAGCGCTTCCCGGTCGATCAGCTCAAGGTTGACCGCTCCTTCGTCACCGACCTGGCTACCGACCCGGATGATGCCGTGATCGTGCAAGCCATCATCGCGCTCGGTCACAAGCTGGGGCTGACCGTGGTGGCCGAGGGCGTCGAGACCGAAGAGCAGCTGCAGTTCCTGCGACGCTGCCATTGCGATGAGATGCAGGGGTACCTGTTCGGCATGCCGATGATCGCCAGCGACTTCGCAGCGCTGTTGCGCGGCCAGGATTTCAAGCACTACCTGGAACTGCGCCAGGCCTGAACTCACATCGGGTGCGTTCCGAGCGCATCCGGTACGGGCGTTGTGGTCCAGCGCCTGCTTCCGCAAATACCTGCTATTCAGCTGCCAATTGGCCGCGCGAGTCAGCTCTTACAGCGCGCGTTCAATGCGCTATATTTCGCACGCGGCGCGGAACATCGGCTCACGCTCGCAGCCTGTACACATCCACTGGGGGCTACGTGCTCAGAAGTTACCTGATTCTGAATCTCACCGACATGAACGACCTGCCGGTGATGGAACGTTGGTTGCTGCAGACACACGCTGCTGAAACGCTGAGCCAGCTCGATCCGATACTCGAGCGCTACGTGAGCTATCGCGCGATTCCTGCGCCGCCCGGTGCCGAAGCCTTTTGCCCGTACAACTGGCGCATGACGGAACACTGGTGGCGCCAGAGCCCGTTCGCCGGGAGCCTGCTCGATCAGGGCACGGCGATTGCCGAGCGTTGGCCCGAGCGCTACACCGATATCCTCGGTCTCCCCAAGGGCGAACAACGCAGCCACAAGTGGGGCGGCACTGTCGATGGCGTGCATCCGCCGGCCTTTGCCTTCGTCGAACACCGGCCCACTGAAGACTTCGTCGGCAAGGGCATGACACTCGATGCCGGCCCCAACATCCGCTGGCTCAATGCGATCCGCTATCCGGAAGGCGTATCGCTCGAAGAGGGCGAGCAGTGGTATCTGAAGACCCACGCACCGGAGGTTGCACAGCAACCCGGGCTCAAGCGCTTCGTGAGTTCCAAGGTGATCGAGCCGCGCACCGGGCCATTCGTGCGCATATCCGAGCTGTGGTACGTCAGCGCCAAGGCCTGGCGCAAGGCCGTGATCGAGTCACCGCCGCGCTACACGGCGCCGGCCTGGGCGAAATTCAACAGCTATCCCTTCCTGCAGCCTGGCGTCGATTTTGTCAGCCAGTTCATCCTCGAGGCGCCGACCGATGATTTCAAGCGAGCGCTGCGGCCCTACATCACCACGGCCTGAGTGGCAGGCGCAACTGAACCGATCATTCATTCACCAGCATTCCAATTCCAGGGGACAAGACCATGACCACCAGAATCCGCGGCCTCAAGTTTGAAGAGAACCGAAAGAATGCGATGGGTCTCGAGTTTTACGACTTGAGCCATCCCTGGGGACTGGGCCAACCCTGCTGGCCATACTTCGAGGACGTGAAGATCGAGCGTCTGCACACCATGGCGCGCTCGGGCGTGCTGACCCAGCGCATCACCACGGTGATGCACTCGGGCACGCACATCGATGCCCCGGCCCACGTGGTCGAGGACACGCCCTTCATGGATGAAGTGCCGCTGCCGCACTTCTTCGGCACAGGCGTGGTGGTATCGATCCCGAAAAAGAAGTGGGAAGTGATCAGCGCCGAAGACCTGGAGAAGGCGCGGCCGAAGATCCAGCCCGGCGACATCGTCATCGTGAACACCGGCTGGCACAAGTACTACGGCGACACGCGCATGTACTACGCCTACTCACCCGGCTTCTACAAGGAAGCGGGCGAGTGGTTCGCAAAGAAGAAAGTGAAGATGATCGGCACCGACACCCAGGCGCTCGATCATCCGCTGGGCACCGCGATCGGCCCGCACGGCCCGGGCTGGCCGAACGGCCTGCTGCCGCAGGTCAACCTGGAATACGAACGCGAGACCGGTCGCAAGGTGATCGAGGACTTCCCGGAATGGGAACCCTGCCACCAGGCGATCCTGGCGAAGGGCATCTGCGGCATCGAGAACGTCGGCGGCGAGATCGACAAGGTGACCGGCAAACGCTGCACCTTCGCAGCCTTCCCCTGGCGCTGGACCAAGGGCGATGGGTGCATCGTGCGCCTGGTGGCCATTGTCGACCCTTCCGGGAAATACCGCATCGAAAAGGGTCGCTGAGATGCTGGTCAAGCGCTTCGCCGATGCGAAACCTTATGAGGCCCCGAACCACTACGGCATGGTGGCGCTGCGGCTGCAGGGTTTCGAAGCGGGCGGTCCGAAGAATTTCTGGACCGGCCTGTCGCACATCCTGCCCGGCGGTGGCGCCGGTCCTGATGCCACGCCGCTCGAGAAGGTGTATGTGGTATTGAGCGGTGAAGTCACGGTGCGCGCTGAAGGCCAGGAAGTGGTGCTCAAGGCGATGGACAGCATCACGCTCGGGCCCAACGTGGTGCGCGAGGTGAAGAACCTGAGCAACCAGATGGCGAAGATGCTGGTGATCCTGCCGTATCCGGGTACGCAGAAATGAGCGGCGCGATGCCATCGCCGGCCGCGCTGTTCGATATCAAGGGCAAGGTCGCCGTGATCACCGGCGCCTCGGGCGCCTTCGGCGCGCTGGCGGCGCGAGTGCTCGCTGCGGCCGGCGCGCGCCTGGTGCTGTCGGCAGGCAAGCTCGATGAGCTGAATGCAGTGGCTGATGAATGCAGCGCTGCGGGAGCCGAGGTCGCAGCGATCAATCGCCGTCCCGGGAATGAAGCCGACTGCGAGGCGATCATGGACGCTGCCGTGCAGCGTTTCGGGAGCCTCGACATCCTGGTCGTCGCCTCGGGTCTCAACGATGTGGCGATGATTACCGACATGTCGCCCGAACGATTCGCGAAAGTGATGGATGGCAACGTCACTGGCGCCTGGTTGCTGTGCCGCGCCTTCGGCAAGCGCGTGATTCCGCAGGGTCGCGGCGGCAAGGTGGTGCTGGTCTCCTCGGCGCGCGGCCTGCTCGGCCATCCGGCCGGCTACACCGCCTACTGCGCTTCGAAAGCGGCGACCGACGGTCTGACCCGGGCACTGGGCTGCGAGTGGGGCAAGCACGGCATCAGCGTGAATGCGATCGCGCCCACCGTGTTCCGTTCACCACTGACCGAGTGGATGTTCAAGGACGACGAAAAGGCGCGCGGCGTGCGCGCCGGCTTCCTGGCGCGGGTGCCGCTGGGGCGACTGGGCGAGCCCGAAGACCTGGCCGGCCCCTTGCTGTTCCTGGCCTCGCGCGCCTCCGACTTCTACACCGGCCACATTCTCTACGCCGACGGCGGCTACACCGCAGGCTGAACATGGCAGGCGAACAACGCCTCGCAGTCGTGGGCGCTGGCCTGATGGGCGCGGCGCTGGCGCGCATGTTCGCGGCCGCAGGCTGGTCGGTGCGGGTCTGCGATCCGGACCAGGCGGCGCTGGAGCGGCTGAATGCCGACCTGCCCGCGAACGCCGGCATGCCCACTGGCCGCATCGTCGGCCATCGGCTATTGGCCGAGGCGGTCGCTGATGCTGATCTCGTGATCGAGGCGGCGCCGGAAAAGCCAGCGCTGAAACAGCAGCTGTTCGTGCAGCTTGCGGCCTTGACGCCGGCCAGCTGCATACTGGCGACCAATTCCTCGGTGATCCCCGTGGCCACGGTCGGCGCGCAGGTCGATGACGCGAATGCGCAGCGCATCGTGGGTACTCATTTCTGGAATCCGCCCGATCTGATCCCGCTGGTGGAGGTCATCCAGGGCCCACGCAGCGCGCCTGCCGCCATCGAAACCACGCTGGCGATGCTGCGCGGCATCGGCAAACAGGCCGTGCATGTGCGTCGCGATGTCGTACCCGGCAACCGCCTGCAACACGCGCTGTGGCGCGAGGCGATGGCGCTGGTGGATGAAGGGGTGTGCACGCCGGAAGACGTGGATGCCATCATCAAGAACAGTTTCGGGCTGCGCCTGGCGGTGCTGGGGCCGCTGGAAAACGCCGATCTGGTCGGACTGGAACTCACCGCCGACATCCACAAGGTCGTGCTGCCGCAACTGAGTCGTGCGACTGAACCCTCGAGTGCGCTGACGCAGCGGCTGGCGCGGGGCGAGCGGGGTATCAGTGCCGGCGCCGGTTTCTACAGCGGCTGGACGGAAGCCCGGGTCGCCGCCTTGCGTGCGCGATTGATAAGGCATGTGCAGCGGGTGTTGCAGGAACGCTGAGCGGGTGTATTGTGGCCCTACGCGGTTCCGGCGGATCCGTACTCCCTCACCCGGAGCGGTCCCCTGGGCCCAAAGGGAGGGGTCATGTACATCAATACCTTGACGGCCATTGGCGTTGTCAGCGCGGGTGTGCTTGTCGCCTGCGCGCAGGGCACTTCGCCTGCGACTTCCGGGAGCGATACGCGCATTGAAGATGCCGCGCAGGTGCGCGCGGCGGCGGCGAAATGGGAAAGCGCAATCGGCACGCGCAACATCGACGGTATCCTGTCCTTCTATTCCGACGATGCCTGGCAACTGGCTGAAGACGGCCCGATCGCACGCACGCCCGATGAGCGGCGCGCGTTCTGGAAGGCGGTCGAGTCGCAACCGGTGGCGAACGACACGGTCAACGTGTCGGATCGCATCACGGTGGCGCGCTCGGGCGACCTCGCGGTCCAGTACGGCGAATTTCGCCAGATCATTTCCGACAAGACCGGCGCGTCGACGTCCGTGCCACAGAAATTCATGAACACCTGGCGCAAGCAGCAAGACGGCAGCTGGAAGGTGTCGGCCAGCATGTCGACGGTGAAGAACGGCGTCTGAGCGCGGCTAGCGGTTGGCGCCAGGTCACAGGGCGCACGGTTTCAGGATGTGCGTCCACGCCGCGCGTGCGGCTTGCGGCGCGCATCCGGCAGCGGCAGCGCCGTGGTGCGCTTGAGCACGCCCAGGCTGAAGCTGGAATTCACCGAACGCACGCCCGGCAGCGGCAACAGATGCCGGTCAATGAAGGCCGAGTAGGCGTCGAGCGAGGCCACCAGTACCCGCAGCAGGTAATCGTAGCTGCCGCTGAGCCGCACGCACTCCACGACTTCCGGGCGCCGGCGCAACAGACCCTCGAACTGCACCCCGGCCGTGGCGCGCTGGCTCTCGAGCGCCACGAAGGCAAAGGCCTCGACGCCCAGCCCCAGCCGCGCGGCATCGAGCAGCGCCACGCTCTGGCGGATGATGCCGTCCTGCTTGAGGCGCCGTACCCGGCGCAGGCAGGGGGCGGGGGAGAGGTGGACCCGCCGGGCCAGGTCCTTGTTGTCCAGCGAGGCGTCTTCCTGCAGCGCGGTCAGCAGGCGCAGGTCGATATCGTCCAGGCTATAGGGACCCGTTGAGGCCAGAATATTCATGAGTACGCACCTGGATTGCCGAGTGATGGGAACTGACAGCACAGATTGCAACACTATTGCTCGTTGCGGCAAGCCGGGTACTGCCTGCTACGGCTAGGCTGGCGTCCCCGCAGTCCCGAGGCGAGAATCACACCATGAGCATGCCAGCCAATCCGATGGGCACCGACGGCTTCGAGTTCGTCGAGTACACCGCTCCCGATCCGGCCGCATTGCGTGCCCTGTTCGAGCGCATGGGTTTCCAGAACGCCGCGCGCCACCGCTCCAAGGATGTGACGCTGCACCGGCAAGGTGACATCAACTTCCTGGTGAATGCCGAGCCCAACAGCTTCGCGCAACAGTTCGCGCGTGATCACGGCGGCTCGATCTGCGCGATGGGGTTTCGCGTGAAGGATGCGGCGCTGGCCTACAAGCGCGCGCTGGAGTTGGGCGCCAAACCCGGACCGCAGACCGCGGGACCGATGGAGCTGAACATCCCCTCGATCCAGGGTATCGGCGGGAGCCTGATTTATCTGGTCGACCGCTATGGCGCGCAGGACATCTACGACATCGACTTCGTGCGCGCACCGCAGGCCGCGAGCCAGGCCGATCCTGGCCTGCAGCTGATCGACCACCTGACGCACAACGTGCATCGCGGCAACATGAACGTGTGGTGCGGCTTCTACGAACGGCTGTTCAACTTCCGCGAGATTCGCTATTTCGATATCGAGGGCAAGAAGACCGGCCTGTTCTCGCGCGCGCTGACCAGTCCCTGCGGGAAGATCCGCATTCCCATCAACGAATCGCAGGACGACCTGTCGCAGATTGAGGAATACCTGCGCGAGTACCGGGGCGAGGGCATCCAGCACATCGCGCTCGCCTGCGACAACATCTACGGCACGGTCGATGATCTGCGTGCGCGCGGCGTGGTGTTCCAAGACACGACCGATACTTATTATGAAGGCGTGACCGGCCGCGTCGCGGGGCACAAGGAATCGCTGGAGGAACTGCGCTCGCGCCGCATTCTCATCGACGGTTCTGACAAGGACGGCATACTGCTGCAGATCTTCACCGCCAATGTGATCGGGCCGATCTTCTTCGAGATCATCCAGCGCAAGGGCAACGAGGGTTTTGGCGAAGGCAATTTCCAGGCGCTGTTCGAATCGATCGAGCTCGACCAGATCCGGCGCGGCGTAGTCTGAGGGGCGACGAAGAGGGGCCTAATGAAGAACTACATCCAGTATCCGCTCTCCGGCGGCACCGCCAGCCGCCAGGCGCATGCCGATCTGCCGCCGGGCACCTATGAGCGTGAGATGGGCAAGGAAGGTTTCTTCGGCCCGGCCAGTTTCTTCTATCACCGCCATCCGCCCACGGGCTGGAGTCATTTCGAAGGCCCGCTGCGTCCGCATGCCTATGACCTCGTCAAGCTCGGTCGCGGCGCGGGCAGTCCCTGGGATGCGCCCGTGGTGCTCAGCAACGCGCACACGCAACTGCGCTACTGGCAGACCAGTGGCAACATGCCGCACTTGGCACGCAACGCCGATGGCGACCAGTTGCTGTTCGTGCACCAGGGGGCGGGCGACCTGTACTGCGACTTCGGGCATCTGGCCTACGCCAGCGGCGACTACATGGTGCTGCCGCGTGGCACGATGTGGCGGCTGGCGTGCCGCGAGCCCACCGCGCTGCTGATGATCGAGGCGACCAACGGTTGCTATCAATTGCCCGACAAGGGTCTGCTCGGTCCGCATGCGCTGTTCGATGCCGCGATGCTCGATGTGCCGGTGATGGACGAACAATTCCGTGCCCAGCAGACCGAGCAGGAATGGCGCGTGCACATCAAGCGGCTCAATGCTGTCTCGATCGCCACCTTTCCCTACAACCCGCTCGATGCCACGGGTTGGCATGGGGACCTCGCGGTCTGCCGCATCAACGTGAAGGATTTCCGGCCGGTGATGAGCCATCGCTATCACCTGCCGCCATCAGTCCACTCCACCTTCGTCGCCAACCGCTTCATCGTCTGCACCTTTGCGCCACGGCCGTTCGAGACGGATCCCGGCGCAATCAAGATTCCGTTCTTCCACAACAACGATGACTACGATGAGGTGATCTTTTATCACGCCGGCGATTTCTTCAGTCGCGACAACATCCATCCGGGCATGCTGACCTATCACCCGGCCGGCTTCACGCACGGGCCGCATCCCAAGGCGTTGCAGCGCATGCTGGTGCAATCCAAAGCGGCGACCGATGAATATGCGGTAATGCTCGATGCGCGCGATGCGCTGACGATCGGCGAAGCGGCGACACGCGTGGAATGGGCGGGTTACGTGGATAGCTGGCAGGGTGCGGGCAAGTGAAGCTGGCGAGCCTGAAGGGCGGGCGCGATGGGCGGCTCGTCATCGTCAGTCACGACCTGTCGCGCTGCCAGCTGGTGCCGCAGATTGCCGCTACCCTGCAGCAGGCGCTGGAGCGCTGGGAAGAGTTCGCGCCGCGCCTGCAGGAGGCCTACGGCGAGCTGAATGCCGGCCGGCATGGCGAGGCATTCCCCGCCGCATCGGGTGGCGTGGCCTCGCCCTTGCCGCGCGCTTTCCACTGGGTGGATGGTTCGGCTTACGTGACTCACGTCGAACTGGTGCGCAAGGCGCGGGGCGTTGAGATGCCGCCCTCATTCTGGACCGATCCGCTGGTCTACCAGGGAGGCGGCGATGATTTCCTGGGCCCAAGCGACGATGCGCCGTTCCTTTCCGAAGACTGGGGCATCGACCTCGAGGCCGAAGTCGCAGTGATCACGGCCGATGTGGGCATGGGCAGCAGTGCCGAGCTGGTGCGCAAGCGCCACGACATACGGCTGCTGATGCTGGTGAACGACTGGACGCTGCGCAATCTCACACCGGCCGAGCTGGCCAAAGGCTTTGGGTTCTACCAATCCAAACCCGCGACGGGATTCTCGCCGGTGGCGGTGACGCCCGATGAACTGGGCACTGCCTGGGATGGAGGAAAGGCCAGCCTGCCGTTGTGCAGCAGCATCAATGGCCGGCGTCTCGGTGCGCCCGAGGCCGGTGTCGATATGACCTTCGATTTTCCGACCTTGATCGCCCACTGCGCCAAGACCCGGAACCTGCGCGCGGGCACGATCGTGGGTTCGGGCACGGTGTCGAACCAGGATCGCAGCAAGGGCGCCTCCTGCCTGGCCGAGGTCCGCATGCTCGAGACCATCGCCCAGGGCAAGCCGGTGACGCCATTCCTGAAGTTCGGCGATCGGGTGCGCATCGAGATGTGCGATGCGCAAGGGCAGTCGATCTTTGGTGCGATCGAACAGAAAGTAGTGCGAGGCTGATTCATGGCGGCGAGAGGCAAATCGGCGCGACGCAAGCCGGCGGTACGCAAGGCGACGCGACCTGGCACAGTCGCCAGCAACGTGGATCTGGGTTCACTCCCGGCAGCGCTGGGTTACCTGTTGCGGCGCGCGCAGGTGGCGGTGTTCGCCGACTTCATCGCGACGCTCGATGGGGTCGGGCTGCGTCCGGGGCAATACAGTGTGCTGATCGTCATCGAAGGGAACCCGGGTCTCAGCCAGCGCGAGCTGTGCGCCGCGCTCGACATCCAGGAAGCCAATTTCGTGCCGATGATGAACGGCCTGGTGCGGCGCGGGCTGGCGCAGCGCCGGCCATCGCCCGCCGACCATCGCCGCTACGCGTTGCACCTGACGGCGCGCGGCGCGGCCCTGTTGCGCCGCGCCCGCGCGTTGCACCGCAGCCACGAGGCGCGGCTGGTGGCGCGGCTGGGGACGCGCGGCCGTGCGGCCCTGACGCGACTCCTGCAGGCGCTCGCAAACTTGTAGCTGTCGGCTTCTCGCTTATATACTATAAGTAAAACGCGGGAGGCAAAAACGATGAGCACAGCCGTAGTCAGGGTCGAATATGCCGACGGCATTGCCTCGATTGTCGTCAACAGTCCGCCGGTCAGCACCATTACCGCCGCCGTGCGCAGTGGGCTCGGGGCTGCGATCACCGAGAACACCGGCCGCAGCGATGTGCGCGCGGTGCTGATGCGCTGCGAAGGCAGTACCTATTTTTCTGGTGCCGACATCAACGAGTTCAGCGGCCCGCCGAAGGAAGTCGAGTTCCGCGAGCTGTTCGCGCGCCTCGAGCAACTCAAGGTGCCGGTGGTGGCCGCGATGCACGGCACGGTGCTGGGTGGCGGCCTCGAGATCTCGCTGGCCTGCCACTATCGCGTGGCGCTGGCCGGCACCCGCATGGGTCTGCCCGAGGTGTCGCTCGGCATCATTCCCGGCGCCACTGGCACGCAACGCCTGCCGCGGCTGATTGGCGTCGACAAGGCCCTCGAGCTGATCCTCAGCACCAAACCCATCGATGCCGCCGCGGCCCTGAAGCTCGGCATCATCGATGCGGTGCTGGAAGGGGAACTCGCGAGCGCGGCGCATGCTTGGGTGCGGGCGCTGGTGGCAGAGGGCAAGGGTCCGCGCCGCACCGGCGAGATGACGGTCGATCCGGCCAGCGCCACGCCCGAGATACTCGCGCGCCATCGTGCCGCCGGTGCGAAGCAGTATC
This sequence comes from Gammaproteobacteria bacterium, assembly GCA_025350055.1. Lineage (GTDB taxonomy): Bacteria > Pseudomonadota > Gammaproteobacteria > Steroidobacterales > Steroidobacteraceae > FEN-1191. Next base: position 15,261 of record JANXYK010000004.1, on the reverse strand, counting down.
CGCACCGGCAGGCCTGGTCCACGGCCATCGACGCGGTCTCGGCTTCGGTCACCAAGCCGTTCCAGCAGGGATTGGCATACGAGAGCGAGCTCGCCAATCTCACCAAGGTCACGCCGGAAGCCAAGGCGCTGATCCATGTGTCCTTCGCCGAGCGCGAGACGCGCCGCGTGCCCGGGCTCCCGGCCGATGTGAAAGGGCAGGCCGTACGCCGCGCCGGCATCATCGGGGCTGGCACCATGGGTGGGGGTATCGCGATCTGCTTCGCGAACGCCGGCATTCCGGTGACTATTGTCGATATCAATGAGGCGGCGCTCAAGCGCGGGCTGGGCGTGGTCGATGGCACGCTGGAATCCATGGTCAAGCGCGGGCGCATCAGCGCCGCCGACAAGGCGCAACGTCTTGGGCTGATCAGCGGTTCGCTCAACTACGCCGACCTGGCCAGTGCCGATGTGATCATCGAAGCCGCGGTCGAGCGCATGGATCTGAAGCAGCAGGTGTTCCGGCAGATCGATGCGGTCGCCAAGCCTGGCGCATTGTTGGCGACCAATACCTCCACGCTCGATATCAATGCGATCGCGGCAGCCGTCAAACGGCCACAGGATGTGATAGGCCTGCATTTCTTCTCGCCTGCGAACGTGATGCCGCTGCTGGAAGTGATCCGCACCGATCAGACTTCGCCGGCCGCCATCCGTACGGCGATGGACCTGGCCAAACCCCTGCGCAAGACACCCGTGCTTGCCAGGGTTTGCTACGGCTTCATCGGTAATCGCATGATGGAAGGTTACGCACGCGAGGCGCAGCGCATGGTGCTCGAGGGCGCTACGCCGCGCGCCATCGACACCGTGCTCGAGAACTGGGGCATGGCGATGGGCATCCTCGCGGTGTTCGACATGGCCGGCGTCGATGTGGGCGTGCACGTACATCGCAGTAACGCCGACAAATATCCGCCGGACCCGAGCTACTATCAGGCCGACCTGGCGCTGTTCGATGCCGGGCGGCTCGGCCAGAAGACCAGCAAGGGCTACTACCGCTATGAACCCGGCGATCGCAAGCGGCACGATGATCCCGAGGCCCTCGCGCTGCTGGCCGCAGCCGCCAGGCGCCTGGGCGTGCCGCAGAGCGAACACAGCGAGCAGGAGATCCTCGAGCGCTGCCTGTATCCGCTGCTGAATGAAGGCATCCGCATCCTGGAGGAGGGCGTGGCCCTGCGCGCCGGCGACATCGATGTGGTGTGGACCAGCGGCTATGGTTTCCCACGTTATCGCGGTGGCCCGATGTTCCATGCCGATGCGATGGGCCTGCGCAGCCTGTACGATGGCATGCTGAAGTACCGGGCGCGCTTCGGCCCGATGCACTGGGAGCCGGCGCCGCTGTTGAAGCGCCTGGTGGAAGAGGGCCGCACACTTGCCGACTGGCAGCGAGCCGAGTCGCAGAAGGCTTAGTCATGAAGCTCGATGATCTGATCGCCATCGACGTGCACGTGCACGCCGAAATCTCCTGCCGCAACCCGGTCGATGAGGTGTGGAAGGAATACGAAGACGCCGCCACCAAGTATTTCAAGGCGGGCAAGCGCCCGACCATCGCCGAGACCGTGGCCTACTATCGTGAACGCAAGATCGGGCTGGTGATGTTCACGGTCGACATGGAGCATGAGCTCGGCAGCCGGCGCATCCCGAACGAGGAGATCGCCGAGGCGGCACGCGCCAATAGCGACATGATGCTGGCCTTCGCCAGCATCGACCCGCACAAGGGCAAGCTCGGTGCGCGCGAGGCGCGCTCACTCATCAAGAACGAAGGCATCCGCGGCTTCAAGTTCCACCCGACCGTGCAGGGCTTTTTCCCGAACGATCGCTTGGCCTATAAGCTCTACGAGGTGATTGCCGAGCACAAGCTGCCGGCGATCTTCCACAGCGGCCATTCGGGCATCGGCACCGGCATGCCCGGTGGTGGTGGCCTGCGCCTGAAATACTCGAACCCGATCTACGTCGATGACGTCGCTGCCGATTTCCCTGACATGAAGGTGATCATCGCACACCCGTCCTGGCCCTGGCAGGATGAGGCACTGTCGGTGTGTCTGCACAAACCCAACGTGTACATCGATCTGTCGGGTTGGTCGCCCAAGTATTTCCCGCCCAACCTGATCCAGTACGCGAACACGCAGCTCAAGCACAAGATGCTGTTCGGCTCCGACTATCCGCTGATCGCCCCCGACCGCTGGATCAAGGATTTCAAGGAAGCCGCGTTCAAGCCCGAGGTGCAGCCGCTGATCCTGCGCGAGAACGCGATCCGCGTGCTGGGCCTGGGCTGAAGCTCTACAGCAGGCACCTGGTCGATCCGCAGCTGCTGGGCATCCTTGAGGTGTTCCCCGACTCGGTGCTGACGCGCTAAGGCGCTGCGCCAGCGCGACGGGACAACGCTCGCGCTAGAGAGTTGCCGGCAAATCGAACACCAGCAGTTCGGCCTGCTGGCCGCGCTCGATCGACACTTGCGATTCACTGCTCAGTAGCGCTCCATCGCCAGCACTCAGTGGCGTGCCATTCAGGTGCGCATTGCCGCGCGCCAATTGCACGTAACCGAGGCGGCCAGCGGCCAGCGCTACACGGGCGCTCTCGCCGCCGTCGAAACTGCCCGCGTAGACGCGCGCATCCTGATGGATGCGCAGTGACCCTTCCGCGCCGTCAGGGGAGGCGAACTGCCGCAGGCGCCCGCGCCGTTCCGCTGCTGCGTAATTGCGCTGTTCGTATTCGGGTGCAAGGCCGCGCACATCAGGGATGATCCAGATCTGCAGGAAGTGCACCAGCGCAGACTTCGAGGGATTGAACTCGCTGTGCCGCACGCCGCGACCCGCGCTCATGCGCTGCGCGTCGCCCGGACGAATGATCGAGCCATTGCCCATGGAATCCCTGTGCTCGAGTTCGCCATCGAGCACATAAGTAATGATTTCCATATCCTCGTGGCCATGGGTGCCGAAGCCACCACCGGGATTCACGCGATCCTCGTTGATCACGCGCAGCGGCCCCCAGTGCATGTGCTGCGGGTCGCGATAGTCGGCAAAGGAAAAACTGTGCCAGGAGTCGAGCCAGCCGTGATTGGCGTGGCCGCGTTCGCCGGCAGGCCGCAGCGTCAGCAAGGGGATCTCCGGCAGCCGCTCAGGCGGGCAGTTTAACTCCCGCCGTACGTGCCGGCACCAGGTTCACCGAGATGGAGAAGCGCCGTGCTTCGCTCGGCTGCAGCACGCCGACGCTCACGACCTGGCGCGAGATCTGCTCGCCCTGTTCGTTGGCGATCGCCAGCACCACGCAGAACTCGCAGGGTTCCCGTGGCTGCTTGTGGCGCACCGTGCCTTCGATCTGCAGCGCTGAGTAACCGGTGGCTGCCGCAGCCGCAGCGGCGGCCGCCACCGGCGCGTTGAAGCGCAGGTGGTGCTGGCAGGCCGGGCACACGTTGGCACTCAACAGTACCGTGGCACGACAATGCGGGCAGCTGCGGGTCGCGCCCGGAGCCGCAGGGCGCGCAGCAATCATGAGGGCAGGCCGTTGCCCTTGGGTTCGATGCGCGCGAGCGTGGATTCGCCACGCGCATGCGAGCCGCTGCCATCACCCCAGCCGAATTCCACATGGCCGCGCATGCGCGAGCCCGAAGCCACAGTGATGGTGTCGGCCTTCACGTCACCGATGATGACGCCGCTGGGGGTCACATCGACATGGCGCGCACCGATGTTGCCGGTGAGCTCGCCGCTCACCGTGACCGTGCCAGCACGCACCTCGCCTTGGTGCTTGGCGCCCGGCTCGATGCTCAGGTTCCCTTCAACATGCACGTCGCCCTTGAAGGCGCCAGCGATGCGCACATGGCCCGTGCCCTGGATCTTGCCTTCGATGCTGAGGCCCGCCGCGATCAGTGATTCGCGGGTCTCCTGCCTGGGCTGGGGGCGCGCCGCAGGCGCGCTTGCGGCAGCCGGCGCAGCCGTGTTTTCGATTCGCTCAGGCGCGGGGCGCGCAGGTGTATCGGCCGGCGGTCGGGCGATGCCAATCGGGCTAGCAGCAGCGGGGGCGGGTTCTTTCCAGAGGGCCATGTTGTTCTCCGGTTGTAACTGATCGTGAATGAGCGAAATGCTTTTGGGTGGTACTTCCGACTGGGCTGCCTACGGTACCGGAATTGCAGCGCGCCTGAGCCCTGTCGGGTGTCGCAGACAGCAGGACGCCCACCATCGTTGCTGCACATTTCGTTGCCGCCCTTAGATCTTAGGTTATGTCCATAACACCTTGAGTTACAATGAGAAAGACGGATTCCAGATTTCGTCTCGACAGACTGTTCCCATTTCCCAGGCGGTCACGGTGCGGGTATTCTTGCCAAGTGCAAAATGCCGCATGTTTCCGGTGGATGCTCGGACCGCATGCGGCGTGGCGCCGGAAGCTCTAGCATGGCCACCGCCAAGAAACCCAAGAAGCGGGCGGTCCGCGCCAAACCAACCGGACCCAGGGATCTGGGCATCGCGCTGGAGCAGGCCCATCTGCGCCAGGCGGCCATCGAGAAAGCCAAGCTGGAGTGGGAAAGCACGGCCGATGCAATGGCGGCGCTGGTGTGCCTGCTGGGCGGTGACGGCCAGGTGCTGCGTGCCAATCGTGTGGTCGAGGACTGGGCACTGGGCACCGTCGGCGGCGTGATCGGCTGCGATGCGCACGAGCTGCTGCATCCGAACTGCAAGATCGCGCGTTGCCCGCTGAGTGGCTTCATCGGCCGCGCGCTCCTGGAGATCAAGCGCGGCAAGCGCCGGCAGTTTGAACTGCAGGAGCTGCTCGGCGCGCGGCACGTGCACTTCACCTTGCGGCCGATGCGCCTGCGGCGCGGGGCCAGTACCGAGCGCGATGCTTTTGCGATCTTCGTGGCCAGCGACGTGAGCGCGCTGTTTCGCGCGCAGGACGCACTCGAACGACTCAACTCCAGCCTCGAAGTGCGGGTGCGCGCACGCACCCAGGCGCTTGCCGACGCCAACCGCGACCTGCGCAACGAGATCGTGCGCCGCGAAGGCGCCGAAGTGGCGCTGCGCAGTTCGCGCAACGAGCTGGTGGCGCTCTCGGAACAGCTGATCCGCGCCCAGGAAAACGAGCGCAAGCGCATCGCCGTCGAGCTGCACGATTCGGTGGGTCAATCGCTGAGCGCCGTGAAATACACGCTCGAGCGCGGTCTCGAGATGCTGCGTCAGCCGCGCCTGGGCAAACCCAAGGAAGTGTTCGAGCTCGCGGTGCGGCGCATCCAGGAAGCGGCGGAGAACATCCGTGCAATCTCCACCGACCTGCGACCGAAGATCCTCGACGATCTGGGCGCGGCTTCGGCAGTGCAGTGGTTCTGCCGCGATTTCGCCGAGATCTACCCGGGTCTCGCGATCAGCACGGAGCTCGCGGTCAGCGATCGCGAGGTGCCTGGGCGGCTCGCGACCGTGGTGTACCGCTGCGTGCAGGAGCTGCTCAACAACGTCGCCAAGCATGCGCGGGCGCGCAATGTCTGGGTGCTGCTGGCGCGCGAGGATGACGTGCTTACGCTGCAGGTGAGGGACAACGGCGTGGGCCTGGATCAGGCCACACCTGAATCGCGGCGCCACGGCTCGGGATTGCGGAATCTGCGTGAGCGCGCGCAGATGACTGGCGGGCAATTCTCCTGCACGGCGGCGCCCGGCAGCGGCACGTTGGCGCAGCTCACCTGGAATCTTGGCGACGCCGAGCGCAAGACGCGCAATCGCCCGCCGGCCAAGCGCGGCGCGCAGCCGGCCTGAGCAGCGCGGCGCGCGGGCCTAGTCGATCGGGGTTTCCAGGTAGGTCAGCGTGTGATCGCCGACCACGATCTGGTCCCGCGGCACGAGTTTGTGCAGCTGGCGCCGGCGGCCATTCACCGTGATGCCATTGGTGCTGCCCAGGTCCTCGACGAATGTCTGCTCGGCAGTGGTGATGATCTGGCAGTGATGACGACTCACGAACTGGCTGTCGAGCTGCAATCCGCAATCAGAACCGCGACCGACCGTGATGCGGCCGGGCTTGAGCAGTACGCGCTTCACTTCCTTGCCGCTCTGCTGCACATCGAGTTCCGGGCGCACGGCCTCGCGCTTAGGCACAGCGGTGGCTGTCGCAGCCGGCGCACGCGCCGAGAATTCCACCCACTTGAGATCCTGCGCGGCATTGCGGATCTCCACTGCGCCGACACGCGGACTGTTGTGCGTCTCCGCCTGCGTCATCGCCGCGTCGCACAGTTCATTGATCAGCTGTGGCATGCCGCCGCTGTAGCGCTGGATCTCGGCGGTGGTATCCGCATCGAACAAGGTGCGCGTGCCACTGCCGGCGACATTGAGCCGGTGCCGGATATAGGCCTCGATGCCGGCCAGATCGAGCCGCGGCAGCTGGAGCGTGGTAACCGGGGGCAGCGAGTTGCCGGAGCTCGCGGCCAACGCCGCCAGCTGTGCGCCCAGTTCAGGCGCCCCGGCCAGGATTGCCAGCGGTGCGGGCTGGCGGGCACATAGAGTAAGGAGCTCCTTCAGCGTGGCCGTGGACATGCGATGCGCCTCGTCCACCAGGATCAGCACCGAGCGGCCGTGGCCGGCCTCTTCGGCGACGAAGCGTCGCAATTCCGCCTGCGGGTCGCGGCTGTTCTCGTCCGGCGCCTTCAGGTGCCACTGCTCGCTGAAGGCTTCCAGCAGTTCGCGAGAGGTCAGGTTCGGCTGCTGGATCCGGGCCACGCTCATCGAACCCTGGCGCTGCTGGGCAATGGAGTGCAGCAGTGTGGTCTTGCCAACGCCGGTTTCGCCGAGCAGGGCCATCGCGCCCCGGCCATTGGTGGCTGCTGCGCGCAGGGCCTCGAATACCGCCGAACGCTCGGGATTCAGGTACAGGAATTCGGCGTCCGGCCGCAGTCGAAAGGGCAGGCGTTTGAGCTTGAACCAGTCCGTATACATAGTGGATTTGATGCCTTGCGGGTATCTTAACCCGGTGCCCGAGGGCAAAGCTTGGACCCTGCGACTGTGACCCAGTTCGCACTTGGGCTGGACAGCACCGGCAGCCTTAAGGATTATGGTGGGTGGGGAGGGGCTTAGGCACAAAAGCGCATCCACCTACCAAGTTTTCCTACCTTACGGTGGGGGGTGGCTCTCGTAGAGTGCTGGTGTGAATCAGCTGGCGGTCACCATTGGGTTCATTTTAGCTGCCGGTGCCGCATCTATGGCGGCCCGGGCGGATATCTATTCCTATACCGACCCCGCTGGCACTACCCATTTCAGCAATGTGCCCAATGACTCGCACTACGTGCTGATCGCGCGTACGCCGTCGATTGATCCGGCCATCCCGGAAGCCGATGCCAAGCGCGCGACCGCCTGGCTGGCGCGTTCGGCGAGCTACGATGCGGCGATCGAACGGGCAGCGACTGCCGCGAGCGTCCAAGCCGAGCTGCTGCGCGCGGTAATAGTGGTCGAATCGGGCTTCAATCCACGTGCGATTTCCCGTCGCGGCGCGATCGGGCTCATGCAGCTGCTGCCCACGACCGCGCGCCGTTATGGCGCCTTCAATGCCTTCGACCCCGAACAGAACATCAGCGCCGGTGCACGGTATCTCGCCGACCTGCTCACGCGTTACGGCGCCAGGAATCTGGATCTGGTACTGGCCGCCTACAACGCCGGTGAGAATGCCGTCGAACGCTATGGCCGCAAGGTGCCCCCGTACCGCGAGACGCGCGCTTATGTCCCGAACGTGCTCAAGGTGTACCACGCGTTGCGTGCACAGTCCCAAGCCGTGGAGCCGAGCTGATACCATGCTGAATATGGCGTCACAAGTGATTGAAACTCAAGGCTCACGGCGACGCTCAGCGGGCTTCACGCTGCTCGAGTTGCTGGTCGTGATGGTGATCATTGGCCTGCTCGCCGGCTTCGTCGCTCCGAAATACTTTGCGCAGGTTGGCAAGAGCCAGGTCAAGGCCGCACGCGCGCAGATCGATGCGTTGGACAAGGCACTTGAGGCGTACCGGATCGACGTTGGCCATCTGCCCACCAGCGAGCAGGGTCTCGCAGCGCTCCAGCTCCAGCCACAGGGTGAGCAGAACTGGGCGGGTCCGTACCTGAAGAAGGACGTGCCGCTCGATCCCTGGGGCAGCCCTTATTTATATGTGGCGCCGGGCACCCATAACAATGACTACGACCTGGTGTCCTACGGCAAGGACGGGCGCCCGGGCGGTACCGGCGAAGACGCTGACATAGGAAACTGGTAGCCGTGCGCTTTCGCGTCAAAGCCCTGAGTGGTGGAGCCGATGTGCTCTCCTATGTAGTGGACGCGGCTGATGAAGCCGACGCGCGCCGCCAGGTGAGCGGTGCGGGCCTGGCCTTCATCTCCATCGCCCGCGAGCGCAGTATCAATTTCGGCAAGCGCTCGACGCGCGTGCCGCTGGTCACCTTCAGCCAGGAAATGGTCGCGCTGCTGGATGCCGGCCTGTCGCTGGTGGAGTCCATTGAGACGCTGGGGGAAAAAGAAGCCAGCCCGACAGTGAAGCGCACGCTCGATCAGGTGCTGGTGCGCTTGCGCGAGGGCCAGACTTTCGGCGCGGCGCTGGCCGAACATCCGCACAGTTTTCCAGCGCTCTATGTGGCGACCGTGCGCGCCAGCGAGCGCACCGGTGCGCTGCGCGAGGCGCTCACGCGCTACGTGGCCTACCAGCAGCAGATCGACGTGCTGCGCAAGAGTCTGGTCAACGCCTCGATCTATCCGGCCGTACTGTGCGGTGCGGGTCTGCTGGTGGTTGCTTTCCTGATGGGTTACGTGGTGCCACGCTTCAGTTCGATCTATGAGGATCTGGGCGGCAATCTGCCGTTGGCCTCGCGCCTGCTGATGCACTGGGGTCAATTTCTGGATACACACGGCGCCCTGGTTGCCGTGGGCACGCTGGGTTTCATCGTGGGCATGGTCTATACATTTACCCGGCCGACAGTGCGCGCCGCGATCGGCGCGCGCATTGCTCGCATACCCGCGCTCGGTGCCCGCCTGCATATCTATCAGCTCGCGCGCCTGTATCGCACCGTGGGCATGTTGCAGCGGGGCGGCACGCCGATGGTCACGGCGATGCGCATGTCGGCAGGGCTTCTGGGCACCAACCTGCGGGCCGCTTTTGCCGATGCCACGCAGGGCGTGCGCGAAGGCCGTTCGATCGCCGATGCCATGGAACAATACGGGCTGACGACCCCGGTCGCCGCGCGCATGCTGCGCGTCGGTGAGCGCAGCGGCAACATGGGCGAGATGATGGAGCGCATCGCCGCGTTCTACGACGAGGAACTATCGCGCTGGGTGGGCCTGGTCACGCGGCTGATCGAGCCGGCACTGATGAGCCTGATCGGTGTGGTGATCGGCGTGATCGTTGTGCTGATGTACTTCCCTATCTTTGAACTCGCCGGGAGCATCAAATGAGCGCCGCACTGGACAGCTCCGCGATGTTCGGGCTCGATGAAGCCATGCTCACGGCCGCCGTGACCGAGGCGCAGGAGGGCGGTGGCTCCACGCTGGAATACCTGGAGAAGCGTTCGGGCCTGGGGCCGGTGGAACTCACCGCCGCGCTGGCGCGCGCGCTCGACTACCGTGCGCTCGGGCGCACCGATCTCGCCAAGCTCGAAGCCGCGTTCGATCTGTTGCCGCCGGCCGAGGCTACCAAGCGCACCTGCCTCGTGGCGCGCAGTGGCAAATCGCTGCTGGCGGTGATCGCCGATCCCTTCGATGCCGCGCTGCGCTCCTGGCTCGAGGTGCGCGTGCCGCAGGCGCTGGAGTGGGTGCTGGCGCCGCGTGCTGAAATCGCCGCCTACATTGCCCGCCATGAACAATCGCTCCGTGCACTTGATTCGGCGGTGGCCGGTAGCTCCGTGCACGTGGCCGCCGGTGCCGGCATTGACAACCTGTCGCTGGCCTCGATCAGCCAGGATTCCAGCCCGATCGTCAAGCTGGTGCACTCCACGCTCTATGACGCGCTGCGCGCCGGCGCCAGCGACGTGCATCTCGAGACCGTGCCCAATGGCCTGGTGGTGCGCTATCGCATCGACGGCGTGCTGGTGCAGATGGCCGAGGTTACCGGTGCCGAAGTCTCCGAACAGGTAGTCTCGCGCATCAAGGTGATGGCCGAACTCGACATCGCCGAGCGGCGCGTACCACAGGACGGCCGCTTCAAGGTTTCCATCGATGGCCGCGCCGTCGACTTCCGCGTTTCTATTATCCCCAGCGTGTTCGGCGAAGACGCCGTGCTGCGCGTACTCGACAAGCGCGCGCTCACCGAGAAGGTGCATGGGCTGACGCTCAGTTCGCTGGGCTTCGATGTCGAGACGGTCTCGCAGCTGCAGCGCCTCAGCAATCTGCCGTACGGCATGCTGCTGGTGACGGGTCCTACCGGTAGCGGCAAGACCACCACGCTTTATGCGGCGATCTCGGAGACCCAGACGGGCAACGACAAGATCGTCACGATTGAAGATCCGGTTGAGTATCAGCTGCCAGGGGTTTTGCAGATCCCGGTCAATGAGAAGAAAGGCTTAACCTTCGCGCGGGGTCTGCGTTCTATTCTGCGTCACGATCCGGACAAGATCATGGTCGGTGAAATCCGCGACCCGGAGACGGCGCAGATCGCCATCCAGTCGGCACTCACTGGCCACCTGGTGTTCACCACGGTGCATGCCAACAACGTGTTCGATGTGATGGGCCGCTTCGTGCACATGGGGGTCGATACCTACAGCTTCGTCGCCGCGCTGAGCGCGATCCTGGCGCAGCGCCTGGTGCGCATCGTGTGCGAGCAGTGCGCCGATTCCTATGTGCCCTCGCGCCGGTTGCTGGAGGAGTCGCAGCTCGGCATCGCGACCCATGCTTCCTATGAATTCCGCGTCGGCCGTGGCTGCAAGCACTGCCGCGGCACCGGTTATCGCGGCCGCAAGGCGGTCGGTGAACTGCTGGTGCTCAATGACGAGATCCGCGAGGCGATTATCTCGCGTGCGCCCGTGCGCCAGCTCAAGGAGCTGGCGGCACGCTCGGGCGTGCGGCTGATCCGCCAGTCGGCGCTCGAACTCGTGCGGCGCGGCGAAACCACGCTCGAAGAGGTGAATCGTGTCACCACTATGGCGTGATGAAATCGGTGTCTATCTGGCGCCACACAAGCTGGCGCTGACGCGGCTGGGTCGCGGTATTCGCCCGCAACAGCTGGCTCAGGCTGGCTGGGTCAATGAAGTTGCCGGCGACAGCAACTGGACCGCGGCGCTTGGGGCGCTCGACACGCTGCTCGGCAAACCAGAGTGGCGGCAGGCTGCGGTGCGGGTGGTGCTCGCCGATCACTGGGTGCGCTATGCGATGGTGCCCTATGCGGCGGCGCTGAGCGGCGAAGCCGAGCGCATGACCCATGCGCGCCACGTACTGACCGGCATCTATGGCGATGTGGTCAGCCAGTGGACGATAACGCTGAACGACGCCCGCCCGGGCATGGCGCAGGTGGCCTGCGCACTGCCGGCGGCACTGATAGAGGAGCTGCAACTGATCCTGACGCGACATCAGTTGGCGCTGAAGTCGCTGCAGCCGCAGCTGATCTCCGCCTATAACCACTGGCGTACCCGGCTGCCCGATGGCGGCGCGTGGTTCGTGTCAATCGAGCAGGGCACCTTGGCGGCAGCGCGACTGATACCCGGCGGCTGGGATCGGGTGCACGGCGTGCGCATCGGCGCCGATTGGGCGGTCGAATTGCGGCGGCTCCAGACCTTCGGGCGACTGGCCAACAATTCCGCGCAGGAAGGCAGCGTATTCGTCGATGCGCCAGCGGGCCTGCGCATCGCAGCGGGCACTAGCGGCACCGATCTGGTCTGGCTCGAGGAAGAGCTGGCCGGCGAGTCGACGGCCGGCAAACTCGAATTCCTGCGCAGGCACCAGGCATGAGCGCGCCGCGGCTGCAACTTGATTTCGTTGGCGCTCGCTCGCACGGCGGTCCATTGGGGATTGGCCTTGCATTAGTGGGTGCTCTTTGCCTGGCCGGGGTGCTGGCCCAGCACCATTCACTGGCAGGGCAGCGTCAAGGTCTCGAAATGCGGCGCGCGGCGTTGTTCAGCGCCGCGCATCGCAGCCAGAACGTGGAGTCAGTCGCCGGACTGAACGCGCAGACCGCCGAGAAGACCGTGCGCGAACTCGGTACGCCCTGGTCGCTGCTGCTGGTCGAACTCGAGAACGCCAGCGGCGATACCGCCGGCAACGTTGCGGTGCTGGGGATCGAGCCCGATCACGCCAAGCATCGCGTACGCGTTACCGCCGAGGCGCGCACTCTGGAGCTGGCCATTGCCTATGTGCAGCGCCTGCGCAAGAGCGAAGTGCTGCGTTTCCCGATGCTCGACAACCACGAGCTGCGCGTGAACGACAAGGATCATCCCGTGCGCTTCCAGATCTCGGCCGACTGGAGCGACGCGACATGAGCACTCTCCACCCGGGCGGCGAAGCGGAACTTGCGCCTGCCATCCGGCCGACGACGCCAGCGATTGCCACGGCCGCGCCGCTCCCCGGTCAGTCACAGTCGATGCCGGTCGGTCAGGCCAACGGGCCCTCGGCACTGGAGCGTATCCAGTTCTATGGCAACCGGGCGCTTGCCGAGACGCTCTATCAGGCGCGCCGGCTGGGCGCCGCCACGATAGCCGGCGTGGCCGCGGTCGTGCTCGCTGTGACGCTGTTCATCGCCAACAACCTGCCGCAGGGCAGTGCGATTGCGGCGCTGAAGGGCCAGCTGGCGCAGCTTGCGCCGGTGGCCAAGAGCGCACCAGGCCCGTTGTCCGCTGCCGCACTCGCCGCGTTGCCGCCGCGCGGCCAGGCACCGGAGATCGTCGCCAAGATTCTGGAAGAAGCGCGCGCTGCGGGCGTGGAGCTACCCCGCGGACAATACGAATACCTGCCGGCGCGCGATGGCGTGGCGGCGCGCTATCGCATGACTTTCCCGGTGCAGGCGACCTATCCGCAACTGCGCGCGTTCTTGGACCGCACGCTGGTGGCGCTGCCGGCCGTGGCAGTCGAGGGCATGCGCATCGAGCGCAAGGCCGTGGGTGAGCCGGGCGTCGAGGCCGAACTGCGGCTGTCGGCCTTTGTACGGAGCGACGAGTGATGGTGCTCACCAAGCGTTTCAAGATCCTGTGCGCGCTGGCGATTGCAGTGGGTGTTTACATCGTGCTGTCGGGACCCGGCCAGGACACGGCGCCAACAGCAGTTCCCGCCGAGCGCGGGCCACGCGCGGCCACACGCAGCGCAGCGCCCGCCGCGAGCGCGTCTGGCGGCAACCCGCTGACGCACCTCGCGCATCGCGTGGCCGCGAGCAAGGCCGTCGAGGCGCTGTTTCACACGCAGTCCTGGTACGTCGCGCCGCCACCACCGCCGCCCGTTCCGGTGGTGGTGGTCGCACCGCCGCCACCGACGGCACCACCCCTGCCGTTTACCGCGATGGGCAGCTACACGCGGCCCGGTGACCCCACCGTGTATTTTCTCACCCGTGGCGACCGCGTTTTCGACGTGCACATCGGCGACACCATCGACAACACCTACAGTATCGATGCCGAGGCCAACGGCCAACTGGTTCTTACGTATAAGCCGCTCGATATCAAACAGACCCTGGCTCTCGGAGGCACGCAGTGAAGTCTATACATGGAATGATTGGTGTGGCGTTGGCCAGTGTGCTGCTACTGGCGTCCTGCGCCAGCGCGCGCCTGCACGACCAGGGCGTGAGCGACGTCGAGCAGGGCCGCTATGAGATTGGGCTGCAAAAGCTCGCCCAGGCGTTGAACAGCGATCCTGAAAATATTGTCTACAAGGCCGACCTGCAGGGCAGGCGTGAAGAGGCGATCCAGAAATTGATCAAGGAAGCCGATCAGGCCCGTGCGAGCGGCGACGCCGCCGGAGCAGCGGTGGCGTACCGGCGCGTGCTCGCCATCGACAGCGGTAATGACCGCGCCGCCAAGGGCCTGAGCGGTCTGGGTCAGGACCAGCGTCACGCGGCGGCGCTCAAGGATGTGCAGCAGCAGGTGCAGCGGGGCGAGTTCGATGCGGCCGAGGCGCAGGTGCGCGCGGTGCTGTCGGAGGATCCAGGCTTTGCGCCGGCGGCCGCATTGCGCGCGCAGATCGATGCCGCGCGGGGCCCGATCACCGTGACGCCGCGATTGCGCACCCGCGACGACCGTCCGGTGACCCTGCAGTTTCGCGACGCCCCGACCAAGATGGTGTTTGAGGTGCTCTCGCGCCAGACCGGCATCAATTTCATCTTCGACAAGGACATCAAGAGCGAGGGCAAGACCACGATCTTCGTCCAGGACGTGCCCATCGAACAGGCGATCGATTTGGTGCTGGGCCAGAACCAGCTGGCGCGCCAGGTGCTGTCGGACAACATGGTGCTGCTCTATCCGAACACGACCGCCAAGCAAAAGGATTACCAGGACCAGATCGTGCGGACCTTCTACCTGAATACGGCGGTTCCGAAGGATGTGGAAAACCTGCTCAAGACCGTGCTCGATGCCAAGACACTGGTGATCAATGAGCGCGCCAATGCGATCGTGATGCGCGATACGCCGGAAGTGGTGCGTATGGCCGAAAAGCTGGTCGCCTCGGTCGACATTGCCGAACCCGAAGTGATGCTCGAGGTCGAGGTGCTGGAGATCGCCCGCAGTCGTATGCAGCAACTGGGCATCAACTATCCCGCGACTGCCACGTTAGCAACTCCCGGCACTCTGGTGCTGAATGACTACCTGCACCGCAACGGTAAAATCAGTGGCGACACGATATCGGCTTCACCGCTTTTGGTATCCCTGGACGCGCTGAAGACGACGGGCAACACCAATACGCTCGCCAGTCCGCGCATCCGGGCACGCAACCATGAGAAGGCCAAGATCCTGATCGGCAGCCGGGTGCCGAGCATCACCAGCGCGATCATTCCGGTCCCGAGTGGTGGATCAGGGCCCGGCCAATACATTCCCAATCAGCAGGTGCAATACCTCGAGGTGGGCTTGACCTTGGAGGTGGAACCGACCATCTACGCGGATAACGATGTCGCCATCAAGGTCAATCTGGAAGTCAGTTCCATCGTCAATACGATCCAGAACAAGGCCACGGGCTCGCTGCTCTATGAAATCGGCACCCGCACTGCCAGCACGCTGCTCCAGCTCAAGGACGGGGAGACGCAGATCCTCGCCGGGCTGATCAAGGATAGCGACACCCACAGCGCCTCGAAGATCCCGGGCCTGGGCGACATCCCGATCGTCGGTCG
>JANXYK010000044.1 GCA_025350055.1 Gammaproteobacteria bacterium | reverse complement strand
GATCCGAGCATGAAACGACAAGAAACCCTCGACGATCCCAGCGGCCCCAACGCCGACAGATCAACGCGGCCACATGTCGAGCGTCCTGCAATCATGCATAAAATCGTCACAACACAGCCTTTTTCCGCAACCTGCTAGTGCCATCTGCAGGCGACAAGCTCGGTGGCGTCAAAAATTTTCACAGTTTGGCGCCAGCAGCGCAAAAGTATGGGGTGGCCCTTGGTGCGCTGCGCGGCCTTGTAAATCCTGGCCACACCGGTCAAATCGATGAGGCGCGAGATGAGTTTGTAGCGCTGACTCGAGAAATCATCAAACGAACTGGCGTCTAGGCCAAATTGACCCACTACCCAAGTCCCTCTCCAGTTGTGGGATCGCGATTCGGCGACTTCCTTCGCCCAGCGTCAGATCACGCTGATGCTCCGCAATAAGTTCTAGCAGCGCAATTCCCTTCCTGTTCTCATCGTCCGCGCTGGAGAAATAAAAGATGATGTTCTCCATGCCCATTTGTTGAACATTGGACAGATGAGCAGCCGCAATTTTCAATTATCGGCGGAGCTGTTCGATGCCGTCCAAGCTGCATATCAGAGGGATAAAGGCGCTAAGTGTGGGGGACTTTAGTTTCTTGTTCGGCCGTCTAGCTAGCGAATCCGCTGTTTGTAATTTGTATTTAAAATATGCGTAGGTCAGTAGTTTGGACAATTGCTGCGGTGGCGGCTGTGGTTTGTCTATTCGTAGCCCTCCGTTACCCTCCGAGCGATCCTAGTAAAGCGACCAGCGCAATAGGGGCAAATGACCCCGCTCCCGCAGGTACAAGCGCCAGAAACAGAGTGGTAAGCGGCGATGGGCGGGCGCCCGTCGTGTCACAACCAGTCAGCGGCCTGAAGTCAGCATATAGAGAGAAGCTCGTGATGCTGGGAAAATGCGGAAACGCAGAGGTAGTACTCAAGGCAGCCCGGACTAGTAGAAGTGCAGAATGTATGGGAACTATAAATGTCCAGAAATGCGTTGATCAGCACAACCGAGCCACCGATAGTGATCCGCAGTTTGCGGCGTATAGAAATCAGATTGCTCAGTGTGCCGGCGTTTCGCACCCACAAGCTGAGATATACTTGACGCTTAGGGCAGCTGCGGAAAGCGGTGATCAAGACGCCCAAGTGTGCTTCATGAAAGGCGTGATGTCAGATGTCGAGGACAGAGAAATTGTCGGCATTGCGGATGTTTACGATGACTATCAAACATTGACCAGACGCTATATCGCCGCCGCCTTTTCGCGCGGGGACTGGAGGATTATTCAGCAATTCTCAAAGGAGCGGACCGATATGTCCGATGTTGCTCTCGGTGCAATTTATCCCTACGGGACGCAGGAAATTGCGCACAAGATGTTGCGTCTGGAGTATCTAGGTGCAACCGGAGAGTATGCGCACGGGTTAGAAGAGCGGTTGCAAAACATGGAATCCGCCAAAGACTTTAACGGCAATCCGATCCTCACCCCTTCACAGATTCGGGATGGCAACGAATGGGCGAGATCAACATATGAAACTTATTACGCAAATTCACCGCGCTTGACCAAAGAGCCTGCAGCGCCCTGTGACTGGGACGCTGGTTGACGGAAGGCAAATCTCTGGCCCCGCAGGGAGCACGATCACAGCTTGTCTACTATCCACCGCCAGAGGGTATTTTGTTCGCATGTCCTTCTCATAGCCGATAGGTGCTAGACCTTATTGTGGAACAAAATGTAGCGGCCAACGCAATCACTTTGTGCTCTTTAGAGCGACTCGGCTGCGCCCTTACGAACCCGTCCGTTAATCCGCGTCTTTCCTTCCGTCCGATCCTACGCCAGATTGTTAGAGAGCGCACGCGCCACCAGGGGCGGTGATGTGAGCGGCAAATTCATCGGGCATCGGCAGGGTCACCGCTCGGTTTCTCGCGTTGGCCAGTATGTACGTCAGATAGGAGAGCGGATTGACTTGATTCGCTTTGCAGGACTCGACCATGGAATAGTAAATTGCTGCCGCGTGACCCGCTCGCTCGGAGCCTACAAAAAGGAATGCTTTTCGACCGATTGCAACACTTCTCATGCAGCGCTCGGCGAAATTGTTGGATGCATCGAGATGCCCGGCTTCGGTGAACTTCGTCAGCGCCGCCCAATGCTTGAGCGTGTAACGCACGGCTTCGCCGAGGGCATCTTTGGGCAGGACGGCATGGACGGTCTGATCGAGCCACGCCTTGAACTTGGTCAGCAGCGGGACAGAGCGTTCTTGTCTATGGCGCAGCCGGTCGGCGTCGCTCAGGTCCTTGATCTCGCGCTCGACGCGAAAGATCGCTTTGTAGAACGCCAGCGCTTCATGGGGCCTGCCCGGAGAGCTCAGCAGATCGGCGGCTTCCACGAACCGCCTTCGGGCGTGAACATTGCACGCGACTTCTTTGATCGATCCGTCGATGAACAGCGGATCGTAGCCCGGATACGCATCGGCCTGCAGGTACCCTTGATAGCCCTTCAGGAATGTCAGGGGTGCATCCCGGGTTCGGGACTTGGAGAACTCATAGACGATCAGGGGTGAACCGTGCCGGTTATCCTTGGCATAGACCCAGAGCTTGGCCTCATGGGCTTTTCTTCTCTGGGGATCATGGTTCTGCAGCGGCAGGGTCGTGTCGTCGGTATAGACATGCCCCGAATCGAGCACCTTGCGGATCATGCGCCGGTGCAAGTCTTCGAGCAGTTCCGAGCACTGACCCAGCCACTCGGACATCAGGGTGTGCGAGAGATCGATCCCCAGTCGGGCCAGCCGTCCGGCAATCCGGTACAGCGGCAAGCCGTCAGCGAACTTACTGACAATCAGGTAAGCCAGAAGGCTCGCCGAGGCCATGCTCTTGGGGATCGGGGGCAATGTCGGAAGACTGGCCCGGACCACCGCTCCATGGCAACGAGTACAGGCATACTTCAGTCGCTGGGTCTCGTGGACTTCGAGCTTGGCCGGTATGTAATGCAGCTGCTCGCTGGACTCGTGGCCAAAGGGACTCATCCCTTCCCCGCAGCAGGGGCAAATCTTCTGGGCTTCGGGTACGTCAATCTGCTCGATCACCCGGGGCAGGCTCTTGAGCACCCGAACCGCACGCCGGCGTTCGGTGCGCGCCGCGATCGGCGTCGAGATCCTCGGTTCACTGCACGTGCCGGCATCGGCCGGTACGTCGATCACCAGGCTGCCATCGACAAACAATCCCAACTGATCGACGTTCAATATCTCGCTCTTGGGGCCAAAGCGCCACTTCAAAAGGCGGTGCAGGTTGCCTTTGAGCGTCTCGATCATCGCTTGCTTCTCGCGCAGCATCAGTTGCAGCGTCGCGATGTCGGTAGGCAAAGTGGCATCGATATCCACGGCATGATTTTATCAAACTCACAGCGCAATGAGCGAGCTGACACAAACTATTTTCTCGTTCATGCGTATGCAGACTGCAATGAAAAATGCGGCAATCTCCGAATACGTGTGAAATCCACGCCGTCGAGTAACAACGTGAGTTCGTGTTCGGTCAGCTCCATCGATGGCGCATCGGGACTGGGCCATTTGAATTTGCCGCGCTCTAATCTTTTGTACCAGATCGCCAGTCCGTTGCGGTCCCACATCATCGCCTTCACCCGATCCGATCGCTTGCCCCGGAACAAATACACATCGCCGGAAAGGGGGTTTGAACCGAGCGCTTCACCCACAATGGCGCTGAGCCCTGAAAAACTCCGGCGCATGTCCACAGGGGTCACCGCCATGAATACCCGTGCACCGGCCGCCAGCTTCAGCATCGCAGGGACGCGAGCTCACGCAGCACGGTGGGCAGCGCAGCCAACGCAATCTCCAGAGATACCGTCAGACCACTGCCCAGACTCAGACGCAGCGAAATCGCGGACGCTGCAGCCAGCTCGTCGGCCGATCTCAGTATCGGTCTCGAGGGCATCGACATCGCACTGGGTTTTAGGGTGACCGGCACCAACCGTGCACCGCCGCTCGCCAATGGCTGCTCCCGGAGCTTGCGCTTCCAAAGAGTGAAATACTTCTGGTCTAGGCCACGAGCTCGGCAGTAGTCCACCTGGCTCTGGCCAGAGCTGACCTGGGAGACCAGGTGCTCAGACCACCAAGTCCGAATATCTTCCCGGCGTCGAGAGGGGGAAAGGCGGTTCGTCGGCATCGGCAATCTCCTGCGTCATGACCTGCGACGCAGTGTTGCCGACTATCCATCAGCAGGAAATACGCGGATTAACGGACGCATACAGCTGTTCCACTGGAAATCGCAATCCGACGTTTCGGGTTGGGAAGTTGGCCGACTGCGTCACTGCGTGCTCAGCGCCCTCGAGGCGCGATTGGATGAGGGTGCGTAGGCGCCGTAAGGTGACGGGGATCGTTTTCCTGGCCACTCGCCTCTCGCGCCGCCAGTCGTTTGCAATCACTAGCCAGAAGGCCCCCAAAGCCCCCACAGCAGCTCCAACACTTGCATTATTGAGGAAGGCAGCGGGGCTCAATGCTCACTTCGTGGACTTGCAGTGGACTTGTTGGAATTTCACCAACCGGTGCGGCTGATACGCCGTACCTGCAACACTTTGATTTACTTGGTCGGGGTGACAGGATTTGAACCTGCGACCTATACGTCCCGAACGTAGCGCTCTACCAGGCTGAGCTACACCCCGAAATTCAATGCTGGCGCTCGACTGCGAAGCGGGCCAGGGCCGCGAGACCCGCGCGATATGGCGTGTCGGGTAGTGGCTCCAGGGCAGCAACTGCACGATTGGCCTCCGCTTGCGCGAGCCGGGCAGTGTACTGAAGGCCCCCGGTCGATTCAATTGCAGCCAGGATTTCCTTGAGATGCTCGCGACCCTCGCCGGCGATGGCGCGGCGGATCAGCGCCGCAGTCGCCTCATTGCCGTGGCGCAGCGCATGAATCAGCGGCAGTGTCGGTTTCCCCTCGGCCAGGTCGTCCCCCAGGTTCTTGCCGCGGGTTTCGGGGTCGGACTGGTAGTCGAGCACGTCGTCGACCAACTGGTAAGCCGTGCCCAGGTGCTTGCCATAAGCTGCCAGCGCCTGCTGGATGGCGAGCGGCGCACCGGTGACTACCGCCGCCACCTCGGCACCGGCCTGGAAGAGCTGCGCGGTCTTGCGCTGGATCACCTCGAAATAGCGCGCTTCCGTGGTATCCGGGTCGCGCGCGTTCATCAGCTGCAGCACTTCGCCCTCGGCGATCACATTGGTCGCCTCGGCCATGATCTCGATTACGCGCTGTGAGCGCACGGCGGCCATCATCTGGAAGGCGCGCGAATACACGAAATCGCCCACCAGCACGCTGGCCTGGTTGCCGAACACTTCGTTGGCCGTATTGCGGCCACGGCGCAGGGCAGACATGTCGACCACGTCGTCGTGCAGCAGCGTGGCGGTATGGATGAACTCGATGAAGGCCGCAGCCTGCACCGGCGCTGAATCGGCCGTGCCGTTGCCGTGAGCAGCGCTGCCGTGCGTGCCGCAGGCCCGCCCCACAAGCACCACCAGGAGCGGTCGCAGCCGCTTGCCGCCACCGGCAATGATGTGCTCGGCGATCTGGTCCACCAGCGGTACGATGCTCTTGAGACCGGTGCGGATCGCCTCGTCCACTGCGGCCAGTTCGGGGCGTACCAGGGCACGAATCTGCTCGAGTTGGGCCGCCGACCCTGCCGGGGGGCTGTCGAGGGCCTTGAGGACGCTATTCAACTGCCTGTTTCTCCAAGGAAAACCCGGTTTGACCCGCACGGCTGCGCTTGAGTAGAATGCGCGGCCTTTTCCGCTACCCGCCGGTCACCGGCTGGCGGCGAATCACATGGAGCCTCAGAGACAATGTACGCGGTCATCGCCACGGGCGGCAAACAGTATCGGGTTGAGAAGGGCGGCGTGCTGCGCGTCGAATTGCTGAAGGCTGAAGCCGGCGCCACGGTCGAGTTCGACCAGGTGCTGCTGATCGCCGATGGCGAGAAGATCACGGTCGGCAAGCCGATGCTCAATGGCAGCAAGGTCACGGCCACCGTCGAGTCGCATGGCAAGGGCGACAAGGTGACGATCGTGAAATTCCGGCGCCGCAAGCACTACCTGCGCATGAAGGGCCACCGGCAGAATTACACCCAGGTGCGCATCAACGAGATCAGCGGAGTCTAGGTCCATGGCACATAAAAAAGCAGGCGGCAGTACCCGCAACGGTCGCGATTCGCACAGCAAGCGCCTGGGCGTGAAGGCCTTTGGCGGCGAGTCCGTGCTGGCCGGTAACATCATCATCCGTCAGCGTGGCACCAAGGTGCGCGCCGGCAGCAACGTCGGCACCGGCACTGATCACACCCTGTTCGCGCTGAAGAACGGGCAGGTGTTGTTTGCACGCAAGGGCGCCACCCAGCAGATGTACGTGAACGTGCTCGCGAAAGCCGCGGACGCGAGTAACTGAGTACTGCGAACGACGCCGGAATCCTTACGATTCAACTTAAACCCCGGCCCTGATGCCGGGGTTTTTGTTTGGCGCACTGCGCAGCCCCGATAGAGGTAAGCTGGCCGGATGAAATTCGTCGACGAGGCAACGCTGCGGGTGCAGGCCGGGAATGGCGGGCGTGGGTGCCTGAGCTTCCGGCGCGAGAAATTCATGCCTTTCGGCGGGCCGGACGGTGGCGACGGCGGGCAGGGCGGCAGCGTGTATCTGCGCGCGGCCGAGGGCATCAACACGCTGGCCGACTTTCGCATCGAGCGGATGCACAAGGCCAAGAACGGCGAGGGCGGTTCGGGCAACGACTGCTTCGGCAGGGGCGGGCCCGACATGTATGTCACTGTGCCCGTGGGTACCTCGGTGCGCGATGTCGAAACCGATGAAGAACTCGGCGACATGAAAACAGCAGGCCAGGAGCTCAAGGTCGCGCAGGGCGGCAAGGGCGGCTGGGGTAACGCACGCTTCAAGACCAGCACCAATCGCGCGCCGCGCCAGTTCGGCTCGGGCCTGCCCGGCGAGAAGCGCACGCTGGCGCTCGAACTCAAGGTGATCGCCGATGTGGGCCTGCTGGGCCTGCCAAACGCCGGTAAATCCACACTGATTCGCGCGCTTTCGGCGGCGCGGCCCAAGGTGGCCGACTATCCCTTCACGACGCTGTTTCCGAATCTCGGCGTGGTCTACTGTGGTGAGCATCGCAGCTTTGTGATGGCTGATATCCCGGGCCTCATCGAAGGCGCGGCCGAGGGCGCGGGGCTGGGGCACCGTTTCCTGAAGCACCTGATGCGCACGCGCGTGTTGCTGCACCTCATCGACATGGCGCCGGTCGATCCAGATGCCGACCCGGTGCGCGATGCGCGCGCGATCGTTGCGGAGCTGAAGGCGTACAACAAGGACCTGGGTACCAAGCCGCGCTGGCTGGTGATCAACAAGCGCGACCTGCTGCCTGATGATGAGGCCGAAAAGCTCGCGAAGGACATCGCGCGGCGCCTGCGATTCAAGGGCCCGGTGCATCTGATCTCGGGTGCCACCGGTCGCGGCACGCGCGAACTGGCCGAGTCGATCATGACGTTCCTGGACTCGCAGCGCGCAGCCGCACCGGACCGCGACACCCAATAGCCATGCGTAGCCGCCATGCGCAATAGCAAAGTCCGCCAGCGCATTGCGGCCGGCAAACTGAAGCTGCGCATCCGCGACTTGCGTAACCTCGGCGTGAAATCCGAACAGGTGCTGGGGGAAATAGGCATCTACACCGCCGATGCACTGCGCCACCAGGGTGCGGTGCGCGTCTACGCCGAGCTCAAACGCTCGGGCGCCGCACCTTCGTTGAACCTGCTGTGGGCCCTGGCCGGGGCACTCGAGCCCTGGCCCGAAGGCACGCACTGGCGCGAAGTCGCGCACGGCGACACGCGACTGTCATTGCTGTTGGCCGTAGAGGATCTGGAAGCCAGCGCTGCGGCAGCGCGCGCGCAGCATGCAGGCAAGGGTGCCGCCAAGCGGGGCGCCTGAGGGAATCCGCTTGGGGTTGAAAGCCCGGGCTCAGCCCAGGGCTTTGACGCGCGCAGCCAGGCGGCTCTTGTGCCGATCGGCCTGGTTGCGGTGGATGATCTTCTTGTT
>JANXYK010000076.1 GCA_025350055.1 Gammaproteobacteria bacterium | reverse complement strand
AATGGGGCAGCACTGCAGCGTGCGCCGGATCGTGATAGAGCACGAACAGCGCAATCTGTGGACGCGAGCGCGTGATGCTGCGCAGCGTCTGCCAACGGTAGTGACGCAATTTCAGACTCCAGAGCACTCGCGTCAGTGCTCCGGCGGTCGGCTCAAGTACCGGCGGCGCTGCGTGCACTGGCGCATAGAGGCGCACATTCACCGGTTCGGTGAGGCGCACGCCGTAGCGCTGTGCCTCACGCGCAATGAATTCATTGATCGGCGCGAAATCCGCTTCGCGCAAATCATCAATATATCGGGCCGTAGCCGCGCTGCCGTCGGCATTGACCGGAACGACGCCAACCCAGACAGTGTGCTCCCAGCTGGTAGTGTGGTGTTGATCGAACCAGGCGCTGAAGGCGACCACGAGCAGCGTCAGCAACAACAATGAAATACGGATAGTGCGCCACATCGCGATTGGTCGTCAGCCGTCAGCTCAAGGCTGCAGTCGGGTCGCTGACCAGGCGCCGGTCGCGAAGCCAGCGCCCGCTGGCGCCGCTAGCGGCGTCAGGGTACGCGACCAACGCGCGCGGTCATGAATGCGCGCGCTGCCCTCCACCCACAATTCCACGGCCTCGGCCCACAGCTGATAGCCACCCCAATGTGGCGGCCGCGCAATTCTCCGACTCGGGTCGGGTGCCTGCTCGTCGGCCGGCGGCACTGGCAGGGCCAGGCGCAACGCAGCTTTGGCCACGGCTTTATAGAGATCGGCACGCGAGGCTATAGGCTCGCTCTGCTGACTCGCCCAGGCGCCGAGGCGGCTCTGCCAGTTCCGGCTCGCAAAATAGGCATCGCTGTCGGCGGCACTGGCGCGCACGATCCGCCCTTCCACGCGCAGCTGGCGGTGCAGTGCGTCCCAGTGCATCACGATCGCGGCGCGCGCATTGGCCTGCAACTCGCGGCCCTTGCGTGAGTTGTAGTTACTGTAGAAGGTGATGTAACCCGGACGCACGACGATCTGTTTGCACAGCACAACGCGCGCGGAAGGATGTCCCGCTGGGTCGGCAGTCGCCAACACCATGGCGTTGGGGTTGGGCTGCATGGCGCGCCGGGTCGCCTCCGCGAACCAGGCATGGGCCAGCTCCAGTGGCTCCTCGGGCAGTGGATCGGGCAGATGTTCGCGGTGCCAGGCCATGTTGCGCATGTTACGCGATGCGTCGTTGGCGTTCAGGTCGCATTCACGCTTCGAAGCGTAGGCTGGCGCCGAACCTGACCAGCGGAGTACGCCGTCACCAGGGTCCGCCCGCCGCTGCACCACTCGATCTGGCAGCGGCTTTGGGGCGACGCGGACCGGGTAGTGCACCCGGTCCGCGCACTGGTGGCCTGCAGCGCGCGCATTGTGCGTGTCATGGCCTCATCCAGCATTGCAAAGCCGTGCCGCAGCCTTTACAACGGGGCGTCTGCCTTTGCCTGGTATCACCATGACGCTCGATGAACTGCGCCTGCAACTCAATGACCTCGACCGCCGACTGCTGGAACTGATCGCCGAGCGACAGACCGCCAGCCGCGAAGTGGCGCGCGTGAAGCGCGCCACGGGCTATCCGACGCGTGACTATGCACGTGAGCGCGATGTGATCCTGGGCGCGCGTGCGCGCGCCGCGGCCTTAAGCGTACCGGCCGATGTTGCCGAAGGCGTGATGCGCCTCCTGATCCGCTCTTCGCTCGCGACGCAGGAGCAGGCCACTGTCAGCGCGCTCGGCGCCGGCAGCGGGCAGCGCGCACTGGTGATTGGTGGCGCAGGCAAGATCGGCGGCTGGTTCGTGAACTTCCTGGCTTCACAGGGCTATCAGGTCGAGATCGCCGATCCCAATGCGGGTGGAGATGTCGGTAGCGGCGTGACTACCATCAGCGACTGGCGTACCAGCAAGCTCGACCAGGAACTGATCGTTGTCGCCACGCCCCTGGGCCTGACCGACACCCTACTCAATGAACTCGCGCAGCGCCGGCCAAAGGGCGTGGTGTTCGATGTCGGCTCGCTGAAATCCCCGCTCCGCAAGGGCCTGGCCGCGCTGCGCGCCGCCGGCGTGCGCGTGACTTCGGTGCACCCGATGTTTGGCCCCAGCACCGAACTGCTCTCTGGCCGTCACGTGATCTTCATCGATCTCGGGGCCGGCGATGCGCTCGAGCGCGTGCGCGCGCTGTTCGCACCCACGATGGTGGAGCAGGTGGTAATGGGTCTCGATGATCACGATCGCCTGATCGCCTACGTGCTGGGTCTCTCGCACGCGCTCAACATCGCCTTCTTCACGGCGCTGGCGCAGAGCGGCGAGGCCGCGCCGCGCCTGGTGCAGATGTCCAGCACCACTTTCGATGCGCAGTTCGACATCGCCAGTGAAGTGGCGCAGGAAAGTCCCGAGCTCTACTTCGAGATCCAGCGACTCAACGACTATGGTGCGCAGCCGCTGGCGGCACTGGCCAAGGCGTTGGAGGATCTGCGCGAGACCGTCGCAACCAACAACCAGGCTGGATTCACCGCGCTGATGCGTCGCGGCCTCGAATACACGCAGGAGCGGCGCGAGCTGCGCGCACGGCGCGCCTGAACGCGAGCCAGCGGCACGATACCCTTGAGTTACTTTCGCCGTCGCGGCGCTGGCGCCGGTGGCAGCCACTCGGCGAGCGCGCTTGCCGCGCCTGCGGCCCTTGTTCTTGCCAGATACCGCTCGTCCGCGGTCACCAATTCACCACCGCTAACAAGCGCCAGTGCATGATACGCCGCATCATAGAAAGTCACCTCATAACGAGCCACCAACTCCAAAGTCTTTTTCACCCAGATGTTCGACGGCATGGCTTCCTCGAGCCCGAGCTTCAATAGCGCATCGACATAGCGAGCGGCGGTTTCCGGGAACTGTCGTGCAATGACATTGCCGACTTCGAATAGCCAGAGTGCGGGTACCACGATTCGAACGGTGTCATCTACCAACGCATCACGCAAACGCAACGCTTGCCGGCTACCATATTCATCCGCTATCGGCAGCACCCATTTGAGGATGACGGAGGCGTCTGGTACGACCAGCGGTTGCTTCATCCGTGTCCGCGCTCGCGATCTTCACGTATCCAACGAACGACTTCAGCGGTGCTCACCTTGGGTGCTGCTGTACGCAAGGCGTCGAGTTCGCGAGCCGCGTCATTGCGCCGCCGCCTCAATGCCCAATTTCTGAGCGCCTGGTTAATCGTCTGGCTGCGCGCACCGGCAGGAATTCTGCCCAAGAACGCCCAGGTGTCACTGTCGATCATGATGTTGATGCGGCGGCTCATGGCCAATGCTCCAGTGTATATCGTGTGTATAGCATTACACACTCCTGGCGGCATTGCCAGTTGGAGGAAATCGATGCCTGAGCCACCTGTGCGAACGTCCGGAACGCGGAAAAGTCGGGGGTGATCGCAACGGACGGCTGGTGGCCGAGAGCGGAAGCAGACAACCGACGGTCAAGCGCACTACGCCCGTGCCAGGTGTTGATGCGCCCTAGTGCGTGGCGAGCAGCGGCCGGAACGCGCCCGGCACGTGGAAGTCGGGCTTGCCGGGTGGCAGCTCAAACAGGCTCCAGTAAACACGATGGTCGCTGTCTCCCAGGGCCGCATACGCATTGCCGATGAGTTCCAGCGCCTGGCCTTGGTGCCAGCCGAGGCTCGCGAGGGGAATGCGCAGCCGCGCTTCCCAGCCCGTGGGCGTGGGGCTTGCCGTGTGACTGAAACCACCCTTGATGCCGAAGCAGTATTGCTGGCGCGGCACGATCACGTTGACCCGCAATGACTGGTTGTAGGGACTGACTTCGAATTCAAAATATCCGGGCTGATCCGACTTTGCGTTGCGCACGAACACTTTGACCACATCGAAGTCGTAAGGGTATTCGTCGTGCGCCAGCTGTGGCTTCGCGACAATCTTCGCAGTCGTGACCTTGAAATGCGCCACCAGCGAATCGCCATCGCGCCGCCGCCCCACAGGATCAGCCCGGCCAGCAACAGCCGCCATGCATTGCTCATTGCTGTTGCACGCTATCGCTTGCGCCGCGCACGCGATGACCTCTCACCGGCCGCTCGAACGGGTTGTTGGAGCGCGAAGCACTACATTGCACAAAACACACCCAACAGATCGCCACGAACGCCAATCGTGACAGGAGGGCGATCGGAGTGAAATGTGTCGGCCAATCCGAACTCGCCCGTTGCAGGATCATAGAATTCAATGTAGCCGGTAGAAATGGCGACCACCCAATATTCTGCGTACTGCGGCGGGTCCGCAAGCGACTGCTCGTTCGTATCTCCAAGCCGAAACTTCAATTTGTAAGGGGGTACCAACGCTGCCTGAAGCAGTGGTATGTAGCTGCGTACCTTCGCTTCAGACCACGGCGTACCAAGCATCGTGCCAGGTGCAGGTGCGTCGTAACAAAAGTTGGCAAGCTCGTGGTCGACTAGAGTGCGAACAGCAATGGCGTCCATGCTTTGCGCTCTAACGCAGGGTTCGCCGCCGCAGCAGCAGCAGAAACACAGGCGCACCCAGCAGTGCCGTGATCGCGCCCACCGGCAGCTGGCGCGGCGCCGCGATCGTGCGGCTCGCGATGTCGGCGAGGCACAGCAGCGCGCCACCGACCAGCGCGGCGCCCGGCGCCACCAGGCGGTGATCGGCACTGCGCAGCGCGAGGCGCACCAGGTGCGGGGCCACGAGTCCGATAAAGCCCACGGGTCCGGCCGCGAGCACCGCGATCGAGGTGAGCACAGCGGCGACCACGAACACCAGCGGCCGCGCGAAGCGCGCGTCGAGGCCGAGTGTGGCGCTGCGCAGCTCGCCGGCACTGAGCACATTCAGCGAGCGCGCAAAAACGATCGCGGCAAGCAGTGCCAGCGCAGCGAGCAGCAGATCGAGTTCGGGATGCAACGCCCAGCCGAGATCGCCCGCCAGCCAGAACACCATGCCGCGCAATTGCCCGTTGTCGGCGATCGCCAGCAGCACCGTGGTCAACGCACCGCAGGCGCTGGCCAGTACCACGCCCGAAAGCAACAGCCGGCTGAGTTCGGCGCCGCGCCCGAGCAGCATCACCAGTGCGCCGATCAGCAACGCACCCGCGCTCGCGCTCCACTGCAGGTTCGCAAGGCCCAAGCCCAGCAACATGCCTCCCAGTGCGCCAACCGCGGCGCCGCCGGAAACGCCCAGCACAAAAGGGTCAGCGAGCGGATTGCGGAACAGCGCCTGCAGCAACATGCCCGCCAGTGCCAGCAGACTCCCGACTGCAAACGCCGACAGGCTGCGCGGCAGCCGGATGGTGCGCACGATGGTGTTGGCCAGCTCGTCACCGCTTCCCCAGAGCGCCGCCAGCGAGCGTCCGAGCGGCAGGTCGGCGGTGCCCGCCAGCAGCGAGGCAGCGAAGCTGAGCACGGCCAGGGCGCCCAGGGCGGCCAGGATCCAATACTGTGTGGTGCGTGTCATTAGCACAGCCTAAAGAGTCGACTGGGTTCAGAACAAGTGCATTGGGCTTGAGCGCCCCCGGCTCCTCGGGGTAAAACGGGCAGATCATGGGGGACGTGATCGATCGGGACGGTTTTCGTGCCAATGTCGGCATCGTACTGATGCAGGACGAGCGGCGCGTGTTCGTGGGCCGCCGTTCCGGGGGCAAGGGCTGGCAGTTTCCGCAGGGTGGCATGCGGCGCGGCGAGAGCGCCGAAGAGGCGCTGTTTCGCGAGCTTACGGAGGAGATCGGCTTGACCGACAAGGACGTCGCCATCATGGGCCAGACCAGCCAGTGGCTGCGCTATCGCCTGCCGGCGCGCTTTGTGCGCAATACCACGCCGCGTTGCGTGGGCCAGAAGCAGCGCTGGTTCCTGCTGCAGCTGAAAAGCGCGGCAGCGCAATTCCGCTTCGATACCACCAGCGAGCCCGAATTCGACCGCTGGCGCTGGGTGGATTACTGGGAGCCGATCCGCGAGGTGATCTATTTCAAGCGCACGGTCTACACCCGCGCGCTGCACGAGCTGGGCAAGCTGGCCTTCCCCCAGGGCCTGCCGCCTTACCCGTCCTGGTGGCATCCGCCGGCGGGCACGGACAAGGCCGCCCTCGCCGAGGGCAGTGGCAGTGGGGGCGCGGCCGAGGCCTGAGGTCCCGCCCAAATCAGGATGGAAATTCCCGGCAAACTGGTCGTGCGCACTTATGCGCCAGCGCGTCGCCTGACGATGCTATTGACCTTGCTGGTGCTGGGCATACTGGCGCTCTACCTGGCCTTCGAGCTCGGGCGCAAGAAGGCCGGGTTCGACGGCATCCAGGCCGCGCAGGAACGTGCCACGCAGAACGATCGCATTGCACAGCTCGACAACGAGGCACGCGAGATGCGCGTGCAGCTTGCGGCCGCGGACGCCGGCCAGGTGGCGCAGGTGCGCGAACGCTCGGAAGTTTCCAAGAGCATCGGCGAGCTGCAGGCCGAACTCGGCCGCGCGCAGCAGGAGCTGGAGTTCTATCGCTCGATCGCGAATCCGCAGGCCGGCGGCAGCGCGCAGAGTGCGCCGGTGCGCATACAGCAGTTCCACGTGCTCGCGACCGATGTGAACGCGCGCGCCTTCGCCATCCGGATGGCGCTCAGCCGGCCGATCCGCCCCGAGGATTCCACTGGCGGCACGCTGGCGCTGAGCGTGGACGGCGAGCGCAATGGCGCCGCGGCCAGCCTGGATCTGGCGACGCTCACGGGCGGCAAGACGAAGCAGCTCGACTACAGTTTCCGCTACTACGCCAACCTCGAGCAGGCCGTGATACTGCCGGCCGACTTCAAGCCGGAGCGCGTCAGCATCGAAATTCGACCTGCGCGCAAAGGCGTGGCACCCTACCGGCAAATATTCGTCTGGAATCCGGACGCGAGCTGAGCCGCCATGTTCAATCGTCGTGAAAAAACCGCTGCCCGCATCGACACGCTGATCGGCCGCACGGCCAGCGTGCTCGGCGACATCGAATTCGCCGGGGGCCTGCATGTGGATGGGCGCATCACCGGCAATGTGCAGGTGGCTGCCGGTGCCACGGCATCCCTGTCGGTGAGCGAACACGGCATCATCGAAGGCTCGGTCGAAGCCACGCAGGTGGTGGTCAACGGCACGGTCAATGGCGATATCCGCGCGGCCGAGCGGGTGATCCTGGGCGCGCGCGCGCGGGTACGCGGCGACGTCAGTTACGGCGTGATCGAAATGGCGATGGGCGCCGAAATCAGCGGCAAGCTGATGCCCTCGGGGGCCGCCGCCGTGGGCGAGGCCTCGGCGGGGGCTGCCGCAGCAGGCCAGGCGGGGCCCGGGGCGTCCTGATGCACAGTTTCCGGAGCGCGCTTTTGACGCCCTTTGGCGCTGCCTCTACACTGCCTGCATGGACGCACCAGTAACCGAAAATCCCTCAGGCGAACCGCTGTTGGTGTTCACGGACGCTGCGGCGCACAAAGTCGGCAAGCTGATCGAAGGCGAGGGCAACCCCAAGCTGATGCTGCGCGTGTACGTGCAGGGCGGCGGCTGCTCGGGCCTGCAGTACGGCTTTGAATTCGACGAAGCGCTGCAGGATGGCGATACCGTGGTCGAGAATCAGGGCGTGAAACTGCTGGTCGATCCGATGAGCTTCCAGTACCTGGGCGGCGCCGAGATCGATTATCGCGAAGGCCTGGAAGGCGCGCAGTTTGTGATCCGCAATCCCAACGCCGTGACCACCTGCGGTTGCGGTTCCTCATTCACCGCGGCCTGAACCACGCGTGAGTCGTGCTGCCCGCACCGTGCCAGATGTGCTGGCAGCAGTGGATCTGGGCTCCAACAGCTTTCACCTGGTAGTCGCCCGCTACTCGCACGGGCAGCTGGTGGTCATCGATCGCATGCGCGAGATGGTGCGCCTCGGCGCCGGCCTCAGCGCCGATGGGCGGCTGGATAAGCAGGTTGCCGCGCGCGCGCTGCTGTGCCTCGAGCGTTTCGGCCAGCGACTGCGCGACATGAATGCCGCCAGCGTGCGGGTCGTGGGCACCAACGCGCTGCGCATCGCGCGCCGCAAGCAATCCTTTCTCGAGCGCGCGCGTGAGGCGCTCGGTCATCCGATCGAAATCATCTCCGGCATGGAAGAGGCGCGACTGATCTATTCGGGCGTGGCGCACACACTGCCGGCCGAACCTGGCCGACGCCTGGTGATCGACATCGGCGGAGGCAGCACCGAGCTCGCGATCGGCGAGGGCTATGAGTCGCAGCTGCTCGAGAGCCTCAAGCTCGGTTGCGTTTCCTTGAGTGAACGCTTCTTTGCCGATGAACGCCTGTCGGCCAAGCGCATCGCGCGCGCACGGTTGGCGGCGCGACTCGAGATCGAACCGATGCAGGCGGCGTTCCTGAAACTCGGCTGGGAAAATGTGATTGGCAGTTCCGGCACCGTGCGCGCCATCGGCGAGAGCCTGCGCGAGCGCGATCCGGGCGGCCTGCACATCAGCGCCAAGGGCCTGGAAGATTTACTGGGCGAGATGACCGC
Source organism: Gammaproteobacteria bacterium (assembly GCA_025350055.1). Taxonomy (GTDB): domain Bacteria; phylum Pseudomonadota; class Gammaproteobacteria; order Steroidobacterales; family Steroidobacteraceae; genus FEN-1191. Next base: position 7,468 of record JANXYK010000076.1, on the reverse strand, counting down.
CGCCACGCACTGCCGCGAGTTGAGGCTCGCCGCACTCACCGAAGAGCGACGCCCGGTGTTTCCGGGCGGCGTGGTGATCCTGGCGGAAATCTTCGCGGCGCTGGGCATCGAGCAGATGCGCATGGCCGAGGGCGCGTTGCGCGATGGTCTGCTGCACGACATGGTCGGCCGGCTCACCGATGAAGATCCGCGCGAGCGCACGGTCGGCTCGATGATGCGCCGCTACCATGTCGATGCCACGCAGGCGGCACGCGTGGAAGCGTGCGCGCTGGGTTTCCTCGCGCAGGTGGCCGAGGAGTGGGGGCTGACCGATCCGCAGGCGGAGCTCTCGCTCAAGTGGGCCGCGCGCCTGCACGAGATCGGGCTCGATGTCGCGCACAGCGGCTATCACCGGCACGGCGCCTATCTGCTCGAGAACGCCGACATGCCTGGCTTCGCGCACGAGGAGCAGCTGCTGCTGGCGCGCCTGGTCGGCGCGCACCGGCGCAAACTCGCACTCACCGGCCTCGAGGATCTGATTCCGCCCTGGGATCGGCTGGCATTGCAGCTGATGGTGCTGTTGCGCCTCGCGGTGCTGCTGCATCGTGGCCGCAGCTCGACGGCGCTGCCCGCGGTCGAGCTCACGGCGCGCGGCCGTACGCTGGAAGTGCGCTTCCCGGCGCGCTGGCTCAAGGACCATCCGCTCTCGGTGGAAGACCTGCACCAGGAGATCGAGTTCCTGCGCGCCAGCGGCCTGAAGCTGCGTGTCTACTCCGGCAATCGCGCCGCGTTGGCGGCGTAGCGCTCGAGCAGATCGGCCTGCGCATCCACCAGCGGCTCGCCGCTGACGCGCTGGTAGCTGCCATCGCTGTGCATCAGCCAGGCATTGCTGGTATCGGTCAGATAACGATCCAGGTCGGCGCGGATGCGCGTACGCAGGCGCGCCTGCAATATCGGGAACGCCACCTCGACGCGGCGGAAGAAATTGCGCTCCATCCAGTCGGCACTCGCCAGGAACAACTGCGGGCGGCCGTTGTTCTCGAACCAGTAGACGCGCGAATGCTCGAGGAAGCGCCCGACGATGGAGCGCACCTGGATATTTTCTGAAAGCCCCTTGAGCCCCGGGCGCAGCGCGCACACGCCGCGCACGATCAGGTCGATGCGCACACCCGCGCAGGAAGCGCGATACAGGTTGTCGATGGTCTGCGGATCGACCAGTGCATTGAGCTTGGCGATCAGGTGCGCGCGGCGACCCGCGCGCGCGTGCCCGATCTCGCGCTCGATCATGCCCTGCAGCGCATCGTGCAGCCGGAATGGTGATTGCAGCAGCCGGCGCAGCTTTGGGATCTGCGTGAGACTGGTGAGCTGCAGGAAGATTTCGTGCACATCCGCGCCGATCGATTCGTCGCAGGTGAACAGGCCGTAGTCGGTGTAGGCCCGCGCCGTGCGCGGATGGTAATTGCCGGTGCCCAGGTGACAGTAACGGCGCAGGCCCTCAGGCTCGCGGCGCACGATCAGCATCAGCTTGGCGTGCGTCTTGTACCCGACCACGCCATACATCACGTGCACGCCCGCTTCCTGCAGTCGCGTCGAAAGTTCGATGTTGGCCTCTTCATCGAAGCGCGCGCGCAGCTCGATGATCACCGTGACATCCTTGCCGGCCTGCGCTGCGGCCAGCAGCGCATCGACGATCGGTGAATGATCGCCGGTGCGATACAGCGTTTGCTTGATCGCCAGCACCTGCGGATCGTTGGCCGCCTGACGCAGCAGGTCCATCACCGGCGCAAAGCTCTCGAAGGGATGATGTAACAGCAGATCGCGCGCGCGGATCGCCTCGAACAGGTCGTGGTTCGCACCGATGCCTTTGGGGAGCCCGGGTGTGTACGGCGGATACTTGAGCTCGGGCCGCTGGATCAGATCGTAGATCGCGGAGAAGCGATTCAGGTTCACCGGCCCTGGCACCGGATACCAGTCGCTGGGCTCGAGCGCGAATTCCTTCAGCAGGAACTCGACCGTGTCCGCCGGACAATCCGCACCGGTCTCGAGCCGCACCGCCGCGCCGTAGCGGCGCTGCGCCAGCTCGCCCTCCAGTGCGCGGCGCAGGTCATCGATTTCCTCGTCGTCGACGAACAGGTCGCTGTTGCGCGTCAGGCGGAACTGATAGCAGCCCAGCACTTCCATGCCGGTGAACAGCCGCGACACGAAACTCTCGACGATGGTCGAGAGCGGCACCAGCCGCTGCCGGCCGCTGACCGCGGGCAGCTCCACGATACGCGGCAGCGAGCGCGGCGCCTGCACGATTGCAAGATCGGTGTCGCGCCCGAAGGCATCCTTGCCCGCCAGCTTGACGATGAAATTCAGGCTCTTGTTCTGGATGCGCGGAAACGGCCGCGCCGGATCGAGCCCCAGCGGGCTCAACACCGGCTCGACTTCACTGACGAAATGCCGCTCGAGCCAGGCGTGGGTTTCCACATCCCAGCTTCCCGGTGTCGCGAGCTCGATGCCGGCGCGCTCGAGGCTGGGCAGCAGCTCATCGTTGAGGCAGGCGTATTGATCATGGATCAGCTGCAGCGCGCGCTCGTGGATGCGCCCGAGCTGCTCGCTGATCGAGAGCGGATCCGGTGCGCTCTGTGTCGAACCCAGCTCCTGCAACTGTTTCAGGCCCGAGACGCGGATCTCGAAGAATTCATCGAGGTTCGCCGAGCAGATGCACAGGAATCGCAGCCGCTCGAGCAGCGGCACGCGCCCGTCCTGCGCCTGCGCGAGCACGCGCATGTTGAATTCCAGTGCCGCCAGCTCGCGATTGAGGAAGTTCTGCGGCGAACGCTGCGGCGGTTCTGGCGGTGAATCGGTCATTGGCCGCTGAGTATAGCGGCGCCCTGTATGACAGGACTGTTACAGCATCGCAACTCTCAGCGTGCGGCGGGCAAGGCGCCAGGTGGCGCCGCAGGTCGGGCGGCCAGTGGCGGTGCCGCGGGCGGGCTTAACGCTGCGAGCCGCGCCGCGCTCTGCAGCCTGAAATCGGCCAACAACGCTGATGCGACCGGCGTGGCGTCGGGCAGCTTTACCCGCTGCGGATCGAGGTAGCGCCCGTTGAGCCGGTACTCGTAGTGCAGATGTGGTCCGGTGGCGAGACCTGTCATGCCCACGTAGGCCACGGTTTGGCCTTGGCGCACGCGCGCGCCCGGTCGTGCCGCCGCTGCGAAGCGCGAGAGATGACCATAGACCGTGACGATGCCGGCACCGTGATCGATCTCCAGCAGATTGCCGTAGCCGCCGCGCACACCGCGAAACTTCACTCGCCCGTCGCCGGAAGCGTAGACAGGCGTGCCGGTGGAGGCCGCATAGTCCACGCCCTGGTGGGCACGGATGCGATTGAGGATCGGATGAAAGCGCGCCGTGCTGAACCTGGAGCTGACGCGCCGGAATTCCAGCGGCGCGCGCAGAAAGGCCTTCTGCATGCTGTGGCCGTCGGGGCTGTAGTAGCCCGCGCTGCCATCGGGCGCCACGTAGCGCACCGCGCGCACTTCGCGCCCGTTGTTCACGAAGCTGGCGGCGAGTATGTCGCCATCCTGCAGGTACTTGCCGTCCTGGAAGATGCGCTGGTAGCTGACGGTGAATTCATCGCCGCTGCGCAGGTCGAGCGCGAAGTCGATGTCCCAGCCGAAAATCTTCGCGAGCTGCATCACCGTCTGGTCCTGCAGCCCGGCGCTCGAGCCGGCGTCGAACAGCGAGCTGTCGATCACGCCATGCTCGAGCTGCGCGCGCAGCTCGAGCGGGCGCGCCACCACGTCGGCGTGGAAATCCTCGCCACTGCGCGTCACATTCAACTGCTCGGTGAGCGAAATATTGCGTTGCAGGCCGACCAGCTCGCCATCGCGGTGCTGCAGGCGCAGGGTTTCGCCCGGCATCAGCCGATCGAGCAGCGCCCGCGTGCCGGCGACCGCGCGCAGGTTGGCGAGGTCAGTGAGATTCAATTCCAGCTGGCGGAAGATGCGATCGAGCGTGTCATTGCGACGGACGATGACGACTACAGTGGAGAGACCTGGTGCCAGCAGGTCGAGGGCGGCCCGCGTCGCGGGCGCATTGGCCGGCGCGGTGCTGGTTCCGACGTGCGCCGCGATTGCTGTGGGCCGTTGGGGTTGCTGCAGGCGATCGGCCTGCAGTGCAGCGCTGGCGATGGCGACGCAGCCCAGCACCTGCATGAGGCGCGTGCGCAGTCGCATGCCACCGACCGTGGCCCTGGTTGCTTTGGCCCCCATCCGAGGCACCGTAACCGACAGCTGCTGCTGCGGTCAACGCTGTCGCCGTCGAGCTGCCATCTCAGCGCGCGGTCGCGCTACTGATACAAGGTAGTACTCGATGAGTTGCCGATCTCCGGCCGGAAACCCAATGATGTTATCCGCCAAGACCAGGCTGTGCTGACGGAAAAACAGGCGCGGTCAACGTGGCCTGAAAGCAGGCCAATGCGGCTCGCCGGTTGCGGCTCACCCATCGACCGCGCCGAAAGCAGACGTAAACATGGTCAGCGGTGCCCAGCTGCAGGTCCGGCTTCACGTAGTTGGCTTTGAGATACAGGTTGCTGGATCCTGCGGAGGGATGCGTTCGTTGCAAGCTCCTGGCGGCGGTATTCGCGCCGCCAGCGAGACTTCCTGTCTCGCTGGCGGACTTACCGAGGACGAGCGAAGTATGCGCTCTGCATATTCGATGGCGCAATACTTTCGCGCGGACAGATGCGTGCGGACAGCACATTTAGATTGATTCTTAAAGGTCGCATTGGCCCGGGTTGGCATTTGCCCGCCGGTTACCGGTATTGTTAAGTACTACCTGGCCTAGGACTCGGGCCAGCCAGCTACGCCAAGGAGGCAGGAGTGCGCAGCAGTTGAGTGAGGCGGACCCTACGGTGGAGAGCGCCGGGCAATTCAAGATTCCATTCCTGGTGGGGGTGACCGGGCATCGGGATCTGCTACCCGCGGAGGTGCCGGCCATCCGCGCGGCGGTCGAGGAGCTGTTGCGGGCCCTGCAGGCCACGGCGCCCGATGTGCAGATCGTGCTGATCACTTCGCTGGCCGAAGGCGCCGACCTGCTGGCGGCCGAGGTTGCCAGCGAGCTGGGTTTGCCGCTGATGGCGCTGCTGCCCTATTCGGCGGCCCGTTGTCGCACCGATCTCACGGACGATGCCGCACGCGCCAATTTCGACTGTGTGCTGGCCAAGGCCGAGCAGCTTGAGCTCCCCTTGCCCGAGGGCATCAGCGAAGCCACGCTGGCGATCGACAGCGCGGCGCGCGATCGCCAGTACCAGGCCGCAGGGTCGGTGGTGGCGCGCTACAGCTCCTTGCTGATCGCGATCTGGGATGGCCAGCAAACCGACCACGCGGCCGGTACCGCGCGCGTGGTCGACTACCGGCGCCGCGGTGTGCCAAGTGAGGATCTGCCGCGCGCGCATCGACTCGATCTGTTGCTGGGCGCAGCCGACAATGATCTCAGTTACGAGATCCGCTGTTCACGAGCGCGCAAGGACAATGGCCACCAGGCCAGCGGCGTGCAGGTGGTTGGTTTCGTCAGCGGCGAGACGCAGTACGGCGCGGTCAGCGCTGGCTTGCCGTCAGCGCTGCGCACGCTGCTCAGGCGCACCGGCGGTTTCAATCGCGATGTGGAAGAGTACGGCGCGCAGATCGCGCGTCGCGGTCGCCGCCTGCACACCGCGACGCCCTATGAAACGCCGCATTCGCTGCAATACATCGACCGGCTGTTCACGCCTGCCGACTGGCTGGGCGTGCATTTCCGGCGCTGCTTCACGCGCGCACTGCGTGCGCGCTACGCGCTGTGGGCGCTGCTCGCACTGCTGTTGATGGGCTTCAAGAAGCAGCACGATGGCATCGGTGGGTTGCTGAGCATCCTGGGCGTGCTGACGATCTTCGGGCTCGGTTGGCTGCTCGCATTGTGGGCGCACCGGCGCAACTGGCAACGACGCTATCTCGACTATCGCGCGCTCGCCGAGGGTTTGCGTGTCGAGTACTACTGGGAACTCTCCGGCGTGCGCGCACAGTTCGAAGGCGAATTCGCGCACGAGAGCTTTTTGCAGAACCAGGATGTGGAACTCGAGTGGATACGCGCCGCGATGCGCGCCGTGAGCCTGCGCTGCGCGCTGCATCCACCGGTCGCCTTGCCCAATGGCTTCGCGCACACCTTCGCCGCCTGGGTCGGCGATCCTGATCCGGTGAATGGCTCGGGACAATTGTTCTACTACCGCCAGCGCGCGCAGGCATTGACGCGCCGCCAGCACATCGCCGAGGGCATCGCGCGCGCGATGCTGTTCGGTGGGTTGATCATCGGCGTGGTGCTGGCGGTCGCTGCGGCGATGGCGCTGCGTGGACCACCGCCTCTGCCGCCGATGCTGCACAACCTGATGCTCTGGTCACTCGCGCTATTGACAGTGTACGGCGCGATATTCGAGATTTACCTCGGCGAAAAAGCAGATCGCGCGCTGATCCGCCAATACCGCTATATGGACACCTTGTTCAGCTTTGCGGCCCGCGAAATGCGCTCGGCCCGCTCTGAAACCGACAGACTGGAGATCCTGCGCTCCCTCGGCCACGCCTGCCTTGCCGAGCACGCCCAGTGGATCCTGGCGCACCGCGACAAACGCATTGAGGGTATGCGCTGGTAGCCCAAGAAGCGGACTGGAGGCCGGTCAGGGTTGGGCCAAGCGATGGGCCGGGGGAGATCCAGGGGTGGTTTCGCAAGCCCCCGGCGGCCCTGCCAATAACCTTAAGATTTTCAACGACTTGAAAATCGCCAAAACTATTTGTTGCGAATCGTTGACAGGCCCGTTTCGCCCCCTATAATGCGCGCCCTCAGCTTGATACCGCGACGCGGTTCTGGCGTTGTCGGTTCTAGTGCTTGTACTTATGTTGACGGGGAGAGCCGCAGGGCTATACTCCTCGGCCCTTTCTGCGGCCCAATGCGGCCGTAGTGCTGTTTAACAATTTGGCAGGTAATTTGTGTGGGGACTCGCGTTAATACATCCTTTTGGGTGCCATTGACCGAGTGACCAAAAGTCCAGCGATGGGCCTTTGAATCACTCTTTTAAGTTGAAGCTCATAGCTATCAAGTGAAGAGTTTGATCCTGGCTCAGATTGAACGCTGGCGGCGTGCTTAACACATGCAAGTCGAGCGGTAACAGGTGTAGCAATACATGCTGACGAGCGGCGAACGGGTGAGTAATGCTTCGGAATCTGCCCAGTAATGGGGAACAACCAACCGAAAGGTTGGCTAATGCCGCATACGTCGCCCTTCCTTACTGGAGGGGCGGGAAAGCGGGGGATCGCAAGACCTCGCGTTATTGGATGAGCCGAAGTCGGATTAGCTAGTTGGTGAGGTAACGGCTCACCAAGGCGACAATCCGTAGCTGGTCTGAGAGGACGACCAGCCACACTGGGACTGAGACACGGCCCAGACTCCTACGGGAGGCAGCAGTGGGGAATAT
>JANXYK010000046.1 GCA_025350055.1 Gammaproteobacteria bacterium | reverse complement strand
GTGCACCCGCCGCGAACTCCGGGAGCACCGCGGCGCCTTCGGCCAACGTGAATTCGACGGGCTCGGACGTTTTCGTGGGCAGCCCGGCCGCGATGGGCATCGCGCCGCCTGCCGCCTCGGTGGCGAGCGGTGGCCTCAGTGTCGCGCCGAACGCGCGTCTGGCCGCGATCGCGGGCGTAAGCGCGGTCCCCTCCGCCACGGCGACTGAACCGGTGGGCCCGGCACCCAAGATATCGACGACGATCGCGGGGCCAGCCGAGGTCAAGGTCGGCGATGAATTCACGGTGACGCTGCGCGTAGAATCCGATCAGCCCATCAACCGGGCCCGTGCCCAGCTGCGCTTCGACGGCTCGGCATTCCAGCTGCTTGGCGGTGATCCGGGCGGTGCCGTGCCGGCCTCGAGCGGCGCCAACGTGATCGGGCGGAGCGGTGGAGCGCAGTTGGACGCGACGGCGAGCGGCGGCGATACCATCAACAGCGGCGATCTGATCGTGCTCAAGCTCAAGGCCGTGCAGGCTCGGCCGCAGACGGCGATTGCCGCGCAGCTTTCGGTCATGGGCAGCAGCGGCACCATCATCGGCTCGAGCACGCCGACACCCCTGACCATCACTGTCGGCAATTGAGGCTGGCTGGGCAGCGCACCGTGCCATATCGCGCGCCCCATCGCGGCTTCACGCTGATCGAGCTGGTGATTACCGTCGCCCTCATCGGGCTGCTGGCCAGTGCGGTACTGCCACTGGCCAGCATGACCATCAAGCGCGAGAAGGAAAGCGAGCTGCGTGTCGCGCTGCGTGAAATTCGTACCGCCATCGACAGCTATAAGGAAGCCAGCGCACGCGGTCGGGTGAAGGTCGATGTGGATACCTCGGGCTACCCACCGGACCTGAAGTCCCTCTATGCCGGGGTCGAAGACATCGGCAGTCCCGACAAGCGCATGCTGTATTTCATGCGGCGCCTGCCGCGCGACCCGTTCTATCCGGACGGCACCGCGAGCGCGGAAGAAACCTGGGGCCTGCGCAGCTACGCCAGCTCACCCGATGCCCCACAACCGGGTGCCGATGTGTACGACGTGTATTCGCTGAGCACGGACAAGGGCCTCAATGGAGTGCGCTATCGTGAGTGGTAAGTGGCCGCTCGCTCCAAGGCGTGGTCGGGGTTTCACGCTGATCGAGCTGCTGGTGGTGATGACCATTATCGCCGTGCTGCTGACGATCGCGCTGCCGCGCTATTACAAAACGCTCGAGCATTCGCGCGAAACGGTGCTGCGCCAGGACCTGAGTGTGCTGCGCGAGGCGATCGACAAGCACTACGGCGACTACGGCCAATACCCTGATTCGCTGGCAGCGCTGGTGGAGCGCAAATACATCCGCGCGGTGCCGATCGAGCCGATCACCAAGTCGGCGGAAGCCTGGCAGGTGGTGGTCTCCGAAGATCCCGACCACCCAGGGATCCGCGACGTGCATAGTCTCGCCGAAGGTAACGGTAGCGATGGTCACGCCTACAAGGAGTGGTAGTGCCAGGTCTGCGCGCACGCGCTCGCAATCCGGCTTCACCTTGCTGGCGCTGCTGTTCGCCGTGGCGGTGCTCGGCATTACGCTCGCCACCGTGGGCATCCTCTGGAGCACGCAGATTCGGCGCGAGCGCGAGGCGGAGCTCCTGTGGGTGGGTGACCAGTACCGCCTCGCCATCACCCGCTATCGCGCCTCTGGCGGGCAGTTTCCGCTGGCGCTCACCGACCTGGTCACTGACCCGCGCGCGCCGCTCCCACAGCACTTTCTGCGCCGGCTGTATCCGGATCCGATGACCGGAAAGCCGGACTGGCTGTTGATCATGGCGCCGGGCGGCACAGGGATCATTGGCGTCGCCAGCAGCTCACAGGACAAGCCGATCAAGCAGGCCAATTTCGGCACCGCCGACGGCCAGTTCGAGCAGGCGCAGTGCTACTGCGACTGGAAATTCGTGATCGCCTCGCATTCGCGCTGGCCCGGCACTGCCACACCGGTAGCGAGCCCCGTGCAGCCGTAACGCGAGTTGTCAGAATCTGCCAGCCGGGCGTGCGGCTACTGCGTCCTACTACCTTGCAGCCCGGCCTGCATGCCATAGAGTGAGGGATGGCATCGACAGGTGCCTGCGCCGGCCCGCGCGTCGCGCGCCAGGCAGCTCAAGCGGGGTACGCATTGATGCGATCGAAGCCATGTCATCGACAAGCGAACGGGCCGTTGATCAAGGCCGCGGCGTGCGCATTGCTGATGTTCGGCGCACTGGCGCGTGCCGGCGCGCTCTCGAGCGCCCCATCGACCGAGGCGGTCCGGCGCGTGCTCGCCGAGGTTGCGATCCCCGAGCTGAAGATGATGCGGCAGGATGGCACGCAGGTCCTGCTCGACAAGGAATTGAACGACGGACGCCCCGTGGTGTTGAATTTTATCTACACCACCTGCACCACCATCTGTCCCTTGAGCAGCCAGGAATTCAGCCTGTTGCAGGAGCAGCTCGGCAAGGATCGGGAGCAGGTTCACCTGGTGTCGATTTCCATCGACCCGGAACAGGACACGCCCGCGCGCCTGCGCGAGTACGCACGCCAATTCCGCGCAGGCAAGGATTGGGACCATTACACGAGCGATGCCGCCGCGAGCGTCAAGGCGCAAATCGCCTTTGGCGTTTATCGCGGCGACAAGATGAGCCATATCCCGGTGACCCTGATGCGCACCGCTCCGGGAAATCAGTGGGTGCGCCTCGACGGTTTTGCGACTGCGGAACAAATGCGCGCCGAATTGCGGGGACTGCTTGCCAGGCGTTGAACGCGAAGTGCGTTGGCACGGGCAAGCCGGCGAGCTGCCGCTGATCCCGAAAGCAAACTTTATGTCACATAGCGCAGTTCGCAGAGGTCCGTTGATGGCACATCCGCCCGCGAATCAACGAGGCGTAAAGCGTTATCTACCGGCCCACTACGGTCTAATACCCACTGTTAGTTGTGGCGTCCTGCGGCATGATTGGTCGCGACAGGTTCCTTGGGGAATAGTTTGTTTCGCGGAGTCGGGAGGAAAGAGTCCATGAGAAATATCACCCGCTCAGCGGCATGGTTCGTTGCCGCTGTCGCCATGATGATCGCGTTGCCTGCGGCAGCGCAGTCGTTCCGCGTGCAGTGCCCAAGCAGCACGATCACGCACCCGGGGAACCTCAGCAATGTAAACCAGGAGCCGCTGTACGCCGGGCCGACCACGCAGGCGCTCAACGCCAACGGTTTCATCGCGCCCACCGCGAAAGTGAATGGCGCCATCAAGTGCCAGCAAGTGAGCGGCGGCGACGGTTATGCGTCGATGGCCGATGGCACCCAGACCTACATGTTCTCCTTCGGACCGCTCTCGGGACTGGCGAACATTGCCAATGGCCTGCCAGGTACGGTGTTCGCGTCGGATTTCAACTCGGTGATCACTGATCCGACCACGCTCGTACCGGGCTATCCGCAAGCGCTGGGTGCTCCGTCGACGGCCTATAACGGCGCCATTGGTCAGGTAGACAGCGCCGTCGACCACACGTTCAATATTTACGATATCTCGGAAGGCTGCTCGGCTGCGCTGCCGACACCCTGCACGACTGCGGCCAAGACTGTGACGGTGGTGCTGAACGCTGCGGTACCGTTCAAGGCCGGCGACTCCGTCGTGATCGGGCAGGGTCCGCAGGGGACCGATCTGACCGGCTACATTGGGACTTACACGATCACCAAAGTGGGCGTCGGCAATACCCTCGGGCTTCCCGGCAACTTCGGATTCCAGTTCGCCTCGACCGCCACGGGCCTGGCAGAAGTCACGGCGTCCCCGGACGCGACGGCCTCGTCGGTCCCGACCACCAACGGTCACGTCGATCCGCGCCAGATCATGGATGTGGGCGTCATGAACGGCAACATTCCGGCGCCGCTGATGGCGATCGACGAGGACGACGAATTCTTCCTGACGCTGACCAACGTCGGCATGATCATGCGCCCGGACCTGTTCGAACAGCACACGATCCACTTCCACGGCTATCCGAACGCCTCCGCTTTCTACGACGGCGTGCCCGACGCGTCGATCGCCATCAATATCGGCGGCAGCTTCACGTACTACTACCTCGCGCCGGACGCCGGCACCTACTTCTGGCACTGCCACATCACGCCACCGGAACATCTGCAGATGGGTATGGTCGGCCAGCTGTACGTGCGCCCGCGGCAAAACCGCGTGCCATCGGGCGCCAGCCTATTCAC
>JANXYK010000045.1 GCA_025350055.1 Gammaproteobacteria bacterium | reverse complement strand
CGTGCCGGTCAACGACATGATCAAGGTGAAGGCGGCACTGGCCGGTACCGGCACGCGCCTGATCGGCCCCAATTGCCCCGGCATCATCACGCCCGGTGAATGCAAGCTCGGCATCATGCCGGGCTTCATCCACAAGAAGGGTGCGATCGGCATCGTCTCGCGCTCGGGCACGCTCACGTATGAAGCCGTGTTCCAGACCACCAACAATGGCCTGGGGCAGAGCACCTGCGTGGGCATCGGCGGCGATCCGGTGCGCGGCATGAATTTCATTGACGTGATCGAGCTGTTCGAGCGCGATCCGCAGACCGAAGGCATCGTGATGGTGGGCGAGATCGGCGGCAGCGATGAAGAAGCCGCTGCCGAGCACATCCGCCGCTTCGTCAGCAAGCCGGTGGTGGCCTACATCGCCGGCGTCACTGCGCCGCCCGGCAAGCGCATGGGCCACGCGGGCGCCGTGATTGCCGGTGGCAAGGGCACGGCCGCCGATAAATTCCGCGCGCTCGAGCATGCCGGTGTGCGCACCGTGCGCTCACCCGCGGAGCTGGGCAGCGCGATGCTCGAAGTGCTGACGCGCCGCCGCCGCGACCACGCCGCCGAGCGTGCACGCGTTGCCGCGGCACAGATGCGCGTCGATGCCAGTGTCGCGCGTGCCACGATCAAGCCGCGTGTTGCCGCGACGCGCCCGGCCGTTGCCCACACTGGCAAACCCGTCAAGTCGAAGGGATCCGGCAAGGCCAAAGTCAAAGCCAAGGCCAAAGCCAAGTCCAAGGCTGCAAGCCGCGTAAAGCGCGCGCGCAAGGCGCCTGTCCGTCGTCCCAAGGTCAGGCGCCGCGCGGCAGCGCGTCGCCCGAAGTAAACGCAGCGGGCCGCACGATCATTCGCACCGCCCCGGGGCAATCGGCGTGAATACACCGCAGCGGCTGACTCTGGCGCTCGCGCAGACCAACCTGCTGGTGGGCGATGTGCAGGGCAACCTCGCGCGCGTGCTGACCCAGGCGGCGCAGGCGCGCCAGCAGTGGCAGGCCGATCTGATCCTGTTTCCCGAACTCACGCTTTCGGGCTATCCCCCTGAAGACCTGCTGTTCCACCGCGGCTTGCGCACGCAGATCGACAAAGCGCTGCAGGACCTCGCGGCCGCCGCCTCGGGTATCGATCTGGTGGTCGGCTTTCCGGAATATTCGGGCGCGCAGATCTACAACAGCGCCGCGTTGTTTCGCGATGGCGCGCAGGCGGCACTCACGCGCAAGACCTGCCTGCCCAACTATCGCGTGTTCGACGAGAAGCGCTACTTCACGCCGGGCGCTGGCCCTGCGGTGTTCGACTGCCAGGGATTCAAGCTCGGCCTGCTGGTCTGCGAAGACATCTGGGAACCTGAGCCGGCGCGCAGTGCACGCGCGCGCGGCGCCGAGATCCTGCTGGTGCTCAACGCTTCGCCCTTCGATATGCACAAACCGCAGGAGCGCGAGAGCGTGGTCGGCGATCGGGTGCGCGAGTGCGGCCTGCCGGTGGTGTACCTGAATCTGTGCGGCGGCCAGGACGAACTGGTGTTCGATGGCAATTCCTTTGTGATGAATGCAGCCGGCGAGGTGGTGTTCCGCGCTCCGGCGCACGTGAACGATTGCTACCGCGTGCAGTTCGAGCGCCGCGATGGCCGCGTGTATGCGGTACCCGGTGAGATTGCGCCCGCGATCAGTGTCGAGGCCAGTGTGTACGGCGCGCTGGTGCTGGGCGTTCGCGACTATGTCGAGAAGCATCGCTTTCCCGGTGTGATCATGGGCCTCTCGGGTGGCGTCGATTCGGCCCTCACGCTCTCGATCGCCGTCGACGCGCTGGGCTGCGAGCGTGTGCAGGCGGTGATGATGCCCTCGCGTTACACCTCGGCGATGAGCAATGAAGATGCCGCCCTGCAGGCGCGCACGCTGAGCGTGCAATACAGTTCGATTTCGATCGAAGGCATGTTCGAGAGCGCACTCAAGGCGCTGGCCGCCGAATTCGCCGGCCGCGCGCCCGATGCCACCGAAGAGAACATCCAGGCGCGCTGCCGTGGTTTGCTGCTGATGGCGCTCTCCAACAAGACCGGCCGCATGCTGCTCACCACCGGCAACAAGAGCGAGATGGCCGTCGGCTATGCCACTCTCTACGGCGACATGAACGGCGGCTTCGCCCCGATCAAGGATTGCAGCAAGCTGCTGGTGTATCGCCTGGCGAACTATCGCAACAGCATCGCGCCGCGCGGCAAACCCGCGATACCGTTGCGCGTGATCGAGCGCGAACCCAGCGCCGAACTGCGCCCCGACCAGAAAGACACCGATTCACTGCCACCGTATTCAGTGCTCGACCCGATTCTCGAGGCCTTCATCGAAGAAGACCTGTCGGTAGATGAAATCTGCGCCCGCGGCTTCGAACGTTCGATAGTTACGCGTGTGCTCAATCTGGTACAGCGCAACGAGTACAAGCGCCGCCAAGCCCCGCCAGGAGTGCGTGTAAGCCGCCGCGCGTTCGGCCGCGACTGGCGCTACCCGATCACGAGCGGCTACCGGCGCTAGTCGATCGCGGCAGTGCTCGCGCCGCCCTGACCATCAGTACGAGCGCCGTCGCACTCAATAGTCAGATAGCGGCGCACTTGTGACCACGAAACTGCTCGCGCAGCTTGGTTTTGAGAATCTTCCCGGTCGCGGTGTGCGGAATTTCGTTGACCACGACCACATCATCCGGTAGCCACCATTTGGCCACTTTGTCGGACAGGAATTCGAGCATTTGCGCGCGAGTGACGCTGCTGCCTTCTTTGAGTACTAGTATCAGCAGTGGCCGCTCGGTCCATTTCTCGTGGGCGATGCCGATCACGGCGGCTTCAGCAACCGCGGGATGTCCGACCGCGGCGTTCTCCAGATCGATCGATGAGATCCACTCGCCGCCGGACTTGATGACATCCTTCGAGCGATCGGTGATGCGCATATAGCCATCGGCATCGATGGTGCTGACATCGCCGGTATGGAACCAGCCCTCGTCATCAAGGGCGGATTTATCCGCCTTGAAATAGCGCTCCGTGACCCACCAGCCGCGCACCTTCAGGTTGCCGAAGGCCTTGCCATCGTGAGGCAGCGCGCTGCCATCCTCGCCCGTGATCTTCATGTCGATGCCGAAGACCGTGCGCCCCTGGGTGGTGCGTACCAGATCGACGCTATCGACGTTGTTGCGCGCGTGCTTGCCCTTCAGCGCCGCGGTGGTGCCCACGGGACTGGTCTCGGTCATGCCCCATAGTTGCCGTATCTCCACGCCGTGCACGTCGCGATACTCGCGCAGCAGCGCGAGCGGCACCGCCGCGCCGCCGATCACCACACGCTTCAGGGAGTTCAGGCGGCGCCCGGTCTTCTCCAGGTATTGCGCCAACGCCAACCAGACCGTGGGCACACCGAGGCTGATCGTGACGCCCTCCGATTCGATCAGCTCGTACAGGCTCTCGCCATCCAGGTGCGGTCCTGGCAATACCAGCTTGGCGCCGACCATCGGCGCCGCGTAAGGCACGGCCCAGGCATTGGCGTGATACATCGAACAGGCGGGCAGCAACGTGTCGCAGGCCGAGAATCCAAAGGCATCGGGCAGGGCGATGGCGTAGCTGTGCAGCACCGAGGAGCGATGCGAATACAGCACGCCCTTGGGATCGCCGGTCGTGCCCGAGGTGTAGCACAACGAAGCGGCGGTTTGCTCCGGGAATTCCGGCCATGCGAACTGATCGCTGGCGCGCGCAATAAAATCTTCGTAGCCGATGGCCCCGGGCAATGCCCGGGCCGCCTCGAGTTCAGGCGCGCCACCCAACACGATCCAGTGCCTGATGCCAGGACAGTCGCGCGTCAGCCGCAAGGCCGTGTCGATGAAACTCACATCGAGAAACATCAGCAGGTCTTCGCCGTGCCGCGCGATGTAGCTGATCTGCTCGTAAAACAGGCGCGGATTGATCGTGTGGCACACCATGCCCGACCCCGGCACCGCGTAGTAGATCTCGAGGTGCCGGTGCGTATTCCAGGCCAGCGTGCCTATGGTGGCCCCACGCGATAGCCCAAGTGATGCCAGTGCATTGGCCAACTGCCTGGCACGCTGTTCGATGCGACGATAGTCGAGTTGCAGCACCGTCCTGTCGACCAGCCGCGACACCACCGCCGTATCCCCATGCCAGCGCGCCGCATTCACCAGCAGCCCCGACACCAGCAACTGCCGCTCCTGCATCAGCCCATTCATGGCCATGACCGCCCCCCGCCCGCGCCTCAACCCGCGCGAGCGCCACCGGCTACCAGAAACGCCACCAGTGCTTGCCCACATTCCCGTCCGGCTCGCCACTGAAATTCGCCTGGTACACTTGCTCCGTACTCGCCTGCAGATCCTTGAACCCCATCTCTTGGTAGCTCGCGATCATGACCTGCAGCGCATCCTTCACTGACGGTGCGCCATCGTATTGCTCGATCACCCGCTGGCAGCGCTGCGCCGCCGCGAGATAGGCGCCGCGCTTGTAGTAATAGCGCGCCACGTTGATCTCGTATTGCGCCAGTCGGTTGCGCAGATAGGTCATGCGCCGCTGGGCGTCGTGCGCATACTCGCTTTTCGGATACTGGCGCACCACGGTGCCGAAGGCGGCGATCGAGGAGCTGAGCGAGGCGGGCGGGCGCTTGGCGGAGTCGACACCGAACCAGCGCTCGATGCGCCAGGGCGTGTGCTCGAAATCGATCAGGCCCTTCATGTACCAGGCATAGTCGACCCGCGGATGGGTCGGGTTCTCGCGCAGGAATTGCTCGGCAGCGTCGGTGGCCGATTCGTTCTCGCCCTTGCGGTAGTAGACGTAGATCAGGTCGAGCCGCGCCTGGCGCGCTTCGTCGGAAAACGGAAAGCGCGAAGTCAGCGCTTCGTACTGCTTGATCGAGAATTCGTAGTCGTTGCTGTCCAGGGCCTTGCGGGCGGCCTTATACAGGTTTTCGGGCGTGGCGTGCTTCGAATCGCGCGCCTTGGCGCTCGACTGGCAGCCGGCCACCGTGGCCAGTACCGCCAGCAGCAGGGCGGCACACAGGCGGGATGGCGTGGAATGGGGTCGGAGGGTAGCTGTCACGTTGTATCCTGCAGCGCTAAAGCGCCTGTTGGTCCGACCAGTATAGCGTAGTGATTCGACCCAGCTAACGACCACCCCAATGCCCGCGAAGTTCCAGTTACACGAGTTCGATCTGCCTGAATCGGCCGCAGGTCAGCGCCTGGATCAGGCGCTGGTCGCGCAGTTGCCGCAGTATTCGCGTGCGCGGCTGCAGCGCTGGATCGCCAGCGGCGCGGTGCAGCTGGCTGGCCGCAAGGCCAAGGCCAGCGAGCGCCTGTGGGGCGGGGAGCATGTCGCGGTGCGCGCCGAGTACCTGCCCGACGAGACTGTGGCCCCCGAGGCCATGGACCTCGCCATCGTGCACGAGGATGCAGCGATCCTGGTGATCAACAAGCAGGCGGGCATGGTCGTGCACCCCGGCGCCGGCAACCGGACCCACACCTTGCAGAATGCGCTGCTGGCGCACGATCCAGGCCTGGCACGCGTGCCACGCGCCGGGCTCGTGCACCGGCTCGACAAGGAAACCAGCGGCCTGCTGGGGGTGGCGCGCACGCCCGAGGCGCATCGCGCGCTGGTGCTCCTGCTGCAGGAACACCTGATCGAGCGCATCTATCTGGCGCTGTGCCTGGGGCAGCCCACCGCAGGTGGCACGATCGATGATCCGATCGGCAGGCATCGCACGCAGCGCACGCGCATGACGGTGCGGAGCGATGGCCGGCCAGCCGTCACGCACTTTCGCATCGAAGAGCGCTTCCGCGGCCACACGCTGCTGCGCGTGCAGCTCGAGACCGGACGCACGCACCAGATCCGCGTGCACCTTGCGCACATTGGCCTGCCGATCGCAGGCGATCCGGACTACGGCGGGCGCCGCCGTCAGGTGGCGGGTGCCAGCAGCGAAGTGCAGGCAGCGCTGCAGGGTTTTCGCCGTCAGGCGCTGCATGCGCAGCGCCTGAGCCTTACCCATCCGGAAACCGGTGAACGGCTGGCCTTCGAGGCGCCGATTCCGCAAGACCTGCGCGCGCTGCTGGCAGTGCTGCGCGCGGATGCCGAGGACGCATGAGCGTCGGGCTGCTGCAGGTTGAGTGGTCCGCGCCGTCGCGCGTGGGCGCAGCCTTCAGTTTGCGCGCAGGCGGCGTCAGCGGCGTGCCCTGGGATTCGCTCAACCTCGGTGCGCACGTGGGCGATGCAGCTGAGGCCGTAGCCGAAAATCGTCGACGCCTTGCGGCTGCGCTGTCGTTGTCAGCAACACCGCTCTGGTTGCAACAGGTACACGGCGCGCGCGTACTCGACATGGATGCCCAGGGCGTGCCGGCTGCGGAGCCTGCCGACGCCGCGGTGACGCGCGAGCCCGGCAAAGTGCTCGCGATACTGGTCGCCGATTGCATGCCGGTATTGTTCGCTTCCGATGATGGGCAGGTGATTGGCGCCGCGCATGCCGGCTGGCGCGGCCTGGCCGCAGGCGTGCTCGAGGCCACGATGGCCGCGATGAAGGTGCCGGCAGCGAAGCTCTGCGCCTGGTTGGGGCCGGCGATCGGGCCGGAGCATTTTGAAGTCGGCGCGGAAGTGCGCGCCGCGTTCGTCGCCGGCAATCCGGCGGCAGCGGCAGCCTTCAGCACCAACCCGCGGGGTCACTGGCAATGCGATCTCGCGCTGCTGGCGCGCCAACGCCTCAGCGCCGCGGGTCTGGGCAGCATCGCGAGCGCGGCGCATTGCACCTACGCCGATGCCGCGCGTTGCTATTCCTACCGGCGCGACGGCCAGACTGGTCGCATGGCGGCGCTGCTCTGGCTGCACTAGAGTGCCCGATCCAATGAACGTGCACACCCTGCTCTGGATACTGCTTGCCACATTGCTGGGCGGCCTGCTGAGCGCCGCGCTGGCCAGCCTGTTCCTGCTGCTCAATCGCGAGCGGCGCGCACACCTGCTGCCACACCTGATCAGCTTTGCCACCGGCGCCATGTTGGCTGCAGCGCTGCTGGGTCTGCTGCCCGAGGCCGTGGCGGGTGTCGGGCCGGGTCGCATCGAGGGCATCGGCGCGGCTTTGCTCGGCGGCATTGCATTGTTCTTCGTGCTCGAGAAGCTGGTGCTGTGGCGCCATTGCCATACCGAGGACTGCGAAAGCCATCACCTGCCCGACGACCATCACCGCGATCGTGCCGCCAGCTGGATCGTGCTGGTGGGCGATGGCGTGCATAACGCCTTCGATGGTGTGCTGATCGCCGCGGCTTTCCTCACTGACCTGCGGCTGGGCGTGGTGACAGCGCTTGCCATCACCGCCCACGAAGTGCCGCAGGAATTGGGGAATCTGGCGGTACTGCTGCATGCCGGCATGCAGCCGCCGCGGGCGCTCTTGTTCAACGCGCTGACCAGCCTCACCTCGATCATCGGCGGCCTGCTGGGCTATTTCGCGCTGCAAGGCACGCTGGACGTGCTGCCCTATGCGATTTCGGTCGCGGCCGCCTCGCTGATCTACGTGGCTGTGGCCGATCTGATCCCGGGCCTGCACAAGCGCGTCGACCCGGCCGGCAGCGCCATGCAGGTGCTCTTGATCGGCGCCGGCATCGCCGTGATCGCCGTCACCGAAACCCTGCTCGGCTAGGTATCCGCCGCGCTTGAATTCGCCCTGGATCGGCCCCACTGTCGGGGTTGATCCCAGGCTCACAAGGGTTGCTGCCGATGCGTATGGACAAACTCACAAGCCGCTTCCAGGCTGCGCTGGCCGATGCGCAATCCCTGAGTGTTGGCCGCGATCAACAGTTCATCGAGCCCGCGCACGTGCTGTTGGCGTTGATCGACGCGCAGGGCGGAGGCATCCGGCCGCTGCTGCTGAAAGCCGGCGCCGATGTGAACAAGCTCCGTGCCGGCCTCAGCGAGCTGCTCGACAAGCTGCCGAGCGTTGAAGGCGCGGCCGGCGAAGTGCATGTCTCCAATGACCTGAACCGCCTGCTCAACATCACCGACAAGCTGGCGCAGCAACGCGGCGATCAATACATCTCCAGCGAGCTGTTCGTGCTGGCCGCCTTCGAGGATCGCGGTGCGCTGGCGCGCCTGCTCAAAGACTGCCACGTGCAGAAGGCCGCCATCGAGAAGGCCATCGACGAGGTGCGCGGCGGCGAGCAGGTGAAGGACGCCGGCGCCGAAGAGCAGCGCCAGGCGCTGGAAAAATACACGGTCGATCTCACCGCGCGCGCCGCCAGTGGCAAGCTCGATCCGGTGATCGGGCGTGATGACGAGATCCGCCGCACGATCCAGGTGCTGCAGCGGCGCACCAAGAACAACCCGGTGCTGATCGGCGAGCCCGGTGTCGGCAAGACCGCCATTGTCGAGGGCCTCGCACAGCGCATCATCAATGGCGAGGTGCCCGAGGGCCTGAAGAACAAGCGCATCCTGGCGCTCGACATGGGCGCGCTGATCGCCGGCGCCAAGTTCCGCGGTGAATTCGAGGAGCGGCTCAAGGGCGTGCTCAACGATCTTGCCAAGCAGGAAGGGCAGGTGATCCTGTTCATCGACGAGTTGCACACCGTGGTGGGCGCTGGCAAGGCCGAGGGCTCGATGGACGCCGGCAACATGCTCAAGCCCGCGCTGGCGCGCGGCGAACTGCATTGCGTGGGCGCCACCACACTCGACGAATATCGCAAATACATCGAGAAGGATGCCGCGCTCGAGCGCCGCTTCCAGAAGGTGCTGGTCAACGAGCCGAGCGTGGAAGACACGATCGCGATCCTGCGCGGCCTGCAGGAGCGCTACGAAGTGCACCACGGCGTCGACATCACCGACCCCGCGATTGTCGCCGCGGCGACGCTCTCGCATCGCTACATCGCCGATCGGCAGCTGCCGGACAAGGCCATCGACCTGATCGATGAGGCCGGTGCGCGCATCCGCATGGAGATCGACTCCAAGCCCGAGGTGCTCGACCGGCTCGACCGCCGCATCATCCAGCTCAAGATCGAGCAGATGGCGCTGAAGAAAGAGCAGGACGAGGCGACCCGAAAGCGCCTCGCGATACTCGAGGAAACGCTCTCAGGTCTCGAAAAGGAATCCGCCGATCTCGAAGAGATCTGGAAAGCCGAGAAGGCCACGCTCCAAGGCGGCGCCGCGGTCAAAGAGGAACTCGAGAAGGTCAAGCTCGAGATCGAGGCCGCGCGTCGCCGCGGTGATCTCGGCAAAGTAGCCGAATTGCAGTACGGCCGCGTGCCCGAGCTCGAGAAGCGTATCGCCCAGGCACAGGTTGCCGAGAGCAAAGATACGCAACTGGTGCGCAACAAAGTTACCGAAGAAGAAATCGCCGAGGTGGTCTCCAAGTGGACCGGCATTCCGGTCTCCAAGATGCTCGAAGGCGAGAAGGAAAAACTGCTGCGCATGGAAGAGGCGCTGGCCAGGCGCGTAGTCGGCCAGGAAGAGGCCGTGCACATCGTCTCGAACGCCATCCGCCGCTCGCGTGCGGGTCTCGCGGATCCGCGCCGGCCCAACGGCTCGTTTCTGTTCCTCGGCCCCACCGGCGTCGGCAAGACCGAGCTGTGCAAGGCGCTGGCCGAATTCCTCTTCGACACCGAAGAGGCGATGGTGCGCATCGACATGTCGGAGTTCATGGAGAAGCACTCGGTGGCGCGCCTGATCGGCGCCCCGCCGGGCTACGTCGGCTACGAAGAGGGCGGCTATCTCACCGAAGCGGTGCGTCGCCGGCCCTATGCGGTGATCCTGCTCGATGAAGTCGAGAAGGCGCATCCCGATGTGTTCAACGTGCTGCTGCAGGTGCTCGATGACGGCCGTCTCACCGATGGCCAGGGCCGCACGGTCGATTTCCGCAACGCCGTGATCATCATGACCTCGAACCTGGGTTCGAACGTGATCCACGAGCTGGCCGGCGAGGGCAACTACCAGCGCATGAAGACGGCGGTGATGGAAATCGTGCAGCAGAACTTCAAGCCCGAGTTCATCAATCGCATCGATGACATCGTGGTGTTCCACCCGCTGGGCACCGAGCAGATCCGCGCGATCGTCGACATCCAACTCGGGCTCCTGCGCCGCCGCCTGCTCGAGCGCGACATCGAACTCGACCTCGACAACCGGGCCCGCGACTCGCTCGGCGAGGCGGGGTTTGACCCGGTGTATGGGGCGCGGCCGCTCAAGCGCGCGATCCAACAGCAGATCGAGAATCCGCTGGCGCAGAAGATACTGGGCGGGGCGTTCGGGGCTGGCGACCGGATTACGGTCAGTGTCGAGAAGGGTGAGCTGATATTCACAAAGTCGCGCCGGTAACGCCGGGGCGACGGGCGGAGGGGTGCGGCGCAAGCCACCCCTATGCATCGCGCCGCCCCGACGCCCGCCCTATAATGCCCCCGCCCGCATTTCCCGAGGTCTGACATGCCGTTCTACGAATACGAATGCCCCAGCTGCAAGTACTACGCCGAGGTACTGCAAAAGATTACTGACAAGCCGCTGAAGAAGTGCCCGTCCTGCGGCAAGGCAGGCTTCAAGAAGCTGGTGTCGGCGCCGGTGTTCCGGCTCAAGGGCTCGGGCTGGTACGAGACCGATTTCAAGGGCGAGAGCGACAACAAGCGCAATCTCGCGGGCGCTGAGCGTGAGCCGCCGGCGGATGCGAAAGCTGATGCGAAGGCTGGCACGGATGCCAAGGCGGGCGAGGGTAAGGTCGAGGCCAAGGCTGAGGCCAAGGCTGAGGCGAAGTCCGAGGGCAAGGGCGAAGGCAAAGGCGAAGGGAAAGGCGAAGGGAAAGGCGCTGCCGAGGGCAAGGCCCAGGGCAAGAGCGCGGGCAAGGGCGCCAAGGCCGCGGGCAGCGCTCGTAGCGCAGCGCGGCGTCCTGTCGCGCGTGCCTCGGCGAAGAAGAAACCTGCCCGCGGCGGTAGGCGGCGGTGAACCGCGCACAGCAAGCGCAGCGCGAGCGCCTGTTGCGGGCACTGCGGCGTTACCTGATCAACGGCCTGCTGATCTGGGTGCCGGTGCTGGTCACGGTGCTGGTGGTGCGTTTCATCCTCGAGCTGATGGACCAGACACTGCTGGTGCTGCCCAGGTCGCTGCGGCCCGATACCCTGTTAGGCCTGCATATACCGGGCATCGGCGCGATCCTGGCGGTGCTGATCGTGCTGCTGACGGGCCTGCTGGTCACGAATTTCGTCGGCCGTGCACTGGTGGCGATCTGGGAAGATGCACTCGAGCGCATTCCCTTCGTGCGCGCACTGTACGGCGGGGTGAAGAGTTTCTCCGAAACCATCCTCTCGAACTCGGGCAAGAGCTTCAAGCAGGTGCTGCTGGTGGAATATCCGCGCGCCGGCATCTGGAGCATCGGCTTCCAGACCACCGACAACCTGCCCGAGATCAACGCAAAGCTGGGCGAGGAGCAGGTGTGCGTGTTCGTGCCCACGACGCCCAATCCCACCTCGGGCTTCATCTTCATGATGCCGCGCCGCCAGGTGCGCGCCCTGAATATGACAGTGGACGAGGCGATGAAGATGATCGTCACACTTGGAGTGGTGACGCCGGACGTAGTCCACGAGCATGGCGCCGCCAAGCCGGTTGCGCCCCCCGCGCCCGGCCCGTAACATCGCGCGCCTTTCCAGCAAGTTACCCCGCTCATGCGCACCCACTATTGCGGCCAAGTGAATGAATCCCTGATCGGCAGCAGCGTCAGCGTTGCGGGCTGGGTGCACCGGCGGCGCGATCACGGCGGCGTGATTTTCGTCGACCTGCGCGATCGTGAAGGGCTGGTGCAGATCGTCTTCAATCCCGATGCCGTGGCGGTGTTCGCAGCGGCCGAAAAACTGCGCCATGAATTCGTGGTGCGCGTCACCGGCAAGGTGCGCGAGCGGCCAGTGGGCACGGTGAATGCCTCGCTCGCCAGCGGCCGCATCGAGATCGTGGCCAGCGAGGTCGAGCTGCTCAACCGCGCCGACCCGCTACCCTTCCAGCTCGATGAGCAGGTCAGTGAAGAAGTGCGGCTGCGCTATCGCTACATCGACCTGCGCCGCGAGGTGATGAGCCAGCGCTTGCGCCAGCGCCATGCGATCACGCGCGCGATGCGCGAGTATCTGGATGGCCACGGCTTCATCGATATCGAGACGCCGATGCTCACCAAGGCGACGCCCGAGGGCGCGCGCGATTACCTGGTGCCGAGCCGCACGCACGCCGGCAAGTTCTTCGCGTTGCCGCAGTCGCCGCAGATCTTCAAACAGTTGCTGATGATCGCGGGCTTCGAACGCTACTACCAGATCGTGCGCTGCTTTCGCGATGAAGACCTGCGCGCCGACCGGCAGCCCGAGTTCACGCAGCTCGACGTCGAGACCTCGTTCCTCTCGCAGGAACAGATCATGGGGCTGATGGAAGGCCTGGTGCGCGAGCTGTTCCACAAGGTGATGAAGCTCTCGCTGCCCGATCCGTTTCCGCGCCTCAGCTACCACGAGGCGATGCGCCGCTTCGGCTCCGACAAGCCCGACCTGCGCGTCTCGCTCGAGCTTGTCGATGTGGCCGATCTCGTCAAGGGCTGCGATTTCAAGGTATTCGCGCAGCCTGCCAACGACCCACAGGGCCGCGTGGCCGCGCTGCGCGTGCCGGGCGGCGGTGCGCTGACGCGCAAGGAAATCGATGAGTACAGCGCGTACGTGGCGCGCTACGGAGCGCGCGGCCTCGCGTACATCAAGGTCAACGAGCGCAGCAAGGGGCGTGACGGCCTGCAGTCCCCGATCGTGAAGTTCCTGGACGATGCGGCAGTAGCGGGCATCCTCGAGCGCACCGGTGCCGCCGACAACGACCTGATCTTCTTCGGCGCCGATCGCGCCAAGGTGGTCAACGATGCGCTCGGCGCGCTGCGCCTGAAGGTGGCGCAAGACCTGAAGCTGGTGCGCGAGGGCTGGGCGCCGCTGTGGGTGGTCGACTTCCCGATGTTTGAATACGACGAGGATGCGAAGCGCTGGGCGGCGATGCACCACCCCTTCACCTCGCCCAAGGATCTTGACGCTGCCACGCTCAAGGCCAACCCGGGCGGCGCGCTCGCGCAGGCCTACGACTGCGTGCTCAATGGCTCGGAGATCGGCGGCGGGTCGGTGCGTATCTTCCGCCAGGAATTGCAGTCCACGGTGTTCGAGCTGCTGGGTATCAATGCGGACGAGGCCAAACTCAAGTTCGGCTTCCTGCTCGACGCGCTGCGCTTCGGCGCGCCGCCGCACGGCGGCATCGCCTTCGGCCTCGATCGCCTGGCGATGCTGATGGCCGGCGCCGAAAGCATCCGCGATGTGATCGCCTTCCCCAAGACCCAGACCGCGGCCTGCCCGCTCACCGACGCGCCGACTGAAGTGAGCGAGCAGCAGCTGCGCGAGTTGCACATCCGCGTCAGGCAGCCGCCACCCACAAGCTGATGGCCACCGCCGTTGTCTACGTGCACGGCCTCTGGCTCTCGGGCCACGAGGCTTTTTTATTGGGGCGACGCATCGAGAAAGAGCGCGGCTACCAGTGGCATGCGTTCAACTACGCCTCGACGATGCTCACGATGAGCGAGATCAGTGCGGGCCTCGCTGCCTTCGTCGCCGGGATCGAGGCGCCGCGTGTGCATCTGGTGGGTCATAGCCTTGGAGGCATCGCGATACTGCGCTGCCTGCAGAATCACCCGCAGTTGCCACCGGGCCGCGTGGTATTCCTCGGCACACCATCATTGACCAGTACCGCCGCACATGCAGTCGCGCGTTTTCGTTACGGGCGCACGCTGATGGGCCAGGCCGTGGCCGAAGAGCTGCTGTATGCGCACGATCGCAGCTGGACGCACGAGCGCGAGCTGGGGATCATCGCCGGCAACCAGCCGTTGGGACTCGCGCGACTGGTGGTCGATTTCCAGGAAGCCAACGACGGCACGGTCGCGGTGTCGGAGACAAAATTGCCCGGCGCCAAGGCGCACATCGTGCTGCCCGTGAGCCACACCGGCATGCTGCTCTCGGCGCGCGTCGCCTTCGAAGTCGGGCAATTCCTGGAGTTGGGCCACTTCGGCGCGTGATCTATGAAACCGCGCAGCCGCATGCTGCATTGCATCCACAATAACGCAATTGCTACATTGGCTAGCCAATCAAAGGGGGCGCCATGACCAGACATGCATTGCTTGCGCTGCCGGTAACAGCGCTGTTGGCCTTGTTGCCGCTGGCGATTGCGCGTTCAGCGCCGACAGCGCTGGTGGCCGCACACGTGATCGACGGGCGCAGCGACACGTTTAGCAGCGCGACGGTGGTGCTGGTCGACGGCGATCACATCAGCGCGATTGGTGATCGCTCGATCATTCCCGCTGGTGCTGAAGTGGTTGATCTCGGCGATGCGACGCTAATGCCCGGCATGATCAATGCGCACGAACATCCGCTGATGTACACCAGCGACTACCAGAATGCGCTGCTGTCCAGTTCCTCGGCCTACAAGGCGCTGATGGGTCTCGCCGGCCTGCAGCGCCTGCTGCTCGCGGGCTGGACCGGCGTGCGCGTGATGGGCGATGCCGATGTGTACTACGCCAACCAGGATCTGCGGCGCGCGATCGACGGCGGCGTATTCCTCGGGCCGCATATCACCGGCGCCGGCCACTATATTTCGATCACTGGTGGGGGCGGGGACATCAACTATCTCTCGCCTGAACAGACAGTGCATCCCGACGGCCTGATCGCCGATGGCCCGGAGGAAATCCGCAAGGCCGTGCGCACCGAGATCAAGTACGGCGCCGACTGGATCAAGTTGCTGGTGACCGGTGCCTTCGAATCCGTGGGCGATGATCCGCGCAACATCGCCTTCTCGCCCGAGGAGCTGCGCGCTGCGGTCGAGGAGGCGAGTCGCCACGGCGTGCCGGTGGCGGCGCACGCACACGCTACTGAAGGCATCAAGCAGGCGGTCGCGGCCGGCGTGCGTTCGATCGAGCACGGCACCTACGTCGACGATGCCACGCTGCACGAGATGGCCCGGCGCGGCACTTTCATGGTGCCGACGATCTACCTCGGTGATTACTACGCCGAGCCTGGCCACACGTTGCGCGCGCAGGACAAGAACGACGAGTATATCAAGCACGGGCGCGCGGCTTTCCTGGCCACGCTGCTGCGCGCACACAAATATGGCGTGAAACTGGTGATCGGGCTTGATCTCGGCGGCATGATCGCCGACCCCGCCGTTTATGCGAAAGAGTTTGCGGTATTCGTCGAGGCCGGCATTCCACCGATGGCGGCGATCCAGGCCGGCACGCGCGTTGCCGCCGAGTTGATGCGCTGGGACGATCGCCTCGGCACGCTCGAGCGCGGCAAGCAGGCGGACATCATCGCGGTGCCCGGTAATCCACTCAATGACATCAGCGCGCTGCAACGCGTGTCGCTGGTGATGATCGGTGGCCATCTGGTGAAGCGCCCCGGCGTGCCGGTGTCGCTGGCGGGCATGTTGCCCGCGCCAGCCACGCACTGATCTGCTGTCCACGGGCGCTTGCGCCGCCGTTGCGCAATAATGTCGGGCAACAATCGGAATGCAATGGACTGCGCCCACAGCTAAATTGTCGCTCATGAAGTCCCGCCAATCTTTTTCGCTGCTGCTGCTGGCAGCAATGACCTGGACGCAGGGGAGCCTTGCTGCCGAGGCGACCAACGAAGACCCGCCGCAGCAGGCCTACGCCGATTCCTGGTGGACGGGTCCCATCCTGGCGGCCTCGCCCTCGGCAATGCCGCGCGGTCACATGCTGATAGAACCCTACGTCTACGATGTCATCGTGCAGGGCGCGTACGACGAGCAGGGTCATCGCCAGAGCGCCGCGCACACGGACAACGTGCGCAACCTGAGCTACATCCTGTACGGGGTCACCGATCAATTGACCTTCGGTATCCTGCCTCGTTTCGGCTACAACGCCGGCAGCAACGGCACGCACGGCAGCGGCCTGCAATTCGGCGATCTGGGCTTGCACACGCACTACCAGCTGATCAGGTTCCGCGAACATCACTGGCCGCCGGCGCTGGCTTTCGTGATCGAAGAGACGTTGCCCACTGGCCGCTACGATCGGCTCGGCACGCATCCTGGCGACGGACTGGGCGGCGGCGTTCATGCCACTACCTACAGCATCTATACGCAGCGCTACTTCTGGGCGCCGACCGGCCGCATCGTGCGCACGCGGCTCGACGTCTCGTACTCGCACTCGAACAGCACCGCGCTGCGCGATGTCAGCGTCTATGGCACACGCAGCGGCTTTCGTGGCCAGGCGACGCCCGGTGATTCGATCGTGATCGATTCGGCCTGGGAATACAGCGCGACGCGGAACTGGGTGCTGGCGCTCGACCTGGAATACGCGCGCAGCGCCGGCACGCATGTGCGGGGGCTCAACGATGCGGCGAGTGCAACGCCGACCTCGGTAAACATCGACTCCGGCACCTCGACGACCTGGTCACTGGCACCGGCGATCGAGTACAACTTCAACGGCAACGTGGGCGTGCTCGCCGGCGCCAAGTTCACGGTGGCAGGCAACAACGCCGCCGCGCTGCTCATCCCCGTGGTGGCGATCAACTGGGTACGCTGAGCTGTCGCTCAGGACGCTGAACGTGCGGCGAGCTGCAGGCGCGTCAGTTCGTATACCAGGTCGAGCGCTTCGCGCGGCGTCAATTCATCGGCATTCACCTGCGCGAGCCGCCGCTCCACACTGCTTTGCACGGGCGGCGCAAACAGCGGCAACTCCGCCTGGCCGTTGCCCGCGGGCGGCGGCTGGTGCTGCGCGCCGCCATCGCGCGTGCTCTCAAGTACGCCCAGATACTCGCGCGCGCGGGCAATCACCGCGCGCGGCACGCCGGCCAGCGCGGCAACGCTGAGCCCGTAGCTGCGATTGGCGGGGCCGTCCTTCACCGCGTGCAGGAACACCAGCGAATCGCCGTGCTCCGTGGCATCCAGATGCACGTTCGCGCAGGTTTCGAGTTCCGCGGCCAGGGCCGTGAGCTCGAAGTAGTGCGTGGCAAACAGCGTAAACGCGCGCACTTCGGTGGCGAGATGACGCGCGACTGCCCAGGCCAGCGACAGGCCATCAAAGGTGCTGGTGCCGCGACCGATTTCGTCCATCAGTACCAGGCTACGCTCGCTGGCGTTGTGCAGGATGTTCGCGGTCTCGGTCATCTCCACCATGAAAGTGGAGCGGCCGCCGGCCAGGTCATCGCCCGCGCCGATGCGGGTGTAGATGCGATCGAGCGGCCCGAGCTTCGCTTCCGCCGCCGGCACGTAGCTGCCAATGTGCGCCAGCACGGCGATCAGCGCCACTTGGCGCATGTAGGTGGATTTGCCGCCCATGTTCGGGCCGGTGACGATCAGCATGCGGCGGCGCGCATGCAGATCAAGATCGTTGGGTACGAAGGGCGAGCTGCTGAAGCGCTCGACCACCGGGTGGCGCGCGCCGCGCAGCTGCATGACCGGCTCATCCACCAGTTGCGCCTCGCTCCACTCGAGGCTCGCGGCGCGATCGGCCAGTGAGCCGAGCGCATCGACTTCGGCCAGGGCCATCGCAGTGGACTGCATCGGCCCGAGCGCCTCAATGAGCCGCGTGAGCAGCTCTTCGTAGAGCTGTTTCTCGCGCGCCAGTGCGCGCTCGCGGGCTCCGAGCACGCGGTCCTCGAAGCCCTTGAGCTCGGGCGTAATGAAGCGCTCGGCCGATTTCACTGTCTGGCGGCGCAGGTAGTCGCTGGGCACCTTGTCGGCCTGTGCGCGCGCAATCTCGATGAAGAAGCCCTGCACGCGATTGAAGCCGAGCTTGAGATTGGCGATGCCGGTGCGTTCGCGCTCGCGTTGCTCGAGCTCCAGTAGGAAATCGTCGGTGTGCGTGCTGATGCGCCGCAGCTCATCGAGCGCGGCATCAAAGCCCGCGGCGATCACATCGCCATCGCGCAGGAAGGTGGAGGGTTCCGCGGCCACGGCAGAGCGCAGCAGCGCCAGCTCGGCCGCGTGCTCGGCGGTGGCCGCATGCAATTCGCGCAGCAGCGGTGAATCGAGCGCGGCCAGCGCCGCACGCAGCGGCGCGAGCGCACCGAGGGCCGCGCGCAGTTGCACCAGGTCGCGCGGCCGCGCACTACGCAGCGCGACGCGCGCCAGGATGCGCTCCAGATCGCCGAGCTCGCGCAGCTGAGCGGCCAGCGGTTCGAAGGCGCGCGCCTGCAGCAGCGCACCGATCGCCTGGTAGCGCGAGCGCAGCACGCCGCGATTGCCGATCGGGCGCCCGAGCCAGCGGCGCAAGGTGCGCGCGCCCATGCCGGTGGCCGTGACATCGAGTATCGCCAGCAGCGTGGCCGCTTCGTTCCCGGTGAGGCTGTAGTCGAGCTCGAGGTTGCGGCGCGTGGCGGCATCGAGCGCCAGCGCTTCGCCATGTTCTTCAACCTGCAGCGAGCGCACGTGGGGCAGGGCGCTGCGCTGCGTGTCGCGCACGTATTGCAGCAGCGCGCCGGCCGCAGCGATGGCGAGTGGCAATTCATCGACGCCGAAGCCGCGCAAATCCAGCGTGCCGAGCTGATCAGTGAGCGTGCGCGAGGCAGCCGCGAGGTCGTATTGCCAGGGCGCGCGCTCACGCAGCACGGCCGCACCGCACAGGGGTTTCAGGCTCGTCGCCTGGTCCTCGCGCAGCAGCAGCTCGGCCGGGCGCAGGCGCTCGAGCTCGGCGGCCAGCACCGCAGGCCCCCGCGATTCCAGCACTGTAAAACGACCAGAGGACAATTCCAGCCACGCGAGCCCGAAGCGCTCGCTGTGGGCATCGTGCAGCACCGCGCCCAGCAGGGTGTCG
Organism: Gammaproteobacteria bacterium; assembly: GCA_025350055.1. Taxonomy (GTDB): domain Bacteria; phylum Pseudomonadota; class Gammaproteobacteria; order Steroidobacterales; family Steroidobacteraceae; genus FEN-1191. The sequence goes on along the minus strand of JANXYK010000045.1, from coordinate 6,333 downwards.
CGCCGTCGATCCAGCAGCGCCTCCTCGGTAACCGTGCCGGGCGTCACCACGCGCACTACCTGGCGCTCCACCGGTCCCTTGGATTTGGCCGGATCGCCGATCTGCTCGCAGATCGCCACCGACTCGCCACGCCGCAGGAGCTTGGCCAGGTACCCCTCGACGCTGTGCACCGGCACGCCCGCCATCGGGATCGGCTCGCCGGCCGACTGGCCGCGGGTGGTCAGGGCGATATCGAGCAGGTTCGCCGCGCGCCGTGCGTCGTCGTAGAACATCTCGTAGAAATCGCCCATGCGATAGAACAGCAGCGTGTGCGGGTGCTGCGCCTTGATGCGCAGGTACTGCTGCATCACCGGCGTGTGGAGGCTCGCCAGGGTGGTGGGGTCGGGGGCCATGGAGCGTGAATCATAAACGCATTCAAGGACATACAGGTGCCATAATGGGCTCATGGTTGACACCGTTACGCTTGAGCGCAACCACGATCTGGCCGCCAGCGCCGGCCGCGCGCTGCTGGCGCGGGGCTGGCACTTGGTCACCGCGGAGTCGTGCACGGGCGGTGCCATTGCGGCCGCGCTGACCGACATCCCGGGCAGCTCGCAGTGGTTCGAGCGCGGCTACGTCACCTATTCGAACCTTGCCAAACAGCAGGATCTGGGCGTTTTGGCGAACACGCTTGAAGTGCATGGCGCGGTCAGCAGCGCGGTGGTGATGGAGATGGCGGCCGGCGCGCTGCGCACGAGCGGTGCCAATCTGGCGCTGTCCGTGAGCGGTGTGGCCGGGCCCGATGGCGGCACGTCGGCCAAACCCGTGGGCCTGGTGTGGTTCGCGCTGGCACAGCGCGGGGCTCCCGATCGCAGTGAAATGCGCCAATTCCCGGGTGATCGCGCCGCTGTGCGCCTCGCGGCCGTGCACCGGGCGCTGGCGCTGATCAATGCCGCGGCGGCAGGCCCCGCGAGCTGAATTTCTTTGCACCTGCGAGCCTTTTGCGACCCGCCTTGGCGGCTTGATGTGGGATAATTCCACGCACATCACCAGAGGTTTCCAAGGCATGGACGACAATCGCAAGAAGGCGCTGGCCGCCGCACTCGGGCAGATCGAAAAGCAGTTTGGCAAGGGCTCCGTGATGCGCCTGGGCGACGCCCCGGCGATCTGGGATGTCGAATCCGTGCCCTCGGGTTCTCTGGGCCTCGACATCGCGCTCGGCATCGGCGGACTCCCGCGCGGCCGCGTGATCGAGATCTACGGGCCCGAGTCTTCAGGCAAGACCACGCTCACGCTGGCGGTAGTCGCCGAGGTGCAGAAGCGCGGCGGCACAGCCGCCTTCGTCGATGCCGAGCATGCGCTCGACCCTTCATACGCCGAGAAGCTGGGCGTCAACATCAAGGAACTGCTGGTCTCCCAGCCCGATACCGGCGAGCAGGCCCTCGAGATCACCGACATGCTGGTGCGCTCGGGCGCCGTGGATGTCGTGGTCATCGACTCGGTCGCCGCGCTCACGCCCAAGGCTGAAATCGAAGGCGAAATGGGTGAAATGCAGCTCGGCCTGCATGCGCGCCTGATGAGCCAGGCGCTGCGCAAGCTCACCGGCAACATCAAGCGCTCGAACACCATGGTGATCTTCATCAACCAGATCCGCATGAAGATCGGTGTGATGTTCGGCAACCCTGAAACCACCACCGGTGGCAACGCGCTCAAGTTCTACGCCTCCGTGCGCCTCGACATCCGCCGCATCGGCGCCATCAAGAATGGCGAAGAAGTGGTCGGCAACCAGACCCGCGTGAAGGTGGTCAAGAACAAGGTCGCGCCGCCGTTCCGCGAGACCGAGTTCGAGATCATGTACGGCCAGGGCATCTCGCACGAGGGCGAGCTGATCGAGATCGGCTCGAACAACGGCATCATCGAGAAGTCCGGCGCCTGGTACAGCTACAAGGGTGAACGCATCGGCCAGGGCAAGGACAATACGCGCGAGTTCCTCAAGGGCCGCAAAGACCTTGCCGACCAGATCGAAGGCGAAATTCGCGCCAAGCTGCTGCCCCCCAAGCCACGTGTCGAGCTTCAGGAAAAGAGCGCCTGAGGGGCGCAGATTCGGCGCGCGATCCGGCGCGCGAGGCTCCTCGCGAGCTGCTCCGCAACCCGATGACGCCACGGCCGCCGAACAGGTGGCCGTGGCGCTGTTGGCGCGCCGTGACTTCGCGAGCGGCGAGCTCGCGTCGAAGCTGTGCGAGCGCGGATTCGACGCCACGCTGGTCGAGCAGCTGGTCGCACAGTTCCAGGAGCGCGGGCTGCTCGACGATGAGCGCTTTGCCGGTCACTTCGTCGCCTACCACGCCGGCCGCGGCCAGGGGCCGATGCGCATCAGGCGCGAGCTCGCTGACCTCGGCGTCGAGTCTGCACTGATCGAGGCGGCGCTCGCAGCGGGCCCCGACTGGCAGGCGCTGGCCCGCGAGGTGCGCCGGCGCCGCTTTGGCGCTGAAATCCCCGGCGATTGGGCTGAAAAGAGCCGCCAGTCCAGATTTTTGCAATACCGAGGCTTTTCCAACGATCATATCCGCCACGCTGTAGGACCTGACCCAGATTTCGAGCCATGAATGCATCCAAGACGCCCAACATGAGTGTTCCCAAAATGAGTGCGGCCGACGTGCGCCGCGCCTTCCTCGAGTTTTTCCGTGACCGCGGCCACACCATTGTGCCCTCCTCGTCGCTGGTGCCGGGGAACGACCCCACGCTGCTGTTCACCAACGCCGGCATGGTGCAGTTCAAGGATGTGTTCCTCGGCAAGGACAAGCGCGCCTACCAGCGCGCCGTGACCAGCCAGCGTTGCGTACGCGCCGGCGGCAAGCACAACGATCTCGAGAACGTGGGCTACACCACGCGCCACCACACTTTCTTCGAGATGCTGGGCAATTTTTCCTTCGGCGACTATTTCAAGCGTGACGCGATCCGCTTTGCCTGGGAATTCGTCACCGGCACACTGAAGCTCGATCGCGATCGCCTGTACGTCACCGTGTATAAAGACGACGACGAGGCCGCCGCTCTCTGGGAAAGCGAGGCCGGCGTGGACCCGAAGCGCATCACGCGCCTGGGTGAATCCTCGAATTTCTGGGCGATGGGCGACACCGGTCCCTGCGGACCCTGCAGCGAAATCTTCTACGACCACGGGCCCGAGATTGCCGGCGGCCCGCCCGGTTCGCCCGACGAAGACGGCGACCGTTACGTCGAGATCTGGAACCTGGTATTCATGCAGTACGAGCGCTCGAGCGACGGCAAGCTCACGCCGCTCCCCAAGCCCTCGGTCGATACCGGCGCCGGCCTCGAGCGCCTTGCCGCCGTGATGCAAGGCGTGCACTCGAACTACGACATCGACCTGTTCCGCGACCTGATCGCCGCCGCAGCGCAGGTCACGGGCGCCACCGACCTGGGCTCGCCTTCACTACGCGTGATCGCCGATCACATCCGCGCCTGCGCATTCCTCGTGAGCGATGGCGTGGTGCCTTCGAACGAAGGCCGCGGCTACGTGCTGCGCCGTATCGTGCGCCGCGCGATTCGCCACGGCTACAAGCTCGGCCAGGAACAGGCGTTCTTCTACAAGGTGGTGCCCGTGCTGGCGCGCGTCATGGGCGAGGCCTATCCCGAACTCGTGGAGCGTGTGGCGCAGATCGAGCGTGTGCTCATGGCCGAGGAGGCGCAGTTCTCGCTGACGCTGGCCAAGGGCATGGCGTTGCTCGAAGCGGAATTCCGCGCCGGCAGCAAACAGCTCCCGGGCGAGGTGGTGTTCAAACTGCACGACACCTACGGCTTCCCGCCCGACCTCACCGCCGACATCGCGCGCGAACGCGGCTTCCAGGTCAACATGCCAGGCTACGAGCAGGCGATGGAAGCGCAGCGCGCGCGCGCGCGCGGCGCGAGCAAGTTTGGCGTCGATCAGCGCTCGGCTACTGACATCGCCGCACACACAGATTTTGCCGGCTACGAGACGCTCGAGTGCGACAGCACCGTGGTCGCGCTGCTGCGCGATGGCGCTGCCTTGAGCGAGCTCAAGTCGGGCGAGAAGGGCGCTGTGGTGCTGGCGCGCACGCCGTTTTATGCAGAGTCCGGCGGCCAGGTGGGCGACACCGGCGAGCTGACTGGCACAGGCACAGGCACAGGCGCGGGCGCGAGCGGCAGCGGCGTGGTGCGATTCCTCGTCGGCGATACGCACAAGAGTGGTCATGCCTACGTGCATAGCGGCCAGCTCGTGAGCGGCACGCTGCGCGTGGGCGATAGCCTGCATGCGCAGGTCGATGGCGCACGTCGCGCGACGATCCGTCTCAATCATTCTGCCACGCATCTTCTACACGCCGCGCTGCGCAAGGTGCTGGGCACGCATGTCACACAGAAGGGTTCGCTGGTCGCGCCCGATCGCCTGCGTTTCGACTTCTCGCACTTCCAGGCCGTGAGCAGTGATGAGCTGGCGCAGATCGAGCGGCTGGCCAACGCCGAGATCCGCGCCAATGCCGAGGCGCACACTCGCGTGATGCCCTACGACACTGCGGTAGCTGCCGGTGCAATGGCGCTGTTCGGCGAGAAATATGAGAGCGAAGTGCGCGTGCTCAACTTCGGCAATTTCTCGGTCGAGTTGTGCGGTGGCACGCATGTGAGCCGCACCGGCGACATCGGCCTGCTGCACATCATCAGCGAATCCGGCGTCGCTGCCGGCGTGCGCCGCATCGAGGCCGTGACTGGTGAGGCAGCGCTCGACTACCTCGCGCATGGCGAAACGCTGCTGCGCGATGTCGCAGCGCTGGTGCGCGGCTCGCGCGAAGACCTCGCCGGCAAAGTGCGCGAATCGCTCGAGCGTGTGCGAGTGCAGGAGCGCGAGATCCGCGCGCTCAAGGACAAACTTGCTTCGGGGCAGGGCACCGATCTTGCTGCTGGCGCGGTCGATGTTGCTGGCACGAAAGTCATTGCGGCACGTGTCGAGGGCGCGGACGCGAATTCGTTGCGCAGTGCAGTAGATCAGCTCAAGAGCCGCCTCGGTTCGGCGATCATCGTGCTGGCCACAGTCGAATCACCCACCAAATTGCAGTTGGTCGCGGGCGTTACTGCTGATCGCACCGCGCAAATCAAAGCCGGGGAACTTGTGGGTGCGATCGCCACTCAAGTAGGCGGCAAGGGCGGAGGTCGTCCCGACTTTGCACAGGCCGGTGGCACCAATCCCGCTGCGCTCGATGCCGCACTCGCGAGCGTTGTGCAGCGGGTGCGGGAAAAACTGGGTGGAAAAGGGGCTTGAGCGACGACGAGGTCGGCTGTGATTTGTGGGGCTGCGCGCCTGCGGCTCAATTGTCAAATATTAATGATCACGGTTGCATTGAAGGCGTACCGTTAGTCCCCATTCTGTCCTGAAGTTTATTCTCGAACTAACGCTCTAAGTTTCATTGCGCACTGGCATACTGTAAACAAGTTTCGTGATTTTGGATCTGCGGAGTGGGTGGCCTGCCGTCTGGAGGTAGAAGAATGTTGATTCTCACCCGCCGTGTCGGCGAGTCGGTGATGATCGGTGAAGAGGTCACCATCACCGTGCTGCGCGTCAAAGGCAACCAGGTGCGCCTGGGCGTGAACGCGCCGCGCAGCGTTTCGGTACAACGTGAAGAAATCTTCGAGCGCATCAAGAGCGAAGGCTCGGAAGCCGAGCCCGAAGCCGTGCACATGAAAGGCGCGCTCGCGCAGTAGCTGCCCAGTTTCGCGGCTGCCGCCGCGTCCCCGCCTTTACCTTCCCTCTAGCCGCCAGTATCATGGCGCCCCTGCCTGGGGGAGGGCCGTTGGCCACCTCAACCTGTTGATTCTCAATAGATTTCGGGCGTGACGGAGAGATGGCCGAGTGGTCGAAGGCGCACCCCTGCTAAGGGTGTAAGGGTCAAAAGCCCTTCGAGGGTTCGAATCCCTCTCTCTCCGCCAAGTTTGTCTTTAAATATCAATAGTTTACGAGATTCTCCACCGAGATTCCGGTGATTTTGGAGAGTCGAGAGATCTCACGAAGTCTCATAGCGTCTCGAGCCGGCTCAGGCTGACTCGCATGCCGCCGCGACGGCTTTAAGTGAGTGATGTCGATCGCATCGACAAACCAATGGCCTAATGTCGATAGTTCTGATAATTTTCGACATATGAGTTTCCACCCCTCTCGACCCTACAACGACCTGCCGGACTTGCCGCCAGCCGTCGATCTGGAGACCAGGGCGGTGCTCAAGGCCTGCGTCAAGGCAAGAGCGGCGCTGGCGGCACTTCGGCAGGCAACAGCGCTGATTCCGAATCCGACGGTCCTGATCAACACGATTCCGTTGCTGGAGGCCCAGGCGAGTT